>NZ_AUFR01000029.1 GCF_000426605.1 Propionibacterium acidifaciens DSM 21887
CCCTCGCCCTGCCCGGACTGCTCAGACGCAGAACCAGACCGCTCCTGCTCAAGACCGTCCTGCCCGAGCTCATCCGCCAGGGACCCGTCCTGCTCGGACTCGACATGCTCGGGCTCGGGCTCGGACTGCTCGGGTTCTGGTTCAGGCCGATCCTGCCCGGAATCGGTCTCGGGCCGCTCGGGCTCGTCCTGCTCGCGCCCGCTCTGCTCGTGGTCGGCCATGACCCCAAGCTTAGGCTGAACGCCCCGGCAGCGGCGGGCCGCCGGGCCACCGCTCGGCCGCCCGCCCAGCCGCAGCCCCGACGGACGGGAGAAGTCTCGGAACGAGCGCTGACGAACGGAAACCGCAGAATTCGGCGCCTCCAGCGGTCGCAGGATCAGAAGCCCACCTCAGGACCAGGGACCCCGCAGGGCCCGCCGCCGAGGCGGTCACGAGCAGACGGTCACGAGAAGTGCGTCCTCGCGTCGTCGGGCACCGGGCTCGGCACGGGTGCCGCGTCGTCGAAGGGCTCGGCGCGCCCGCGCCACCGCCGCAGCTGCTCGCCGTGGATCCAGCGGTACGGGAAGACGGCCGAGCCGCTCCTGCGGACGAGGCCGTCCATCGGCAGGGGCCGGTTCGAGGCGAGCACGACGAGGTTTCCCATGCGCCTCCCCTTGAGGATGGCCGGTTCGGAGCTGAGGGCGAGTTCCCCGAAGCGTACCGCCGCCCCGGCCAGCACAGTGCAGGTCCAGCCGAACGGCCTGACGTCGGTGATGTTGAGCGCGACGACGCCGTCGGGGGCCAGCACGCGGGCGTACTCGGCGAAGGCCTGCGCGGTGACGAGCTCGCCGGGCACCGACAACTCGGCGAAGGCGTCGACGATGATGACCCGCGCGTAGTCCGCGCGCATGGCGCCCAGCCCGGTGCGGCCGTCCTGGGGGCGCACCTTGATGCCCGAGCGCGGCGGCAGCGGCAGCCTGGCGCGCACCTCGGCGGTCAGCTCTGCATCGGGCTCCAGGACGATCTGCGGCGAGGTCGGCCGGGTGTGCGCGACGTAGCGGGCCAGCGTCATCCCCGCGCCGCCCACGTGGACGACGCGGAAGCGCTCACCGGCCGGCGCCCAGAGGTCGAGGAGCTCGCAGATGCGCTCCATGTAGGGGAACTCGACGTGCGCGGGGTCGGCCGGGTCGACGAAGGAGTGCTCCACCCCGGAACCGGCGACGACGAAGGCGCCGGGCACGTAGCGGTCGGGCACGACGTGGAGGGCGGAGCCACCCTCTGACCGGTCGGTCATCGCATCCCCCTTCCCGCTCGCGCCCCGGCCGGCGGAGCGTCGGATGCCTGTGCGCACCGGGGCACCGGGGCACCGCCGGTGGTCGCGCTCCGATCACCGGGGCCCGGCCAGGCTACGCCCCGACGGCATCCGACGTTCGCGGCACTGGCGACGGAGCCCCCCGGCTGGCACGATGGGCCCGAGGCGCCGCAGGGCGCTCCGCACTCGTCAACGAAGGGAAGCATCATGGCTCTGGACGACTTCGCGAGGAAGGCCGAGGACGCGCTCCACGGCGACAAGGCCGAGCAGGTCAGCGACAGCATCATCGACAAGGCCCGGGAGGCCGCGAAGAAGGTCACCGGCGGCGGATTCGACGAGAAGATCGACGAGGCCGCGGACAAGGCCGACAAGGCGATCGGCGACGAGTGATCGTGTGAGGGGGAGGGGCCGCGCCCGGCGGGGTGCGGCCCCTCCCTCATTCCCCCGGCTTCCCCCGACGCGGCGTCGACTCCGAGACGGTGTCGGCGCAGGAGCAGCCCTCGGATGCGCGGCCCCGCACCCGCCGCGGCGCCTGGCACCGTTCATCGTCCCGGCCACGTCTCGGGACGGCACGCGCCGTCCCCGTCCCCGGCGATGTGATGTGAGGTGGACGCTCGGCACGTTTCCCCATGGGCCGTCCCGCACCCGGCGGACGCCGAGACGGGCCCGGCGGGATCATGCGGGTCCTGCGCCGTACGCCCCCTCGGCGCCCGGCGGACGCAGGAGCGGGGCGCCCACCGGTCGGTGGGCGCCCCGCCTCATCCCACAGGGGACGCGTAACAGGAGGGACCGCGCATCAGCCCTCCTGCGAGCCCTCGCCGGTCGTCTCGGCGATGCGCAGGCCGGTGCCGGCCCCGTCCTCGTCGAAGCGGACCGTCTGCCCGTCGGTGACCGCCCCGGACAGCATGGCGCGGGCCAGCTGGTCCTCGATGGTGGTCTGCATGAGCCGGCGCAGCGGACGGGCGCCGTAGACCGGGTCGTAGCCGGTGGACGCGAGCCAGTTGCGGGCCGCGTCGGTGGTCTCGACCGTGATGCGGCGCTCGGCCAGGCGCCTGTTGAGCCGGTCGAGGTTGATCCCGACGATGCGGTCGAGGTCGTCTCGGCTCAGCGCGTCGAAGAGGACCATCTCGTCGAGCCGGTTGAGGAACTCGGGGCGGAAGGCCTCGTGCACGACGGCCATGACCCGCTCGCGGCGCTCCTGCTCGCTGAGCGCCGGATCGGCCATGTACTGCGAGCCGAGATTGCTCGTGAGGATGAGGATGACGTTGCGGAAGTCCACCGTGCGGCCCCGGCCGTCGGTGAGGCGGCCGTCGTCGAGCACCTGGAGGAGGATGTTGAAGACGTCCGGATGGGCCTTCTCGATCTCGTCGAGCAGCACCACCGAGTACGGGCGGCGCCGCACAGCCTCGGTGAGCTGGCCGCCCTCCTCGTAGCCGACGTAGCCGGGCGGGGCGCCGACCAGGCGCGAGACGGTGTGCTTCTCCATGTACTCGCTCATGTCGATGCGCACCATGGCCGTCTCGTCGTCGAAGAGGAACTCGGCCAGCGCCTTGGCCAACTCGGTCTTGCCGACGCCGGTGGGTCCGAGGAACATGAACGAGCCGGTCGGTCGGTTCGGGTCGGAGATGCCGGCGCGGGCGCGCCGCACGGCGTCGGAGACGGCCTGCACGGCCTTCTTCTGGCCGACCAGGCGGGCGGCCAGACGGTTCTCCATGTCGAGCAGCTTGGCGCTCTCGCCCTCGAGCATCTTGCCGACGGGGATGCCCGTCCACGCCGAGACGACCTCGGCGATGTCCTCGCTCGTGACCTCCTCGGAGACCATCGAGGTGCGCTGGCCGTCCTCCTCGGCCGCGGTGGCCTCGTCGAGCTGCTTCTCGAGGGCGGGGATCTCGCCGTAGAGGATCTGGCTGGCGCGGGCCAGGTCGCCGTCGCGCGTGCAGCGCTCGGCGTCGGTGCGCAGGGCGTCGATCCGGGTCTTCAGCTCGCCGACCCGGTTGAGCCCCTCCTTCTCGGCGGCCCAGCGGGCCTCCAGACCGCGCAGCTCCTCCTCGGCGTCGGCCAGCTCCTGGCTCAGGTGGGCCAGGCGGGCCTTCGACGCGGGGTCGTCCTCCTTCTCGACGGCGAACTGCTCCATCGTGAGGCGGTCGACCTGGCGGCGCAGGTTGTCGATCTCCTCGGGGCTCGAGTCGATCTCCATGCGCAGCCGGCTGGCGGCCTCGTCGACGAGGTCGATGGCCTTGTCGGGAAGCTGGCGGCCGGTGATGTAGCGGTTCGACAGCTGGGCGGCGGCGACGAGCGCCGAGTCGGTGATGCGCACCTTGTGGTGGGCCTCGTAGCGCTCGCGCAGGCCGCGCAGGATCGCGACGGAGTCCTCGACGGTGGGCTCGCCGACGTAGACCTGCTGGAAGCGGCGCTCTAGGGCCGGGTCCTTCTCGATGTGCTCGCGGTACTCGTCGAGCGTCGTGGCGCCGATGAGGCGCAGCTGACCGCGGGCGAGCATCGGCTTGAGCATGTTCGAGGCGTCCATGGAGCCCTCGGAGGCGCCGGCGCCGACGACCGTGTGGAGCTCGTCGATGAAGGTGATGATCTGGCCCTCGGCCTCCTGGATCTCCTTGAGGACGGCCTTGAGGCGCTCCTCGAACTCGCCGCGGTACTTGGCGCCGGCGACCATCGAGGACAGGTCGAGCGAGACGAGGCGGCGCCCGCGCAGCGAGTCGGGCACGTCGCCCTTGACGATGCGCTGGGCCAGGCCCTCGACGACGGCGGTCTTGCCGACGCCGGGCTCGCCGATGAGCACCGGGTTGTTCTTGGTGCGGCGGCTCAGCACCTGGGCGACGCGGCGGATCTCCTGGTCGCGGCCGATGACCGGGTCGAGCTTGCCGTCGGAGGCCTCCCTGGTGAGGTCGACGGAGTACTTGTCGAGCGCGCTCTCGCCTCCCTCGGCCTCGGGGCTCGTGATGCGCCGTTCGCCCCGGCCGTCGTTGAAGGCCTTCTCCAGGCCGTCGGCGCTCACGCCGGCGCCGGTGAGGATGGTCTGGGCCTCGCCGGGCACGGAGGCGAGGGCGATGAGCAGGTGCTCGGTGCTCACGTACTGGTCGCCCATCCGGTCGGCGCGGTTCTCGGCGTCGGCCATGACGCGCGCGAACGAGCCCGACAGCTGGGGCTGCGAGACGGACGAGCCGCTCGTGCTGGGGAGCCTCTTGACGGCGCGCTGGGCCTCGGCGTCGATGCGCGCCGGGTCGGCGCCGACGCCGGTCAGCAGCGGGCCGACGGAGTTCTCGGGCACCATGAGCATGGCATGCAGCAGGTGCACCGGCTCGGCGGTGGGGTTGCCCTCGGTGAGGGCCAGCCGCACGGCGGTGGTGACCGCGTCGCGGCTCATGGTGGTCAGTTTCTCGGTGTCCATGAGTCCTTCTTCCAGGGGCATTGACTGAGTTGAGTCTACCTCACTCAACCTTCGCCGGGGATGCTCTATTCCTTCCGGGGCGTCCGATTCCACGGGATCGGGCGTCCCCTCCTCGCACGTGGGATGATGTGACCCGCTGGCACCGCGACGACCTCGCCGGCCGCGTCCCCTCCTCGCGCGTGGGATGCGCGTGGGATGATGGCGCAGTCCGTTCCCGGCTCCTCGACCCCTGGAGGCTCATCAATGGTGCAGCCCGGCACGGCCCCCGGGACGCCCCCGGCCGGCGGGCCGGCGCGTCTTCGTCTGCTCGACGAGCCGCCCTCCTGCGACGGGCGCCCGCTCACCGGGCGCGCTGCGGCGCTCGTCCACGCCCTCGCCCTGGCCGAGGGCTCCCCCGTGGGCCAGGACGAGCTCGTCGAGGAGCTGTGGCCCGACGTCCCGCCCGGACACCCGCACCAGTCGCTGCAGACCGTCGTCTCGCGCGCCAGGGCCCTGCTCGGCACCGACGCGGTGGCACGACGCGGCGCGGGCTACGCGCTCGCCCTGGCCCCGGACGACGTCGACCAGGCCCGTCTGCTGTCGCGGGCCGGGCGGGCCGTCGCCGCGCTCGAGGCGCGGGACCCGGCGGCCGCGGTGGCGCTCACACGAGCCCTGCCCGCGGTCCCCGACGGCGGGGACGACATCGGCTCGCCGCGCGGGGCCGTGCTCGCCAGGGCGCGCACCGCCCTGGCGGACTGCCTCCGCGCCCGGGCCCTCGGCCTCGACGCCCTCGGCCGCTACGGGGAGGCCGCGCCCCTCCTGCGCGAGCTCGCGGCGGAGCTCCCCGGCGACGAGGCGCTCCTGGCGGCCCTCGTGCGCTGCGAGGCCTGGACCGGCTCCCCCGCCGCTGCGCTGGAGCGCTACGAGAGCCATCGGCGCCTGCTCGACGAGCGCGGGGCCGTCCCGGGCCCCCTGCTCAGGGCGGCCCACGAGGCGGCCCTGGCCGCGGAGAACCCCGTGAGGCAGGGGCTGCGGCCGCGCACCGGGCCGCTCCAGGGACGTGAAGCCGATGTGCGCGCGGTCGCCGACGCGGTGGCGGGCCGCCGTCTCGTGACGATCACGGGTCCGGGCGGAGTCGGCAAGACGAGCCTCGCCCAGGAGGTGGCCTCGCGCTCGTTCTTCCCGGTGGTGAGGGTCCTCACCATGACGGCGCTCGCCCCGGGGCCCGCTGAGCCGTCCGGGGCCCGGTCCGGTGCGGACCGGGCCGATGCGGCCCGGCGCCTCGCGCAGGGGATGCTCGGCGCGATGAACCAGCGCCCCCGGGCCGGCGAGGACCCCCGCGCCGCCCTCGCACGGGCCGTGGCGGCCCCGGGCACCTTCCTCGTGCTCGACGACTGCGAACAGCTCGTCGAACCCCTGGCCGACCTCATCGGGCCGCTCCTGCAGGCCCGGCCGGGCCTGCACGTCCTCGTCACGTCCCGGCGGGTGCTGGACCTGGCCGCCGAGCACGTCCACCGGCTCGCCCCGCTGACCGTCGAGGCCTCGAAGGCGCTCTTCCGGGAGCGGGCACTCGCCGCGCGCCCCCACCAGGAGCTCGACGACGCGGACCTGAACAGACTGCTGCCCGCCCTGGAGGGCATACCGCTGGCCATCGAGCTGGCCGCCGCGCGCACGCGGATCATGTCGGTCGGCCAGGTCGCCGACCGGCTCGTCGGGAGTCTCACGGGTCCGGGCGGCCCCCGGGACCTGCCCGAGCGCCAGCGCACGCTCACGGCCGTCATCGAGTGGTCCCTGCGCCTCCTGTCCGAGGAGCAGCGCCGGGCCCTGTCCCGCTGCGCCCTCCTCGGGGACGGGTTCACGCTGGACACGGCGGAGGCGGTGCTGGGTCCCGAGGCGGCCGTCCTCGTCGACGCCCTCGTCGCCCACTCCCTCCTGGACGTCGACACGGCCGAGCCGCCGCGACTGCACATGCTCGCCTCGATGCGCGAATTCGTGCTCGACGCGCTCCGCGGCGACCCGGACGAGGCGCCGGCCCGGGACGCGGTGCGCGGATGGGCGCTCGGTCTCGCCGAGAGGGTCCTCGCCCCGGCACGGGCGGACGGCGAGGTCCCAGGGGGAGACGGGCCCGCCGAGCTCCTCCTGGCCGAGGAGGCGAGCCTCGTGCTCCAGCTCGGCCGCGCCGCCGGCGACGACGGGAGCCCGCCGGCGTGGGAGGACGCCCTCGTGCTCGGGGCGGCGCTACTGGCCTGCTGGTCGTCGAGCTGGTGCTACAGCCAGGTCGCCACGTGGATTCCCCGTCTCCTCGGGCCGGCGGCCACGCCCGCGCCGGACATGCGCGGCAACACCGCCCGGATGCTCATCCTCCACCGCGCCACGACGAACGCCTGGCTCCTGGGGCCGCTGCCCGAGTCGGTGCGCTCGCGCATCCCCGAGGCCTTCGCCGGCGAGGGCGCCTGGCTGGCGGGCATCCGCCGTTTCGTGCGCACTCCCCCGGACGAATGGCCGGCGCTCGCCGAGGACGAGGACCCGTGGACCGCCTGGGCGGCCGGCTGCCGCGTCGTCATGGACCTGGAGAACCGCGGCGAGCTCGCCGCGGCCCTGGCCCTCAACCGCTCCCTGCTCGCCCGGATGCGGGCCGACGGGCTGCCGGGCGGGCAGCTCCTCGAGCTGGAGCTCGACGGCCTGCGCCTCGTGCTCGAGACGGGCGACTACGCGGCGGCGCACCACGAGTGCACCCGGCTCCTCGACGAGGTCGGGAGCACGGCCCTGCGGGGCATCCACGTCGAGGCGCTGCGGCTCCAGCGCGCGTGCTGCGAGGTCTACCTCGACCCGAGCCCGGAGAGGGCCGATGCGCTCCTGGCCAGCGGCTCCCGCCTGCGGGTCCCCGGCATGGCGGCCTTCGTGACGGCCTTCCTCAGCGGCGAGATGGAGCTGCTGCGCGGCCGGCCGCGCGAGGCTGCCCTCACCCCCAGGGCCTTCCTCGAGCGCATCGGGGCCGATCCGGCCATCCCGGCGGCCAGCCCGTGGGAGGTCTACGGCATCGCGACCTGCCTGGTCCTCGACTGCGAGCTCGACGAGCGGACGGCGGCCGAGCTCGAGGCTCCGGCGATGCGGCGCCGCGGCCTGCGCGCGCTGGGGCGGATCCTCCAGGACCCCGCCGCCAGCCGGTTCGACCTGCCGACGACGTCGGCGCTGGCCTGCGCGGTGGGGCTGTCCTGCGCCCTGGCCGGGCCGCCGGGCGAGGTGGCCGGGGCGCAGCTGCTGGCCGTCGCCCTGGCCTGCGGGCCGAACCAGACCTCGCGGCTGCTCTCGCGGCCCGAGCTGGAGCGCCGGGCGGGCCGGATCGACCCCCGGGCCCGGGAGCGGGGCCGGCGCCGGGCCGGCCGGGTGCCCCGCGAGGGGCTCGTCGACGAGATGCGGCGCCTGAGCGGCGAGCTCGTCGGCCTGCTCTGAGCCCGGTGCCCGCCGGCCGCGACCGGCACCCCCCGTCAGACCCGCCCCGTCGACCCCCGGCATCAGCGCCGGCATTCGACGCCACATGCCCGCCGGACCCCATCAGATCCGCCCTCGTCGACCCGCCAGAGCCCATCGGGCGCCCGCCCGCGGCCGCCCGATGCGGCCCAGCCGCGCCGACGGGGCGGGCGCGACGGAGCCCTCCTCGGCCGCTCGAGGGGGAGGACCCGGTTCCCGGGCCCCGCGCACCGGACGCCTCGCCCCCGGCGCCTCCCGTTCACGCGCCGCTCATGACGCGCTCGGCCTCTGGTAGCGCCGCACGGTGAGGGGCGCCGCGACGACCACGATGACGAGGCAGCCCAGCACGGCCCACCGCAGGTCACCGGCGGTCCCCGTCCCGGCCGTCCCGTCCAGGGCGTAGCGCAGGGCGCTCACCGTGTAGGAGACCGGATTGTGCTCGGCGAAGACCTTCAGCCAGTGCGGCAGGGTGGCGATGGGCACCATCGCATTGGACAGATAGCACAGGGGGAACAGGAGGATCGTGTTGAAGCTCGTGACCGCCTGCGTCGACGGGAAGAGCGTGCCCAGCAGGAGGAAGAGCCACGAGATCGCCCAGGCGCAGCCCGTGGCCAGGACGACCGCGCCGAGGCCGCCCCACCAGCCGCCGCCCGGCCGGTAGCCCATGACGACGCCGGTGACGAGGGTCAGGGCGCTGCACACGCCGTAGCGCAGCAGATCGGTCGTCATCGGGCCGAGCAGCGGGGCCAGCCGCGACATCGGCATGGCGCGGAAGCGGTCGAAGACCCCCTTGTCCATGTCCTCGCGCAGGTCGACCCCCACGCTCTGGCAGGTGGTGAGCACATTGGTCATGATCAGCCCGGGCACGAGGATGGGCAGGTAGCTCCGCACGTCGCCGCTGATCGCGCCGCCGAGCAGCTCGCCGAACATGACGGTGAACAGGACCGGCTGGATGAGGACGTCGAAGAACTCCGCCGGGGTGCGCAGCATCGTGAGCCACGAGCGCCACGCCATGGCGGCGGTGTCGGACGCCAGGCGGGACTCGGCGAAGCGGCGGGCTCGCGGGCGGCGGGTGCGGGTGGTCAGCAGGCCGGACGGGGGCCGGACGATGGTGCTCATGCGATCTCCTCGGTGTCGGTGTCGGTGTCGGTGTCGGCGGCGGGCGCGTCGTGGGCGTCCGGGGCGGGGTCGTGGCGGGTCAGGGCGAGGAAGACCGAGTCGAGGCTGGGCCGGTCGACGGAGACGGACACGGGGGCGAGGCCCTCCTCGCGCAGGGCCACGAGCACGTCCGTCGCCGCCGCGGAGGCGTCCTCGGGCAGGGGGACGTGCACCCTGCCGGCGGTGCGACTGGCCGGGGCGTCCTCCCCCGTGAGCGCGGTGATGATCCGGACCGCCCGCTCCTCGTCGGCGGGGGCGGGGAACGTGAGGACGAGCGTGGAGGAGCCCACTGCGTCCTTGAGCTCGTCGGCGGTCCCCTCGGCGATCATGCGCCCGTGATCGATGATGCCGATCCGGTCGGCCAGGCGGTCGGCCTCCTCGAGGTACTGGGTGGTGAGCAGGACCGTGGCGCCCCGGGCGACGAGGCCCTCGACGACGTCCCACATCTGCTCGCGGGTGCGCGGGTCCAGCCCCGTGGTCGGCTCGTCCAGGAAGATCAGGGGCGGCGCGGCGACGAGGGAGATCGCCAGGTCGAGGCGACGGCGCATCCCGCCCGAGTAGCCGTGGACCTGCTTGCCGGCGGCGTCGGCGAGGGCGAAGGCCGCCAGGAGCTCGTCGGCCCGGGTGCGGCAGTCGCGGCCCGACAGCCCGGTGAGTCGGGCGAACAGGCGCAGATTCTCGGCGCCGGTGAGGTTCTCGTCGACGCTCGCGTACTGGCCCGCGACGCCGATGGCGCTGCGCACCCGATGGGGCTCGCGAAGCAGGTCGTGCCCCATGACGCTCGCCTCGCCCGCGGTGGGGCGCAGCAGCGTGGTGAGCATCCTCACCACGGTGGACTTGCCCGCGCCGTTGGGCCCCAGGAGCCCGTAGACGGTGCCCTCGGGCACCCTCAGGTCGAGGCCGTCGACGGCGATGAAGGACCCGAAGCGGCGCCGCAGGCCTCGGGCCTCGATCGCCAGGGGGGCGGGATCGTGCGGGGAGCCGTCCGGAACCGTGCCCCTGGACTGCGTGATCGGTGTTGTCGTGCTCATGACCTCCACACTGGCCGGCACCGCTTTCACGGCGCTTTCACCCCGCTTCCACCGGGCGCGGGCCCGGGCCGGGGAGCCCCACCGGGACGATGCCGGTCAGCGCTTCGGCCTCCTCGGGCGCGGGCCCGGATTCCGCCTCCTCGGCGCCGAGATCTGCTCGGCCGCCCCGCCCGCGGGTCCGGGCCGGGGAGCGGCCGTGGAGGAGCGGCCCGGTCGCCAGTACGCTGACTCTGACGGGGCGCGCTGAATCGGGCGGAGCGCCGTCGCCGCGTGGAAGGAGCACCGATGAGCGACACGGCACCGGGGAGCACCGCATCAGTCGCCACCGGTCCGCCGGCCGGGGCGCCCGCGCTGGTGGACGTCGGCTGGCTCGCCGAGCACCTGGACGAACCGGATCTGGTGGTGCTCGACGCCACGATGGGCCCGGCGCCGTCCTCGCCGCGCATCCGCGGCGCCCGATGGTTCGACCACGACGTCGCCATGGCCGCACCGGGCTCGGGGCTCCCCCACACCCTGCCCTCCATCAGCCGCTTCCAGGAGCAGGTGCGCCGCCTGGGGGTCGACGAGGCCAGTCGCGTCATCGTCTACGACGGCGCCGGGATCTTCTCCTCGCCGCGGGCGCGGTGGATGCTGCGCCGGGCCGGCCACCGGCGGGTCAGCGTCCTCGACGGCGGCCTGCCCGCCTGGTTGGACGCCGGCGGCCCCACCGAATCCTGGCCCGCCGGAGCCGATCCCCACGAGGGGCCCGAACCGGGCGACTTCACGGCGAGCGGCTCCTTCGAGCCGGCCGTCGTGCCGATGGAGGAGCTGGCGGGGCTGCTGGCCGATCCGGGCTTCGTCGTCGTCGACGCCCGCTCCCACGAGCGCTTCACCGGAGCGGTGCCCGAGCCGCGCCCCGGCCTGCGGGCCGGGCACATGCCCGGCGCCGTCAACGTGCCCTTCACCGAGCTGCTCGTGGACGGGCGCACCATGCGCGGGCCCGCCGAGCTGCGTGCGATCCTCGACAGGGCGGTCCCGGCGGGCACCCGGCCGGTCGCCTCCTGCGGCTCCGGGGTGACGGCGACCGTCGTCCTGCTGGCCCTGGAACTGGTCGGCCGTGACGACGGGCTGCTCTACGACGGCTCCTGGTCCCAGTGGGGCGGCTCCGACGGCGGCGAGGTCGTCACGGGCGAGACCTGAGGAGCCGCGCCGGGGCGGGCACCGCCCCGGCGCCGTCGGTCACGAGCGGCCCCTGACAGATCCCATGGATCGATCCGAGCCGCGCCGAGTCATCGGACCGACCGGTCTCGCGTCCCGAATGCGTCCGTGAGCGCTCACCCGCGGACTGCGCACGAACAGACGCCCACGACAGCGGTTCAGGAACGAAAACCGGCGCCGAGGCGCCCTTCTCCCGGTCCCGGCGGCGGGCTGCCGGGACCGCCCTCCCCCGATGGCTGCGACCCCACCGCCCCGCACCGGGACGGCGAGGGGGCCGGCGGAGCTTGCGCCCTGCCGGCCCCCTCGCCGAGGATGATGCGGTTCAGGCGGTGACCACCGCCGAGGCGTCCTGCCCCGCGACCGCCTCCTTCCTGCGCCAAGCGATGCCCTTGAGCAGGGTGACGAGCAGCCCGGCGACGACGGCGCCGACGGCGATCGCCAGGACGAAGGCCCAGAAGCGGTCGATGGCGAAGAACACGAAGATGCCGCCGTGCGGGGCCTTCGAGGCGGCGCCGAGCGCCATCGACAGCGCACCGGTGACGGCGCCGCCGGCCATCATCGAGGGGATGACGCGCAGCGGATCAGCGGCCGCGAACGGGATGGCGCCCTCGGAGATGAACGAGGCGCCGAGCAGCCAGGCCGCCGTGCCGTTCTCGCGCTCGGCCGCCGTGTAGTACTTCGGACGCAGGGCCGTCGACAGGGCCATGGCCAGCGGCGGCACCATGCCGGCGGCCATCGTCGCGGCCATGACCTTCATCGAGCCGATGTTGACCACGTTGAGGTTCGTCGTGGCGAACAGGTAGGCGGCCTTGTTGACAGGCCCGCCCAGGTCGAAGCACATCATGAGGCCGAGGATGATACCCAGGATGACCGCCGAGGCCCCGCTCATGCCCGACAGCCCGTCGTTCATGGCGGTGGTCAGCCAGGCCAGCGGGCGCCCGAGGACGACGTACATGAGGCCGCCGGCCACGAACGAGCCGACGAGCGGGATGATCACCACCGGCATGAGCCCGCGCAGCCAGCGCGGCGGGTTGAGAGTGGTGAACCAGTAGGCGACGAGACCGCCGACCAGGCCGCCGACGATGGCGCCGATGAAGCCCGCTCCGGTGAGCGAGGCGACGGCGCCGGCGACGAAGCCGGGCGCGATGCCGGGGCGCTCGGCCAGGCCGAAACCGATGTAGCCGGCCAGAGCCGGCAGCAGGAAGCCGAAGGCCGCCTGGCCGATGGCGAAGAGCACGGCGCCGATGTAGGTCATGACCGGTGAGCCGCCCAGGGCGTGGCCGGTGGCGTCCGGCAGGTTCGCGAGGCTGTTGCCGAGCGCGATGTTCAGGCCGAGGGCCTGGTTGCCGTCCTTGACACCGAGCTCGTAGCCGCCGAACAGGAAACCCAGCGCGATGAGCAGGCCGCCGGCCGCGACGAAGGGGATCATGTACGAGACGCCGGTCATGAGGGCCTGCTGGATGCGCTTGCCCCAGCCGAGCTGCGACTTCTCCTCCTCGGCGTCGGCGCCGACCGCCTCGGCGGCGTGCACCCGGTGGGCGTGCGGGTCGTCGATGGCGGCGACGGCCTCGGCGACCATGGCGTCGGGCTCGTTGACGGCCCGTTTGACGCCGGACTCGATGACGGGCAGCCCGGCGAAGCGGCTGCGGCCCTTGACGCCCACATCGGTGGCGAAGATGACGGCGTCGGCCGCCTTGATGACCTCCGGCGGCAGGGGCTCGTAGCCCGAGGACCCCTGGGGCTCGGCCTGCAGGTCGACGCCGGCCTTTCTCGCCGCCGCGGTGAGGTAGTCAGCGGCCATGTAGGTGTGGGCGATGCCGGTGGGGCACGCGGTGACGGCGACGATGCGCGCCGTCGAGGAGCCGGGGGCCTTCTCCGCCGGGGAGGAGGCCCCGGGGGCCGGCGCGGGTGCCGCGGCACGGGCCGGCGGTTCGACGACGTCGCGCACCAGAGTGACGATCGCGTCGGCGTCGGGGGCCTCGCGCAGCGCCTGGACGAAGTCCTCGTGCACCATCGCACGGGCCAGTTTCGTGAGCAGCTTCATGTGCTCCTCGCCGCCGTCGGTGCCGGCCGCGATGAGGAAGATGATGTCGGCCGGGCCGTCCTTGCCGCCGAAGTCGACGGGGCGCGAGAGCCTGGCGAAGCCGAGCGAGGACCTCGTGACGGCCTCCGAGCGGCAGTGCGGGATGGCGAAGCGTCCGGGCATGCCGGTGGGGAACTTCTCCTCGCGGGCCAGCGCGTCGCGCGTCAGCCCCGCGGCATCGGCCCGGCCGGCCCCGCCGATGATGCCGGCGAGGGCGGTGATGACCTCGGTCTTTGTCGAGCCGAGATCGACGTCGAGGGCGACGATCTCCGGCACGATGATGGATTCGGACATGAACGATTCTCCTAACCAGGGTGCGACCGACGGACGAACCGGATCGGGGCGCACCCACAGGGATCGGGTGCGGTCTGGACACGCCGCGTGGCGGCGGCTGACGGTGTCGCCGGAGGGGCGGCGATGCGGCGGGCGGCGCCGCTCCTCCGGCGGGGCCGCGGGTCAGACGGCGGTGACGCGAACCTGCACGCGCGCCGCCAGTTCGGGGTCGGGAATGGTGGATCCGGGCAGACCGGCAGCGGCCGTGCCCCAGGCGACGGCCCTCGCCAGGGCCGCGTCATCGTCGGCGTCGGCGGCCAGCCCGATGAGCAGGCCCGCCAGCGAGGAGTCCCCCGCGCCGACGGTCGACCGCACCTCGATGGGTGCGGCGAGCCCGTGCCAGGCGCCGTCCGCGGTGACGAGCAGGGCGCCCGCGCCGCCGAGCGTCACCATGACGCGCTCGATGCCCTTGGCGACGAGGCCGCGGGCGTTCTCGAGGACGACGCCGAAGTCGCCGTGCGAGGCGGCCTCCTCCATGGCGTCGCCGTCCCCACCGCAGATCCGGGCGAGCTCGGTGGAGTTGGGCTTGATGAGGTCGGGGGCCGCCTGGGGCAGCGCACCGGCCAGGGCGGCGAGCGGGGCGTCGGAGGTGTCGACGGCGATCCGCGCGCCGCTCGCGCGCAGGGCGGCGACCATCCGCGCGTACCAGTCGACGGGCAGGCCCGGCGGCAGGGAGCCGCTCATGACGATCCAGTCGGCGCCGACGGCGGCCTCGCCGACGGCGGCCTCGAGGCCGGCGCGCTCGTCCGCGTCGAGCCCGGCGCCGGGCTCGTTGAACTTCGTCGTCGTGCCGTCGGGCTCGGTGACCGTCAGGTTCGTGCGCACCGGGTGGGCGACGGGCACGCTGAGGTGGTCGATGCCGGCGGCGGCCATGCCCGTGAGCAGCGGGTCGTGCTCGGGCGCGGGGACGACCGCCCGGGTCGGCACGCCGGCGTTGCGGAGGGCCCGGGAGATGTTGACGCCCTTGCCCGCCGCGACGACCGAGATGTCGGACAGGCGGTGCACCTGGCCGCGGACGATGGGGGACGCCAGGGCGGCGGAGCGGTCGAGGCTGGGGTTGGCGGTGACGGTGACGATCATGCGCAGACCACCTTCAGGTCCTTGTTCCGGATGACTTCGAGTTGACGCTGCGGGATGCCGGTGTCGGTGACGAGGACGTCGACGTCGTCGAGGGCGGCGAAGCGCACCGTGGACTCGGCGCCGATCTTGCGGGCGTCGGCGAGCACGACGACGGTGCGGGCCGCGCCGATCATGGCGGTCTTGGTGGCCGCCTCGTCCATGTCGGGCGTCGACAGGCCGTGCTCGACGGACAGGGCGTTGGTGCCCATGAAGGCCACGTCGACGCGAAGCCGCTCGAACTCGGCGGCGTTGCCGACGGTGGCGGACGTCGTGCCGCGCAACCGCCCGCCGATGAGGCGCACCTCGCAGCTGGTGCGCGCGCCGACGAGCGCGGCGATGGGGGCCGAGTTCGTGAAGACGACGTGGTGCGAGCCGGCGGGCAGGCGGGCGGCCAGCCGCCCCACCGAGGAGCCGGCGTCGAGCAGGATGGTGCCGCCGTCGGCCGGCAGCTCGTCGACCGCCCGGGCGGCCATGCGCTCCTTCTCCTCGACGGCCGAGGCGTCACGGGTGTCGAGCGGCGCGTCGCCCAGCTGGTCGAAACCAGCGGGGATCGCGCCGCCGTGGACGCGCCGCAGCAGGGACCGGGCGGCGAGCTGGTCGAGGTCGCGGCGGATCGTCTCGGGGACGACGCCGAGCTGCGCGGAGGCCTCGGCCACCGAGACGCGGCCGCTCTGGCGCGCATGCTCGACGAGCCACCTGTGGCGCTCCTGCGGGTACATGGCCCACCTCCCGTCATTGGGATCATCGCCGGTGCGGGGCCGGGGCGCCCGCACCGAGGGACACGCATCGGCCCGCCTCGGGGAGCGACTGCGCCCGTGGCCGCAGCCCCGTGGACGACGACCCGGCATCCCCGCCGGCCCCGACGAACCGAATGTTACTATGCGTTGGATTCTAGTGCCTGGTTCGAGAGAAAGCCAGCCTTTTTCCGACATGAACTCACGAATCCCAACACAGGGGCTCCGAGATGGGCACTCCGGCTCCGGCACCGACCCGTTGCCTCGTTGGTCGCCCCGTTCGCACGACGCGAGCCGGCCCGGGGCATCACCGCCCGTCGTCATGCCCGGCCCCCGCGCGCAGCGGACCGAATCGGACATGCCGCCGGTCAGGCCGCCTATCGCGGACCGGCCCCCGCGCGCAGCGGGCCCCGGGCCTCGCGCCGACCATCGTCCCCGGGCCCCGTTCGCGCGCGGCGAGGCGGGCGCCGTCCTCCGCCTCCGGGGTCCGGCCGCGCCGGGACGTAGGATCGAACGGTCCGCAGCGCAGTGGCCCGGCCGCCGCGCCGGTCCCGCCGCCCACGGGCACCCCGGAACCGACCAGTCAGGGCCAGGATGATCGACTTTCTCGCCGCACACCCGCTCGTCACCATCATGGGCGTCCTCGCCCTCGGGGCGCTGCTCGGCCAGATCAGGTTCGGTCCGCTGCGCTTCGGCGCGGCCGGCGCGCTCTTCGTCGGCCTGCTCGTCGGCATGCTCGACCCCCGGCTCGGCGAGGGCATGACGCTCGTGAGGCAGCTCGGCGTCGTCCTGTTCTGCTACACGGTCGGCCTGTCGGCCGGCTCGACCCTCCTGTCGGACCTGAGGCGCCAGTGGGCGCTCATGGTGGCGAGCATCGGCGCCCTCGTCGTCATGGCGGCCACGGGGCTCGCCGCGGGCCGGGCCCTCGGCCTGACACCCGCCCACGTCAGCGGGCTGTTCGCCGGCGTGCTCACCTCGCCGGCCATCGACGCCGCCCAGCAGGCCACCGGCAACTCCCCCGACACGCTCTTCGCCTACGCCGTCTCGTACCCGACCGGCGTCGTCGTCGCCATGGTCGTCGTCGCCGTGGTCGCCACGCGGCGCTGGCCGGGCCGGCGCGACAACGTCTCGATGGCCGAGGCCGGCATCAAGGCCGTGAGCACCAGGGTCACCCGCGACGCGCGGATCGAGGAGATCCCCGGCTGGCCGTCGAGGATCCGCATGAGCTATCTGCTGCGCGACGGCCAGATGCGCGTCATGAGCCGCACGGACGAGCTGCACGCCGGCGACGAGGTGCTCGTCGTGGGCATGCCGGCCGACGTCAACGCCGCGGTCGGCTTCCTCGGCTACCGCACCCGGCACGTGCTCACCGAGAACCGCCGCGATGTCGACTTCCGCCGCTTCGTCGTCTCGAACCCGCGCCTGGCCGGGCGCGCCCTGGGCGACCTGGACGTGCGCGAGCAGTGCGACGGCATCGTCACCCGGGTGCGCCGCGGCGACCTGGAGATGCTCGCCACCGACGACCTCGTCCTGCAGCCCGGCGACCGGGTGCTGGCCGTCGTGCCCCGCGGGCGTCTCGGCGACGCGCAGGACTTCTTCGGCGACTCCGAGGCGGGCGTCTCGCAGGTGGACGCGCTGACCCTCGGCATGGGCATCGCCCTCGGCATGCTCGCCGGCGCCGTCGCGGTGCCGCTGCCCGGCGGTCTGCGCTTCAGCCTCGGCGCCGCGGCGGGCCCCCTCGTCGTCGGCATGGTCCTCGGCGCCCTGCACCGCACCGGGCCCTTCCGCTGGGACCTCCCCCATGCGACGAACCGGATCCTGCGCCAGCTCGGCCTCATGATCTTCCTCGCCTGCGTCGGCCTGGCCACCGGCCCGGCCTTCTCGTCGAAGCTGCTCACGTGGGACTGCCTGCGGATCGTGCTCGTCTCGGCCGGCTCGCTGGCCCTCGGCGGCGCCGGGCTGCTGCTCGCCGCGCGCCGCCTCGGCCTGTCGGCGCAGCGGGCCACCGGCGGCTTCGCGGGCTTCGTCGGCCAGCCCGCGGTGCTCGGCTACGCGAACTCGCTCGTCAACGACGAGCGCATCGACTCGGCCTACGGGGCGCTCTTCGCGCTGGGCACGGTGGTCAAGATCCTCCTCGTGCAGCTCATCGCGCTGGCGTGAGCGCAGGGACCGGCCCGGCCACGGCGCGCGGGGCGGGCCCGCCGGGTTCGACGGCCGCCAACGCGCGCATCGCCGCGGGCCGCGGTCCGCGGCGAATGCACGGGCAGAACGCCCCCGGCCCAGCCGCAGCCGGGCTGCGCGACCATGACGCGGACAACGCACGAGCGGGGCGCCCACCGGCCGGTGGGCGCCCCGCTCCGTCCGGCGCTGTGCGAGGAACGGCCGGCGCGTCAGCCGCCGCTGCCGTCGACGACCTGGTCGCCAGGGGGGGCCGGCTGGGCGGGCACGGCGTTCCAGTTGTCGAAGGTCAGGTCGCTGGCGCCGTCGGTCATCGACAGCGGCAGGCTCGTGGCCGGGTCGAGGACGAACTCCGTGTTGCGGCCGTCGGTGAGCACGATGGTCTGCGCACCGTCGTCGGTGGTGCCGAAGCTGGAGCGATCGACCGCGCTCGTGTCGAGATCCTTCAGCACGAGGTCGACGAGCGAGCGGGGGATGGTGGACTGGTCCAGCTTCGAGGCGCTGTCGGCGCCGACCTTGACCCACTTGTCCTTGATGAGCTCGTACTTGTCGTCGGCGAGCTTGTTGGTGACCTTCCAGTAGGTCTCGTTGCCGCGCACCCAGGTGGTGCCGTCGGCGACGGAGACCTCGGCGAACGAGTCGCCCTCGGTGAGGGCGGCGTACAGGTTCGAGCCGTCGACGGCGCCGAGGGCGTCGATGGTGCGGGTCGTCCCGGACTGGTCGATGCGCTGGACGTCGACCACGTGGACCGACGAGGCCTGCGCGATGGCGTCGTTCATCTGGTCGAGGAGCGTCTCGGAGGCGACGGTCGGGGTGGGGCTGGCGCTGGAGGGCGTGGCCCCGCCGGCCGAGCCGTTCTTCTCGGAGCTGCACCCGACGAAACCGGTCACGGCGAGGACCCCGGCCATGAGGGCCGCCGCGCAACGCGTCTTTCTCATACTCCTCCTCGACGGATGGGATCTCGTGCCCCGATCCTCCCACATCCGCCCGCGGGGGCGCCGCGGGCCGCCCGGGGGATCGTCACGGCATGAGCGGGTGGAGGCCCGACGCGAGGAGGCGCTTCTCGCCGAGCCCTCGTGACCGGCCCTCTCAGTCCCGGTACTCGCGCACCCGTCGGCCGCGGATGTAGCCGACGAGGGCGAGCAGGACGATGAAGGCCAGGGTGCCCAACGTGAGGGCCTCGAAGGAGGCGTACGAGACGCCGGAGGCCTGCGAGAAGTCGTAGCCGACCCCGAGGAGCGTCTCGAGCGTGCCGGGGAAGATGCTCACCCACGAGCCGAGCGCGACGAAGGCCGTCGTGACGAGGCACAGCGCGCAGAAGACCCAGTCCGGGCCGGGCACGCGGAAGGGCCGCACGACGTCCGGCTCCGAGACGCGCAGCTTCATGGCGGCCGGGATGACGATGAGATAGCTGAACAGGTAGGTCGTGATCGAGACGCCGAGGACGACGTTGAAGAGGGCGGCGCTCGAGCCGGTGAGGCTCATGGCGGCGATCATGAAGGACGTCGAGACGACGCCCGAGAGCAGGTTGACGCGGACCGGGGTGCCGAGCCTGGGCTGGAAGCGGCCGAAGAAGCCGCCGAAGAACGAGCCGTCGGCGGCGGCCATGGCCTGCATGCGGTCGGACATGATCATCCACGCCGCGCCCTGGCCGATGTTGGCCAGCGTGAACATGACGACGGCGATCGTCATCATGACGGGGGCGGCCGGGCCGTAGACCGAGAAGACGGTGGACACGGCGGCGAGCAGGCCCGAGATGCCGTCGATGCGCCCCGGCGGGATGACGAGGAGGATCGTGAGGACGGGGATCGTGTAGAAGACGCCGGCCATCGCCGAGGAGCGCAGCACCGAGACCGAGACGTCGCGCTGGGCGTCCTTCATCTCGCCGGAGGCGCTCGAGGAGCTCTCGAAGCCGAGGAAGGCGAACAGCAGCAGCGGGATGAGGGTGATGAAGCCCTCCCGGGTCGGGGCGAAACCGCTCCGGGTCAGGGGCTGGACGCCGTTCTCGAGGGCGTGGACGACGGCCGTGGCGACGAAGAGGCCGATGAAGCCGAGCTTGAAGAAGGCGCCCACCGTCGGGATCCACTTGGCCCGCGACAGCGACAGGATGGCTGCCAGCACGGTGATCCAGATGAAGCAGATCTTGAACGCGTAGTCGGGCCCCGAGCCCTCCTCGAAGTGGACGAGGTGGGTGCGGGCGGCCTCGGCGTTGAGGAAGGCCATCGAACCGCCGACCCACACGGGCTGGGTGATCCAGGTGAGGGCGGAGGCGACGGCGGCGACCGGGCGGCCGAAGGCCCGGCGCGACCACAGGTAGACGCCGCCCTCGCCGGGGAAGGCCGAGCCGGTCTCGGCGAAGACGAGGGCGTAGGGCACGAGGAAGAGGGCGATGAGGAAGACGAGCCAGGTGAAGGTCTGGGGGCCCTCGGCCGAGACCGAGCCGAGCATCTCGAGGCCGACGACGGCCGAGAAGATGAGGAAGACGATGTCGAAGCGGCCGAGGGTGCGCTGAAGGCGCCCGGTCTGCCGCTGCGCCATGCGCGTGTCGGTGGAGTGATCGTTCTCGGCCACTGCTGCCCCTCCCGGTCGCGCACCCAGCCGGTGCGTCGTCCCGCCGTGCTCCGCCCCGAGCCTCACGGGGTCACGCGCAGCATCGTAGGCCCTCGCCGGGCCGCGTGCCGCCGCCGTCCGGGCCCGCGGGACGAGCCGGGGAAGATTCCGAGGACCGAAGTCATGGAGGACCTCGCGGCCGATCGCGCCGCTCAGCACATGAGCCGTGAGCGGATCAGGTCACGGTGCAGCTGGGATGACCGGAGAAGCTCAGCGTGCGTCCCGGACGCCGTCAAACTCCCCCTGTCCATGAACGAGGACCCGGTCGGAGTCCACCACCGAGGCGAGCCGATGAGTGACAGATATCACGGTGCAGGGCCAGTCAATGGATCGCAATGCATATCAAGAACAATCTCCTCACTCCCCCCGTCCAAGTGCGATGTGACCTCATCCAGCAGGAGCCGGGCGTCGCCAGCACCGATGTCCGGCCGGCCGGGGACGTGCGGATCACCCGTTCCGGCGACCGGCTGGATCTCGACGCCTCGGCGAGCACCGACCCTGACGGCACCGTGACGAGGGTCGACTGGTATGTCGAGCGCCAGAGCGGCGAGGAGCTCGCCGAGGGGGCCAGGAGCACGATCCCGCTCCCGGCCGATGAGCCCGTCAGCGTCACCGCCGTCGTCACCGATGACCGGGGGATGACCGATTTCGTCAGCGACGTCGTCCCGGCGACGGGCGACGACTCGGCCACCGGTGGCGGGCGGCGCACCATGGTCCTCAGGGGAGGCCCCCAGATGCCCGTCACCAGCATCGACACCGGCGCCCTCGCCCAGGACGGCGGCACCGGCTCCACCGTGGCGGACGCGCAGCAGGTCGACACCGACGCCGACGGGGACCAGGATCTCGTCATCACCCTCGACGCAGACGGCGACGAAACCGCTGTGCGTCACCGGACGGATCACCGACGGCTCGAGCATGTGCGCCTGCGTGCCGACCGGCTGAGCCCGGCCGGGCCCGCGGGGCCGGGACGGCTCCGGGCCATCCGTTCCGGGCCGTCCCGAGGGAGGCGCGGGTCGGGGACGCCCCCGAGGGCCCGGCCCGTGAGGACCGCACGGATTCCACGGCCGCGCAGAGCGCTGCGACGAACCGAGAGCCCGGCCCGTGAGGGCCCTCCTCATCGCCGCGACCTCGCCATGGTCCCGTGGGACCGGCCCGGGGACGAACGGCGCACACGGGCCCGAGGGCAGGGAAGAGCACGCCCCGAACGGGCCCCGTCCCCGGACAGGCAGCACCACGGCTCGGGCTCCCACGGACGGACCCGTGCGCCCCGCAGATCTGCGGGGCGCACGGGTCTCGGCATGGTGGTACGGTCCGTCGACCGGCCGGCTCAGGGCTCGACGGTGACCTTGATCGCCTCGCCTGCTGCCACGATGTCGAGGGCCTCGAGGGCGTTCTCGAGCGGGACGTGCCGCGTGATGAGATCGGCGACGGGCACCTGACCCGAGGCGATGTACTCGAGGGCGCGCTTGTTGTGCTCGGGGGCCGAGCCGTTGGCGCCGTGGATGTGCAGCTGGCGGTAGTGCACGAGGTTGGAGTCGCAGGTGATCGTCGGATCGGTCTTGGGCAGGCCGCCGAAGAACGAGATGCGCCCGTTGCGCGCCGCCATCGCCAGCGCCTGCTCCTGCGCCACATTGGCCGGGGTGGCGGTGATGATGACGTCGGCGCCGCGGCCGTCGGTGAGCTCCATGACCCTGGCGACGACGTCCTCGGTGGAGCCGTCGATCGTGATGTCGGGGTTGACGGCCCGGGCGGACATCTCCAGCCGCTCGGCGTTGATGTCGATCATGACGATCGTCCCGGCCCTGTGCACGCCGCGGGCGATGCGGGTGTGCATGCAGCCGATCGGGCCGGCGCCGAAGATGACGACGAAGTCGCCCTCCTCGATGCTGAGCTGCTCCTGGGCGTTGATGGCGCAGGCGAAGGGCTCGGCGGCGCTGGCCTCGGCGAAGCCGACGCCGTCGGGGATCCTGGTGAGGCCGTCGACCCTGAGCACCTGGGCCGGCACGATCATGTACTCGGCGAACCCGCCGTCGTACTGGTAGCCGACGCTCGTCTGGTTCTCGCAGACCTGCATCCAGCCCTTGCGGCACTCGTGGCACTCGCCGCAGGGCACGGCGGCGATCGACTGGACGCGGTCGCCGACCCGCCAGTCACCGGCCACCTCGGCGCCGATCCCGACGATCTCGCCGGCCACCTCGTGGCCCATCGTCGTGACCCGGGTGATGTTCTGGTGCCCGTTGCGGCGGATCTTCACGTCGGTGCCGCAGGTGGAGCAGTTCCGCACCCTGATCTTGATCTCGTCGGGGCCGCACTGCGGCTCGGGAATGTCCTCGAGACGCACGTCCTCGGGAGCGTGGAAACGAAGTGCCTTCATCTGTTCAGTCCTCCTCCGGGGCCAGGATCTCCTGGACCTGTTCAACAGTGGTGGCGGTGCGCAGCTGCTCCGCCCTGGTCTTGTCGGCCAGCACGCTCGCGAGCGCCGACATGATGCCGACGTGCTCGTCGGAGGCCGAGGCTATCGGGATGGCCACGTAGCACGTCCGGCCGTCCCAGTCGACGCCGTCGGGGAACTGGAGGAACCCCAGTGCGGCGCGTCTGATGTGGGCGCGGGCCTCGTTCGTGCCGTGGGGGATCGTGACGCCCTCGCCCATGTAGGTGGACACCTGGCCCTCGCGCTCGATCATGCCGTCGACGTACTCGGGGCCGGCTGCGCCGACGTCGACGAGCGCCTGGCCCGCCTGACGGATGGCGTCCTGCTTGTCGGTCGCGTGGAGACCGAGCCTGATCGCCCCGGCCGGCAGGATGTCGCGGCCCAGCGACTTCTTGCGCCGCACGGCCCGGGCGGCGGCGACCGCCACCGCGGCGTCGCCGTCACCGGTCGTCGGCGCGGGCCCACCGGACTCGGCAGGCGCCTCGCGAGCAGCCCTGATCCGGTCGGTGACCTCGGTGAAGACCGGGTCGCCGACATAGTTGACGAAGGGGATGACGGTGGCCCGGGGCGACTTCGCCCGGGCCCGTTCGACCAGGCCCTCCTGGGTGAGGACGACGGTCGCGTCGTCGGGAATCTGGTCGATCGGCGTGTGGACGACCTCGACGCCGTAGGGCGCCAGCCTCTTCTTCATCGTCGAGGCGACCATGACCGAGGAGCCCATGCCGGCGTCGCAGGCCACGACGAGCCTCGTGAGGGCGGCGGCGTCGAAGTCGCCGGTACCGACGGCCTCCCTGTCGACCCCGGCGGCTGCGGCGGCTCGGGCCTCCTGGGCCTGCTCGGCGGCATCGGCCGCGTCGTCCCTGCGCCTGTCGGGGCGGATGAGCGCGGAGGCGACGAGGAAGGAGACGGCAGTGGCGACGAGGAAGTCGATGATCATCGGAAGGTAGCCGGTCCGCGGGCACATGAGGAACCAGGCGATGATCGAGCCGGGCGAGGCCGGGCCGGACAGGCCGGCGCCGAGCAGCGTGCCGACGGCCAGACCGGACATGGCGCCGGCCATGGTGGCGAGGATCGTCTTCGGCTTCATGAGCACGTAGGGGAAGAAGATCTCGTGGATGCCGCCGAACAGGTGGATGATGACGGCGCCGGGAACCGACTGACGGATGCGCCGGGAGCCGAAGGCCCAGTAGGCCAGCAGGAGGCCCAGGCCGGGACCGGGGTTGGACTCGACCATGAAGAGGATCGACTGGCCCGCGGTCCGCACCTGCTCGGTGCCCAGCGGGGTGAGGATGCCGTGGTTGATGGCGTTGTTGAGGAAGAGCACCTTCGCCGGCTCCACGAGGACCGAGGCCAGCGGCAGCATGTGGTGGCCGATGAGGGCGTTCACGCCGGCGGCCATCCAGCCCATGAAGAGGTCGACGAGCGGGCCGACGCCCTCGTGACCGAGGATGGCCAGGACGAGGCCGAGGATGCCGAGCGAGAAGTTGTCGACGAGCATCTCGAAACCGGAGGGGACCCTGGCGTCGAGGAAGCCGTCGATCCTCTTGAGCAGCCAGGCGGCGAGCGGGCCCATCACCATGGCGCCGAGGAACATGGGGATGTCGGCGCCGACGATGACGCCCATCGTCGCGATCGCGCCGACGACGGCGCCCCGGGTGCCGTGGACCGTCCTGCCGCCCGTGTAGCCGATGAGCAGCGGCAGCAGATAGTTGAGCATGGGATCGCTCAGCGTCACGAGGTTCTCATCGGGGATCCACCCGGACGAGATGAACAGGGCCGCGACGAGGCCCCAGGCGATGAAGGCGCCGATGTTCGGCATGATCATGCCGGCGAGGAAGCCCCCGAAGCGCTGGATGGAGGCGCGGGCGCCTCCGCCCTCGAGGTTCTTGTTGACCGTGGCGTCAGGTAGGGACATGTGTGATCTCCCGGTGGAACGTGCCGCGAACGGCAGGATCTGCGTTGATCTGCGTTTAATTTTGGTTCTATTGGGTTACGTTGTCAACACCTCAGCGAGAACGGGTTTCATCGTGACGAAACCAACATGATCGGGCACATGTCGTGTGGGGTGTCCCCCTCAGCAGTCGGCCGGCGCCACCGGCTCCGGTGACGACGGCCCCGGATCATCTGTGCGACGGGGACAGCGAGTCATGCCGGGCCCGGCGACCGTGACCCATCCCAACGGGGCCGCCGACAAGGCAACGGGACGCCGAGGGGCCCGGGGAGCAGTCCCGCTCCCCGGGCCCCTCGGGAACCCGTGCGGCCGGCGGGCCGCTCACCTCTCGATGGCGCGCGGCCTCGGCGAGCGACGGTAGCGGCTGTAGTCGACCTCGCCGCCCGGGCCGGCGAGGAAGACCCGCTGGACCTCCTCGCGCACCTCGGTCAGCTCCTCCATGAGCTCGGTCATCTGGTCGAGCCGGCGCTGCATCTGGTCGAGCTCGTCGCGCATGTCGATGATGCGCCGGATGCCGTTGAGGTTGATGCCCTCCTCCTGCGACAGGTGCTGGATGAGGCGCAGCCGCGAGATGTCGCGCGGCGAGTAGCGCCGCCCCCGCCCCTTGGCGCGGCGCGGCACGACGAGGCCCATCCGGTCGTAGCCGCGCAGGGTCTGCGGGTGCATCCCGGCCAGGGACGCCGCCACCGAGACGGTGAAGATCGGGGCGTCCGGGTCGATGACCTGAGGCAGCCTGTCCCCGCGCATCGTCCTCACCCCTTCGCCGCCCGCGCGGCCATGCCGGCCCTCGGATCGGGCTCGGCGACCGCCCTGACGTAGTCCTCGAGTGCGGCGCGCGCGGCGTCCGACAGGTGCGCCGGCACCTGCACCTCGACGGACACGAGCAGATCGCCGCGACCGCCCTTGGCCCTGCCGATGCCCTTGCCGCGGACGCGGAAGGTGCGCCCGTTGGGCGTGCCGGCGGGGATGCGCAGCCGCACCCGGCCGCCCTCCAGGGAGGGCACCTCGATCTCGGCGCCGAGCGCGGCCTCAGCGTAGGTGACCGGGACGGTGACGGTGAGGTTGTCGCCGCTGCGCCCGAACAGCGGGTGGGCCGCCACGTGCACGAGCACGTAGAGGTCACCGGGCGCGCCGCCGTTCTCGCCCTTGCTGCCCTTGCCGCGCACGCGAATGCGCTGGCCGTCGGTGACGCCGGCGGGGATGCGCACCTGCATGGTGCGCTGGCTCCTGGCCCGTCCCGACCCGTGGCAGCTCGTGCACGGATCGTCGACGATCATGCCGCGGCCGCTGCACGTGGCGCAGGGCTCGGTGAGCCCGAAGACGCCCTGGGCGCTGCCGGTCCGCACGCCCGAGCCCTGGCAGTTGGGGCAGACGCGCGGAACGGTGCCGGCCCTGGCGCCGGTGCCGCGGCAGGCCGGGCAGGCGTCGTCCGAGACCATCTGCATGCCGACGGTCGTGCCCTTGACCGCCTCGCCGAAGGAGATCGAGACCTCGCCCTCGACGTCGGCGCCGCGGCGGGCGTGCCGGGCGCTCGTGCGGCGGCTCGCCCCGCCGGTGAACAGGCCGCCGAACAGATCACCGAGGCCGCTGTCGCCCATCCCCCCGGTCATGTTCCGGAAGACGTCGTTGACGTTGGCGCCGCCGGCCCCGCCCGGACGGTTGAAGTGGAAGCCCCCGCCGGCGCGCAGCTCGTCGTACTCCTTGCGCTTGGCCGGGTCGGACAGCACGTCATTGGCCTCGGAGGCCTCCTTGAAGCGCTCCTCGGCCCTCCTGTCGCCCGGATGCTGGTCGGGATGGTTCTCGCGGGCGATCCTGCGGAACGCCTTCTTGATCTGCTCCGGCTTGGCGTTCTTGGAGACGCCGAGGACCTTGTAGTAGTCCTTCTCGAGCCAGTCCTTCGTGCTCATCGTCGCGCCTCCTCACCGCGTCTCGTGGAAGTGGTCATCCCGCGCCCCGTTCCTGACGGGCCGCTGCCCTAGTCGCCCTCCGGTTCGTCGCCCGCCGGCGCGTCCCCCGGCGCCTCGGACGGCTGCCCGTCGGACGACCGCCCCGGCCCGTCGTCGCCGTCGGGCTCGCCGGTGGGCACGGCGACGACGACGCGCGCCGGACGCACGACGGTGCCGCCCAGCTCGAAGCCCTTCTGCATGACCTCGTGGATGCTCATCTCGCCGTCGCCGGGCACCGGCACCTGCATGAGGGCCTCGTGGCGGCGCGGATCAAACTCCTCACCGGGCTCGCCGAAGGCGGCGAGCCCGTGACCGGCCGTGACCCTCGTGAGCTCGTCGGCCACCAGCTTGAAACCGCCGGTCAGCTCGCCGTGCGCCTCGGCCTGGCCGATGGCGTCGAGCACCGGCATGAGATCGCGGACGATCGACTCGACGCCCTGGATGCGGGCGACGTCGCGGTCCCGTTCGACGCGCTTGCGGTAGTTGACGTACTCGGCCTGCAGCCGCTGAAGGTCCTCGGTGCGCTCGGCCAGCTCCTTCTGGGCGACGGCCAGCGGGTCGTCCTGCTCGCCCTCGTGCCCGTCGGCGGGCACGGCGGGCTCGGCGGCGGCACTCCCGGCGGTCCGCGCGAGGAACTCCTCGGGGGTGAGACCGGCGAACTCCTCGCCGACGCCCTCGGCGGGCTCGTCCGGCTCGGCGCCCCGGTCCGGGGTCTTGGTCATCGTGTTCGCTCCTCGTGGCGATGGCACCGGGTCGGCGCCCGGTGCGGTGCGGCCGTGCGGGACGGCCCCCGCACGACCAGTGGATGCTCTTCGATTCTGCCCGTCGCCGGCCCCGTCCGTGGGCCCCGGCGAGCAGCCGCACCGTGGAGGCCGTCCGGGTGACGGGACGGCCTCCACGAGCAGCCATCGTACGGGCGCCGGTCCGACGCTCCGGCATCACCGGCGCGTCGGCCCCGGCGCCGACGATCACTTGTCGTCGTCGACGATCTCGGCATCGACGACGTCGCCGCCGTCACCACCGTTGTCGCCGCCGTCGGACGACGAGCCGCCGGACTCGCCGGAGGGCGCCGACGCCGCAGCGGCCTGCGCGGCCTGGTACATGGCCTGGCCCATGGCCGAGGCCTTCTGGTTGAGGTCGTCCATGGCGGCCCGCACCTCGTCGTCGTTGTCGGTGCCCTTGAGGGCCTCCTTCAGCTTCCCGACGGCCTCGGTGACCGGCGCCTTGACGTCGTCGGAGATCTGCTCGCCGTTGTCGGCCAGCAGCTTCTCGGTGCGGAAGACCAGCGCGTCGGCCTCGTTGCGCATCTCGACGGCCTCGCGGCGCTTCTTGTCGGCGGCCTCGTTGGCCTCGGCGTCCTTGACCATGCGGTCGATCTCGTCCTTGCTCAGGGCCGAGCCGCCGGTGACGGTCATGGACTGCTCCTTGCCGGTAGCGGTGTCCTTCGCGTAGACGTGCACGATGCCGTTGGCGTCGATGTCGAAGGTCACCTCGATCTGCGGCATGCCGCGCGGGGCCGGCATGAGGCCGGTGAGCTCGAAGTTGCCGAGCGACTTGTTGTCGCGGGCGAACTCGCGCTCGCCCTGGTAGACCTGGATCATCACCGAGGGCTGGTTGTCCTCGGCGGTGGTGAAGATCTCGGAGCGCTTGGTCGGGATCGTCGTGTTGCGCTCGATCATGCGCGTCATGACGCCGCCGCGGGTCTCGATGCCCAGGCTCAGCGGGGTGACGTCGAGCAGCAGCACGTCCTTGACCTCGCCCTTGAGCACGCCGGCCTGCAGGCTCGCGCCCATGGCGACGACCTCGTCGGGGTTGACCGACTGGTTCGGGTCCTTGCCGCCGGAGAGCTCCTTCACCAGGTCGCGCACGGCCGGCATCCGGGTGGAGCCGCCGACGAGGATGATCTGGTCGATGTCGCCAACGCCGGTGCCGCCGTCCTTGAGCACGGAGCGGAAGGGCTCGCGGCAGCGGTCCAGCAGGTCCTGGGTCAGGCGCTGGAACTCGGCGCGGGTGAGCGACTCCTCCAGGTGGAGCGGGCCGGCCTGGTTGGCCGTGATGTACGGGATGTTGATGTTCGTGCTGGTGGCCTGCGACAGCTCGATCTTGGCCTTCTCGGCGGCCTCCTGGAGGCGCTGCTTGGCCATCTTGTCGTTGCCGAGGTCGACGCCGTTCTTGTTCTTGAACTGGCCGATGAGCCAGTCGACGATGCGCTGGTCCCAGTCGTCGCCGCCCAGGCGGGCGTCGCCCTTGGTGGCCTTCACCTCGAAGACGCCGTCGGAGATGTCCAGCAGCGAGACGTCGAAGGTGCCGCCGCCGAGATCGAAGACGAGGACGGTCTGCTCCTGGTCGGCCTTGTCGAGGCCGTAGGCCAGGGCCGCCGCGGTCGGCTCGTTGATGATGCGGTCGACGGTGAGGCCCGCGATCTCGCCGGCCTCCTTGGTGGCCTGCCGCTCGGCGTCGCCGAAGTAGGCCGGAACGGTGATGACGGCGTTCGTGACGTCCTCGCCCAGGTAGGCCTCGGCGTCGCGCTTCAGCTTCTGGAGCACGTAGGCGCTCACCTGCTGGGGACGGTAGGTCTTGCCGTCGACCTCGGCCGTCCAGCTGGTGCCCATGTGGCGCTTAACCGAGCGGATCGTACGCTCGGGGTTGGTGACGGCCTGTCGCTTGGCGACGTCGCCGACGAGGACCTCGCCGTTCTTGGCGAAGGCGACGACCGACGGGGTGGTGCGGGCGCCCTCGGCGTTCTGGATGACGGTCGGCTCGCCGCCCTCGAGAACGGCGATGACCGAGTTGGTGGTGCCGAGGTCGATACCTACTGCACGAGCCATTGTTGTTCCTCCACTAGTGGGACGGCCTGCGCCGTCCTCCTCCTTGCGGGCCCCGCCTCCCGGCGGCGCCCCGATGACTGTTGAATTGTCCGGGCCGGCTGCGCAGGGTGCTGTCCGCATCCGGCCCGCAAGCCTCGTCCGCTCTCGCGGTGCGCCCTTCCGAGCGGCACCTCATTGAGTGTAGCGCACTCAACTCATCTCATTGAGTCCACCTGGCTCAACCGTTTCCGGGCCCCGGTTATTCCGGAGCGCGGAGCCGATGGGGCCCCCGTCGTCGGCTCCCCCGGCCTGTCGGGCCCGGGGATCGATGGGGCTCCCCGGCCGGGCCCGGGCGTGCCCCGGCGGAGAGGAACCATCCCCCTCCCCACAGGGCCTCCCGTCGCCACGGGCCCTCACCAGAGCCAGTCGGGCCCGTCGGAGTGGGAGCCGGGACGGTGCAGCACGGCGTGGTCGAGGCGGACGCGGATGTCGGGCCCGTCGACACGGCCCCAGCCATCGACGACGAGACTGTGCCCGTGGTGCACGAGCGGCGGCCAGACGAGGGTGACGAGCGGCTCGGCGGCGACCCGGCGCAGACCGGCCGGGTGCGGCGACTCGACGACGATCTCGACGCCGGCCGGCGTCGTCTCGGCGTGTGCGTCGACGGTGAGCACGCGCGACCAGGAGCCGGACCGCGGCGTCACCATGACGGCCGCGCCGAAGCGGGCGAGCACGCCGGCCAGGGCCTCGCCCGGGACGAGAATGGTCATCGTCGACTCCTTCGGCGGGTCCGACCCGGGACGGCGCCCGGGGTCGTCCGAGCCGGGCCCGGGTCCGCGGCACGTGCGCGCAGCACCGGCACGCGGCGCTCCTGCCACGGACGGCCCCGCAGCCGGGCCCCGCGAACAGGCCCCGTCCCGAACATGCCTCCCAGCGTAGCCGGGGCCCCTCGTCGAGGGCTCGTGGACAGGCCCGTCCGGCTCCGATCGGGCCGGGATGCCGGGTCCGCGAATGCGTGGCACGATGTCGAGCGCGGATGCGCCACGGCCCCGGAGCCGCGGCCCGAACGGGAGGTGCGCCATGGCGGACCCATGGGAGCTGTACGGACGACTCATCGGCGGGGTGCCCGAGGGCATCACCGTGACGAGGGCGCTGGTGAACCGCTGGACGGTCGTCGGCACCGACGCGGGGACGATGGGCGTGGCGATGACCTACCGGGGCGGGCCGACCGGGCCCGAGCCGGCGGTCGTCGGGGCCGGGCTGCACGAGGTGGCCGCGCTCGCGACGAGCTGGGACCTGCGCCTGGCGAGCCTCGGGGTCGCCGCGCTCAACGCCTGGTACGCCCGGCCCGAGCGGCTGACCGGTCGTCCGGGACTGGCCTGGGACGAACGCGCCGAGGCCGGCGCCCGACTCGTGCCGGTGCTGGTCGGAAGCCGCAGCGCGGTCATCGGGCACTTCTCCTTCGTCGAGCAGCTGGGCGGGCGGACCGTCGTCCTGGAGCGGCGCCCCCGCGGCGACGACCTGCCCGATTCCGCCTGCGAGTACGAGCTGCCCGGCCGCGAGGTCGTCGCGATCACCGGCTCGGCGCTGACCAACAAGACCCTTCCGCGCCTGCTCGAGCTCTGCGCCGGGGCGCGGGTGCACCTGGTGGGGCCGAGCGCTCCCCCGGCGCCCGAGGCCTACCCCGCCTGTGTCCGCGAGATCGACGGGGCGGTCGTCGTCGACCCCGACCGATGCTTCCGGGACGCCGGGATGGGCGCGCGCCGTCTCACCGGTTCGCCGGCGCTGCGGCGGTTCGCCCTGCCCCTGCTCGCCGAGCGCTGACGCCGCGCCCGCCCCGAACGGACTCAGCGGACTCACCGTGCGAAGAATGCGCGATGACAGTCGATCTGCGCGCAGTGAACGTCTCCGCACGACGAGACAGGACGCAGGGACGACGCCAGCGCCCGACCGATGCCGTCACCGCCCGGGCGGGAGAGGCCCCGGGCCCCGCCCCGAGACGTGCACGCTCGCGCACGTGCGCCGCCCCGGGCGGAGGAGGAGCCGAGGAGCGCTGCGAGCCCGTCCGGATCGGGTCGTCGCGCCCGCCGGAGCCAGCTCGCCCGGGCCCTCGTCCTGAGACGATCCGGGTGGTTCACTCGATGCCATGAGCGCGTACCCGCAGATCACCGGCGTCCACCACATCGGCATCACCGTCACCGACCTCGACACGAGCGTGACCTGGTACACGCGGGTGCTGGGCGCCCGGGAGCTGCGACGCCTCGACATCGGCCCCATGACGAAGGCGCTGGTGCAGCTCGGCCCGGTGACGCTCGGCCTCGTCAGCCACGGCAGGACCGCGGCACCCGGCCCCTTCGACGAGCACCGCGCCGGCCTGGACCATCTGAGCCTCGCGGTGCCCGACACGGCCGTGCTGCGCGCCTGGGAGGCCCGGCTCGGGAGTGCGGGCGTGGAGAACAGCGGCATCGTCCGCGGAGCCACCGGCGCGCTCATCGCCTTCCGCGACCCGGACAACATCGCGCTGGAGTTCTACACGCTGTCCTGACGGCCCCGACCGAAGCGGTCCGAGCGGACTCTGCGAGCGGACTCGCTGTGCGGAGCATGCGCAATGACGATGAGGGTCGAAAAGGGAGAGTCCTCCGAGCGTCCTCGTTCTCCGCGCGGCGGAGCGCCCGTGGGCCCTGCGAACGGGTCATCCGGCATCCGGGCGACCGCCCGGCGTCCCGAAGGCGGGCGGGACCCGGTGCAGCGCTCCTTCCTCGTTCTCCGCGCGGCGGAGCGCCCGGCCCGGGCGGGACGGGACGACAGTGAGAAGGGCACTGACGGGAGCGGGCGCCCCCGAACCCGCGACCGGCCCCACCAGTCCGTTCCCTAGTCAGTCGTTCCATGCCGTCATGCGCAATCACGAAAGCAGATCAGAGGCGCGGGGACTTCCCGGGAGTCGCCTGGGGGCTCGGACCCCGCGGGTGCAATAATCCCGAGTGCACAAGCCCTGACAGCGACGGGAAGCCGGTGGGAGTCCGGCACGGTCGCGCCACTGTGAGCATCGACGAGATGCGAGCCAGAGAACGTCCTGCTCGGGGCCCTTTCCGCGACGGGACGCACGATCCCGAGAAAGGAATGACTTCATGCACATCGCTGAAGGCGTTCTCCCCCCAGCCCAATGCGCCATCTGGTACGCGGCGGCCGCTCCGTTCGTGATCCACGGGGCGGTGAAGGTCGTCAAGGAGGTCAGGGAGCACCCCGAGAACAAGCTCCTGCTCGCCACCGCCGGCGCCTGCACCTTCCTGCTCAGCTCCATCAAGCTGCCGAGCGTCACCGGCTCGAGCTCGCACCCCACCGGCACCGGCGTCGGGGCGATCCTGTTCAAACCGCCGGTCATGGCGTTCATGGGCGTCATCGTGCTCGTCTTCCAGGCCCTGCTGCTCGCCCACGGCGGCATCACGACCCTCGGCGCCAACACCTTCTCCATGGCCATCGCGGGCCCGTGGATCGGCTACTGGGTCTACCTGCTCACGAAGAGGCTGCACGGGCCGAACGCCCTGGCGATCTTCCTGTGCATGGCGATCAGCGACCTCGCCACCTACTGCGTGACGAGCTTCCAGCTGGCCTTCGCCTTCCCCGACGCCTCCAGCGGCGTCGTCGGCGCGGCCCTCAAGTTCCTCGGCATCTTCGCCGTCTCGCAGGTCCCGCTGTCCATCATGGAGGGCTTCCTCGGCATCCTCCTGTTCCGCTTCCTGGTGAGGGTCGCCGCCCCGCAGCTGGCCGGTCTCGGCTTCGACATCGGCGCAGGCCGGGCCGGCGCCGCGGCCGTCGCGAAGGAGGACTCCCATGTCTGAGACCACCACGAGCAGGACCGGCGCGGCCGGGACCGCGGACACCGGATCCAGCGCCCTGACCAGCTCGAAGAAGTGGGTGACCTGGGCGCTGCTCGGCGCCGTCGTCCTCATCTTCCTCATCTCGCTCGTCGTGGGCAACAAGATGGCCTCCGACCCGGACGAGGCCTTCGGCGGCACGGACGACGCGGCCACCGAGGCGGCCGAGCAGGCCGGCGCCGAGCCCTGGTTCAAGCCGCTGTTCGAACCGGCCGGTGAGGTCGAGTCGGGCCTGTTCGCCATCCAGGCGGCCATCGGCTCGGGCATCATCTTCTTCTGCCTCGGCCGCATGAGCGGCAGGCGGGTCGCCGGCAAGGAGGCGGCCGCCGAGGCCGGCTCGTCCGACGCCGCCAGGGTCGCCGACGCACAGGTGGCCGCCGACGCCGCCCTGGACCGGACGACGAACGAATGACCCGGGCCCGATGAACAACCACTCCCACCACATCAACGCTCTCGACGACGCCGCCTGGGACTCCCCATGGCGGCGTCGCCGCGTCGGTGAGAAGGTGCTCTGCTCGATGGGCCTGGTGCTCACGGCGCTCCTCGCGCCGGTCTGGCCGGGCACCGTCCTCGTCTCGGTCGCCGCCGTCGCCTTCATCCTCGGCTCGGCCCGCATCCGCCTCCACGTGCTGGCCGAGGCGATGAGCGCCCCCCTCGTCTTCCTCGTGCTGGGCGGCGTCTCGGTGCTCCTGGCGGTGGGCCGGACGCCCACGGACGCCTGGTGGAGCCTCGGAGCGCTGAGCATCGGGCCCACCTCGTCGGTGCAGGCCCTGCGCCTGTTCCTGCACGGCATGTCGGGCACCCTGTCCGTCATGGTTCTCGCCACCACCACGCCGATGGTCGACCTGCTGACCTGGCTGCGCCGCTTCCACGTGCCGGAGCCGCTGCTGGAGATCGCCAACCTGACCTACCGGCTGCTGTTCGTCATCCTCGACACGATGCTCACCGTCATGGAGGCCCAGCGCTGCCGCCTCGGCGACAACCCCGTCGGCCCCATGCACGGACTGCGCCGGCGTTGGGACAACACGGCGGCCGCCATCGGCGCCATCGGCATCCTCGCCTGGGAGCGCGCCGGGCGCCTCAACGAGGGCATGAGCCACCGCGGCTTCGAGACCACACTGGCCACCCTGCCCGTACGGCGCCGGGCCTCGCCCCGCTTCATCGTCATCACCCTCGCCGTCATCGCGGCGATCTGGGCACTCAGTCTGGGGGGCACCGCATCATGACCGCACTTCTTCAGGCCGATCACGTCGTCGCCGGCCACCCCGGCCGCCCCAGGGTGCTCGACGGCGTCACCCTGCACATCGAGCGGGGCACCCGCCTGGCGCTCCTCGGGGCGAACGGCTCGGGCAAGACGACGCTCATGAGCGTCCTGGCGGGCTCGCTGGAGCCGGCCTCGGGCCGGGTGCTGCGCGAGGGCGAACCGCTCGACTGGTCGCGCAAGGGGCTGCGCGAGCACCGCCGCCACGTCCAGATGGTCCTGCAGGACCCCGACGCCCAGCTGTTCAGCGCCGACGTGGCCCAGGACGTCTCGTTCGGCCCGATGAACCTGGGTCTGCCCGTCGACGAGGTGCGCGAGCGCGTGGACCAGTCCCTGCGGCTGCTCGGCGCCGATCACCTCGCCGAGCGCGCCACCCACCACCTGTCGTACGGCGAGCGCAAGCGCGTCGCGACGGCCGGCGCGGTGGCGATGCGCCCGGACCTGCTGCTGCTGGACGAGCCGACTGCCGGCCTCGACCCGGCCGGTGTGCGGCAGATGCGCGAGGCGCTCGACCGGCTCACCGCGGCCGGGGCGACGATCCTCATGGCCACCCACGACGTGGCGCTGGCCCTGGACTGGGCCGACGAGGCCGCCGTGGTCTGCGACGCCGCCGTGCGCCAGGGCCCGGTCGACGAGCTGCTGGCCGACTCCGGGCTCATCGCGCGGGCCCACCTGGAGAAGCCCTGGACGCTCGCGCTGGCCGCGGCGCTCGGCCTCGACCGGCGACCCCGTAACCTTGAGCAGGCGATCGCCATGCTCACGGACGAACGGCCCGCGGGCGCCCACGACGGGGCAGCGCGCTGATCCTGCCGGACCGCGCGCCGATCGTCAGGAAGGACAGATGGACATCACGCTGCAGCCCGGCACCGTCACCCTCGTGGGCGGCGGCCCCGGCGACCCCGACCTCATCACCGTCGCCGGGCTCAAGGCGATCCGGCAGGCCGATGTCGTGCTCTACGACCGGCTGGCCCCGGCCGAGGTCCTCGACCAGGCGCCCGCCGACGCCGAACGCGTCCCGGTCGGCAAGGTCCCGCAGGGCTCCTACGTGCCCCAGGAGGAGATCAACCGGCTGCTCGTCGCCCATGCGCGGCGCGGCCGACGGGTCGTGCGACTCAAGGGCGGCGACTGCTTCGTCTTCGGCCGCGGCGGCGAGGAGTGGCAGGCCTGCGCCGAGGCCGGCGTGCCGGTGCGCGTCGTGCCGGGCGTCACCTCGTCCACCTCGGGCCCGGCGCTGGCCGGCATCCCGCTGACGCACCGTCACCTGGTGCAGGGCTTCACCGTGGTCTCGGGCCACGTCTCGCCGAACGACCCCCGCTCCGAGGTGCCCTGGCGCGAGCTGGCCCGCAGCCGCACGACGCTCGTGATCCTCATGGGCGTCGCGCACCTGCGCGACATCGCCCCCGAACTCATCGCCGGCGGCCTGGCGCCCGGCACGCCCGTCGGCATCGTCTCGAACGCCTCGCTGCCCGACCAGGCCTCGTGGACGACGACCCTCGGCGAGGCCGCCGCTGCGATGGAGGCCCGCCGGGTGCGGCCCCCGTCACTGGTCATCGTCGGCGAGCTGGCGGCCATCGACCTCGACCACCCGGAGCGCCGGGCGCCGAGCGACCACTGAACCGGCCGTACCCCATCGCGACCGGCGCGGCCGTCCACGGCCACGAGGCCGCCCGCCGTGTCCCGGGCCGGGGCGGCGCATGGAGTGATATAGGTTTTTCAGGCAGTGGTTGATGGTTGGTCTCGGGCTGCTGCCTTGTGTTGTTGTCTCCATTC
>NZ_AUFR01000030.1 GCF_000426605.1 Propionibacterium acidifaciens DSM 21887
CGGGTCCATGATGCCCGGGCCCTCACCGAATCAGGCCTTCTCGAGGGTCCGGGCGAGACCACGACCCACGATCCGGGTTCTTCCTCCGTGCCTCACATCGCGGACAAAGGGTATGTCGGGATGGGCCTGATCACCCCTGTCAAGAAACTCCCGGGTCTTCCCCTGTCCGAGGCCGACAAGAACTTCAACCGGGCCATCGACCGGATCAGGTGGAGGATCGAACAAGTCATCGCCCACCTCAAAACATGGAAAACCCTCAAAACCGGTTATAGACGCCCCATCGACGCCCTCCCGGACGCCATCACAACAATACTCGGAATCATATTCACCTACACCCTATGAATAAGCCTCCATGATTCTGGCCGGGCACGCCCCCTGCGGCCCGTCGAATCCTCTCAGCCAGTTCAGGCCGGCACGGAGATCGTCGACTCCGTAGGGGGCTTGGTCTTTGATCTTCCCCTTGCTCGGGGTGATGTCCTTGTCGCTCGGGGCGATGACCTTGATGCGGGCCTCGCCGCGGAGGCCTCGCCGGTTCACCCTGCCGAAGCGCTGCGCCATGCTCTCTGCGGACGCCAACTCGGTCACGAGACCCGCGAGATCGATGTCGACGCCGACCTCGACGGTCTGAGTGGCGATGAGGAAGGGCGGGGCCTGCGTCGTGTCGTCGGCGCCCGGAGCGCGGAGCAAGCCGAGAAGACCCTTGATCTTGTGCAGATCTGCGGGACGCATGGGCCCCACCCAGCACGGGCAGTCCTTCCCGAGGGAATCCGCTATGCGCAGCGCCGTGTCGATGCGGTTGACGACGCAACCGATCGTGCCGCCCGGCGTCTGATCGCGCAGCTCCTTGAGAGCGGCAATGATCTCCTCGATGTAGGCCTTGGTCGCTTTCGTGCCGCTCCAGCGCGAGGAGCTGATCACCTCGACCGGTTTCGGTCTGGTCATCCTGGGAGCCAGCTGGGGGTCTGCCAAGTCGGAGGCATCGATCCCGATCCGCTCCGTGGCGGGCCCGGGGCGTGCGGTGGCGGACGACTCGACGACCTGCAGCCCGGGCAGCCCGAGCGTCGAGGCCGGTTCTGCGTTCTGCGCGGACACCCAACGGGCCGTGCCGAGGAGCTGGCGTGACAGGTGAGCCTCGTCAATGACGACGACCGAATCGATCCCGAGCAGGCCCGCCTCTCGAGGCCTTGCTGCTCTGCTCGTGCCGTAGCCGCGGAACAGGAGCCGACTGCCCCACATGTCCGGCGTTGCGCAGATCACCGAACAGGCGCTGGGATCGTCGATCCAACGTTTGTCCGTGGCGAGACCGCCACGCAGATTGGCCAGGACGACGGGTGGTGATGATTGTGTGGAGCACAGGCTGAGCAGGGCATCGCCCATCTCCTGAGCCAGCTGACAATCTCGGGATTCGAGCCAGTCGAGGATCCGCTGGGCACGATCGGCCTGGGAGTCCACGAGCGCCCGCCGCCCGACCACGACGCACAGGCGTCTCGGCAATCGTGGAGCGCTGCCAACTGCCGACAGGGCCGTGAGGAAGATGTGGATGTCGACGACGGCGCTCTTGCCCGAACCCGTCGGTGCGGTGATGGACATCGGCCAATGACCGGCAGAGAGGATGTTTTGCAGAAGTCGTTCCTGCCAGGGGAACGGCTGGTGCCCGTCGTTGACTGCGGCGAAGAAACGGGTGAAGTCCGCTTCGGTGATGCTCATGACTCCTCCGGAGAGTCGACGGGAACCAGCAGGCCGCCCCCGAGATGACGGGACTGCCCGATGGCGATGAGGGCCCTGTCGCTGATCAGGCGGCCGGGTTCCAGTACGGCCGTGTACGGCTGAACCGTCCCGATCGAGGACGGTGCCTTGTGCGCGAATCTCTCCGTCTGCGGATCGGGGACCCGGTGGGTGGAGGTGACCCGTGCGCCCTGTGCGAGTACGGACTCGACGACGGCCCAGTAGTTCCTGCCGGACGGGAGGTCGAGCTGATCCCGGAACACGTGCCCCAACGAGAGCAGGGCCGCCTGCTCGAAACCCCACCGCCCGAGCGAGGGGTGCGGAGCCTGGCGTCGGGTCTCGGGGACCAGACCGGTGAGGCTCCGCCAGCTTCTGTGCCAACCCTGCGGCGGGGCGGGCCAGAACTCGGACAGTGCGATGCCGAAGGGCGCGCCCAGCGCCAGGGCCTCTTCGTCCCGTCGTTTCCACAGCCGTTTGCGAGGCGTGCGCAGGGCCTCGTCGATGCTCTCACGATCCTCGGACGCGAGATCTCGTGGGAGGAGCAGCACGAACGCACCATGCGGGAAGTCGTTTTCGACGGAATGCCCCGCCAGGAGGTTGGCCGGCAGGTACTGGATCGCCACGCGGTTCGCAGGGCGTGGAGCGCCGGGGGCGTAGTGCCCCGTGACGCTGGCGGGTGCTGCGTTCCCCAGAAGAGCGATGAGCATGCGGTGGAAGGCGACGCACCATGAGACGACGTTCTTGGCCGTCAACGCGCGATCTGTCGGGACGAGCCGGGCGAATGTCCACGGGTCTTCGGGAGGAGGGGACTCTGGTCGCTCGTAGTACAGCGTGCCCAGTGAGCCGGTGGGTATCGGTCGCGTCCGTGGACCATCAGAGGACTCCATGGGGCGATCGTCCTTCACGCTCGGAATCTTGCGATGCTCTTCGTCCCAGGCCCTCTCGAGTTCCTCGAGCCTTCCCTCGTGCGGGGTGCGGACCGGCGTTCCACGGGGGCGCAGCTGACTCGCCTCACTGACCAGTTCGTGCGTCGACTCGATCGGATCGAGGGTGAGGACAACGGGGCTGTCCGTCTCGCCGAGGCAGGACACGTCCGGGCAGAGGCGCTCGAGTGCTTCCCGCACCTCGGTCGGGGCGTCGTCCCAGCACCAGCCGAAATCCCCGAGGAGAGCCGTTCCCCCGCTGATCTCGGTCGAGGTTTTTCGGAGCCTCAGAACGCTCTTCGGTTTCTCGGCCGTTCCCTCATTCCGGTATGAGAGAGGACGGGGGCCCGTCTGCACCGGGATGCTCACGGGCACCATGAGCCTCTTCGGTGGATGGTTCTCGATCCAGCCGAGTGCCCGGGCGGAGCCGGCGGAGATCTGCAGCCCGTCGTCGCCTTTCTCGGCCGCCGTGCCCTGGCCGGCGGCGTTGACGAGTGCCGAGTAGAGCCGTGCCGTGTCCGGAAGCCGTGACGGTGAACCGTCTTTCTCATGACCTTGGAACACACCCAGGGGGAAGTGCGCCCTGATCGTCAGCTGAGGCATGTCAGTCCTCGTCCTCTGCGTTGGACTCGACTCCCGCGAGGATCTTCTCGTTGCCCAACACTTCGAAGACCTGACCCTCCCAGGTGAGCCCCGCCGTGGCGACCGCCTCGTTGATGGACCGCGACAGGAGCGGCCCGGTGATCTCCCTGGTCAGTGGGACGAGCTCGCGCCAGCTTCCGCGGCGCCCGTCGAGATGGACCTGCGGGGCGTTCTTCTCCACGAGGTCGCAGTTCGCCCGAAGGCACAGCTCCTCATCGGCCAAGGCGATGCCGTGCAGCGCCAACGCGGCCAGGAGCGCTCGGCAGGCGACGTCAGCGTCGTTGTCGGTGCCGAACCTGAGCTGACGCAGCGCCGCGAACGACAGCACATGGGAACGGATGATCCTGCTGCAGGCGACGAGCCCGAGGGCGTCGAGGCTCGGGGGGATCGCGCCGAGGCCGAGGGCCGATGCCGAGGTCGTGCCGGACTTGGCGTTCTTCGCCGCCTGCTCGATCTTCGTGACCGTCCTCGCCGACATCTCATCCCTCTGGGTGCTGAGCAGAGCCAGCATGTCGGGCCCGCTGAGCCGGACGCTGGGGGCGATGTCGTCCTTGCGGGCCGCGCCCCTCGGGGAGGGCTCGCGCCCGTTCTCGCTCTGGTCCGCCAGGACGCCGATGATCTCCCCGACCGCGCAGGAACGGTACCTGGCCTGATGGGACTTCCGGGAGGAGTCCCAGGAGCCGAGGACGAGGCTGACCGGGCTGAGTTCGAGCAGGGCTCGGGAGTCCGCCGGCGTGGAGTTCCGTGCGGCGCGGTACACGGGGCTGTCGGTGGTGGGCTTCCCGTCGACGGTCCCGAAACGGAAATGACCGTCGACGAAGCGATGGGGAAGTTCATAATCGTAGGCGCTGAATTCGCCGTAGTCGACGCGCATGCGGGGCATCCTGCTCAGCGCGGGGTCGCCCTCTTGGATGGCCAGCGCCATGGCATCCTCCACGCGATTGAGCTGGCTGGCCTTGCCGTCGACGACGACCGCGCTCTGGGGCCGCCCGTCGATGAAACGCGTCTCGTAGGCGTAGGTTCCGTTCCGCCCCCGCGTGTACCGGGCCGGGGCGATCCCCGCATGCGGGCCCGCTGCGGGGGCGAGCTCGGTGACCGAGGTGAGCACGCTTGCCCCGCCGGCGTGGCAGGCGGAGACCAGATCTTCGTAGGTGAGAGCATCCATGGCGATGGTTCCTTCCGACAGTGAGCCGTGTGAATCCTGATTCCGATCATGGCAGTCGGCACTGACATTTCCTGGATGACGGGGCTGGTCTCGGGTGAGGGGGATGAGAGGCTCCCAGTGCAACGCATGGCACGGCATGGGCAGGCGGGGCCGGCGTGCGTCATCCTCGACTGGGGCCGCGGCATCGCCTGCCGCGGCGCGGCCACGGCGGCCACCGGCCCGATGCGGTCGGGGGATCATGATGCGGTTCGGGAGGACGGGGACGCGATGGAACGACTCTCCAGGGCGACACTGACGAACGCGAACACCGAGGGCGTCACGCTGCCGCCCCCCGGCTGGGACGGCCAGCGCACCGGCATCGTCCACCTGGGCATCGGCGCCTTCCACCGCGCCCACCAGGCCGTCTACACCCAGGACGCCTTCGCCGCCACCGGCGACGACCGCTGGGGCATCTGCGGCGTCACGCAGCGCTCCGACCGCGTCAAGCGCCAGCTCGCCGACCAGGACGGCCTCTACGGCGTCCTCGAGCGGGCCGTCGACCACACCGGCGTGCGGGTCGTCGGACAGGTCCGCGAGGTGCTCTACCCGGCCGAGCAGAACGCCGAGCTCATGGCCCGCATCGCCGACCCGGCCACCCGGGTCGTCACCCTCACCGTTACCGAGAAGGGCTACCGCCGCGACGGCTCCGGCCGCCTCGACCTGGCCGACGAGGGCGTCGCCGCCGACCTCGCCGGCGGCGAGCCGGTCACCGCCGTCGGCCGTCTCGTCCGCGGCCTCCAGGCCCGCCAGCGCGCCGGCGCCGAGCCTGTCACCGTCGTGTGCTGCGACAACCTCACGAGCAACGGCCGCGTCCTCGAGCGCCTCGTCGGCGGCTTCTGCACCGCCCTCGGCGACGACGAACTCACCGGCTACCTCGCCTCGAACGTGTCCTTCCCGTGCACGATGGTCGACCGCATCGCGCCGGCCACCACCGACGCCGACCGCGCCCTGGGCCGGGAGATCCTCGGCCTGCGCGACGAGGGCCTCGTGACCGCCGAGCTCTTCACGCAGTGGGTCATCGAGGACCGCTTCAGCGCCGAACGACCCGCCTGGGAGCGCGCGGGCGCCCAGCTCACCGACGACGTCGAGCCCTTCGAGAACATGAAGCTGCGCATCCTCAACGGCACGCACTCCACGCTGGCCTACGCAGGCGCCCTGCGCGGCTACCCGACGATCACCCGCACCATGGCCGACCCCGAGCTGGCCGAGCTGGCCCGCGAGCTCATCACCGAGGACGTCATCCCGGTGCTCGCCTGCCCGCCCGGCGAGGACCTGGCCGCCTACGGCGCCGAGGTGCTCAAGCGCTTCTCCAACCCGGCGCTGGCCCACCGCACCACCCAGATCGCCATGGACGGCTCGCAGAAGATCCCGCTGCGCCTGCTCGGCACGATCCGCGACAACCTGGCCGCCGGTCGCACCCCCCGCCACGCCCTCGCCGGCGTCGCCGCCTGGATGGCCTATCTCGCCACCGGCGAGGCCCACGGCCTGGCCTTGCCCATCGACGACCCCATGGCCGACCGGCTGGCCGTCGTCCGCGGCTCGAAGGACGCCCGGGGCATCGTCGGAACCCTTCTGGGCATCGAGGAGGTCTTCGGCACCGACCTGCCCGGCAACGCCCTCGTGCACGACCTGCTCGTCGACGACGTCGCGGAGCTGCTCGCCCGGATCTGATGCCCCGTCGGCGCCCGGCGGCATGGCATCATGACAGGTGATGCGCACGACACCGGGAACCGGGCGGGCCGCGCCGACGAACCGCAGGATCACCTCCTACGACGTGGCCCGGGCCGCCGGCGTCTCGCGCAGCGCGGTCTCGCTCGTGCTCAACGGCAGGGCCGACGGCGTGATCTCCGCGGAGAACCAGCACGCGGTGCGGGCGGCCGCGAAGAGGCTGGGCTACCGGCCCAACCGGGTCGCCCGCAGCCTGCGCGACCGGCGGACCCATCTGCTCGGCGTCGTCACCGACGTGACCTCGGGCCCCTACGGCGGCGGCATGATCACGGGCGCGACGATCAGGGCCGCGGAATCGGACCACCTGCTGCTCGTCATGGACGCCCGGGGGCGCCAGCAGGACGAGGAGGCCATCGGGGCGCTGCTCGCACGGCAGGTCGACGGCCTCATCATCGCGCCGGGCAGCCTGTGCGAGTGGCGTCTGGGCGAGGCCTTCGGCCAGGTGCCCGGGATCCTGCTCGACGCGACCGACCCGGACGGGCGCGCCACGTGCGTCGTGAGCGACGAGGTCGGCGGCGGCCATGCGGCGACCCGCCTGCTGCTGGACGCCGGCCACCGCGACATCGCCCTGCTCACCGGCCTGCCCGCCCAGGTGGCGACCGGGCGCCGGCTGGCCGGTCACGAGCTGGCCATGAGCGAGGTCGGCGGGGCCTGCCGGGTCATCACCTGCGGCTGGGACATCGACGACGGGCTGCGCGAGGGCGCCCGCCTGCTGGACGGGCCGGACCGGCCCACGGGCATCGTCTGCGCCAACGACCGGGTGGCGGCCGGCGTCATGCTCGCCGCCGCGCGGGCCGGCGTCGACGTGCCCGGGGAGCTCTCCGTGGTCGGCTACGACGACGACCCGAGCATCGCCGCGCAGCTGGACCTCAGCACGATCGGCCTGCCGCACCGCGCGATGGGGGAGCGGGCCGTCGAGCTGCTCCTCGCCGCGATCGCCGGGCAGCGCCTCGAGCCGGGCGAGCTGCTCGTCCCCGCCCCGGTCGTCGAGCGCGGCTCCGTCCGGGCGCGCTGAGCGTTCTCAGCGCAGGGCCCGCGCCGAGACCGTCCCCCCGCCCAGGACCCGCCACGTCGAGGCCGCGGTGGGGTAGACGCGGGTCGTGCGGCAGTCGCCGTCCGAGAACACCTCGACCAGCGAGCCGTCGACGAGCACCTGCGCGCGGCCGGGCAGCTCGACCCGTCCGGGCCCCTCGGCCCCGGCGCAGACCAGGACCCCCGGCCCGCTGGTCGTCACGGCGAAGGCCGGCGCCTCGGCGACGGACCAGCTGCCGTCCAGGTGCTCGGCGCGATGCGCCAGGTACTCGGCCGCGGGGGCGCTCACGAGGCGCCCGTCGCGCAGGTGCAGCTCCCGGGGCGTCGTGAGCGTCCCCGCCCAGCCGTGCCCGGCGAGCCAGGCCTCGTCCCGGTCGAGTTCGCGCGCCCAGCCCCACATGAGGGCCCTCTCCCCGTCGACGAGCACCTGGGGGGCGTAGAAGGGCCACCCGGCGTCCACCGTCCCGCCCTCGTGCGGCACGAACCGGGGCGTCGGGCCGTCGGCGAGCTCGCCGCGCAGCCACCGTACGCCGGCGAGGAGCGCGCGGCCGCCGTCGGTGCGCAGGAGCGAGACGATCAGGACCCACCGCCCGTCGATGCGCACGAGGTTCGGGCACTCCCAGACGTCGGCCGGGGCGAGCTCGCGCGCCACGGGATCCCGCCCGTCGAGCAGGGTGCCGAGCAGCCGCCAGTCGGAGAGGTCGGTGGCGTCGTGGACGAGCACCCGCGCCGTGCGCCCGGGGCCGCCGTGGCCCTGCACGATGCAGCGGCGTCCTCCGATCCGGACGGCGAAGGGGTCGCGCGTGCACGCCCCCGGCGGGCCGATCCGCTCCGCGCTCGGTCGCCCGGCCCGCGTCCACGCGGACAGGTCGGCGCTGCCGGTGGCGGTGCGCCCGACGGCGTTCTCCGGCGCGTCGGGCACCGCCGTGTAGCAGATGGTCGGCGTCGTGCCGTCCATGACGAGGCAGCCGCTCCAGCAGCCGGCGGCGTCGAGCCCCCCGGGAACGGGCTCCATCGCGATCGGCTCCTCGCGCCAGTGGGCGAGGTCCGCCGAGCTCGCATGGCCCCAGGCGATGCGCCCGTGCCGGGGCGCGTGCGGGTTGTGCTGGAAGAACACGTGCCAGCGTCCGCCGGCCCGGCACAGCCCGTTGGGATCGTTCACCCAGCCGCGTGCCGGGCGGACGTGGAGGCCGGGGAGGGCGGGGTCGGTCACTTCACGGCCCCTGCGGTGAGACCCTCGCGCAGCGGACGCTGCCCGAGGACGAAGACGACGAGTGCGGGGACCATCGAGAGGACGACCCCGGCGAGCACGGTGGCCATCGAGCCGCTGCCCATCCGCCCCTGGAGGCTCACCAGCCCCAGCGGCAGGGTGAAGTTGTCCTCGCTGATCGTCATGATGAGCGGCCGGAAGAACTCGTTCCAGATCGCGTTGAACGCCAGGATCCCGACGATGGCCAGCCCCGGCGTCGCCAGCGGCAGGTAGATCCTGCTGAAGATCCGCCAGGGGGAGGCCCCGTCGACCTGGGCCGCCTCGCCGAGACTGTCCGGGATGCCCATGAAGTACTGCCGCATGAGGAAGGTGCCGAACGCGGTGGGCAGGGCGGGCAGGACGAGGGCCAGCAGCGTGTCCGCCAGCCCCATGCCGCGGATGAGCATGAACACCGGCACGATCGTCACCTGCATGGGGATCATCATGGTGGCGAGGATCACGCCGAACAGCAGGTTCGAGCCCCGGAAGCGCAGCCGCGCGAAGGCGTAGCCGGCCAGCGCCGCCGTGGCCATCTGGCCGAGGGCGCACAGCCCGGTGACCAGCGTGGAGTTCCAGAACAGGCGCAGGACGTCGACCTGGGAGAAGACGTCCCGGAAGGCCGCCAGGCCGAGGCGGCGGTGCCCGGTCTCGTCGAGGGGGGTGAGCGCCGTGACCAGGGTCCAGACGACCGGGCCGAGGGTGAGGACGAGGGCGACGCCGAGCACGGCCACCCGCGTCACGAAGAGGACGCGTGCTCCGCGGCGGGCCTGACCACGGGCGCTGACGGATGCGGATGACATCGCGGATCCTCACATGTAGAAGACGAAACGGCGGGACAGGCGGAACTGGAGCCAGGTGGCGATCATGATGATGACCATGAGCAGGAGGCCGATGGCCGAGGCGAGGCCGAAGTGGAGCTCCTGGAACGCCGACTGGTAGATGACCATGACGGCGGTGCGGGTGGAGTCGCCCGGGCCTCCCCTCGTGAGCACATAGGGCTGGTCGAAGATCTGCAGTGCCGAGATGATCGCCATGACGCTGGCGACGAGCATCGTCGGGCTGATGAGGGGCAGCGTGATGCGGGTGAGCTGGCGCCAGCCGCTCGCCCCGTCGATGTCGGCGGCCTCGTAGACGTCCTTGGGTATCGAGGCCAGGCCGCCGACGAACAGCAGGAAGGTGAAGCCGAAGTTCTGCCAGACGTAGACGAGCACGGTGACGCACATGGCGCCCGTCGTCGTCGTGAGCCAGCCCACCGGGCCCAGCCCGACGAGGCCGAGGATCGCGTTGACGGTGCCGAAGTCCTCGTTGAACAGATAGCTCATGATGAGGGAGACCGAGGCGGCGGACAGGATGAGCGGGAAGAAGAAGGCCGACCGGAAGAAGGCGCGCAGCCAGCCCGGCATCCGCGTCTGCACGAGCACGGCGAGGACGAGCGCCACGAGGATCTGCAGGGCGACGGCGACGACGACGAAACCGAAGGTGTTGAGGAAGGACACCCGGATCGTCGGGTTCGTCGCCACGGACGCGAAGTTGTCGAGACCGACGAACTCCGGGGTCGAGACGATGTCCCAGTCGAAGAAGGCGAGGAGGATCGAGGCCGCCATGGGGAGGAGGGTGAAGAGCCCGACCCCGATCACGGTGGGAGCGAGGAGGCAGGCGGCGAGCCTGCCCTCCCCGCGGCGGGCGGCGGCGCGTGTGCTGGAGGAGACGTGGGCCATGATCACTCCCGGGCCAGTGCCAGTTCGAGGTCGCGCTGCAGGTTGCTCAGCGCCGTCCGCACGTTCTCCCGTGAACCGGTGACCGCGTTGAGGACGTTCTTGAGGAGAGCGGTCTCCACCGCCGCCTCCTGCGGAGGCGCCGGGATGGGGGCCGTCGTGGGGAACCGGTCGAGCGTGTCGTAGAAGACGCCCCAGTGCTCGGGCCCGGTCGGTGCGTACAGCTCCGCGTTGTACGAGCGGCGCGCGGAGCTGGAGTCCGGTTTCGTCTGGGCGATCCGCATGCCCCGGGGCGAGACGACGAACTTCAGCCACTCCCAGGCCGCGTCCTTGCGCTCGGACGACTTCATGATCGCGTAGCCCGAGGCCCCGAACTGGTGCTGCTGGGTCCGGTGACCGGGGAAGTAGGCGACGTCGTACTGGTCCTTGGCCATGCCGGCCTCCGAGAGGCCGTTGACCCAGTAACCCCCGGACGGGGTCATGCCGATGACGCCGGTGCTGAAGCGGCTCACGAGCTCGTTGCCCCCGCCCGAGGCGGGGGAGGAGCCGAGGTCCTCGGCGATGAGCTCCTGCATGAACTCGAAGGCCTCGAGCACCGCGGGGTCGTCGGCGTTCGGCTGCTCCCAGCGGTGGCCCCCGGACCGGTCGTGCTCGTCCGGGTAGAACTCCTGCCACAGCCAGTCGCCGCCGGCGAACCGCTCGGGCTTGAGGAAGCTCGTGCCGTTCGTGTACAGCCAGGGCACGATGCCGCCCCACATCCGGTTCGTCCAGAAGAAGGGCCGGAAGGTCCCCGTGGCCGCGGACCGCATGGCTCTCAGGAGCTCGCGGAAGTCGTCCCAGGTCCAGTCGTCGGCGGGGCGGTCCAGCCCGGCCGTCTCCAGGGCCTGTCGGGAGAAGAACATGTTCGCCGCGTTGAAGCTCAGCGGCAGTTGGAAGAGACTGCCCTGATACATGAAGGCCTCGATGAGCGAGGGGTGGACGTCGGCGAAGAACTCCCGCAGCTCGTCGCGGTCGCGCCTGACGTACTCGTCGAGCGGTTGGGCGAGCCGCTCGGCGAAGAGCTGGGTGCCCTCGGTGGCGACCATGACGACGTCGGGGGCCGTGCCGGCGGCCACGAGGGTGAGGATCTTCGCGAAGAAGTCGCTCCAGTCGGTGCCCTGGATGGGGGTGATGCGGACGGGGATGTCGGGGTGGACGTCCTGGAAGGCCCTGATCAGTCCTTCGTCGGCCGCGGCGTCCTGCGCGGTGCCGTTGAGGGCGATCGTCAGGGCGTCGGAGCGGCGCCCCTCGATGTCGAGCCCGGTGAGCCGCCGCCAGGAGAGCGCCGTGCCCAGTGCGGCGACGGCGCCCAGGCCCAGGGCCGCGCGACGCGACAGTTCTGGCATGTCAAGCCTCCTCGATGAAGCATAACACGTGTTATGTTAAGTGCTCCCGGCCCGACTGTCAATGGTTCCGACCGCCGCCCGGGCCGTTGTCGGCGTGCGGGTCGGACACAGGGGTGACTACGCTGGTCCCACCAACGTCGTGAGGAGCCCACTGATGACATCGGAGAATCTGCCCGGTCTCGGCGCGGACGCCCCGGCCGAGGAGCCCGACCCGATGGGTCGGCCCATGCCGGAGCTCGTCGTGCCGCCCCCGGCCGAGGGCCCCCGGCGGGCGGTGGTCATCGCCCTGTGCAACCAGAAGGGCGGCGTCGGCAAGACCACGACGACGATCAACCTCGGCGCCGCCCTGACCGAGCTCGGACGCCGGGTGCTCCTCGTGGACTTCGACCCCCAGGGATCGGCCTCCCTCGGCCTCGGAGTGCACCCGCACACCCTCGAGCGGAGCATCTACAACCTGCTGCTGAGCGCCGAGTACGACGTCGACGACGTCGTCCTGCCGACCGATGTGCCCGGCATGGACCTCATGCCGGCCAACATCGACCTGTCGGCCGCCGAGGTGCAGCTCGTCGGCGAGGTCGCCCGCGAGCAGACCCTCAAGCGCGTCCTCGACCCGCTGCGCGAGCGCTACGACTTCATCCTCATCGACTGCGCGCCCTCCCTCGGGCTGCTCACCATCAACGCGCTCACCGCCTCCGACCGCGTCATCATCCCGCTGGAGTGCGAGTACTTCGCGCTGCGCGGCGTCGCCCTGCTGTCCGACACGATCAACAAGGTCATCGACCGGCTCAACCCCGAGCTGCGCGTCCTCGGCGTGCTGGCCACCATGTTCGACGGCCGCACCGTGCACACCCGCGAGGTGCTCACCCGTGTGCTGGAGGTCTTCGGCGACGAGGTCTTCCACACCGTCGTGCGGCGCACCATCCGCTTCCCCGAGACCACCGTCGCCGGCGAGCCCATCACCACCTACGACTCCGGCTCCCCGGGCGCCGCGGCCTACCGCATGCTCGCCAAGGAGGTGCTGGTCCGGTGCCACGAAGGGTGAGCCTGCCCGGGGCGGAGGAGTTCTTCCGCCCCACGCAGGGCGCCGTCCCCGCCGACCCGCGGGCCGTCGCGCGGCAGGACGGTCCCGACGCCGGGCCCGTCGGCGCGACGAGCGGGCGGGTGCGCCACGACGAGAAGATCACGATCTACCTGTCCGGCGAGGAGCTGCTCGGGCTCGAACGGGCCCGTCTGGCCCTGCGCGCCCGGCACCGCGCCTCTGCCGACCGGGGCCGCATCGTCCGCGAGGCCATCGCCATCGCCCTGGCCGACCTCGCCGCCAACGGCGAGGCGTCCGAGCTGGTCAGGCGCCTGAGGGCCTGAGATGGCCGAGGACGGCGGCGCGCAGCCGGACCGGGTCGGGGCCGGCGGCGAGCACGGCTTCCACGTGAGCCTCGACAACTTCGACGGTCCGTTCGACCTGCTCCTCCAGCTCATCAACAAGCACCGGCTGGACATCACCGAGGTCGCCCTGTCGCGGGTGACCGACGAGTTCATCGCCCAGGTGAGGGCCGCCGGGGCGCGCTGGGACCTCGAGCGCACCAGCAGCTTCCTCGTCGTCGCGGCGACCCTCCTCGACCTGAAGGCGGCCCGGCTGCTGCCCAGCGGCGAGGTCGACGACCCCGAGGACCTGGCCCTGCTCGAGGCCCGCGACCTGCTGTTCGCCCGGCTGCTCCAGTACCGCGCCTTCAAGCGGGTCTCGGTGCAGTTCGCCGCTCTCATGGACGCCGAGGCCCGCCGCTTCGCCCGGCCCGGCGGTCTCGAGGACGAGTTCCGCGGGCTGCTGCCCGAGGTGACGATCCCCGGCGGCGCGGAGCGTCTGGCCCGGCTGGCCGTGCGCGCCCTCTCGCCGCCCGACGTCGTGACGATGCCCCTGGAGCAGCTGCACGTCGTCACCGTCAACGTCGGCGAGCAGGCCAGGGTCCTCGTCGACCGGCTGCGCGACTGCGGCCGGGCCAGCTTCCGTGCGCTGACCGCCGGCGCCGACAGGATGACCGTCGTCGCCCGCTTCCTGGCCCTGCTGGAGCTCTTCCGCCAGGCCGCGGTGTCCTTCGAGCAGCTCTCCCCGCTGGGCGAGCTCACCGTGCGCTGGACCGGGCGGGCCGACGGCGAGCTGTCCATCAGCGACGAGTTCGACGTGCCGGCCGGTCAGGAGCCGACCGGGCCCGACGAGCAGACAGGAGAGCGCCATGAGTGACGAGGAGCGGCCCGTGCCCGCCGACGACGACCGGCAGGACGCCGAGGAGCGGCCCGTGCCCACCGCCGAGGAGATCTCCGGCCTCCTCGAGGCCCTGCTCCTCATGAGCGAGGAGCCGGCCGACGAGACGATGCTCGCCGAGGCGGCCGGGGCGCCCGTCGGGATCGTGCGCGAGGCCCTCGACGGGCTCGTCCGCCACTACGACGAGGGCGGGCACGGCTTCGAGCTGCGCCGCGTCGGCGGGGGCTGGCGCTACCACACCCGCCCCGAGCACCACGACCGGATCGCCGCCTGGGTGCGCGCCGGCGGCAGGAACCGGCTCTCCCAGGCCGCCATGGAGACCCTCGCCGTCATCGCCTATCTCCAGCCGGTGCCGCGGTCGCGGGTCTCGGCGGTGCGGGGCGTCAACGTCGACGGCGTCGTGCGCACCCTGCTCGCCCGGGACCTCGTCGACGAGCAGGGCGCCGACGCGTCCACCGGGGCCGGCCTGCTCGTGACCACCGACCACTTCCTCGCGCGGCTAGGCTTGGACAGCCTGAGCGGGCTGCCCGACATCGCGCCGCTGCTGCCGGACGCCTCCGCCCTCGAGGCGGAGCTCTCCCGGCTCGCCCGTCCCGCCGAGGACGCCGACGCCGAGGCGCAGGACGCCGACGAGACCGCCGGGCGGCGCGCGGACGAGGACGAGGGACAGGAGCACGATGAGCCGGACCAGCGACCGTGAGGAGACCGAGGGCATCCGCCTGCAGAAGGCGCTCTCCCAGGCCGGCGTGGCATCGCGCCGGGCCGCCGAGGCCATGATCGAGGAGGGCCGCGTCGAGGTGAACGGGCGCGTCGTCACGACCCAGGGCCTGCGCGTGGACCCCGGGCGCGACACGATCCGCGTCGACGGCGCCCGCATCCCGGCCCCGCGCCGCCACACGTACCTGCTGCTCAACAAGCCCCGCGGCGTCGTGGCGACCATGGACGCCCCCGAGGGCCGGGAGACGCTCGCCCAGTACGTGCCGCGCCACCAGCGGCTCTACCACGTGGGGCGCCTCGACACCGACACCGAGGGTCTCATCATCCTCACGAACGACGGCGAGTTCGCCCACCGCCTGGCCCATCCCAGCTACGAGGTGCGCAAGACCTACCTCGTCGACGCCGAGGGCCTCATCGACGACCGGGTCCTGCACCGACTCGAGAAGGGGCTGCGCCTGGAGGACGGGCCGATCCGGCCCGACCGGGTCAGGCTCGTCTCGCGCGGGCCCTCCCGCACCCTCGTGCGGATCACCCTGCACTCGGGGCGCAACCGCATCGTGCGGCGCATGATGGACTCGGTCGGGCACCCGGTCCGCCGGCTGGCCCGCATCGGGATCGGGCCGGTCAGGCTCGGCGACCTGGCCAGCGGCGGGACCCGCGAACTGACCCGTGAGGAGCTCGGCACCCTGCTCGACCTCGTGGGCATGTGAGTCGGCCGGTCCCGTGCGCTGCTGCCCGGTCGTGGGGCCGGCGACGGGTAGCATGACCGCGTGCCAGTTCATTCCAGTGGATCCGTCCCCGCCGCCCGCGCGCTGTCCCGCCGGCGCGTCGCCGCGGCCCTGCTCGTCCCGGTCGTGCTGCTCGGCGCGGCCGGGTGCGGCAAGAGCGAGGCCTCGTCGGACCAGACGTCGTCCGCCTCCGCCCCGAGCAGCGCGAGCCCCGAGGCGAGCGAGTCGACCAGCCAGGCCCCGGCGACGATCATCGACAACCTCGACCAGATCGACGTCGAGGGCGAGCCCGGGCAGGCGCCGACGGTCAGCGCCTCCTGGCCGCTCGGCGTGAACGAGACGATGAGCAAGGTCCTCGTGCCCGGCGACGGCGCCGAGGTCACCGAGGGCGGCTCCGTCGAGGTCAACTACCACGGCGTCGACGGGCGCACCGGCGACGTCTTCGACGAGAGCTACAGCTCCGGCAAGACCGCCACCTTCTCGCTCGGCCAGGTCATCGCCGGCTTCTCCAAGGGACTGACCGGCAAGCACGTGGGCGACCGCGTGCTCCTCGGCGTCACCGGCGCCGACGGCTACGACTCCTCCGGCGGCGCGTCGAGCGCGGGCATCGAGGTGGGCGACTCGCTCTTCTTCGTCGTCGACATCGTCTCGACGACGCTGACCGCCCCGTCCGGCGACACCGTCCCCGTCGACGACCCGAACCTGCCCGCCGTCACCTGGGACAACGGCGTCAACAACCCGTCGGTGTCGATCCCGTCCGGCGTCGACGCCCCGGGCGAGCTCAAGGTGCAGCCCCTCATCAAGGGCAACGGCGCGCAGATCGCCGACGCCGGCGCGACGGTCACCGTCAACTACCTCGAGGTGGCCTACTCCGACGGGCACGTCATCGACTCGACCTACGGCGACGGCAACCCGACCCCGCAGAGCGGCGCCCTCGGCTCGCTCATCGACGGCTGGCAGCAGGGCCTCGTCGGCCAGACCGTCGGCAGCCGGGTGCTGCTCGTCGTGCCCGGCTCGCTGGCCTATCCGAACGGCAACGCGAGCCCCGCGATCGACCCGAACGCGACCCTCGTCTTCGTCGTCGACATCCTGTACCAGCAGACCTCCTCCTGAGCCGGGGTCCGCGCGCGGCCGGTCGGGCGGTGCGCACGGGTCAGCCCACGACCGACGGGGGAGGGGTCCACGGCCTCGCCAGCGCCCCGTCGTGGAGCGGCCCGGCGCCCCCGTCCCCGGCGTCCAGCAGCTGCGCCAGCAGGGCGCGGGGGCTCTCGGCGGGAGGCAGGCCGCACGAGTCCGACAGGAGCCGGAAGACCCGCCCGGCGTCCGTGCCGGCCGCCTCCAGACGCCCGAGCGTCACCGCCCCGTCGCGCTTGGCCAGGCGCCGGCCCTCGCTGTTCACGACGAGACCGACGTGGGCGTACTCCGGCGCCCGGGCGCCGAGGCGCTCGGCGAGCCAGGCCTGGCGAGGGGCCGAGGGGAGCAGATCGGCGTCCCTCGTCACCTGGGTGACGCCCTGGAGCGCGTCGTCGACGACGACCGCCAGGTTGTAGGCGGGCGTCCCGTCGTTGCGCTGCAGGACGAAGTCGTCCACCTCGGCGGTGACCTCGCCCGCGAAACGGTCGTGGATCGTCCGGACCGCCCCGCCCGCCCTGACCCGCAGGGCCGCCGGACGAACCGCACGCCGGGCCGCGCGCTCGACCCCGGACAGCCCCGCGCAGGTGCCGGGGTAGGGGCGCCACTGCCCGTGCGGGGCGCTGGAGGCCTCGGCGATCTCGCGGCGCGTGCAGTAGCACTCGTAGCGGTCCAGCCCGGACGTCGCGTCCCGGTACAGGTCCAGTCGCTCGCTCTGGCGCACGACCGGCCCGTCCCAGTCCAGGCCGATGGCCTCCAGATCGCGCAGCTGCCGGTCGGCGACCCCCGGGGCGGCCGCGGCCCGGGCACGGTCGAGGTCCTCGATGCGCACGATGAAGTCCAGCCCGTCCGCGCGGGCGAACAGCCACGCCAGCAGGGCGGTGCGTAGATTGCCCAGGTGCAGGTCGGAGGTCGGCGAGGGGGCGAAACGGCCCGCCCCGCCGCGGCGGGATGCGTCCACCCGTTCATCGTGGCACGACGCTGGTAGCGTTCGGACCGTGGCGCAACGAACATCCGAGAGGCTCCTCAACCTGACGATCGCCCTGCTCAGCGCCCGTCACTGGGTGACCAAGGGGCAGCTGCGCGAGCTCGTCACCGACTACCGCCGGATGAGCCCGGTCAACTTCAACCGCACCTTCGAGCGCGACAAGGAGGCCCTCCGCGCCCTCGGCGTGCCGATAGCGACGGGCAGCGACGAGGCCTTCTTCGAGGACGAGCCCGGCTACCGGATCACCCGCCGCGACTTCGAGCTGCCCCCGGTCGACTTCGACGCGGACGAGCTGTCCGCCCTGGCGCTCGCCTCTCGCGTCTGGCGCGAGGCGAGCGCCGCGGACGACACGATCAGCGCCATCGCGAAGCTCCGCGCCGCCGGCGCCCAGGTCGACTCGCGGCGCTTCGAGGCCCTCGCCCCGCGCATCAGCGCGAGCGAACCGGCCTTCGACGTGTGCTGGCAGGCCACCCTCGACCGCACCCGCATCGCCTTCCGCTACCGGGGGGCCGACGAGCTGCGCACCGTCCAGCCGTGGCGCCTCGTCTGGCGGCGCGGCAGCTGGTACCTGCTCGGCCTGGACGAGGGCAGGGACGCCCCGCGCATGTTCAAGCTCGGCCGCATCAGCTCCGGGCCCACGACGGTCGGCGCCCCCGGCGCCTTCACCGTCCCCGCCGACGTCGACCTGGGCGGGCTCTCGCGCTCCTTGGAGCCCGCCGGCCCCGACGCCAGCGCCCTCGTCGCCGTGCGCGCCGGCTTCCAGCCCGCGCTGACCAGGCGCGGAAACCCCGCCGCCGGGCCCGGGGGCCTCGCCCTGCCCGAGGACTTCGCCTGCTGGCGGATCGAGTACTCGTCCCGTGAGGACATCGCCGCGCAGCTCGCCGCCGCCGGGCCCGACGCCGTCGTCCTCGAGCCCGCCGAGCTGCGCGCCGAGGTCGTGCGCCTGCTCCGGATCAGCGCGAGGAGGCCGGCATGAGCACGAGTGCGGAGCAGGTCCAGCGCATGCTCGTCGAGGTCCCCTACCTCATGACCAACCCCGGCATCGGCGTCGACGAGGCCGCCGAGGCCTTCGGCATCACCCCCGCGCAGCTCGGCAGGGACCTCCAGGCCCTGTGGATGTGCGGTCTGCCCGGCCAGGGCGGGGGAGACCTCATCGAGATCGACATGGACGCCGTCGAGGACAGCGGCGTCATCCGACTGGGCAACGCCGACTACCTCTCCCGCCCCATGCGCTTCACCCCCGACGAGGCGACGAGCCTCGTCGTCGCCCTCGAGGCCGTCGCCGAGCTCGCCACCGGGGAGCTGTCCGAGGCCGCGACCCGGGCCCGGCGCACCCTCGAGGACCTCGTTGCCGGCGCACCGGCCGACCGCGTCGAGCTGCGCCTCTCCACGGGCGACGACGCCGTGCGCGCCGGCCTCCGCCGGGCCATCGGGACGGGCTCGCGGGTGCGCCTCGTCTACGACAACGCCAGCCGCGGCAGGACGACGCGCCCGCTCGTCGACCCGGCCGTCATCGAGACGCGCGGGGGCATCGCCTACCTCCACGCGTGGTCGTCCGGCCGGGAGACGGACGGGGACGCCCCCGGGGGCACGGGCGGCGCCCGGCCCGGCTGGCGCACCTACCGGCTCGACCGCATCACCGGGGTCGAGGAGACCGGCGAACCGGCCGCCGACCACGGCGAGGCGCCCGTCCAGCGGCCATGGTTCGACGACGCCCAGCAGACCGTCACCCTCGACCTGGCCGCCCCGGCCCGCTGGATCGTCGAGTACTGCCCCACGACGAGCGTCACCGAGCTGGCGGACGGGGCCGTGCGGGTCGTCCTGCCGGTCGGAGACCCGGGCTGGGTGAGTGGGCTGCTACTGCGCCTGGGCGACCGGGTGCTCGCCGTCGAGCCCGCCGCGGCGGCCGAGGGGGCGCGCGAGCGCGCCCTGGCCGGGCTGGAGCTGAACCGAGAGCTCTTTGGTGAATCCGCGTACTCTGGCTGACAGGCACTGCGGGCGGCTGGGCGCCGCCTGGACCGGTGCCGATGACACGAGCGGCGTCGACGTCGGCGACCGCACAGCACCCGTCGGCGCCGCCGGCGGTCCCTCTTCAAGGAGACACGACAATGAATCTCGGCTGGCAGGAACTCCTCATCCTCTTGGGAATCGTCATCCTGCTCTTCGGCGGCACCAGGCTGGCCGGTCTCGGTCGGGCCTCCGGCAAGGCCATCCGCGAGTTCAAGGAGGAGACCGAGGGGCTCAACGCCACGAAGGGGCCCGGGGGCGCGGCCGCCGTGACGCCGGCCCCCGACGAGGAGCAGCCGGCCCGGCCCGCCGAGCAGTCCTCGCCGCCCGAGACCCCCGAGGGCGAGGCCACGAACCGGGCCGCAGAGGGCGCCTGAGGCCCCCGGGCGCGACATGGCCACCACGATCGACCAGGGGCGGGCCGACTCCGGGCGCGCCGGGCGTCGGCGGCGCCACATCCTGCCCGAGTCCTGGCGCCCCCCTGAGATCTCCGAGGACGGCTCGATGGAGCTCGTCGACCATCTCCGCGAGCTGCGCTACCGCATCCTCGTGTCGATCGTCGCCGTCGTCGTCGCCGCCCTGGCCTGCTTCATCTTCTTCGACCCCCTCGTCGCGGTCTTCTTCCACCCGATCAACACCGCGATCGACGCCTACCGGGCGAGCAACCCCGACGCTCAGGTGGCCATCACCACCTCGAACATCACCGGCGGCTTCACGCTGTGGATGAAGATCCCCGTCGTCGCCGGGTTCATCCTCTCGTGCCCGGTGTGGCTCTACCAGCTGTGGCGCTTCATCGCCCCAGGCCTGCTCGCCAACGAGCGCCGGGCCGCGCTGAGCTTCCTCGGACCGTCCATCCCGCTGTTCCTCGCCGGGGTCGTGCTCGGCTACTGGATCTGCCCCAAGGGATTCACCGTCCTGCTGCAGTTCAACCCCTCGGGCGTCACCAACCTCAACGACGCCAACGAGTTCCTCACCTTCGAGATGACCCTGCTGCTCGTCTTCGGCCTGAGCTTCCTGCTGCCGGTCGTGCTCGTCATGCTCGACCGCCTCGGCATCATCACCGGCGCCGGGCTGGCCAAGTACCGCACCGTCGCCGTCTTCGGTTGCTTCCTCTTCGCGGCCGTGGCGACGCCCTCGACGGACCCGATCTCGATGTCCGTCCTCGCGCTGCCCATGTCGGCCCTCTACGTCATCGCCGAGATCCTCTGCAAGCGCAACGACCGGCGCCGGGCCGCGCGGCTCGACGCAGCAGGGGACGCCGGCCCCTCGGGGGGCTGAGCCCGGCCCGCAGGTCTCAGCCGGTCTCCCGGTCCAGGTCGAACCAGCTGCTCGTGAACCGGGCGAAACCGTCCTCGGCGTTCGACGGGGCGATCCAGTCCGCGACCCGGCGCGTGTCGGCGCAGCCGTTGCCCATCGCCACGCCCACGCCGGCGCGCTCGACCATCCCCGTGTCGTTCTCCGCGTCGCCGAAGGCCATGACGGCCCCCGTCCCGAGCCCGAGGGCCTCCGCCAGGCGGTCCAGGCCGAGGGTCTTGTCGACGCCGGGGGCCATGAACTCGATGAGATTCGGTCCGGTCCTGACGCCGACCACCCGCGGGTCCTCCCAGCGGGCCGTGCGCTCGACGAGCAGGTCCATCCGGGCCGGGTCGCAGAAGATGTGGAGCTTGGCCTGCGGGACGTCGAGGAGGCGCCCGAAGTCGGGCTCCTCGCGGACCGTCACGCGCGCCCAGGCGACCATCTCGTCCATGAGCCCGGTGACCTCCGGGGTTAGGAAGACGCCGTCCTCGACGATCGAGAAGGCCACGGGCAGGTCGGCGAAGAAGGCCATGACCTCGCGGAACAGCCCCGCCTCGACGAAGTGGCCGCGGCGCACCCGGCCGGTGCGCAGGTCCTGGAACTCCGAGCCGTTCATGCCCGAGACGAAGTCGACGAGCTCCGTGATGCCCCACTGCGCCATGAGGCGCCCGATCGAGACGAGGTCGCGGCCCGAGGCGATGCAGAAGGGGACGCCCGCCGCGTGCAGGGCCTCCAGCGCGGCGCGGGTGCGCTCGCTCACCCAGGACGTCGGGTCGAGCAGGGTGCCGTCCAGATCGGACATGACGGCGCGGATCGCGCCGCGCTCGACGGCCGGCGGCAGGCCGCCCGGGGAGAACTCCACTGCGCTCACCACCCGATCCTCTCACGGCCCGACTCCCGGGGAGCCCGGACGGCACCCGGGTTCCCGGGACGGCCCGGCGCGCCCGGGGACCCGGCCGGCGGCGCGCCGCCCGCCGTGCCGCGGGCCGCCGACGGCGCCCTCTACGCTGGATGCCGTGAGTGACGAGCGGACCAGCCGACCCCGGAGCCCCGGCCGCAGCGAGCGCCTCGACGCGTTCATGGCCGGCTACGACTTCGACTTCGACCCGTTCCAGCTCGAGGCCTGCGCCGCCCTCGACGCCGGACACGGCGTGCTCGTCGCCGCGCCCACGGGCTCCGGCAAGACGGTCGTCGGCGAGTACGCCTGCCACGCCGCCCTCGCCGAGGGCCGCCGCTGCTTCTACACCACGCCCATCAAGGCCCTGAGCAACCAGAAGTACCACGACCTGGTGGCCCGCCACGGCGCCGGGAGCGTCGGCCTGCTCACCGGCGACGTCTCCGTCAACGGCGACGCGCCCCTCGTCGTCATGACCACCGAGGTGCTGCGCAACATGCTCTACGCGGACTCGCGCTCCCTCGACGCCCTCGGCCACGTCGTCCTCGACGAGGTGCACTACCTGTCGGACCGCTTCCGGGGCGCCGTCTGGGAGGAGGTCATCCTCGGCCTGGCGCCGTCGGTCCAGATCGTCTCGCTGTCGGCCACCGTGAGCAACGCCGAGGAGTTCGGGCAGTGGCTCGACACCGTCCGGGGGCACGTCGACGTCATCGTCTGGGAGCGGCGGCCGGTGCCGCTGCAGCAGCACGTCATGGCCGGACGCGAGATCCACGACCTCTTCGACGGCGACCACCGGGTCAACCCGCGCCTGGTGCAGCTGGCCCGCGAGGAGGCCCGTCAGATGCGCGATGACTCGCGCCGGCCCCGCGGACGCTCCGGCCGCGGCAGGCGGCGCGTCGCCTACGGCTCCGGCCGGTTCGGCGGGGGCGCCAGCGGCGAGTACGTCGCCCGGCACTCCCGCCGGGGATCCCCGACGCCCAGCCGCTCGGCGGTCGTCGTCGCGCTCCAGCGCGCCGGGCTGCTGCCCGCCATCTGCTTCGTCTTCAGCCGCTCCGGTTGCGACGCCGCCGTGCGCCAGCTGGTCCGTTCCGGCATCCGCCTCACGAGCCGCGAGGAGGCCGCCGAGCTCGAGCGCATCGCCCGCCGCCGCGGCGCCGGGCTGGACGGGGACGACCGCCGCGCCCTCGGCTGGGACGGCTTCGTCGAGGCCCTGCGCCGCGGCGTCGCGGCCCACCACGCCGGCCTCCTGCCGGTCCTCAAGGAGATCGTCGAGGAGGCCTTCACCCGGGGGCTGCTCAAAGTCATCTTCGCCACCGAGACGCTCGCGCTGGGCATCAACATGCCCGCCCGCACCGTCGTCCTCGAGCGCCTCGTCAAGTACAACGGTCAGACCCACGCCGACATCACGCCGGGGGAGTACACCCAGCTCACCGGCCGCGCGGGCCGTCGCGGCATCGACACCCAGGGCCACGCCGTCGTGCTGTGGCAGCCGGGCATGGACCCGCGCGCCGTCGCCGGCCTGGCCAGCACGCGCACCTACCCGCTGCGCTCCAGCTTCGCGCCGAACTACAACATGGCCGTCAACCTCGTGCACGGCGTCGGCAGGGCCCGGGCCCGCGCCCTGCTCGAGCAGAGCTTCGCCCAGTTCCAGACCGATCGGCGCGTCGTGGAGCTCTCGCGCCGCGACGACGACGTCACCGAGCAGATCGGGCGCGCCTGGGCCGAAGCGGCCTGCGACAGGGGCGACATCGCCGAGTACGCCCGCATGCGCGAACGCGTGGGCGGGCTGGAGAAGGAGATCTCGCGCACCCGCAGGCGGGACCGGCGCGCCGAGATCGACGACTCCCTCGAACGCCTCGCCCCCGGCGACCTCTGCTGGTCCCACGGCGAACGCCACGACGGCTGGATCCTCGTCGTCGCCCCGGGCGGCCGCGGCCCCGACGGGCCGGGCCCGCTCGTCATGACGGCCGGGCACCGGCTCGTGCGGCTGCGCGCCCGCGACGTCGCCGCGCCGCTCGTCGCCACGAGCAGGGTGCGCGTGCCCAGACGCTTCGACCGCCACAGCGCCGCGGACCGCCGGGCGCTGGCCCGCTCCTTCGACGCCCGCACCGCCGAGCTCGACGAACGGCCCCGTGCCACGTCCGCGCCTCGGCCCGATGCCGAGCTGACGGCCGAGGTCGAGCGGCTGCGCGCCGGGCTCGCGGGCCACCCGTGCCACGACTGCCCCGACCGCGAACTGCACGCCCGGGCCGCCGAGCGGGCGCTGCGCCTGGAGCGCTCCGTCGCGGGGGCCGGCCGGCGCGCCGGCGAGGCCCGCAGCTCCATCGCCGCCCGCTTCGACCGCATCTGCGCCGTCCTCGACTCGCTCGGCTACCTCGACCCCGGGCACCCCGACGAGATCACGCCCGCCGGCGCCCTGCTCTCCCGCATCTACGGCGAGCTCGACCTCGTGATCGCCGAGGCCGTCCGGGCCGGCGCGCTGGCCGACCTGCCGGTCCCCGCGCTGGCCGCCGTGCTCAGCACCCTCGTCCACGAGCCCCGCCCGGGTTCGGGCCGGCCGGCGCGCAGGATGCCCGACGAGGCCTCCGAGAACGCCCAGCGCGCGCTGCGCGACGTCTGGCGTCGGGTGGGCCTGGTCGAGCGCGACAACCGCGTCGAACGGTCCCGCCCCCTCGACATGGGCTTCGCCGAACCGGTCTTCGAGTGGGCCCGCGGCGCCGGCCTGGCGGAGGTGCTCGACGGGGCCGAGCTGACGGCCGGCGACTTCGTGCGCTGGACCCGCCAGGTCATCGACCTGGCCGACCAGCTCGCGAACGCCCCGGGCGTCGGCGCGCTCGGCCCGGCCGGGCTCGTCGCCTCCTGCCGGGGCGTGGTCGGCGCGCTGCGCCGCGACATCGTCGACGTCGACCGGAGCGGCCTGGGCTGACGGGGCCCCGCGGGGCTGGCAGGAGCCGGCCCGGCGGGCCAGAATGGGCCCATGATCGCGATCACTGTCAAGTGGGACGTCAAGCCCGAGTATTCCGCCGACTTCATGGAGCTGACCAGGGAGTTCACCGAGGCCTGCCGTGCCGAGCCCGGCTGCCTGTGGTTCGAGTGGGCCAGGTCCGTCGAGACCCCCGACCAGTACATCCTCGTCGAGGCCTACCGGGACGCGGCGGCCGGCAAGGAGCACGTCGAGTCCGAGCACTTCCGCACGGCCATGGCCACCCAGGGCCAGTACGCGGCCCGCCGCCCGCAGGTCGTCTCCGTCTCCACCGAGCAGCAGGGATGGGCCCCGCTCGGCGAGATCATCATGCCGGACCAGTGAGCCCCGGGGCCGGCGGCCGGGCGCGCCGCGCCCGTCCACGGCCCCGCTAGGCTGTGCCCATGACCGTGGCAATCCGAGTGATCCCCTGCCTCGACGTCACCGACGGGCGCGTGGTCAAGGGCGTGAACTTCACCGATCTGCGCGACGCCGGCGATCCCGTCGAGCTGGCCGGGGTCTACAGTGCCGCCGGCGCCGACGAGCTCACCTTCCTCGACATCTCGGCCAGCTCGCGGGGCCGCGCGACGACGCGCGGGATGGTCACCCGGTGCGCCTCGACGGTCTTCATCCCGCTCACCGTCGGCGGGGGGGTGCGCGGCGTCGACGACGTCGACGCTCTCCTGCGCTGCGGCGCCGACAAGGTGAGCATCAACACCGGGGCCATCGCCGGGCCCGAGGTGATCGACGAGATCACCGGGCGCTTCGGCGACCAGGTGCTCGTCCTGAGCCTCGACGCCCGCCGCGAGGTCGGCATGCCGTCCGGCTACGGCGTCACCACCCACGGCGGACGGCACTCGGCCGGTCTGGACGCCATCGAGTGGGCGAGGGAGGCCGTCGCCCGCGGCTGCGGCGAGGTGCTCCTCAACTCGATGGACGCCGACGGCACCCGGGACGGCTTCGACACCGAGATGACCTCCGCCGTCCGGGAGGCCGTCGACGTGCCGCTCATCGCCTCCGGCGGAGCCGGCCGGGCCTCCGACTTCGTCGAGGCGGTGCGCGCCGGGGCCGACGCCGTTCTGGCCGCCTCCGTCTTCCACTACGGCGTGCTCACCATCGAGCAGGTCAAGCAGGAGCTCGATCGGGCCGGTTTCCCCGTCCGCCTGTGAGCCGGCTCCGATGAGTCCGCACCGCCCGCGCCGGGTCCGGCGCCTGCCCGGCGCGCTGCGACTGGTGGCCCGCGCCCTGCCCGCCTGGCTGCTCGGCCTGCTCCTCGTGCCCCGCCTCGGGCACGGATCGACGAGCCCCTGGGACGCGCCGATGGGCTACGGGCACGCCCTGTGGTTCGGCGCGCACGCCCTGCTGCGCTTCGCCGAGACCTACGAGACGGTCGACCCGGTCTCGGGCATGGTCTTCCCGCTGACCGGGGTGGGGGCGGCCCTCGGCACCGTCATGGGTCTGGGCTCGTGGTTCGGATGGCAGATCCTGCTCATCGGCGTCGATGCCGTCGCCGTGACCTGGCTGGTCCAGCGGGCGTTCGGGCTCCTCTCCGGCGGGCCCTTCGACGACGGGCGCCGCGCCGACGGCGGGGCGGTCTGCCTCGTCGCCCTCGCCGCCACGGCGCTGCTCTCCCCGGTGCGGACCGCTCTCGTCCAGGGAAGCCCCGATCCGCTCTGCCTCGCCCTGGTCGTCTCGGCACTGCAGCCCGCCGTCCCACGCGGACGCTCCGATGCCGAGCCCTCGGGGCGCCCCCGCACGGAGCTCCTGAGGAGCTCCCGCGCCTGGGCCGCGGCGCGGCTCGGGGTGGCGGCGGCCGTCTGGCTGTGGCCCCTCGTACTGGGCGTGCCGCCGACCGTCGCGCGCGTCGTGCGCCGCCGCGCCCACCGGGGAGGGCAGTGGGCCCTCGCCCCCGCCGAACGGCTGGGGGCCGTCTCGCTCGCCTGCTTCGCGCTTCTGACCGCCTGCGGCTTCCTCGTCCTGCCCTGGGACAGCACCGACTTCTGGGCGATGCTCGTGAGGGGTCGTATCGGCGGCGCCCTGCTCGACCCGTCCTGCGGGGGCGCGCTGGGGACGGCCGGCCGGATCCTCGGCGTCACCGCGGGCCTCGTCGCCTGCGCGCTCGCCGCGGACCGGCTTCGCCGGCGCGACCCGGTCATGGCGCTGGCCTGGACGCTCGCCGGGCTGGTCCTCGCCGTCCCCGGCCATTGGGCCGGGCAGGGTCTCCCCGCCCTCGCCGCAGGGATCTGCGCGGCGGCCGCCCTGCGCGCCCGCTCGTCGGCCGGGACGCCGGCCTGCGCCGCCGTGCTCTGTTGGGCCGGGTGGATCGCGCTGTGGCCCCTCGGGCCGGACGCCGGGGCCGTCGGCGCGCTCCTCGGCCCGCTCCTCGGCCTCGCGGCGGTCGCGACCGGGGCGTTCACCGTCCGGCGGGGCGCCGGGCCCCAGCCGGGCGCGCCCCCGCGACGGTCATTGCGTGGACGGCGCGTGTCAGCAGGCGGACGGATCGTGCAATAATGACCGCGTGCCCGGACGTCGAATTCTCGTACTCGCCTAGCGCTTCGTTCATCCCGACGGAGCGCTCCCTCGTGTGCCAGCAGGCAGCGGGGGTTTTTTGTTAGTCCGAATCCGCGCCACGCCCCGCGCCCACGGTCGGGGCGAAGGGCACCGCCCGGTGGGCCGCCGGCCCGCCGAACGAGAACCCGCACTGGAAGCACGGGGTGGGCCGAGAGACCCACGGGCCGAGAAGGAGGACGCCATGGCAGGCGAACCGAAACCGCGCGAGACGCACGCGGTTGAGCTCACCGGCGCGCAAGCGCTGCTGAAGTCCCTTGAGAGGCTCGGGGTCGACACGGTGTTCGGGCTTCCCGGCGGGGCGATCCTGCCCCTGTACGATCCGCTGTTCGACTCCGACATCCGCCACGTGCTGGTCCGGCACGAGCAGGCGGCCGGCCACGCGGCCGAGGGCTACGCCGTCGCGACCGGCAGGGTCGGCGTCTGCATCGCCACCTCCGGCCCCGGCGCCACGAACCTCGTGACCCCCATCGGCGACGCCTACATGGACTCGGTCCCGCTCATCGCCATCACCGGTCAGGTGAAGTCGACCTCCATCGGCACCGACGCCTTCCAGGAGGCCGACATCCGGGGCATCACGACCCCGATCACCAAGCACAACTACCTCATCACGTGCGCCGAGGAGATCCCCGCCGCGCTGGCAGAGGCCTACCACATCGCACGCACGGGCCGCCCCGGCCCGGTGCTCGTCGACGTCGCCGGCGATGCGCTGCGCGAGGTCGTGCCCTTCGTGTGGCCCGAGAAGATCGTGCTGCCCGGCTACAAGCCCACCGTGACCCCCCACGCCCGGCAGATGGCGTCCGCGGCGCACGTGCTCGCCGGGGCGGAGCGCCCCGTGCTCGTCGCCGGCGGCGGCATCATCCGCGCGAAGGCCGCCAAGGAGCTCGCCGCCTTCGTCCAGGCCACCGGGATCCCGGTCGCCACGACGCTCACCGCCAAGGGCGTCCTCCCGAGCGGCGATCCGCTCAACCTGGGCATGCCCGGCATGCACGGCACCGTCGCAGCGGTCGGGGCCATCCAGCGGGCGGACGTCGTGCTCGCCGTCGGCATGCGCTTCGACGACCGCGTCACGGGCGAGTTGACGACCTTCGCGCCGCACGCCACCGTGATCCACGCCGACATCGACCCGGCCGAGATCGGCAAGAACGTCGACGCCGACGTGCCGATCGTCGGCGACGCCCGGAAGGTGCTCGCCGGCCTCACCGCCCGGCTGGAGGACAAGAAGCTCCAGGACCTCACCCCGTGGCACGACTACCTGCAGGGCCTGAAGGACCGCTACCAGGTGGGCAGGGAGCGCTCGGCCGACGGCGTGCTCGCCCCCCAGTGGGTGGTCAGGCGCATCGGCGAGCAGTTCGGCCCCGAGGCCATCTACACCACCGGCGTCGGGCAGCACCAGATGTGGGCCGCTCATCTGCTGCCGATCGACCAGCCCAACCACTTCCTGACCAGCGGAGGCGCCGGCACGATGGGCTACTGCGTGCCCGCCGCGATGGGCGCCCAGGTGGGCCGCCCCGGCGCCGTCGTCGTCGGCGTCGACGGCGACGGGAGCTTCCAGATGACCGACCAGGAGATCGTCACCTGCGCCCTGAACCGCATCCCGGTGAAGATCGCGGTGATCAACAACAACACGCTCGGCATGGTGCGCCAGTGGCAGTCGCTGTTCTACAACGAGCGCTACTCCAACACCGACCTGCACTCGGACCAGCTGCCGGACATCCCGAAGCTGGCCGAGGCCATGGGCGCGGTCGGTCTGCGAGCCGCCACCGAGGACGAGGTCGACGAGGTCCTCGCCCGGGCGGCCGAGATCAATGACAGGCCCGTCGTCATGGAGTTCGTCTGCGAGAAGGACGCCATGGTCTGGCCGATGGTCCCTGCCGGCACGAGCAACGACGACATCAGGATCGCGCGCGACATGGCGCCGAACTGGGGAGAGGACGAGCTGTGAGGACCCATACGCTCAGTGTTCTGGTGAGCAACAAGCCCGGCGTGCTCGCGCGCGTCTCGGGCCTCATCTCCAGGCGCGGATTCAACATCGACTCCTTGGCCGTGGGCACCACCGAGCGCCCCGAGGTCTCCCGCATGACGATCGTCATGGCCGTCGACGACGAGCGCGTCATCGAGCAGGTCGTCAAGCAGCTGAACAAGCTCATCGAGGTCTACAAGATCGTCGAGCTCGAGGACAACGCGGTGAACCTCGAGATGCTGCTGGTCAAGGTCAGCTGCACCGACTCGAACCGCGCGTCCGTGATCGACATCACCAATCTGTTCCGCGGACACATCATCGACGTGAGCCCGGAGTCTGTGACCATTGAGGTCACCGGGGGGCAGCAGAAGATCGCCTCCTTCAGCACGATGGTCAGTCCCTACGGCATCATCGAGATGGTGCAGTCGGGCCAGGTCGCCCTGAGCCGTGGGAACAAGAGCATCAACGAGAAGAAGCGTCCCGCCTTGGCCAGGCACAACGGCTGACCGCGGGGAACCACAGGAATCAGGAGTAGCAATGGCAGAAATGTTTCATGAGGACGACGCCGATCTGTCGGTGATCCAGTCGAGGACCGTGGCGGTCATCGGATACGGCTCGCAGGGCCACGCCCACGCGCTCAACCTGCGCGACTCGGGCGTCAACGTCGTCGTCGGCCTGCGCGAGGGCTCGAAGTCCGTCGCCAGGGCCGAGGAGGCCGGCCTCACCGTCAAGTCGGTCGAGGACGCCGTCAAGGAGGGCGACGTCGTCGTCATCCTCGCCCCCGACCAGGTGCAGGCGACGCTCTACAAGGAGCAGATCGAGCCGAACCTCAGGCCCGGTGCCGCTCTGCTGTTCGCGCACGGTTTCAACATCCACTACGGCTACATCAAGCCCGCCGCCGACCACGACGTCATCATGGTCGCCCCCAAGGGCCCCGGTCACACCGTGCGCCGCGAGTTCGAGGCGGGGCGCGGCGTCCCGGTCCTCGTGTGCGTCGAGCAGGACGCCTCCGGCCAGGCCTGGCCGCTCGTCCTGTCGTACGCCAAGGCCATCGGCGGGCTGCGCGCCGGCGCCATCAGGACGACCTTCCGCGAGGAGACCGAGACCGACCTGTTCGGCGAGCAGGACGTGCTGTGCGGCGGCCTGTCCAAGCTGATCCAGACCGGTTTCGAGGTGCTCGTCGAGGCCGGCTACCAGCCCGAGATGGCCTACTTCGAGGTCTGCCACGAGATGAAGCTCATCGTCGACCTCATCAACGAGGGCGGCATCTCCAAGCAGCGCTGGTCGTGCTCCGACACCGCCGAGTACGGCGACTACGTCTCGGGCCCGCGCGTCATCGGCCCCGAGGTCAAGGAGCACATGAAGGAGGTCCTCAAGGACATCCAGGACGGCACCTTCGCCAAGCGCTTCATGGACGACCAGGCCGCCGGCGCACCGGAGTTCAAGAGGCTCCGCGCCGAGGGCGAGGCCCACCCGATCGAGGCCGTCGGCAAGCAGATCCGTTCGCTCTTCAGCTGGAGCGAGGAGGTCGACAAGGACTACACCGAGGGCTCCGTCGCGCGTTGAGTCCGCATCCGGGCGGTGGAGCGCCCATCCGGCGGAAGGGGCCGCACCCGAGTGGGGCGGCCCCTTCCGCGTCGGGCAGCGCGTTGGCGCCGGCGTGGTCGTGGGCCGCGGCTCAGGCGCCTTCCAGGGCGAGGACGGCCTGGGCGGTGGGCACGTCCGTCACGAGGGCCGACACGAGCCCGCCGCGCAGACAGCCCAGGATCGCCGGGGCCTTGCCGCGCCCCCAGGCCACCGCGATGACGGTCGGGATGCCCTTCAGCCGTTCGAAGGGCACGGCGAGCAGCCGTTGGCAGAAGCGCGAGTCCACGTGGTGGCCCCGCCCGTCGACGTGGTGCCCGCAGATGTGGCCCACCGCGCCGGCCCGCAGCAGCTCGTCGTGCTCGGCGGGCGTGATGCAGTTGTCGAAGATGACGCCGTCGTCCGTGCGCGTCGTGGCGCCGATGCCGGTGAGCATGACGTCGGCGTGCCCGGCCATGGTCAGCGTCATCGACACCACCTCCTCGCGCCGCAGCGCTGCGGCGACCCTGGGGGAGCGGACGACCAGTGGCGCCGGGAGCAGCCGGTAGGACGCCCCGAGGTGCTGGGCGAGTTCGCGGCAGATCTCGGGGGAGTCCACCGAGTTGTTCTCGCGGGCGATCGTGCCGATGGACTGGACGATGGTCGCGTTCGGCCGGTGCAGTGGGCTCATCGCGTGCACGACGGCGGGCACCGAGTGCCCGTTCGTCATGCCGAGCACGCAGTCGGAGCCGATGGCCTCGCCGAGCAGGCCTGCGGCCAGGCGGGCCGCGTCGGAGGCGTCCTGCTCGGCGTCCTCGACCGAGATGCGCACTTGGGCGAGCCCGAACGAGTCGGTGAGCGCCCGCTCGAGCTCGAAGGCCCGTTCGAGCGGGTGCCCGACGGAGAACTTGATGACGCCGAGCTCGCGCGCCTGCTTGAGCAGCCGGGAGACCATCGAGCGGGAGTAGCCGATCTCGGCGGCGATGTCGGCCTGACTGCGGTCGTCGACCCAGTAGGCGCGGGCCACCTGCAGCAGCAGGGGGAGCTGATCCCGGTCGACCATCGTCTCCTCGCGAACGCGCACCCATGACGGATGGGCTCTGTTGGAAGGCTGTTCTCAGCGGCCAAGTCTAGGCGGTGCGGGCCGCGACGTCGTGGACGCTCCCGTCCCCAGCTCCTCTCGCGACGTCGCCTCCACGGATCCGGCCCCACGATCCGGCGCCGCCGGTGGTGCTGGGAGGCCGGCTCCTCGGGCACGGCCGGCCGCGGATCGCATCACCCCTGCCCGACCGCCGCCGTACGGGCCCGACCCACGGTCCCACCGAACATCACCGAGGACCGCAGCGCAGGCGTTCAGCCCGAGACCCCGGAGGGGGTCTCGGGCATTCACCAGCCGCGCCCCCGACCACGATTCCGGGAGGATTGTTCAAGACCCCATCCCGTGAGCCCTCTGACCAGGGGCCTTGCTCGTCATCGCCTGAGACTTGGATGGGCCTCCGGGCGCTCCTGCCCCTTTGGAGGCTCTTCATGATCGGGGGTGTGGGTGGGGTCTGAACCCTCTGGCCTCGAGGAGGGATCTGGTGATGTGGTGGGTGGGGTTGCGGAAGCCTGGGGCGGTGCCGCGGGGGTGTTCGAGTCGGCCGTTGATCGTTTCGGTGGGGCCGTTGCTGGTGCCGTGGTGGTCGAGGAACGCGGGGGTGTCATCGCGGCGTTTGGTCAGGGTGCGGCTGGTCAGGGTGCGGCCGAGCTTGCAGGCCTCGACCGGGCTGGTGGGGAGTCCGACTGGTACTCGACGTCGAACAGGATCTTCACGACGTCACGTATCGCTGGGATGTCCCAGAACTCGGCGTGGACGCCCGTCTGGGAGGGCGTCTGAGCCAAGACGGCCTTGGGTTCTTCCTTCTGGGCGCGGGTGAGTTTCGCCGCGTTCTGGTTCCCCGCGTGCCCGGTCAGGACCGAGCACATCCGCATGGCCTGCCACTCGGGCGTGTTCAGTGGTCTGTGTAAGCCTTCGTTGAAGGACTGATACTGATGACTGTGACTGATGAGATGACTGGTCGCTCTGGTGGGCGCAGCGTGGTCGAGGACCTTGCTGCTTCTGGTGGCCTGGACGAGCTGTTTGAGCGGATCGATTCCGGCCAGGTGGAGCTGACGGGCAGCGACGGGCTGTTGCCGGCGCTGCTCAAGGAGACCCTCGAGCGCGGGTTGGCCGCCGAGCTGACCGAGCACCTTGGCTATGAGAAGGGCGAGCCCACCGCGGTGGCCCGTGGCAACGCGCGCAACGGCACCACGGCCAAGACCATCAGCTCCGAGGTCGGCTCGTTCGAGATCGAGGTTCCCCGCGACCGGGCGGGGTCGTTCACGCCCCGCTTGGTCAGGAAGGGGCAGCGGCGAATGGACGGGCTGGACGCGATGATCATCAGCCTGTACGCGGGCGGGATGACGGTGCGCGAGATCCGCCACCACCTGGACTCCACGCTCGGGGTGGAACTATCCGCCGGGACGATCAGCAAGATCACCGATGCCGTGTGCGACGCCGTCCTCGAGTGGCAGGACCGGCCGCTGGAGGAGTTCTACCCGGTGATCTACCTCGACGCGATCCGCGTCAAGATCCGCGACCAGGGGCGGGTGTCCAACCGGGCGGCCCATATCGCAGTCGGGGTGGACATGGAAGGCATCAAGCACGTCCTGGGGATCTGGGTGCAGGCCGACGAGGGCGCTTCCTTCTGGGCGCATGTGTGCGCCGAGCTCGCCAACAGGGGCGTGAATGACGTGCTCATCGTGTGCTGCGACGGGCTGACGGGCCTGGCCGAGGCCGTCGAGGCGACCTGGCCCGACTCGGTGGTCCAGACCTGCGTGGTGCACCTGATCCGCTCCTCCATGCGGTTCGTGGCCTACCAGGATCGCAAGAGGGTCGCCGCCGCCCTCAAGCCGGTCTGCACCGCCGCCAGCGAGGACGCCGCTTCATCCGCTCTGGCCGAGTTCGCGGCCTCGCCGCTGGGGGCCCGCTACCCCGACACGGTGGGAGTGTGGGAGAGGGCGTGGGAGCGGTTCACGCCGTTCCTGGCGTTCCCGCCGGCCTTGCGCCGCGTCATCTACACGACCAACAGTATCGAGTCGCTGAACTACCAACTCCGCAAGGTCTCCAAGAACCGGGGACACTTCCCCAACGACACCGCCGCCGTGAAACTACTGTGGCTGGCGATCTGCAACATCGAGGACAAACGCGCTCTCGAACGCGAACGAGACCGAGGCAAACCCGCCGGCAAGCGCAGGGCCAAGCCCCGCCTCGTCGAGGGCCAGACCACCACCAACTGGAAACAAGCCCTCGCCCAGCTGACCACCGCCTACCCAGACCGCATCAACCCCTACCTCTAACCAACCCCGCTTACACAAAAACATTGACAGGCTCAGGTCGCAAGGTCCTACGGGCTGGCCCCGCAGACCGTGGGCAACTGGGTCGCGAAATGGCGCACAGAGCACCCAGAACCCGGGACGGAGAATTCCTCGAGCGAGGAGAACACCGGAGGCCACGGCGATTGAAAGCGGAACTCCGCGAGGCCCGGACAGAGACCGAACCCCCTGGAAGAAAGCGGCGGCCTTCTTCGTCCAGGAATCCCGGTGAGCGTCAAGCATGGATTCATCCGCAGCGAGGAAGGCAACCACCCCCGTCCGGCCCCGTGCGCCCGGTGGGGTGGAAGCATCCCAGATCCGGGTACTACGCCTGGCGCGACCGACCCCTGTCAGCAACAGCCAGAAGGAGACAGGACCTGACCATCATCATCGCCGGTTCTTCGCCGGCCCCGACCAGACCCTGCGACCACCAGCCGCATCCGGGCCGGGCCCGCCCGCCACGGAATCCAAGCCAGCACGCCAGAGCATCCGGAAGATCATGGCCACCAACGCCCATGACCCCCTTGCAGGCCCAGGAAAAAGACCCGCCACCACGGCCCCGGGCCGCGGACCTTCCGGGCCGACCGGGACAGACCCCCACAGGAACCACGCCGCCAACGCGCCAGCGGTGACATGGGTGGGCGACATCACCTACATCCCGACATGGCAAAGAGGTTCGCCTCATCTGGCCACGGTCACGGGGCTGCATCCGGCAAGAAGGATCATCGGCTACACCCGTGGCCGGTCACACGCCGCACCCGGGCCGATCAGCCAGGCCCCGGCCCGCGGCAGCCAGGGTCTGCCCACCGGTCCGAGGCGCCACAGCGTCTCCGTTCCGACAGAGGATCCCAGGACACCCCGGACCGGGTACGCGAAAATCATGGCCGACCACGAGATCCTTCCATCAGTGGGACGGACCGGCATCTGCCACACACAACGCGGCGGCCGACCCCTGTCAACGGCACCCTGAAGACAGGTACCCGTGAACCGCAAGGTCCACCCGACCAGAACCCACCCGAATCCGGGACGTGACATCCCGGATCGAACTGAGATACAATCACAAACGACCCCACTCAGTGATCTATGGCTGACATGAAACGAAACCGTATTTTTCGTGGATTTCCTGTGCTGTTCCGGATACGATCGGGACATGCAGGTTGAGGTCGCCCCGGAGGAGACCGCTGTCCTGGTCGGGTGGAGGAGGCGTTCCGACAATCATGTGTTGGTGCGGATGAAAGCAGAAGAGATTCTGTACGCCTCCCGTGGCGTCGACGTGGGCATCATCGCTGAAATGGTCAAACGGGCCGAGAGGACGGTGCAGGAATGGCTGGCCGGCTGGCAGGCCACCAGGATGTGCTCGGTCCTGACCGGCCATGCGGGGAACCAGAACGCGGCGAAACTCACCCGCGACCAGAAACAAGAACTCAAGAAAATCTTCGCCCAGCCGCCCTCCCAGGCGGGCGTCCACGCCGAGTTCTGGGACGTCCCAGCGATACGTGAGGTCGTGAAGATCCTGTTCGACGTGGAATACCAGTCGGATTCTTCGTACCGGCTGCTCCTGCGCTTCTGCGGGCTGAGCCTCGAACTGCCCGACCCGTTCGACGAGCACCGCAACGAGAAAGCCATCACCAGACGCATG
>NZ_AUFR01000031.1 GCF_000426605.1 Propionibacterium acidifaciens DSM 21887
CCTGGGTGCGGTTACGTCGGTGATAGACGAGGGTGAGTCTGATTTCCTGTTCGGTGGTCAGCGCCCGGGGCCTGCCTGTTCTCTGCGGGGGACGAGGGTGGGTCTCGATGAGGATCGTGCACAAGGCTGCCATTGCGGCCGCGGAGAAACCTGTTGTATGATACACGTGAGGACCTGTTTTGAGATTTTCGGCCATTGGTTGCTTTATTGTCTCAGGGCAGGTCCTCATTGTCTGTTCCGACACGCCCGGGAGCGGGAATCACCGAAGATTCAAATCAGGAGTTTTGCATAACCCTCAGTTATAAGAAAATTAATCCAAAGCGTGCCGCTAGAATTGCTGCTAAAGAAGCTAGGGTTGCAAAGCTTAGTACGGCTTCACAAGAAGCCCTTGCACGACAACGCGATGATCTTAAAAAGACGGCTTCAGCGAATAAAAAGAGAGAAAAAGATGAACATGAAAAATATGTTAGATCGGTGAGACGTGCTAAAGCTAAAGAAAAACATAAGGGTCATTGATAATTACTCCAAATTGAATGGCTGACCCTTTAGGACGATAGTGTTCTTTTAACAAGGTTTTTGGGTGAGTCGGTATGGAAATTTTGGCCGGCATGAAACGAAACCGTATTTTTCGTGGATTTCCTGTGCCGTTTCGGATATGATCGGGGCATGCAGGTTGGGGTCGCCCCGGAGGAGACCGTCGTCCTGGTCGGGTGGAGGAAGCGTTCCGACAATCATGTGCTGGTTCGGATGAAGGCAGAAGCGATTCTGTACGCCTCCCGTGGCGTCGACGTGGGCATCATCGCTGAAATGGTCGAGCGGACGGAGAGGACAGTGCAGGAGTGGCTGGCCGAGTGGCGGGCCACCAGGATGTGCTCGGTGCTCACCGGGCACGCCGGGAACCAGGACGCGGCGAAACTCACCCGCACCCGGAAGGAAGAACTCAAGCCATCCTCGCCCAGCCACCGTCCCAGACGGGTGTCCGCGTCGGGTTCTGGGACGTCCCGGCGGTACGTGACGTCGTGAAGATCCTGTTCGACGTGGAACAACACCAGTCGGACTCCTCCCACCGGCTGCTCCTGCGCTTGTGCGGGTTGAGTCTCGAGCTGCCGGACCCGTTCGACGGGCACCGCGACGAGAAAGCCGTCACCCGGCGCATGGCCGAGGTGAAAACACAAGTCAAGGCCCTGTTGGACGCCGGCTGGGAGGTCTGCACGGCGGACGAGGTCCGCTTGGAGCACGAGGCCGAGACCCGCCGCATGCAGCCCCCGAAAGGACAGCGCACCAAACTGTCCGTGGACCGGAAGAAGACGTCCCAGTCCTTCTTCGGCGCCCTCCCCCCGACCAGCAAAAAAGTCAAACTGTACCCGATCGAGGGGAACCGGAACACCGAGCAGACGATCCTCGCACCGGACCTGCTCCAACGCGAAACCGAGGCAGAGAAGATCGCGGTCGTCCTGGACAACGCCCGATCCCACCACGCCAGAGCCCTGACCGGCCTCCACGAGCCGGGTCAGCTGCTGGAGCGCATCACCACGATCTTCCTGCCGCCGTACGCGCCCGACCACAACCCCGTCGAGCACGTCCGGAACACGGCCAAGAACAACACCGCCACCATCCAGCACGAAACCCCCGAAGAAACCCTCGACGCGTCCGCCCCACACGTCACCGGCCGCACCGTCGACTACGACTCCGAGCACCTCCCACTCCGCGGAACCAGAGACGATCCTGTTCCATGACAGCCATGATTGTCTGTGCGTTTCTTCCACCTGATCAGAACGGCGATTTCTTCCGGGGTGACCTCAACCTGCATGCCCCGATCATATCCAAAAAGACGCATCAAATCCATCAAAAATATGACTTTATTTCACGGCATCCACAGGACACGGCACTGATCAAAATACGCACCAAAACGGGAACACCAAGGACTCGGGGCGGCATCCTCTCCCCACCGGCCCGGCATCGGCGCCCGCGCACCGACGCCGTCCATGGCGCCGACGGCCCGACCCCGGATCGCAGGACGGTGAGACGGATGCGCGCGGCCCGCATCGGCGACCGGCGCACAGGACTCGCGTCGTCCGCGGACCCAGAGCCAGCGGTGTGCATCCACGATGCCGCTGTGCGCCCGCGGCGCGGCACGAACGACCCGGCGACGACCATCGTCCCGACGGGGAGCGGCGGAATCGGCGGGGCCAGGGGTTCCGCCGCGGCGGCAGGAGGCACGGCGCGACTCGGGGCGATCCAGTCATGTCGGTGATTCAGTCGTACTGGGGTGGGGCTCGTTTGGCGGCATGAGCACAATGGGGGCGTGATCACGGCTGCTGCAGACGGTTCGTCCCTGTCCAACCCCGGCCCGGCCGGCTGGGCCTGGTACATCGACGACGAGCGCTGGGCCAGCGGTGGCTGGCCGCACGGCACGAACAACATGGGCGAGCTGCGGGCCGTTCTCGAGCTGCTGCGCGCCACGGCCGTCGACGCCGACCAGCCGCTGCGCGTCCGGTGCGACTCGCAGTACGTCATCAACGCCCTCACCCGGTGGCTGCCCGGATGGAAGCGCAACCGCTGGCGCAAGAAGGACGGCAGGCCCGTGCAGAACGTCGAGCTGCTCCAGGCACTCGACGAGGCCCTGGCCGGGCGCGAGGTCTCCTTCGAGTGGGTCAAGGGCCATGCCGGCGACCGCATGAACGAGGCCGCCGACGCCCGCGCCCGGGCGGCCGCCACCGCCTATCGGGACCACCGCGAGCCCGACCCCGGACCCGGATACCGGCCCGCCTCCGACCGCCGCCCGGACCCGGCGCCGGCGCCCTGCCCGGCGGACCGCGGCACGGCGGGCCGCGGCGCGCTGGGCGCCCCGAGCCCCGTCGTCGAGCCTGATCCGTCCGGCGCCGTCGCACCGGCCCGCGACGGGCTCGCCGAGGTCTGGGAGGCCGAGCGGGCTCTGCTCACCGCCCCCGTCCGCGCCGACCCCGACCGGCTGCGCGTGCTCCTGCACCCCGACTTCGTCGAGCACGACGCGGCCGGGCGCATCTGGACGCGCAGCCGCCTGCTCGCCCAGATCGCGCCCCTCGAACGCGAGACCCGGCTCGAGCAGCTGGGCGCCACCCGCCTGGGCCCCGACGCCGTGCTGCTGCGCTGGCGCGCCGTCACGAGGACGGTGTCGAGCCTGCGCAGCTCGGTGTGGGTGCGTGACGACGCGCTCGGCCGCCCGCGCTGGCGCCTGCTCTTCGCCCAGGGCACCGCAACCAGGTCCTGAAACCGGGCGATGCGGGGCGGGTCAGCCGACGATGGCCTGCACACGGGACGGGTCGACGTCCTCGACGCGGGCGTGCGCGAAGCGCGGGTCTCGGTCCTTGTCGACGAGCTGGGCGCGCACGCCCTCGACGAAGTCGCAGTCGGGCAGCAGGCCGCGGGCGATCCGCAGGTCCTGGTCGAGCGCCTCGACCGGCCCGGCCAGGCCCGCGGCGCGGCGCACCGCGGCCAGCGCCACGCACACCGACAGCGGCGACTTGGCGCGGATCCGGCGGGCGGCCTCCCGGGCCCGCTCGTCGCTGCTGGACTCGAGGCGGGCGAGGATCTCGACCGGGTCGTCGCCGACGAAGCACTCGTCCACCCAGCCCAGGTCGAGCACCGGCGCGGCGGCCATGCCCTCGACCTCGTCGACGAGACCCAGCCCGAGGGCGGTGGGCGCGTCGATCGTCCGGCCGGTCATGGCCAGCCAGGCGCCCGCCTGGCCCGGCAGCCGGGAGAACTCCCAGGTCATGCCGACATCGGGCCACAGGCCGATCTGCACCTCGGGCATCGCCAGGGCCAGGTCGGCGGCCGCGACGCGGTGCGCCCCGTGCATCGACAGGCCGAGGCCGCCGCCCATCGCGATGCCGTGCAGGTGCGCGGTGACAGGTTTGCCGAAGCCGGCGACGAGCGCATCGGTGCGGTACTCCAGCGCCAGGAAGTCCAGCGCCGGCCCGACGCCGCCCCCGAGCATCATCTCGCGCATCGCGCGCACGTCGGCGCCGGCGCAGAAGCCCCGCCCCTCCCCGTGCAGGTGCAGCGAGGTGATCGACGGATCGTCGCGCCAGGCGGTCAGCCGGGGGGCGATCGCCTCGAACATCTCGGTGGACAGGGCGTTGAGCGCCCTCGGGCGGTTCAGGCGCAGGACCGCCGCGCCGCCGTCGACCTCGAACACGACGTCGTCCATGGGGGCCTCCATGATCTCTCGGACGGGCGCGGGGCGCGGCCGCCCCGCGCGGGGAACAGCCCCGAGACTACCGGTCCGGGCCCGCCGGGGTCCGGCGTTCCGGCCGATCGGACCGCTGCTCGGGGAACGGCCCGGACGAGGGCGGGGGAGCACGACATGACGGCGCTCGGCCCGTCGTACGGGGAACGGCCGCCATCGGCGCCGGACCCGACAGCCCGCCCGGCCGATCGGCCCGACGTCCCGGGAACGGTCCTGGGCCACGGTCCGGGGCTCCCGTCCTGCCGGGCGCTCGGCGCCGAGCGCGTGCCCGCCCGGACCCACGGTCCGGGGCTCGCGGAACCGTGCGGCGGCCGGAGCGGCGTCCTACTATCCTTGGCCGCATGTGCGCTCACATCCTCGCGACTGCTGCCTGGCCCTACGCCAACGGGCCCCGCCACATCGGCCACGTGTCCGGCTTCGGCGTCCCCTCCGACGTCTTCGCGCGGTACATGCGCATGGCGGGCCACGACGTCCTGCTCGTGTCGGGCTCGGACGAGCACGGCACCGCGATCCAGGTGAAGGCCGAGGCCGAGGGCCTGACCTCCCAGCAGACCGCCGACAAGTACCACGCCGTCATCGTCGAGGACCTGGCGGGCCTGGGGCTGAGCTACGACCTGTACACCCGCACCACGACGCTCAACCACCAGGAGGTCGTGCAGGAGATCTTCCGCACCCTCCACCGCAACGGCTACATCGTCGAGCGGACCCAGCTCGGGGCCATCTCGTCGAGCACCGGTCGTACTCTGGCCGACCGCTACGTCGAGGGCATCTGCCCGATCTGCGGCTTCGAGGGCGCCCGCGGCGACCAGTGCGACAACTGCGGCAACCAGCTCGACCCCACCGACCTCATCGAGCCGCGCAGCCGGATCAACGGCGAGAGGCCGAGCTTCGTCGAGACCTCGCACTTCTTCCTCGACCTGCCCGCGCTGGCCGACGCCCTCATGGCCTGGCTCGACTCGCGCAGCGACTGGCGTCCGAATGTGCTGAACTTCAGCTACAACTTCGCCAAGGAGCTCAAGCCCCGCGCCATCACCCGTGATCTCGACTGGGGCGTCCCGGTGCCGGTCGAGGGCTGGGCCGACGACGAGATGAAGCGCATCTACGTCTGGTTCGACGCGGTGATCGGCTACCTGTCCGCCTCCGTCGAGTGGGCCCGGCGCTCCGGCGACCCCGACGCCTGGAAGGCCTGGTGGCAGGACCCGCAGGCCCGCTCGTACTACTTCATGGGCAAGGACAACATCGTCTTCCACTCGGTCATCTGGCCCTCGATGCTGCTCGGCCTCAATGGCGAGGGCTCCCGCGGCGGCACCCCCAGCGCCGAGCTCGGCCGGCTCGACCTGCCCACCGAGGTCGTCTCCAGCGAGTTCCTCACGATGAGGGGCTCGAAGGTCGACACGAGCGCGGGCGTCGTCATCTACGTCGGCGACTTCCTCCGCGAGTTCGGACCCGACGCGCTGCGCTACTACATCGCCGTTGCCGGGCCCGAGAACAAGGACACGGACTTCACCTGGGACGAGTTCGTCCGCCGCAACAACAACGAGCTGGCCAACGAGTGGGGCAACCTCGTGAACCGCTCGATCTCGATGGCCGCCAGGAGCAACGGCGCCGTCCCGCCGGCCCACGAGCTCACCCGGGTCGACCGGGAGCTCCTCGACGCCGCCGGGGACGCCTTCGGCACGGTCGGCGGTCTCATCGAGCAGTGCCGGTTCAAGGCCGCCATCACCGAGGCCATGCGCGTCGTCTCGCTCGCGAACCAGTACATCTCCCAGCAGGAGCCCTGGAAGCTCGAGGACGACCCCGACCGCCGCGACACGGTCCTCAACACCGCCCTCCAAGTGGTCCAGGACGCCAACACGCTGCTCACGCCGTTCCTGCCGCACGCCGCCCAGAGGGTCTTCGAGATGCTCGGCGGCCGGGGCGTCTGGGCCGCCCAGCCCCGCATCGAGCAGGTCACCGAGGGCCGGGGCCCGGCCGAGCACAGCTACCCGGTGCTCACGGGCGACTACGCGGGCCAGCAGGCCGTGTGGTCCTCCCGCCGGATCGGGCCGGGGACGCCGCTGAGCAGGCCGATCCCGCTGTTCCGCAAGCTGGACGCCGAGCTCGGCCGCACCGGCCCGGAGTGGGCTCGCATCTGAGGGCCCCGCCGTGACGCCCGGGGCCGGTTCCGGGCCTCACCAGGCGGTGACTTCCGGGGATTGCGTCGAGGCGTAGCGCGTCGCCAGCGCCAGCGCATGGGCGAAGTCGTCCACGAGGTAGGTGAGCGCCTCGAGCTCGCCCTGGCCGCGTCGGGGCGAGTCCGACAGGCCCTCGTACCAGATGAACTTCGGCCTGTAACGGCCCTCGTCGGTGAGCTCCTGGAAACGGTCGATCCAGGCCTCCGAGACGCCGAAGGCGACCGCCCAGGGCAGGTAGCGGCCGAAGATGTTGCCCGACTCGGCCCAGTCGACGCTCTCCGGGTCGAGGTCGACGAGGAACGAGCGGAAGCCCATCGCCTGCTCGCGCACGGCGCTGCCGACCGGCGTGCGCGAGGGCATGAGCGGGATGACGGCCAGGACGAGCAGGCCGATCGAGGTGATCGCCACCGACCACAGGCCCAGGCCGAGCGGCCCGGCGAGGAGCACGACCGAGAGCAGGCCGCCCAGACCCACGACGGTGCCGACGGCGCGGCAGCGGGCCCGCGCCTTGTTGGGCGCCACCCGGAACCAGCCGAGCTCGGCCACCCGCCGCTCGATGCCCTCGCGCGTCGTGAGGAAGCCGCCCTTGGCGCGGGAGATCTGCTGGGTGCTCGTGACCGTGACGATGCGCCCCTTGACCTTGGGGAACATCTTCTTGAGCACCGTGCGCTCGTAGAGCTCCAGCGCGCCGGCCTCCTTGTCGGTGCGGCGGAAGGTCCAGGCGTGGTCCTCCTCGCGGTGGATCGTCATGAAGCCGCGCACGGCGAGGTCGAGCATCGTCGCCGTGATGTGGGCGAACTCGGGGCGGGCGTCGATGAGCATGCCCACCTCGGCGGGCCGGGTGCCCTCGGGCGGGCAGGAGCGCTGCGGCACGTGGTGGGCCGTGCCGCGCACGACCCGGGTGCCCGGCGGCGGGGGAATGGTGCCCGGCACGGGGCTGGCCCAGCGGTGGTCCCGGCAGATGAGGGAGAGGTGGGCGAGGGTGAGGCCGCCGCCGACAACGAGGATCACCGCTGCGCCGACGAGGTCCGGGCCGTCGAGCGGGAAGCGGTCGGCCAGGGTCTTGACGGTCGTGTACGACTCGTCGACGTCCTGGAAGGTGCCCCGCGGGCAGTGCGCCCGCAGCACGAGCGCCCGGTCGGCCCCCACGTCCTGCGCGGCGAAGCGCGCGACGACCCCCGAGGTGAAGGCCCGGCAGTCGGCGCCGCCGGAGGCGCAGTCGGCGCCGAGCACGGCGTCCGGCGCCACGACGACGGCGGTGAACCGGTCGTGCACCGCCGAGCCGGCGAGGACGGCGGGCCAGACGAACCCGTCCTGCTCGCCGCCCGGGGTGACGAGCCCCCGGACGGTCATGGTGATCGTGTAGCGCTGGACGCCGACGACCTTGGCGCCGCGATCGCCGATCGTGTAGAGGCGCTCGTCCCGCGCGCTGTGAGAGCGCACCGCGGTGCTCGCGCCCGTCGGGCTCGTGACCCCCACGTCGGTGGTGCGCACCGCGCGGTAGCGCCGGTGCCCGTCCGCCTCGTCGGCCTCGATGCGGCGCGGCACCCGGAGGACGGGGCCGGTGACGGGCGTCGTCCCCGCGTCGAGGACGAGGTCGATGCGCACGCGGGCGACGCCGTTGCGGTCGAGCTCGATGCGCTCGTCCACGCTCGTGAAGCGCCCCTCGGCCGGGCCCGGCTCGGCCGCGGCGCGCGTCGGCGCCCCCATGAGCAGCGCCGCGCCCATCGTCAGCGCGGCGCACAGGGCGCACAGCAGCCGCAGCCGGGGACCGCGGGCGCCCGACCCCCGGCTGCGGGGCGGCTGCACCGGTGCGTGCGAGACGGTCACGAGGGGCAGGTTAGTCGACGCGGCCGCGGCCGTGCGAGGGATCCGGGTCCGGCCGCGCACCCGCTCAGGGTCCCCTGAGCGCCATCACGGGCGGATCGGCGCCCCTGTGAGGCCATCTCGCACGGTCTGGCACCGCAGTGCCGATCGGCTTGTGGCCTGTGGAATTCTGGGGGAGCAGAAGAGGAGTTCTCGATGACCACGACCGTCCGTTCAGACGCCGCCACGGCGACGACCACCGACCAGACGACCTCCGGGGCGCCCCCGGCGGATGGGTCCCGCGCGCGGGGCCGCCGCGAGACCATGGACGGCAACGAGGCGGCGGCCCGCGTCGCCCACGCGATGAGCGAGGTCATCGCGATCTACCCCATCACCCCGAGCTCGGCCATGGCCGAGAGCTGCGACGCCTGGAGCGCCGCCGGGCGCACGAACATCTGGGGCGGTGTGCCCCGGGTCGTCGAGATGCAGTCCGAGGGCGGTGCCGCCGGCGCGCTGCACGGCGCCGTGACGAAGGGCGTCATGGGCACCACCTTCACGGCCTCCCAGGGCCTGCTGCTCATGATCCCGAACATGTACAAGATCGCCGGCGAGCTCACCCCGGCCGTCATCCATGTGGCGGCCCGTGCCGTCGCGACGCACGCGCTGTCGATCTTCGGTGACCACTCCGACGTCATGGCCTGCCGCCAGACCGGCTGGGCCATGCTGTGCGCCTCGAACGTCCAGGAGGCCCACGACCTCGCCGCGGTCTCGCACGTCGCGACGCTGCGCACCCGCGTGCCCTTCCTGCACTTCTTCGACGGCTTCCGCACCAGCCACGAGGTCAACACCCTCGACACCCTCGAGCGCGAGGACCTGCGGGCGCTCGTCCGCGAGGAGGACGTGCTCGCCCACCGCGAGCGCGGCCTGACCCCCGACGCCCCGCAGCTGCGCGGCACCGCCCAGAATGCCGACGTCTACTTCCAGGCCCGGGAGGCCGTCAACCCCTTCTACGAGGTCGCGTCGGGCGTCGTCCAGGAGGTCATGGACGAGCTCGCCGCCCGCTGCGGCCGCCAGTACCACCTCGTCGACTACCACGGCGCGCCCGACGCCGACCGGGTCGTCGTCGTCATGGGCTCGGGCGGCGCCACCGTCCGCGAGACCGTCGAGGCGCTCAACGCCGACGGCGCCCGGCTCGGCGTGGCGCAGGTGCGCCTGTACCGCCCGTTCCCCGCCGAGGCCCTCATCGAGGCGCTGCCCCCGAGTGTGCGCCGCATCGCCGTCCTCGACCGCACGAAGGAGCCCGGCAGCGCCGGGGAGCCGCTGTTCGCCGACGTCGTCATGGCCGTCGCCGAGGCGGGCGAGCACTTCGACGGGCCCCTGCCGCTGATCACCGGCGGGCGCTACGGCCTGGGCTCCAAGGAGTTCACCCCGGCCATGGCCAAGGCCGTCTTCGACGACCTGGCGGCCGAGGCGCCGCACCGGCGCTTCACCATCGGCATCGACGACGACGTGACGCACCTGTCGCTTCCGGTCGACGAGGACTTCCGGATCGCCCCCGAGGGCCTCACCGCCGTCTTCTTCGGCCTCGGCGCCGACGGCACCGTCGGGGCCGCCAAGAACTCGGTGAAGATCATCGCCTCCGAGCCCGACCGCTACGCGCAGGGCTACTTCGTCTACGACTCCCGCAAGTCGGGCGCCACGACGGTCAGCCACCTGCGCTTCGGCAGCAGGCCGATCGACGCCCCCTACCTCGTCGACGCCGCCGACTTCGTGGCCGTCCACCAGTTCGAGCTCCTCGAGAGGATGCCGACCCTCGACCTGGCCAAGCGGGGCGCGACGGTGCTCGTCAACTCGCCGTACGGCGCCGACACCTGGGACCGGCTGCCCGAGGACGTCCAGCGCATCATCCTCGACCGCGACCTCGACCTGTGGGTCGTCGACGCCGCCCGGATCGCCCACGAGGCGGGCCTGGGCCAGCGCATCAACACGGTCATGCAGCCCTGCTACTTCTACCTGTCGGGCGTCGTCGACCGGGACGAGGCGATCCCGCGGATCAAGGAGAGCATCGAGAGAACCTATCTGCGCAAGCGCGGGCGCATCATCGTCGAGCGCAACTTCCAGGCCGTCGACGCGGCCGTCGAGAGCATGGTCCACGTCGAGCCCGGGTCCGAACTGTCCGGCCTGGCCCGTATGAGACCGCTGCCCGACGAGGCGCCCGACTTCGTCAGGCGCGTCACCGGAGCCATGCTGCGCGGCGAGGGCGACTCCCTGCCGGTGAGCCTCCTGCCGGTCGACGGCACCTGGCCGGTCGCCACGAGCCGGTACGAGAAGCGCGGCATCGCCGAGGAGATCCCGATCTGGGACGAGAGCCTGTGCATCGACTGCGGCAAGTGCGCCCTCGCCTGCCCGCACGCGGCGATCCGCATCAAGGTCGCCCCCGCCGACGAGTTCGCCGACGCGCCCGAGGGCTTCCCGTCGAAGAACTACCGCGACCGGAGACTGACCGACCACCGGCTCGTCGTCCAGGTGGCCCCCGACGACTGCACCGGCTGCTCCATCTGCGTCGACGTCTGCCCGGCACGCTCGAGGACCGAGGTCAAGCACAAGGCCCTCGCGATGGAGCCCCGCCGCGAGCACCTCGCGGCCGAGCGCGCCCACTACGACTACTTCCTGGGCCTGCCCGAGATCGACCGCACCGTGGTGCGCCACGACCAGGTCAAGGGCGTCGCCCAGCTGCAGCCGCTCTTCGAGTTCTCGCTGGCCTGCTCCGGCTGCGGCGAGACCCCCTACATCCGCACCCTCACCCAGCTGTTCGGCGACCGCATGCTCATCGCCAACGCCACCGGCTGCTCGTCCATCTACGGCGGCAATCTGCCGACCGCCCCGTACGCGAAGGACCGGCACGGGCGCGGCCCGGCCTGGAGCAACTCGCTGTTCGAGGACAACGCCGAGTTCGGCCTGGGCATGCGGCTCGCCTGGGAGCAGCAGAACGACGAGGCGAGGCGCCTGCTCGCCGAGCTGCCCGGGCTCGACGCCGAGCTGGTCTCCGGGCTGCTCGACGCCGACATGGGCCAGGAGCAGGGCGTCGTCGACCAGCGCGAGCGCGTCGCCCGGCTCAAGGAGGCCCTCGCCGGGCGCACCGACGCCGCCTCCGCGCGCCTGGCCTCCCTCGCCGACGAGCTCGTCGAGAAGTCCGTGTGGATCATCGGCGGCGACGGCTGGGCCTATGACATCGGCTACGGCGGCCTCGACCACGTGCTCGCCAGCGGACGCAACGTCAACATCCTCGTACTCGACACCGAGGTCTACTCCAACACCGGAGGTCAGGCCTCGAAGGCGACCCCGCGCGGGGCGGCGGCGAAGTTCGCGGCCGGCGGCAAGAGCGGCGCCAAGAAGGACCTCGGCCTCATCGCCCAGGCCTACGGCGACGTCTTCGTCGCGCAGGTCTCCATGGGCGCCAACCAGCAGCAGACGGTGCGCGCCCTCCTCGAGGCCCAGGCCTGGCCCGGGCCGAGCCTCGTCATCGCCTACGCCACGTGCATCGCCCACGGCATCGACATGGGCACGTCCATGACGCACCAGGCCGAGGCCGTCTCCAGCGGCTACTGGCCGCTGTACCGCTTCCGCCCCGGCACCGACGAGCACGCGGTGCCCCTGCACCTGGACTCCAAGGCCCCCACCGGACGGGTCGCCGACTTCATGGCGAAGGAGGCGCGCTTCGCGATGCTCAAGCGCTCCGACCCGGAGCGCGCCGCCGAGCTCGAGAGGCTGGCGCAGGCCGACGCCGACGAACGCTGGCGCTACTACAGCCAGGTCGCCGGCATCGAGCGGGCCCTGCCCTCCGAGCGGCCCGGGGACGAGGACGGCGCCCCGCAGCCCGTCGCCCGGCCCACGGCGCGGGCCGGGGCCGACGGCGACGTCGCGAAGGCGGCCCGCGCCGCCCGCATCGCCGCCGCCCGGGCCAGGGCTGCCGCCGCCAGCGGCGCGGACAGGGGCTCCGGAGGGGCCCCCCGGCCCGCCGAGGGGGCCGCCGCCCGTCCGAGCAAGGAGGAGCGGGCGGCCGCGATCGCCGCACGTCGCGCGGAGCTGGCCGCCGAACGGGCCGCCGCCCGGGCCGAGGGGGAGGACGCCCGATGAGCGCTCCGCAGCTGAGCACCACCTACATGGGCCTCGACCTGGTCAGCCCGGTCGTGGCCTCCGCCGGACCGTTCAACCGCCGACTCGACAAGCTCATCGAGATCGAGGCGTCCGGGGCGGGCGCCGTCGTCCTGCCCAGCCTCTTCGCCGAGGAGATCGAGGCGGAGGCGCTGGCCGCCGACTCCGTGCTCGACACCGGCGACGCCTTCGCCGAGTTCGACTCCGCCCCGCTGGCCGGCCTGTCGGTGAGCGGCACCGCCTCCGCGGACCGGTACGTCGAGCTGGTCGGCGACGCCGCCGAGGCCCTGTCGATCCCGGTCATCGCCTCACTCAACGGCGCCCGCCCCGGTGACTGGGCGCGCTACGGCAGGCTCCTCTCCGATGCCGGCGCCGACGGGCTCGAGCTCAACCTCTACGACGTCGCCGCGGACCCCGCGCTCACCGCCGCGGACGTCGAGGACCGCCACCTCGCCGTCGTCGCCGAGGTGCGGGAGGCCGTCGGAGGGCTGCCGCTGGCCCTGAAGATCTCGCCCTATCTGTCCTCGCTGGCCAACTTCGCCCCGCGGGCCCGCGCCGCCGGCGCCGACGCCCTCGTGCTGTTCAACCGCTTCTACGGCCCCGACATCGACCTGGAGGAGCTGACGGTGACCCCGCGGCTGGTCCTGTCGACCCGGGCGGAGCTGCCGCTGCGGCTGCGCTGGGCCGGCATCCTCGCCGCCCAGTGCCCCGACCTGCAGATCGCCGTCACCGGAGGCGTGCACGGCGGCGCCGACGTCGTGAAGTCGCTCATCGTGGGGGCCCGGGTGGCCTGCACGACCTCGGCCGTCCTCGACGAGGGGCCCGGCGTCATCGCGACGATGCTCGACCGGCTGCGCGACTGGCTGGCCGCGCGCGGTTACGGGTCCGTCGACCAGCTGCGCGGCGCCATGGACGCCCACTCGGTCGACGACCCCGCCGCCTTCGAGCGCGCCCAGTACGTGAAGGTGCTCCACACCTGGTCCTGACGCCGGGCCCGCGGTCCCCGGGGCGCCGGTCAGCCGGGCAGCGGCCAGCCGTCGAGGACGCGGCAGGCGTTCGCCTCGTACCAGTGCAGCTCGACGCGCTCGGCCCGGCAGCGGGCCGGGACGAGATCGCCCAGCAGCGTGCGCGTCGAGGCGAGCGAGACGTCCCGGGAGATCCTGTCGAGCGTGAGGTGCGGCTCCGGGTCGTCGCCGCCGAAGGGACGCACCTGCGGGTGGGCGCGCATGAGGGCATGGATGAGTGCGCTGAAGGGGGCGCGCTCGTCGGGACGCAGATGGATGACTCCGTCCGGGAAGGCCTCGAGGCGCGCGAGCCGGAAGTCGAAGGGGCCGTGCCCGGCCAGGGCCCGCGCCACCGTGTCGTGGTCGGGCAGCTCGTGCAGGGGCGCCAGCAGCGTCACGTGCGCATGCGTGAACGCCGGGTCGGCGCTGAGGAAGGTCTCGTCGTAGAAGGCGGTCCGCGCCCGCACGAAGGGTTCGAGCCGGGGGACCGGGACGAGGAGGACGCCGTGGCCGCGCCAGGACGACGGGCCCTGCTCGGGCTCCGGTGCCTCCGACGCGGCCACGGATCGAATCCTATGCGCCCCGGACGCCCCGCGCACCGCGGGGGCGTCCGGGGCGGGGTGTCAGGCGAGCGAGGCGCGCAGCATCCAGGCCTGCTTCTCCAGCTCGGAGGCGATGCCGATGAGCAGGTCGTTCGTGAGGTGGTCCTCGGCGTCGACGGCGTCGAGGGTGGCCTTGATGCCGGCGGCGACGCGGGCGGTGCGCTCGGCGAAGCCGGCGTAGGCGTCGGCGACCGCGAGATCGCCGCCCTCGACGGCGTCGAGGCTGCTCGTCGCGGCCACGGTGGCGGCACGGCCGTCCGGAGTGCCGCCCAGGGCGGCGAGACGCTCGGCGACCTCGTCGGCGGCCTCACGGGCCTCCCCGACGATCTCGTCGAGGAACAGGTGCAGCGAGCGGAAGCCCTCGCCCTTGATGTTCCAGTGGGCCTGCTTGGCCTGCAGGTGCAGGTCGGTCAGGTCGACCAGGGCCTGCTGGAGGGCCTTGGCGACGGTGCCGGTGGTGGCGGGGGCGGTGGTGACAGTGGCGGTCATGAGATTTCTCCTGGACTTGTTTCGTTCCGATGTTCCTGACGCCCTGTACAACCAGCGGGGGCCCCGGGCTATTCCTCGGCGGGCCGGGGGCTTCCCGCCGGATCGTGTCCCGACCGATCCCGCAGGCGGACGGACTCGGCCGCGGTCCCCGACCGGACGGCCGCGGTCCGCCCCGGTGCTCCGCTGACGGGGACCGCTCACCAGGCCCCGATCAGGTGCCACCACGCGGTGCCGATCGTGAGCCAGATCACCATGTGGACGATCCCGATGACCAGCCCGCTGCGCCACCAGTGGCCGATCGTCACGTACCCGGTCCCGAAGAACAGCGGGGCGGGGCCGTTCCCGTAGTGGGTGAGACAGCCCATGAGGGTGGGGATGCCCGACAGCAGGACGATGAGCGGGACCGGCGGCAGCCCCAGGGCGGTGCCGACGCCGAAGAACACGCTGAACATCGATGCGGCGTGCGCCGTGCCCGAGGCGAACATGTAGTGCGACAGGGCGTAGACCAGTGACAGGGCGATGAATGCCACGGACGGGTTCAGCCCACCGAGCGGTCCCTTCACGAGATCACCGAACCAGCTGATGAACCCGAGTTCGTTGAGCTGGCTGCCCATCATCACGAGAGCGGCGAACCAGGTCAATGTGTCCCAGGCGGACTTCTCCGATTTCATGTCGTCCCAGGTGAGCGCGCCGGTGAGCAGCAGCATGCCCAGACCGATGAGCGCCACGGTGGTTGCGCTCATGAGTCGGTCCCCGACGACCCACAGGGCGATGGTGAGGACGAAGACGCCGAGCGTCACTCGCTCCTCCCCGGACAGGGGACCGAGTTCGTGCAACCGCCGGGCGGCCTGGGCGGGGGCCTCCGGTGTGCGACGAACCCCCGGAGGGAAGATCACGTGCAGGATGAGCGGCACCACGAGGAAGCCGAGCAGGCCGGGGACGCACGCGGCGAGGAACCAGCCGCCCCAGCTGGGCGTGTCGGCGCCGGCCGCGGCCGCGAGCCTGACCCCCATCGCATTGGGGGCCGCACCGGTGAAGAAGACCACCGAGGCGGCGAGGTCCAGGTTGTAGGCGGTGATCGCCAGGTAGGAGCCGATCCTCCGGCAGCTCTCGGGGTCGTCCGGGTCGGCGCTCGTCGCGCGGATGATCGAGCGCATGATCGGGTAGACGACGCCGCCCGCCCGGGCCGTGTTCGAGGGGATCGCGGGGGAGAGCACCAGATCGGCCAGGCCGAGACCGTAGGCCAGGCCGAGCGTGCTGCGCCCGAAGATCCGGACGAAGAAGTAGGCGAGGCGCTCACCCAGGCCCGACTTGATGACCGCCCGGGCGATGAAGAAGGCCGAGACGATCAACCAGATCGTCGGGTTGGAGAAGCCGCTCAGAGCGGCTGAGACGGACTTGGATGTGCTGCCCGGGGCGAGGACCCGGCTCGCCGCGCAGACGGCCATGGCGACGACGGCGACCGAGCTCATCGGCGCGGCCTTGCCGATGATGGCGATGATCGTCGCGACGAAGACGGCCGCCAGGTGCCAGGCGTTGGGAGCCAGCCCGGACGGCGTGGGGATGATCCAGACGGCCAGGCCGACGGCCGTCGCGACGGCGAGCGGCATGAGACGCACCTCGCCGATCGCCGGTGCCCGGCGGGTCCGGTGCCCGTGCGCATCCCCGGCGGCGCTGACGGGAATGCCGATGCTCATTTGATGAACCCCACCTTCGTGCGGAGCTCGGCCAGCACCTGCTCCCTGCGCTGCTCGTAGCGCGCCCTCTGCTGCTCGAACAGGTTGTCGCCGTGGGTGTCGATCGAGACGATGAGCGGACCGAAGTCCCGCACGCGGTTCACCCACAGGGTCTCGGGCATGCCCAGATCGCGCCACTGGGCGTCCTCGATCTCCTCCACCTCGGTGGCGGCGATCACCGCGTTGCCGGCGGGGAAGACGCAGTGCAGGGCGCCGAACTCCTGGCAGCCCGCCACGGTGCCGGGGCCCATGCCGCCCTTGCCGACGATCAGCCGGACGCCGGTCTGCTTGATGAACTCGTACTCGAACTTCTCCATGCGCATCGAGGTCGTGGGGCCCACCGAGACCATTTCGAAGCCGGAGCGCGCCGTCGCGCTCGGCCGTACGATCGGCCCGGCGTGCAGGATCGCGCCGTCGTGGACGTCGACGGGCAGTGCGCGGTGCTCCTCCACGAGTCGCCGGTGCGCGACGTCGCGGCAGGTGACGAGTCGGCCGCTCAGGCGGATGACGTCGCCGACCCGGATGCCGGCGAGGTCCTGGGCGCTGATGGGCGTGGTCAGTGTCGTGCTCACAGTTCAACCCCCTCGTGGGTCAGCAGTTCGTAGGACAGATCGGGGTGCACCCGCACGGTGCCCCGACGGTGCGACCAGCAGCCGGTGTTGACCGCCACCGACAGCACCGAGGGATGGCGCGCCGAGTTCTCGATGTGCACGCCCATGACGGAGTTCTCCCCGCCCATGCCCTGCGGCCCGAGGTGCAGGGCGTTGATCGCCGTTTCCAGCTCGTCCTCGAGCCGGGCGGCCCGTTCATTGGGGTTGTGGCTCCTGACCGGACGCATCAGGGCGCGCTTCGACAGGTACGAGGCGGCATCGATGGAGGATCCGATGCCGACGCCGACGAGCAGGGGCGGGCAGGCGTTGACCCCGTAGGAGACCATGACGTCGAGGACGAAGTCCACGACTCCCTCGTAGCCCTCGCCGGGCATGAGCGTCCTGCCCTGGCCGGGCAGCGAGCAGCCCCCGCCCGCCAGGTAGATGTCGACCTCGAGGTCCGCGGAGCCTGGCAGCGGCGCCCAGTAGACCCAGGGGGAGTCCGTGCCGGTGTTCGTGCCGGTGTTCACCTCGTCGAAGGTCTCGACGGTGTTGTGGCGCAGCGGGGCCGTCCGGGTGGCGGTGCCGACCGCCTGCCGGAAGATCTGCGGGAGCCGGTCGCGCAGGGGGAACCCGTCGCCCACCCGGGCCATGATCTGCACGAGACCCGTGTCCTGGCAGGACGGCCGGTCGAGTTCGGCGGCGAGCTCCTGGTTGCGCCGCATCGTGTCGTAGATCATCCGGGCGCGCTGGTCGGTCTCCGCGGCGGCGAGCTCGGTCAGCCGCTGCTCGACGTCCCACGGCAGGTGCTTGCTGATGTGATCGGTGAAGCGGGCCAGCATGCGGGTCAGACGGGTCGCCTGGTCCGTCATGTCCGTGCGGCCGCTCGTTGTTCTCGTGGTTGTCGCCATCGTGGCGAGCCTCCCCTCATGGTCAACCGGGGCACGGCGATTGCTCCGGTGCTCTCACTCTGCAAGGGGGCGCAGGGGCTGGTCACGGCATATTTCGAGGATTTCGCGACAAGGTGTCGCACTGTTCCAGGGCCGTCCGCCCGCGCGCGGCGGCGGTGCGGACGGGAAATGCGCCCGGCCCGTCGGGCCCGGCGGATCGGGGCCTGACAGGCCAGGTCGGCACTCGTCAGGGCCGGCGGCCCCGGCCGTTGCGGACCGAGCCGGGACCGAGAACATGCCCTACTGCTCGAGGCGGTTGAGACGACGGGCGAGATCCGCTGCGGCGTCGGCCAGCTGGTCGGCCCGCGTCCTCAGCCCGGCCAGCTCCGCGCTGCGGCGCCGCGGGGAGCGCACGATCTCGTACCAGTCGGTGAGCAGACGTCTGACGTCGTCGTCGGCGCGTGGGACGAAGCGCTTCTTGAAACCGGCATCCACCACGGCGATCTCGGCTGCTGCCGGGCCGGTCGCGATGTGACGCCGGTAGGCCGATGGCGACTTGTCGAACCAGCGCCGGAAGGCCGTGTCGAGGGCCTTCGCGTCGGGGAATCCGTTGGCGAGGGCCACGTCACTGATCCGGTCCCGGGTCTCGGCGAGCTGGCGCGCGGCCGCGCGTACGCGCAGGCGGCCCAGATAGTCGAAGGCGCTCATGCCGATCGTCCGGGTGAACAACTCCGACAGATAGCTCTCGTTGTACCCGCCGATGCGACTGAGCTGCGCCAGCGTGATGCGTTCGGTGAAGTGCTGCTCCAGGTGGGCGCACACCTTGGCGATGACGGCATTGCCGCTGTCATGCCGGGCCCTGGTCACGCCGGGCTCAGTGAGGGGGAAGGCCTCGACGATCCCTGCGAGCATGTGGTAGAAGTCCGCGCGCAGCCTGAACGCCTCCTCGGCCCGCGTGACCGGTTCCAGCAGCAGGGCCGCGACTGCGGCCCGGACACGTGCCTGCGCGGACAGCTGCCTCGGCGAGTCTCCCGGCATGGAGGCGAAACGGTTCGCCGGCCAGTCGGGCGTCACGCCCTCCAGGACGTGCGGGGAGAAGTGCACGGCGAGCGCCCGGGCCCCTGCGCTGAGCGCGAGTGTGGCGTGACCCTGGTGGGGATTGATGAGCGTCATCTCGCCGCTGGTGCAGGTGCGTGCCCGTCCGCCGGCGCAGACCTCGATCTCGCCCCGGACGATGGTCAGCAGCTCCAGTTCCTCGTGCCAGTTGAAGTGGTAGCTGCCGATGTCGTACACATATGCGTGAAGACCGAGACCGGCGTCCTCCACCTCGAAGCCGCCCGGGTCGATGGGCCCCTCGCGCGGGGCCGTGCCCTCGCCGCGGGGCATGGCCCTCACTCGTCGGCGATCTGGCACAGCACGTCGCCGGAGGCCACGGCGGTGCCGGGGGCCACGAGCTCGTGGACCGTTCCGGCGCGGTGGGCCGCGATGGGCTGCTCCATCTTCATGGCCTCGAGCACGAGCACCGTCTCGCCCTCCTCCACGTGCTGGCCCTCGATGACCGAGGTCTTGATGATGGTGCCCTGCATCGGGCTCGTGAGCTCGGTGCCGGTGCTCGCGAGCTTGCCGCCGCCGCGGCCGCGCTTGGTGGGCTTGCGGCGCTTGCCGGCGGCGTGGCCGGTGGCCGCCTGGAGGCCGGACGGCAGGACGACCTCGAGGCGGCGGCCGTTGACCTCGACGACGACGTGGCGGCGCTCCGGGGTCTCCTCGGCGACGCCGAGCTCGCCGGCGTACGGCGGGATGTCGTTGTCGAACTCGGTCTCGATCCAGTCGGTGAAGACGCCGAAGGAGCCGTCCTCGGCGGTGAACGCCGGGTCGACGACGACCCTCTCGTGGAAGGGCACGACCGTCGGCATGCCCTCGATCCGGAACTCCGCCAAGGCGCGGCGTGAGCGCTGGAGGGCGATCTCGCGGGTGGGGCCGGAGACGATGAGCTTGGCGACGAGCGAGTCGAAGGCGCCGGGCACGCTCATGCCCTTGCGGTAGCCCTCGTCCATGCGCACGCCGGGGCCGCACGGGGGGCGGAAGCGCGTCAGCGTGCCCGGGGCGGGCATGAAGCCGCGGCCCGGGTCCTCGGCGTTGATGCGGAACTCGAACGCGTGGCCGGACGGCGCCGGGTCGGGGTAGTCGAGTGCGCCGCCGCAGGCGATGCGGAACTGCTCGCGCACGAGGTCGAGCCCGCTCACCTCCTCGGTGACGGGGTGCTCGACCTGGAGGCGCGTGTTGACCTCGAGGAAGCTGATCGTGCCGTCCCGGCCCACGAGGAACTCGCAGGTGCCGGCGCCGACGTAGCCCGCCTCCCTGAGGATCGCCTTCGAGCTGGAGTGGAGCCGCTCGAGCTGGTCGTCGGTGAGGAACGGCGCCGGGGCCTCCTCGAGGAGCTTCTGGTGACGGCGCTGCAGCGAGCAGTCGCGGGTGGAGGCCACCACGACGGTGCCGTAGCGGTCGGCCAGGCACTGGGTCTCGACGTGCCGGGGCCTGTCGAGGTAGCGCTCCACGAAGCACTCGCCGCGGCCGAAGGCGGTGATCGCCTCGCGGGTGGCCGAGTCGTACATCGCCGGGATCTCCTCGAGAGTGCGGGCGACCTTGAGGCCGCGGCCGCCGCCGCCGTACGCGGCCTTGATCGCCACGGGCAGGCCGTGCTCGCGGGCGAACCCGACGATCTCGTCGGCCCCGCCCACCGGATCGGACGTGCCGGGCACCTGCGGGGCGCCGACGTGCTGGGCGATGTGACGGGCCGTGACCTTGTCGCCGAGCATCTCGATGGCCTCCGGCGGCGGGCCGATCCACAGCAGCCCGGCGGCGACGACGGTCCGGGCGAAGTCGGGGTTCTCGGACAGGAAGCCGTAGCCGGGGTGGACGGCGTCGGCGCCGCTGCGCTCGGCGATCGCCATGATCTTGTCGATGTCCAGATAGGTCTCGGCGGGGGTCGAGCCGTTCAGCGCGAAGGCCTCGTCGGCCAGCTCGACGAACAGGGACTGCGAGTCGGAGTCGGCGTAGACGGCGACCGAACCGATCCCGGAGTCCTTCGCCGCGCGGATGATGCGGACCGCGATCTCACCACGGTTGGCGATGAGGACTTTCGAGATGGTGCGTGTGCTGTGGTCGTGAGCCACGTTTCCTCCTGAACAGCCGGCCTGAGCGGTGCCGGGCCCGCCCGACTACACGGCGAGTCTAGGGCAAGCCCGCCCCCGGCGCCCTTCCGGTTCGCCCAGTGCCCGCGCCGGCCTCAGCGCCCGCGCTGGCAGGCGGGGCACCAGAAGAGATGGCGGCCGCCCAGGTCGGTCTCGTGCACCGGACGGCCGCAGACCAGGCAGGGCCGGTCGGCACGCCTGTACACGTAGACCTCGCCGCCGTGGGCGTCCACCCGCGGCGGCCTGCCCATCGCCTCGGGGGTGTGCTCGGGGCGGACGGTGTCGATGCGTCCGTCGCGGACGCCGAGCGCCATGAGATGGACCAGGTCGGCCCAGATCGCGTCGAAGCGGGCGCGCTCCAGCTCCGAGCCCGGGCAGGCGGGGTCGATGCCCTGGCGGAAGAGCACCTCGGCCCGGTAGATGTTGCCGACGCCGGCGAAGACGGCCTGGTCCATGAGCAGCGCGGCGATCGGCCTGGACGAGCGGTGCACCCGCGTCCAGACCCGCTGCGGGTCGGCGTCGGCGCGCAGCGGGTCCTCGCCGAGCCGGGCGGTCGCCGCGTCCCGCTCGGTCGCGGTGACGAGACGGCACGTCTGGGGGCCGTGCAGGTCGGCGGCCCACCGGTCATCGGCGATGCGCACGCGCACCTGCCCGACCGGTTCGGCCAGCGGCGCGAACGTCAGTCTCCCGATGAGGCCCAGATGGATCTGGAGGATGTTCGCCGGCACGTCGGCGTCGAAGGCGACGAACAGGTGCTTGCCCCAGGTCTCGGCGCGGTCGAGGGTCGTGCCGTCGAGGAGCGCCGCCGATTCGGCGAAGCGCCCCTGCGGGGAGCTGACGGCCACCGCCTCGGCGGCGAACAGCTCATTGGTGCGGTTGGCGAGACGGTGGATCACATGACCTTCGGGCATGCACACCACTGTGCCCCATCGCGGGCCCCGGGTCGGGGCCCGTCCGCCGTCGGCGGCTACCCTGGTGCGGTGAGCATCTCCGGCCCGCGCACCCGGCGCGCCAGCCGGGTGCGCGTCGGCGCGGCCGGGCCGCCCTCGGTCCTGGCCGCCGCGCCGGCGGCGGCCCTGGCGGTCGCGCTGGCGGCCGGGGCGGCGGGCTGCTCGTCCCCGACGGACGCCGTGCCCTCGTCCACCGCCTCCTCGGTTGCGGCGTCCGCGACCCCCCGCCCGCCGACCGGCCCTGACGCCGACCCGGGGACGGTCCCGCTGAGCGAGTTGGGCTTCCGCAACGGGCCCGAGGGCTTCCGCGTCCCGTCCGGCCTCGTGCTGTCCGGCAGGGTCGACCAGACCAATGTCGTGACCCTCACCATGGACGGCGCGCAGGGGCGGCGGCTGCACGAGTACCTCATGACCGCCCTGCCGTCCATGGGCTGGACGATCGAGGGCTCCAGCGGGGACTCGATCGTCTTCTCCGCCAGCGGCTGGGAGGGCGCCTTCACGATGTCCGACGAGCAGGCCGGCCTCACGCTGCGCCGCCTCGGGTCGGGCCCCTCGAGCGGGGGCCCCGGCTGAGCGCCGCCCCGGGCCCGGCCGACGGTCAGCCGCGGGCCCGGGTGCCCGGCGGGATCGGCCACAGGTCGAACCAGGCCACCCCCAGGTCGAGGAGGATCTGGCGCACGAGCGGCAGCGAGATGCCCACGATGTTGTGCGGGTCGCCCTCGATACGGGTGATGAACGGGCCGCCGAAGGAGTCGATGGTGAAACCGCCGGCGACCCCCTCCGGCTCGCCGGTGGCCGCGTAGTCGGCGATCTCCTGCTCGGTCAGGTCGGCGAAGGACAGCACGGTGACCGCCTCGCGGGTGGCCTGCCTCATCGTCCCGTCGCGGAGGACGGCGACGTAGTGGCCGGTGTGGACGACGCCCTGGCGCCCGCGCATGCGCATCCAGCGCGAGACGACCGAGGCCCTCGTCCCGGGCTTGCCGTAGGTGTGGCCCTCGAACTCGAGCATCGTGTCGCAGGCCAGCAGGACGGTCGCGCCGCCGAGCAGGTCCTGCTCGCGCAGGATCCGCAGCACGTCCTCGCCCTTCTCGCGGGCCAGCCGGCAGGTCAGCTCGGAGACCGACTCGTCGATGCGGGCGGTCTCGTCGGTCCTGGGGCGGACCGGGACCGGCTGGAGGCCCGCCGCGCGCAGGGTCTCCAGCCGCGCGCGCGACGAGGACGCCAGGATGAGCTGCATGTTCCCCTCCTCAGATGCCGTGGCCCGGTCAGCGCAGCGAGCTGCGCCAGAACTCCCGGCCGGGCACCAGCGGCTGGCGGATCACGCGCCAGTACGACTTCCAGCCGGGGATCTCGTTGCGGTCCTGGTTCTCGTGGACCGAGGCCTCGGCGAGCATGGCCGCGAGGACGACGGTGAGCGCGCCGAGTTCCTCGTCGGTCGGCTCGCCGCGGGCGATGCGGACGCCCTCGGCCGATTCGACGAGGCTGTGCGGCGGGGTGTGCGGAACGTTGCTCACAGCGGAATGTTCCCGTGCTTCTTGGGCGGCAGGGCCTCGCGCTTGGAGCGCAGCAGGCGCAGGAAGCGGATCACCTGGGAGCGGGTCTCGTGCGGGTAGATCACCTGGTCGACGTAGCCGCGCTCGGCCGCGATGTACGGATTGGACAACTCGTCGTCGTACTCCTGCCTGAGGCGCTCGCGCTCGGCGTCGGGGTCGTCCGACTCGGCGAGCTGCTTGCGGTAGAGGATGTTCACCGCGCCCTCCGAGCCCATGACGGCGATCTGGGCGGTCGGCCAGGCCAGGTTGACGTCGGCGCCCAGGTGCTTGGAGCCCATGACGATGTAGGCGCCGCCGTAGGCCTTGCGGGTGATGACGGTCATCTTCGGCACCGAGGCCTCGGCGTAGGCGTAGATGAGCTTCGCGCCGCGGTGGATGATGCCGTTGTGCTCCTGCTCGACGCCGGGCAGGAAGCCGGGCACGTCGACGAAGGTGAGCACCGGGATGTTGAAGGAGTCGCAGGTGCGCACGAAGCGGGCGGCCTTCTCGGAGGCGTTGATGTCGAGGCACCCGGCCAGGGTCATCGGCTGGTTCGCGACGACGCCGATCGAGCGCCCCTCGACGCGCCCGAAGCCGCAGATGACGTTGGGGGCGTAGAGCGCCATGACCTCGAGGAACTCCTCGTCGTCGATGACGGCGCGGATGACCTCGCGCATGTCGTAGGCCTGCGACGGCGCGTCGGGGACGAGCACGTCGAGGCTGTGGTCGAGGTCGGTGATCGGCACGTCGATGTCGTCGGGGTAGTCGTAGACCGGCGGGTCCTCGAGGTTGTTCTGGGGCAGATAGGTGATGAGGTCGCGCACGTACTCGATGCCGTCCGCGTCATCGGTGGCGAGGTAGTGGGCGTTGCCGGCGATGGCGTTGTGGGTGCGGCCGCCGCCGAGCTCCTCCATCGTGACGTCCTCGCCGGTGACGGTGCGGATGACCTCGGGGCCCGTGATGAACATCTGGCTCGTCTGGTCGACCATGACGACGAAGTCGGTGAGGGCCGGCGAGTAGACGTGGCCGCCCGCCGCGGCGCCCATGATGAGGCTGATCTGGGGGATGACGCCGGAGGCCATCGTGTTGCGGCGGAAGATCTCGCCGTACATGCCGAGCGAGACGACGCCCTCCTGGATGCGCGCGCCGCCGCCCTCGTTGATGCCGATGAGCGGCACGCCCGTCTTCACGGCGAAGTCGATGATCTTGCAGATCTTCTCGCCGTAGACCTGACCGAGGGAGCCGCCGTAGACGCCGACGTCCTGGCTGAAGACGCACACCGGGCGCTCGTGGATGTTGCCCAGACCGATGATGACACCGTCCGAGTAGGGGCGGTGCCTCTCCATGCCGAAGGCGTGGGAGCGGTGCCGGGCGAACTCGTCCATCTCGGTGAAGGTGCCCTCGTCGAGCAGGGCGAGGATGCGCTCGCGGGCCGTCATCTTGCCGCGGGCGTGCTGCCTCTCGACGCTGCGCGGGGAGGCCGCGTGGACGGCCGCGTCGATGCGCTCGCCGAGGTCGGCGAGCTTGCCGGCCGTGGTGTGCGGATCCATTGCCATGGGCCCACCTTAGCGGGCGGGGCCGGCCCCGCCGCCTGCGCGCCGGCCCGGTTCCGCATAGACTGCTGGCCGTGCCCTCCACCGCTCCACTCAACGTGCCGCACCTGGTCGAACTGCTCGGGCCGGACAGCCGCTGGGGACCCATCGAGTGGTACGAGCGGACCGGCTCGACCAACGAGGACCTCGCCGCCCGCGCCCGCGCCGGCGCGCGCCCCGGACTCGTCCTCATCGCCGAGCACCAGAGCACCGGTCGCGGCCGCTTCGACCGCCGCTGGGAGGACGTCCCCGGCACCGCGACCGCCACCTCGGCGCTCGTCGCGCCGCGACCCGAACCGGCCCGCTGGGGCTGGCTGAGCATCCTCGTCGGCCTTGCCGTGCGCGAGGGCGTCGAGCGCGCCACCGGAGCCGGGCCCGACCGCGTCGCCCTCAAGTGGCCCAACGACGTGCTCCTGGACGGGCGGAAGATCTGCGGCATCCTGTGCGAGCGCGTCGACGGGCTGGCCGTGCTCGGCTGGGGCGTCAACATCTCGATGGACGAGACCGAGCTGCCCGTGCCCGGTGCCGGCTCGCTGCTCCTGGCGGGGCTGCCGCACGGCAAGGACGAACTGACCGCCGCGATCCTCACGAGTCTCCAACGCTGGTTCGAGCAGTGGCAGACCACCGGCCAGGTGCGGGAGGGTTTCATGGCCGCCTGCGACACCATCGGCCGCTCCGTCCTCATCCACGAGGACGTCGACTCGGCGGACTCGGCCGTCGTCGCGGGCACGGCCGTCGGCGTCGACGACACCGGCGCCCTCGTCGTCGAGGACGCCGACGGGCACCGCCGGGTCCACAGCGCCGGCGACGTCATCCACCTGCGCTGAGCCGACCGCGGGCGGGGAGCCGCGTGGCGGGTGCACGGGGCCTGTCCGTCCCGTCGGCGGGCGCGCGACGAGGGGCGCGCGACGGTGCGCGCAACAATGGTGGTCATGCGCAGACGGCACGGCGACCTCGCCGACGACGAGTACGTGGTGGTCCACTGCCATCCCCACGGACGGGTGCTCGCCGCACCCGTGCTGGCCCTGTTCGTCCTGGCGGGCGTCCTCGGCGTGCTGCTCGCGGCCCTGCCGTCCGGGGCGCGGCCGGTCGGCACGTGGGTGCTCGTCGGCCTCTTCGCCGTCACCGCCGTCGTCCTCGTCCTCGTGCCCGTGCTGCGCTGGGCGTCCACGAGCTACACGGTCACGAGCCGGCGCATCATGGTGCGCGCCGGCCTCCTGCACCGCGCCGGGGTGAACGTCGCGCTGAACCGGGTGGCCGAGATCTCCTACCGCCGGAGCGTCCTCGACCGGGTCTTCGGCTCGGGCACGATCGTCGTCGACACGCAAGGCCCGGCGCCCCTCCAGCTGCACTGCGTGCCGGACCTGGCCGGCGTGCAGCGCATGCTCGGCGAGCTGGTCTACGCGGTCGGCGACGGGGGCCAGCGGGTGTGAGGTCCGCGGGGCGCCCACCGGTGCCGGCTCCGCGGCGGTGCGCGGCGCGGCGGACGGGCGGCGGATAGCATCGGTGTCGCAACCCCGCGGCGGACGGGCGCCGGGGGCCACCGGGGGCGCCCCCGGGCGAGACGGGCGAGGAGGGCCGCGTGCCGAGGATCAACGCGCCGACGGTGCGCGAGCACCACGAGCAGGTCATGACGTCCCTCATCGACGCGGCCGAGCAGATCCTGCGCGAGGAGGGCCCCGGGGCCCTCACCGCCGGCGCGGTGAGCTCGCGGGCGGGCGTCGCCCGCAACTCCATCTACCGCTACGTCGAGTCCATCGACGATCTGCGCGGCCTCGTCGTCGAGCGCTACATGCCCGGCTGGTTCGACGCCGTCCAGGAGGCCATGGACGCCAGCGAGGACCCGCACGAGCAGCTCGTCGCCTGGGCCATCGCCAACCTCGAGCAGGCCACCATCGCCGGGCACGGCTGGCTCATGCGCATCGGCGAGGGGCGCCTCAAGCCGAACGCGGCTCGCACGGTCGGCCGTGCCCACGCCGCCCTCTACGCGGGGCTCGACCGGCTCTGGGGGAGGATCAACCCCGACAGGGCCCGCATCGCCTCGATCATGACGCAGGGGCTCCTCGTGGCCATGATGAACGCCGTGGAGCGCCGCGCGGTCGGGCTCGACGAGGCCCGCGAGGAGCTGAGGGGCGCCGTGCTCCTCCTCATCGACAGGTACGAGGTCGACGACCGCGGGGGACGCCCCGCCGGCTGAGGACGCCCGGCGGGGGAGGGCGGCTCAGATGAGCTCGGCGCTGAGGATCTCGGTGAGGACGCCCGAGGCGGCCGGCTCGTCGCTCGGCATGACGTGGAGGGCGTGCGCCCCCTCGCGCTCGGCGAGCACCCTCGACAGCTCGCCGTCGACGAAGTGCAGGGCCGCGCCGTCGTCGACGCCGTAGCCGCCGGGGATCATCCCCGAGGCGACCGCCTGCGTGTAGACGGCGCCGCGGTCCTCGCCGTCCAGGTGCGGGCAGAAGCTGCCGGGCAGCAGGCCCAGGCCGCCGCGCCAGCCGCGGAGATCGCCGAAGGCGTCGGTGAGGCAGCCCTCGAACCAGCAGGCGGCGCCGGCCGAGATGCCGCCGAGGACGGTCGTGCGGTCGGGATCGCCCGCCATGCGGCGCAGGGCGGTGGAGACGCCGTGGACCTCCCACAGGGCCATGAGGTTGGCGGTGTTGCCGCCGCCGACGAGCACGACGTCGGCCTCCGGCAGGCGGCGCACCGACTCGGCGGCGCCCTGCCACAGGGTGAGCACCATCGTCCGCACTCCCAGGCCCGAGTAGGCCATGAGGAAGCGGTTGATGTAGGTGGCGTTGTCGGCCGAGGCCGTCGGGGCGAAGCAGACGAGCGGGGCGCGTGCGCCCGCGAGGTCGACGACGTACCGGTCCAGGCTCGTCGGGGCGCCGTTGCTCGACATGGAGAAGCCGCCGCCGCCCATGGCCACGATGTGAGTGCTCATGGGCCCATCCTCTCATGCCCGTCGTTAGGGTTGGAGCCGTGAATGCGGCGCACACGATCGGGATCATCGGGGGTGGGCAGCTGGCCCGCATGATGTACGAGGCGGCGATCGGTCTCGATCTCGAGGTGAGGCTGCTCGCCGAGGGCCCCGACGTGAGTGCCGCCCGGGTCGTGCGCGAGGTGACCGTCGGCGACTTCACCGACCCGGCCGTCGTCCGGGAGTTCGCCGCCGGCTGCGACGTCATCACCTTCGACCACGAGCACGTGCCCACCGGGCTCCTCGCCGGGCTCGAGGCGGCCGGGGTCCTCGTCCGGCCCGGCCCGGCCGCCCTCGTCCACGCCCAGGACAAGCTGCTCATGCGCGAGCGCCTCGGCGACGGGCTCGGCCTGCCCTGCCCGCGCTGGCGCGCCTGCCGGGACGCCGACGAGCTGCGCGCCCTCGGCTCGGAGCTCGGATGGCCCGTCATCGCCAAGGCCTCCCGGGGCGGCTACGACGGGCACGGCGTGTGGCGGCTCGACGGCCCCGCGGACGCCGACGCCCCTTTTGAGGAGTCCCTGTCGGTGAGCGCCGGCGAGCGGGTCGTCATCATCGGCGAGGAATTCGTCGACTTCGCCCGGGAGCTGTCGGTCGTCGTCGTGCGCGGCCCCGACGGACGGGCGCTGTCGTATCCGGTGAGCGAGACGGTGCAGGACGGCGGCGTCTGCGTCGAGACGATGACCCCGGCGCCGGGGCTGTCCGCCGCCAGGCAGTCCGGGATCCGGGCCCTCGGCCTGCGCATCGCGGACGCGCTCGGCGTCGTCGGCCTGCTCGCCGTCGAGCTCATGGAGCGCCGCGACGGGGGCGTCGTCGTCAACGAGCTGGCCATGCGCCCGCACAACACCGGGCACTGGACGCTCGACGGCGCGGTGACGAGCCAGTTCGAGAACCATCTGCGCGCCGTCGCCGGGCTGCCGCTCGGGGCGACCGACGCCCGCGCGCCGTGGTGCACGATGCGCAACGTCCTGGGAGGGCGCAGCGCCGACAGCGTGGGCGACTTCGCCCACGTGGCCGCCGCCGACCCCGGCCTGCGGGTGCAGTTCTACGGCAAGGGCCTGCGTCCGGGCCGCAAGCGCGGCCATGTGACGGTCTACGGGGACGACTGCGACCGGGTGCGGGCCCGCGCCCGCGCCGCGGCCGCCTATCTGATGGGAGAGGACAATGACTGACGCCACGCCCCTCGTGGGCATCGTGATGGGCTCCGACTCGGACTGGCCCACGATGGAACCGGCCGCCGAGGCCCTGGAGGAGTTCGGCATCGCCTACGAGGCCGACGTCGTCTCGGCGCACCGCATGCCCGAGGACATGGTCGCCTACGGGAGGGGCGCCCATGGGCGAGGCCTGCGCGCCGTCATCGCCGGCGCCGGGGGAGCGGCCCATCTGCCCGGCATGCTCGCCGCTCTCACGCCGCTGCCGGTCATCGGCGTGCCCGTCGCGCTCAAGCACCTCGAGGGCATGGACTCGCTGCTGTCGATCGTCCAGATGCCTGCCGGCGTGCCGGTGGCCACCGTCGCCATCGGCAACGCCCGCAACGCCGGGCTGCTCGCCGCGCGCATCCTCGCCAGCGGCGACCCCGCGCTCACCACCGCGATGGTGCGCTTCCAGGACGAGCTGCGCCGGACCGCCCTCGACAAGGGCGAGAGGGTGCGCGGCCGGCGGGCGGGCTGAGCCTCGGCGGCCGGCCCGGCGCCGCCTCAGCCCGCGTACTGGGCGATGTTGCTCGTGTCCCCCCGCGAGAGATCCTCGAACATCGCCGAGGCGCGTTCGGAGTCCCAGATGACGACGGACTCGGTGCCGTCGTCCGACCAGCCGTTGGTGGTCTCCAGCGGTACCTGGAGGCTCGCGCCGGATCCGCCGGAGACCGACAGGACGCCCCTGGTCATCTGGGCCATCGTGAGGACGCCCATGCCGTCGCCGCGGCTCACGGCGCCCGCCAGGGCGTGGGTGACGGTCCACCACCGCACGGGGTTGAGCACGGTGGACGGCCTCTTGAGCCTGGTGGCGATCTGGGCGATCACCTCGCGCTGGCGGCGGGCCCGCCCCAGGTCGCCCTCGGCGTCGCCGTAGCGGTGACGCACGTAGCCGAGCGCGTCGGACCCGTTGAGCGTCTGGCAGCCGGCGGGCAGGTCGATGTTGGCCTTCTCGTCGGCCATCGGCTCGTCCAGACAGACGTCCACGCCGCCCACGGCGTCGACGATGTCGGCGAAGCCGGCGAAGCCGACCTCCATGAAGCCGTCGATGCGCAGGCCGGTGGCCTGCTCGACCGTCTCGGTGAGCAGCTCGGCGCCGCCGTAGCTGTAGGCGGCGTTGATCTTCGTCCTCCCGTAGCCGGGGACGGTCACGTAGGAGTCGCGCGGGATCGAGATGAGCACCGACTCGCCGGAGGGCGGGGTGTAGAGGAGCATGATCGAGTCGGTGCGCTGGCCCTCGGCCTCGCCCGTGCCGAGCTCGTTCCGCTCCTCCTCGCTGAGGCCGTCGCGCGAGTCGGAGCCCACGAGCAGGATGGCGGTGCCCGGCTGGTTGCCGACGCGCCCGGCGTAGCTCGGCTCCCAGCCGATGGTCGTCATCGTGCTCCAGGCGTGGATGGGCGTGACGAGGGTGAACAGCAGCCAGGCGAGGACGGGGACGAGGACGGCGCGGAGCGTCCGCCGGACCGGGCTCCGCCGGATCCTCCCGTCGGGGCCGTGCCGGCGCCGGCCCGGGGCGGGCGCCACGGGGGCGACCGGCTCGCGGTGGGCCCAGTCGGCGCCCGGGGCGCGGGGGGCGGGGGCCGCCGGCTGCGCACCGGCCCGGAGGTCCCGCTCCGGGCCGCCCCGACGGTCCTGCTGAGCGGCCTGACGGCGGCGTCGCTGCTCCAGGAAGGCCCGCTCGCGGCGTCGGATGTCGGCGTCGTTGGCGATGTTGGTGGCCGGGGCGGCCCGCGGGGCGCCGGCCGCCCCGTCGCCCGGCGCCCGGCGGTAGAGCCAGTCCAGGTCCTCCTGTCGGCTCGGTTCGTCCCTGCTGTCAGCCATGGCACCCAAGGTACTGGCACGGGCGTCCCGGGCCCGGCAGCGCGCGCCCGTCACGGCGTGCCGAGGCGCGGGGCCGGCGAGCCGGGCCCACCACCCCGAGGGCCCTCCGGGATTCGTCTCAGGGTTGACTCAGGGGTGTCCTCCACGTTGCCGCCCGCCCCCGGCGCGGCGCCGCGTGGTTGCCGCCCCTCGGACGTCCGCGGTCCTATGGTGTGCGCGTGAGATACGCAGTGATCATGGCCGGTGGTTCCGGCACTCGCCTGTGGCCCCTGAGCCGCCGGGGCGAGCCCAAGCAGCTCCTCAGGATGATCGACGGGCGCAGCCTGCTGCAGCTGGCCTTCGACCGGGTTCGCGCCGTCGTCGCCCCCGGGAACATCCTCGTGTGCGCCGGTGCCGCCTACGCCGACGAGGTGGCCTCCCAGCTGCCCGCCCTGCGCCCGGAGAACCTGCTGGGCGAGCCCGTCGGTCGCGACTCCCTCAACGCCGTCATCTGGCCCGCCGCCGTCCTCGTGCGCCGCGATCCGGAGGCCGTCGTCGCGGTCGTCACCGCCGACCAGATCATCGAACCGGTCGAGACCTTCGCCGACCGGCTGACGACGGCCTTCGAGGTGGCCGAGGCCGATGACCGCGCGCTCGTCACCTTCGGCATCGTGCCCACCGGGCCGCACACCGGCTACGGCTACCTGCACCGCGGCCGGGCGGTCGAGGGCCTCACCGACGTGGCGCGGATCGTCGAGTTCAAGGAGAAGCCGGACGCCGGGCTCGCCGCCCGCTACGTCGACAGCGGCGAGTACTGGTGGAACGCCGGCATGTTCGTCTGGCGCGCCGCGACGCTGCTCGGCCAGGTGCGCGTCCTGCTGCCCGAGAGCCATGAGCGGATCACCGAGCTCGCCGCCCATCCCGAGCGCCTGGCCGAGATCTACCCGGGTCTGCTCAAGACCTCCGTCGACTTCGCCGTCATGGAGCCGGTCAGCCGGGGCCGGACCGACGCCCACGTCATCGGCGTCGCACTCGCCGCCCGCTGGGCCGACGTCGGCAGCTTCGCGGACCTGCACGCCGAGCTCGACAAGGACGACGACGGCAACGTCCGTCAGGGCGCCGTCGTCGCCTCCGGCACCACCGGGTGCCTGCTCGTCAACGCGGACCCCGAACGCTCCGTGCTCGCCGTCACCGGGCTGCACGACATGGCCGTCGTGCGCACCGCGACGGCGACGCTCGTCTGCCCGCTGTCCGATTCCCAGCGGGTCAAGGCCCTCGTCGGCGAGGTCAAGGAGCGGTACGGTGCCGAACTCGCCTGATCCGCCCCGGCCGCACGCCAGGAGGCTCGGGATCCTGCTCAGGATGCGCGAGCCGATCGCCTGGCTCGTCCTGGCCGTGACGGTCGTCTACATCGTCCTCGGCTGGATGCGCCTGGGCTGGAACCTCGCGCACGAGTCCATGGGCGTGTCCGCCTCGGCGCGGCAGACCGGCGCCTCGGTGCCGCTCATCTGGGTGCTCGTCGACGTGGCGATGGTCCTCGCCTGCGTCCTCGGCACAGGCGCGATCGGGAGGGCCAGGGCGCTGACCCGGACCGCCGCCGTCGTCGTCTCGGTCGTCGCCTGCTACGACGTCCTCATCCTCGTCGTGGGCGTCCTCGGCTCCGACGCCCCGGTCTTCTCGCGCGTCCTCGAGACGATCGGAGGGCTGCTCGAGGTCGCCGCGAAGGTCGCGGCGACCGTCGTGCTGTGGCGGCTCGTCCCCTCCCCGACGGTCCGCGGCGCGGCGGCGGAGGCCCCCGGGCCCCCCGTCCGCGATGCCGTGTGGGCCCCCGGGCAGGCCGTCGGGCGCACTTGGGCCAGGGCCGGGGACGCCGCGGGTGTCACCGGCCCCGGGCCGGCCCCCGAGCCGGGGCCGGCCGTCGCGGGGGCCTCGGGGCCGGGAGGGCCACGGACCGGCGCCGACGGCGCGGAGTCGTCCGTGCCGTGGTTGACCGCGGGTCAGCCGGCCGCCGGACGGCGGCCGGGCCCCGGCCGCGGGGCCGGTTCGGGCTGGTGGGGCCCGCTTGCGGAACAGGAGGGCCCCGCCGATGCATGATCCCTTGTCGTTGCCCTGCCCTCATGGTCCTCCCGGGGTCACCCCGAGGCGATTCGTCCCCTCCGGAAGATGCTTGAATCTTCGTGAACATGCGGCCGAGCACCGGACATGGTAGCTTTCAACCATGTAATTCCGCCGACGTCGTTCGCCGTTCCGTCCGTACGGATGTGGCGTCCGGTCGCCCCCGCGGTGGGGTTCAGCGGTGCGCCGATGGCGCGCTGATCTGATGGAGAGGATTGTGCAGATGCACGAGCTGCTGCTGGTGGATCTTGGCGAGGACAGCGGGCCCGCGTGGCGGGCGCGCGCCCTCTGCGCGCAGACCGATCCGGAGGCCTTCTTCCCCGAGAAGGGCGGTTCCACGCGGGAGGCGAAGAAGGTCTGCCAGGCCTGCCCGGTGCGTGGCGAGTGCCTCGAGTACGCGCTCACCCATGACGAGCGCTTCGGCATCTGGGGCGGTCTGTCCGAGCGCGAGCGCCGCAAGCTGCGGCGTCGCGCCGTGTGACGCCTTGTCCGGTCGTGTGAGCGCGTCCGCCGACCCCCGGCGGGCGCGCGCTCGCTCCACGTCCGGGCGCGGCGCGGGTCGCCCGGCTCAGCGGTCGTCCTCGGGGTCGATCTCGTCGATGCCGCGCCCCGTGAGGGCGACGATCTGCTCGACGAGGGTCTCGTGCACGAGCAGGCGCAGGTCCTCGCGGTCGACGGCGCGCCGCTCCAGGGGGCGGCGGTAGACGACGATGCGGGCGTGCTGGGTCGCGGACGACTCGATGGCGGCCGCCAGCGGGACGGTGCCGTGCTCGCCGAGGTCGTTCCACAGGGTGCGCTGGTCGGGCACCTCGTCGACGCCGATGTCGATGGCGTCGACGACGTCGGGGCAGTGCTGCCCGATGCGGGCGATCGACTCGCCCACGCAGGCCATGAAGTATGCGCGGGCGCGCGGGCGGGTCGGCGTGCGCAGCGGGCGGTCGGTCAGGTCGTTGGGCAGGGCCATCGGCCCGCGGATGCCCCGCCCGTGACGATCCCTTGTGCGCATGGGGCCAGCCTAGTGCCGTCCGGGCCCCGGCCCGGACGGCCGCCCTGCGGGGTCGGTCCTGGGGGGCGGGTGAGGGGAAGGCCCCGTCTTCCTCGAAGGGGCGCGCGCCCGGCTCCCAGGGGGCGCACAGGTGGGGCATAGTGGGCGGCGCCTTTCTGCGAACACCGCCGCCACGTGGTGTTCCCGGTCGCGGAAGGAGACCCCCGTCCATCGAACTGCCGCCCACCCCTGAGGCGTCGGAGAGGAGCAGCGTGCCGAACATCCCACCCCCGTTCCCGGTGCACATCCTGCCCGCACCCGTCCTGCCCGCACCCGTCGCACGGCGCCGGCCTCCGGGCCCGGCGCCCCTGAGGCGCGTGCGCCCCCGGCCCGGCGGCGCGGACCGGTTCTCGATGACGGGGGGCGTCTCGTGAGCGGCACGACCCTCGTCCCTGCCGGTCCCGCCTCCGTCCCGGGGGCGGCCGCCGGCCCCCGGCGCCGCCGCTGGTGCCGCGCCGGGGGCCGGGCGGGGGCGGCCGCGTTCGTCTGCTACCTCGCGGTGGCCCTGTGGCTCAGCGCCCACGACCTCGTCTTCCCCGACGCGATGAGCCGGGTCGCGAACGGCTACTACGTCCTGTTCAGCCGGGATCCGCACCTGGCCGCCATCGGCTTCGTGTGGAACCCGCTGCCCTCGCTCGCCGCCATTCCGCTGCTCCTCGCCACGCCGCTGTGCCCCGCGCTGGCGTCCAGGGCGCTGGCCGGGTGCCTCGTCTCGGCGCTGTGCGGGGCCTGCTCGGTGGCGCTCATGCACCGGCTGCTGGGCCGGCTGGGCGCCGGCCCGGCGATGCGCCTCGTGCTCACCGCCGTCTTCGCCCTCCACCCGCTCGTCCTGCTCGGCTCGGC
>NZ_AUFR01000032.1 GCF_000426605.1 Propionibacterium acidifaciens DSM 21887
GACTTGTTCCTTAAATTCCGCACTGTATTTCGGTGCCGACATGATCTAATTCTACCTCACGATCATTTCACCCACTGTCCGAAAAACACCAAGCACTCCAGCCGAACATTCGACTACGACTTCGAACACCTCCCACCCCGCGAAACCAGAAACGATTTTGTTCCATGACGGCCATACCGGCCGTCGAACAGGATCTTCACGACGTCACGCAGGGCCGGGGCGCCCCGGAACCCGGCGTGGACGCCCGTCCGGGAGGGCGGCCGGGCGAGGATGGCCTTGAGGTCTTCCTTCTGGGTGCGGGCGGGTTCCGCCGCGTCCTGGTTCCCCGCATGCCCGGCCGGGACCGTCAGCGAGGGGACCGCCGCCGGCGCCGTCTCCCTGGTTCCCGGCGTGCCCGGCCGGGACCCAGCACATCCTGGTGCCCCGCCACTCAGCCAGCCGTTCCTGCACGGTCCTCTCCGTCCGCTCGACCGTCTCTGCGATGATGCCCGCATCGACGCCACGGGAGGCGTGCAGGACCGCTTCGGCCTTCATCCCGGCGAGCACGCGACTGCCGGGCCGCTTCCTCCACCCGACCAGGACGGCGGTCTCCTCCGGGGCGACCCCGACCCGCACGCCCCCACCGCATCCGAAACAGCACAGGGAACCCACGAAAAACACGGTTCCGTTTCATGCCAGCCATAGGCGCCAAGTTCTGACCGACAGCACGGGAGGCCTATTCAAAACCCTTGTCGGACCCATGCCTGACTAGGGTCTTTCCTTGACAAGGAGTTAGTTTTTAATAACCCTCCGGGTTTGCGCAAGTCTGAATCAGCCTGCATCGCAGTCGAGGGATTCTACTGCTTCTTCTCACCCGCGGGCGCTTGGTCTGCGGGTCAGTACCGCGACTTGGATGGACGTGCGGTTCCCGTCCCCTTCGACGGAAGCGCCTCGGCAGGGTACGACGAGGAGAATCGCATGTTGTCGTTCGGTGGCGGTCTTCGAATGTACCGCTTCGTCCCTGGCGAGAAGATTGGCATCCCTCGTTCGAGCTGATGCAGCCGCTCGACTCGTTCGAGGTCACCGACTGCTTCGTCCCCAGCTTGCACGATGCCTTGGCCGAGCACATGTGCATCGAGGAGGCGTGAGCGCGGTGCGGCGTCCGTCACTCCCCTGACAGCCATTCTGGTTGCGGCGGGTCTCCGAACGCCGGGCACTCGTGCGGTGAGTCCTGCGTCCCGCGCTCCGCCCGCAACGGAGCCGAAGAGCGCCACGCCCAGCGCGCCAGCCGCCCCGTCGTGCCCTCCCGCGGCGTCCGCCTCACGCCCCGCGGCCGGAACGGGCCGGACGGCCTCGGGCCGCTGCCTCCCGGGCCCGGCCCGGCCCCCGGACGTAGCTGACCGTCTCGCCCAGCCTGGCCCGCATCACGGCGATGGCCTCGGGGTTCTCGTCGATGAGCAGGAATCGCCTGCCCAGCGCTGCCGCGGCGGCTCCTGTCGTGCCGGAGCCGGCGAAGAAGTCGAGCACCCAGTCGCCGGGGCGGGAGCTCGCCGCGATGATGCGCCGCAGGATTCCCTCGGGCTTCTGCGTCGGGTAGCCCGTCTTCTCCCTGCCCGTGGGGGAGACGATCGTGTGCCACCACACATCGGTGGGCAGCTTGCCGCGCGCAGCCTTCTCGGCCGTGACGAGCGAGGGCGCCATGTACGGCTCGCGGTCGACCTCGTTCGAGTCGAACCAGTAGCTCCGGGGGTCCTTCACGTAGACGAGGATCGTGTCGTGCTTGGCCGGCCAGTGGCGCTTGGCGCGGCCCCCGTAGTCGTAGGCCCAAATGATCTCGTTGAGGAAGCAGTCGCGGCCGAACATCGCGTCGAGGAGCACCTTCGCGTAGTGCGCCTCCCGGTAGTCCAGGTGCAGGTAGAGGGTCCCGGTGTCCGTCAGCAGGCGCCAGGCCTCCTCGAGGCGGGGCTCCAGGAAGTCCCAGTAGTCCTCGAAGACGTCGTTGTAGCCGAGCACCGTGCCGCGGACCGTCTCGTAGCTGTGCCCTCGGAAGCCCAGCCGCGACCCTCCCTCGGCGACGTGCGTCGTGACGGCGCGGCGCTTCTGCGTCATCCCCGTGTTGAAGGGCGGGTCGATGTAGACCAGCTGGAAGGCCCCGTCCGGCAGCCCGCGCAGGACGGGCAGGTTGTCGCCCTCGATGACGGTGTCGGGACGGTCAGCGCTCCACAGCGCCCGGGTGCTCACGGATTCAAGGTAGACGACGGCATCGCCCGTCCCGCCGTCGGGTCGCGCGACCCGATCGGCTCCCGGAGGCGGGTCGTCCCCGCGGGGTGTCGGGTCGCACCCGGGCGCCGGCGCCGAGAATGATCCCGACGAGCACGACGGCCAGGATCACCAGCGTGCTGCACAGGCCGAGCAGCACCGGGCGCAGACCCAGCCTCATGAGCGATTTGACGTGCACGCCCAGACCGAGCGCGAACGTGGCCGTGGTCAGGCAGGAACTGTTGGAGGACCTTGATCCGGGCCGGCTGCGCGGCGGGCACGACCCCGGCCGTCGCGACGGCCATCACGGCGATGAATCCGACGACGAACAGCGGCAGGACCGGTGGGCGCCGGGCGTGCCCGGCCGTCACGGCCCGCCCCTACCCTGGGATGCATGACCGCCGAGCCCACCGCCTTGTCCGCAGGAGAGCGCCCCTCCGGGCCCGAGGAGATCCCCTGGGCGATGCAGCTCGTCGTCCTGCGCGACAAGCACGCCATGGCCCGCGAGGTCGACGTCTGCGAGGCCGCGGCCCGCGCCGTCGTGGGCCTGCTCGACGACGAGCGCTGCGCCCCCGGCGGCCCCTGGTACGCGGCCGTCCGCCGCTGGGTCGACGGCGGGCGCATCCGCAAGCTCGTGCGCCGCGCCGACGGCAAGCGCTGGGACGACGTGCAGGCGCTGCCCGGCGTGCTCGTCACCCAGGACGGCCCCGACGGCTTCGGCCCGGCCCGAGTGCGGGCCCTCCCGCCCGGCCCGGTGCGCCCGCTGCCGCGGGCCCTCGCCAAGCTCCAGGTGAGCGGCACGAGCTTCCCGCCCGAGCGCGTCAGCTCCAGCGCCGACGCCCTGGCCATCGTCGAGGCGACCCCGCTCGAGCGGATCACCAGCGGCAAGCTCGCCGCCCAGTGCGCCCATGCCGCGCAGCGCCTCTACGAGACCGCCGACGAGGCCCGCCGCGCATCATGGCGGGCCGACGGCTTCCGGGTCGAGGTGCGCTGGCCCGGCCCGGACGAGTGGGCCGCCCGCCCCCGCCCGGTGAGCATCGTCGACGCCGGGTTCACCGAGCTCGACGGCCCCGCCGAGACGGCCCGGGCGCTCTGGCGCTCCGAGCCGTGAGCGGCCCGCGACGGCTCCCGCGGATCCCGGGGAGTACGCCGACGGCGAAACCGCATGGTGGAAGGCCGCGGGGATGATTGTTCGGCCCCGACCGGGGCCCTAGTGTGACCCGCGAGCCGATCGATCCAGAGCACCCCGGTGATCCCGAGCATTCCGGTGGCCCAGGGCACCCCGGTGCGGAAAGGCCCTCCCATGCAGATCGCACGTCGTTCCCTCCTCGCAGCGGGCGGGCTCATGGCCCTGGCGGCCTGCTCGTCCGACAACCCCGTGGGCTCCTCGTCCTCCACGGGCGGCGGCTCGACGATCGTCGTCGCCTCGCAGCAGTACTACTCGAACGAGATCATCGCCGAGCTCTACGCCCAGGCGCTCGAGAACGCAGATCGCACCGTCGAGCGCCAATATCAGATCGGCCAGCGCGAGTTCTACCTGCCCGAGCTCGAGTCCGGCTCGATCGACCTCATCCCCGAGTACGGCGGCAATCTGCTGCAGTACTACGACAAGTCGAGCACCGCCTCCGACGCCGAGGCGATCGCCCGGGCCCTGGCCGATGCCCTGCCCGCCGGGCTGCGCGTCCTCGACGCGGCCGAGGCCTCCGACCAGGACTCCTACACCGTCACCCGCGCCACGGCCGACCAGTACTCGCTCGGCTCGATCGGTGATCTGGGCAGGATCGGCGGCACCGTCACCGTGGCCGCGAACTCCGAGTTCGCCACTCGTCCCTACGGCACCGATGGCGTCAGGGACGCCTACGGCATCGACATCACCGTCCTCGGCATCGAGGACTCCGGCGGCCCTCTCACCGTCAAGGCCCTCACCGAGGGTCAGGCGCAGGCCGCCGACATCTACACGGCCGACCCGGCCATCGAGCAGAACGATCTCGTCGTCCTGGCCGACCCGCAGAACCTCATCCTGCCCCAGCGCGTCACCCCGCTCGTCTCGTCGAGGATCGACGACGCCGCGGCGGAGGTCATCGGCCGGGTGAATGCCCGGCTGACCACCGATGAGCTGCGCGGGCTCAACCGCCGGTCGACGGTCGAGCAGCGCTCCAGCGCCGACATCGCCAGGGACTGGCTGCCGGCCCAGGGCATCGTCCCCTGACCGTCCGGCTCTCGGCGCCGCGTCCGAACCCGCTGCTCCGGAGCCCGCGTCCTTCCCTCGGCGAGGGGCCGCAGGACGGGCCTCGCGCCCTCAGTGCCGCTCCGGTTTGGGCGGGCGCCCTCTTCTGGGGATCGGTCCGGCGTCGGAGGGGAGGCGTCCGGCCCCGCGCAGCGCATCGCGCAGCACCATCTCGATCTGGGCGTTGACCGAGCGCATCTCGTCGCCGGCCCAGCGCAGCAGCGCGTCGTGCACCGCCGGGTCGAGACGGACGAGCACCTGCTTGCGCCCGGCGCCCGATGAGTGCTCGGGCATCAGGTGTAGAGGGTCCCCGCGTTCACCACGGGGGTGGCCCGGGAGTCGGAGCACAGCACGACGAGCAGGTTCGAGACCATGGCCGCCTTGCGCTCGTCGTCGAGCTGGACGATGTCCTGGCCCTCGAGGCGGTCGAGGGCGTTGCTCACCATCGACACCGCGCCCTCGACGATCTTCTCCCGGGCGGCGATCACCGCCGCCGCCTGCTGGCGCTGGAGCATCGCCTGGGCGATCTCGGGGGCGTAGGACAGCGAGCTGATGCGGGTCTCGATGACGGTCAGCCCGGCGATCACGATGCGGGCGGCGACCTCGTCGGCCAGCTCGGCGGCGACCGATTCGGTGGAGCCGCGCAGCGTCTCCTGCCCCGGTTCGGCGTTGTCGTAGGGGTGGGCGCCGGCGATGTGGCGCAGCGCCGACTCCGACTGCACGGCGACGAACTCCTCGGCGTCCTCGACGGCGAAGACCGCCTTGGCCGTGTCGGAGACCTGCCAGACGACGATGGCCGCGATGTCCACCGGGTTGCCGTCGGCGTCGTTGACCTTGATCTCGTGGGTCTCGAAGTTGTGCACCTTCACCGAGACCTTCTTGGTGGTCGACAGGGGCACGGTCATGATCAGGCCGGCGCGGCGCACGGTGCCCAGGTAGCGGCCGAAGAACTGCACGACCTTGGCGTCGCCGGGGTTCACGATGGTGATGCCGGTCGCCAGCAGCGCCCCCAGGACGACCAGGACGATGCCTGGGACCGGGCTCTGCGCCAGCAGGAGCGCCCCGACGCCCAGGACGACCAGGACGACCAGCAGGCCCAGCCCGCCGTTGATCGACGGGGCCCCGTGCTCGGTGATGTCGACCCCCGTGACGCGTTCGGTGTAGGCCGGGTCGGCGGGGACGGGTTCGGTGATCCGGTCGGTGCTCATGACGGTCTCCCCTCTCGAAAACTGTTATCAAAGTGATATCACTTTTTGTGTGGAGGGGGAACCCCCACGGCGCGCCGCCTCCCGGCCGCCCGCGGATCGCCGTTGCGTCTGCGGGCCGGACGGGAGGCCCGGAGCGCGGGTCCGCAGGACTCCGGCTGGGGCGCGGCAAGGGCACTCGGGGACTTCCTGGACACCGTGATCGGCGACATGACGGGTCCGCAGGGCTCCGGCAGGAGTGCGGCCGAGCGCTGGGCCGGGAGGCCCGGGGGATCGCAGGGGCTGCGCGGTGGCGCCGGCCGGCCCGGCGGAGAGGCGAGGGGCCGGGACGCAGTGCGCCGCCGACGGGGAGGGTGATGCTCCCGCCGACGGCGCGCGAAGGAGGTGAGGAATCGTCCGGCCTCAGGGCTCGACGTCATGCACCTCGAGCTCGGGGAACTGTCCGAGCGCGGTGGACAGGTAGCGATCGCCGGAGTCCGGGAGGATGGCGACGATGAGCTTGCCCTTGTTCTCGGGGCGCGCGGCGACCTGCAGGGCGCCGACCAGGGCGGTGCCGGAGCTGATGCCGGTGAAGATGCCCTCGGCGGTGCCCAGACGGCGGGCCTGCTCGATGGAGTCCTCGTCGGTGATGTCGAGGACCTCGTCGTAGACCGAGGTGTCGAGGGTGTTGGGGACGAAACCGGTGCCGATGCCCTGCAGGCCGTGGGGGCCGGCGGGCCTGCCGTTGAGGACGGCGCTCTTGGCGGGCTCGAGGCCGATCACCCGGACGTTCGGGTTCTGCTCCTTGAGGTAGCGCCCGGCGCCCGAGAGGGTGCCGCCGGTGCCGATGCCGGCGACGAGGATGTCGATCGCGCCGTCGGTGTCGGCCCAGATCTCCGGGCCGGTGGTGCTGTGGTGGATGGCCGGGTTGGCCGGGTTGTCGAACTGGCCGAGCAGGACGGAGTCGGGATCGGCCTCGTGCAACTGCTCGGCGTAGGCGATGGAGCCCTTGATGGCCAAGGGGCCGGGGGTCAGGATGACCTCGCCGCCGTAGGCCTGGATGAGGGCGCGGCGCTCAACCGACAGGCTGGCGGGCAGGACGACCTTCACCCTGTAGCCGCGGGCGGTGCCGACGGCGGCCAGGCCGATGCCCGTGTTGCCGCTGGACGGCTCGATGATGGTGCCGCCGGGCTTCAGCAGACCCTTCTCCTCGGCGTCGGTGATCATGGCCAGGGCGATGCGGTCCTTGACCGAGCCGGCCGGGTTGAAGTACTCGAGCTTGAGGGCGATGTTGGCGTCCTCGGCGCCGTTGGCGGCCAGGAAATGGGGGACGCGGACGAGCGGGGTGCCGCCGATGAGTTCGGTGATGGAGGAATGAATTCCGGGCATGATGGTTCCTTGAGGCATCTGGGAAATGGAGTCTTATTCACAGGAGTTGTTCGTGGGAGTGTTTCTCCTTGTCAGGTCTTCGTTCCATTATGCTGTGAACAAGCTTCATGGTACGGAGGACTTCCCGGGTCGAATCGGTTCGGTCGGGGTGCCGCCGATCCGCCGCGCGGGTCCGGCCGGGACCCGCGAGTGCAAGCAGGGGACTGGTCGGGGCGGGGCGATCGGTGGTCCCGCCCGGCGCACGTGCGAAGAAGGACCGTGGCGGCGGGATCGTCATCAACGGGAACAGGAACAGCGCACCATCGCGGAGGCGACGCGCATCATGTCGACGTGGCGCCGGACGACGAGGTGGACCATGCGGTGAACGGTAGCGCATGAATTCCTGGGGGCAAAACCGGTTCGCGTTCCACCGGGCCGGGAGGTTCATGCCGGAGGCGGGCGCCGTCACGTGGAGCCCCTGACCGGGGGGACTGCGGAGGCGGGGTTCTGCACGGGCTTCCGGGGCCGGTTCGCGGCGGGTCGGCCACGGGGCCCGGCACCGCGGACGATCCCGGCCGTCCGGCGGAGCCAGGCGCGGGTGACGGCGTCCGCCAGGCCGGGGACGGGGCGGGTGTCGAGGGCGAGCACCCCCTCCGGCCACAGGGTCCCGTCGACCGAGTCCGGCCGGGCCCAGTCCATGGGGGAGAAGACGCCGCGGGCGGCGAGCTCGGCGTCGATCGCCGCGGCGTCCCGGACGCGGACGAGCAGCGGGGCGGGGGCCCCGGGGTTGATCGTCCCGACCCCGGAGCCGGCCAGCGCCCTGGCCAGGGTCTGCGAGTTCGCAGCCGTGCGGCGGGCCAGCCCGGCCCCGTCCAGCCCGGCCAGGACCCGCAGCGTGGCGGGACAGGGCGGGGCGGGGGACAGCGCGGCGTCGAAGCGGGCCTCGGCGCGCGCCAGGGCGTCCAGGTGGGCGAGCGCGCCGTCGGGCACCGGTCGGTGGGGCGCGTCGAACAGGGCGGGCAGTTCGCGCCGGCTCACCGGCCCGCGGCCCGGGTCGCCGCCGGTCGCGGGCCCCACCGGGTCGACGTCGACGCCGTCCTCGGCGCGCAGCAGCGCGCCGTCGGGCACCGGCAGCAGCTTGCGCAGGCTCGCCACGGAGGCGTCGCACCAGCCGGGTCGCTCGTCGTCCGCGAGGTCGGCGAGGACCGCATGGGTGGCGTCGTCGATGACCAGGTCGCCCCGCCGGCGCATCCGGGCGAGCTCGGCGCGCAGCGCCGCGGAGGGGCCGGAGCCGCCGGTGCGCGCCACGAGCACGGCGACGGGCCCGTCGAGGCCGGCCCGGGCCGCGCGCAGGGGCTCCGCGGCCATGACGAGCCGCTCGTCCACCGCCGTGAAGCGCACCGACATGCCCTCCAGCCAGAAGGGCGTGACCATCGTCGGGCAGCAGAAGGCCGGCGCCAGCACCGTTCCGATGCCGTTGCCGCGGCACCAGCGGGCCAGCAGGCCGAGTGCCTGCCGGCCCGATCCGACCGTCACGGCGCGGCCGGGTCCGGTCCAGCCCCGTACCGCCCAGTCGAACGTCATGGCCCCACGCTATGCGGCCCCGCCACGCGGCGCGGTCCCCCGCCCCGCGACCCGGCGCGTCCTCCCCGTGGCGATCGGGCCCGACGGCCGGCCGGCCGGTGGCGTGTCCGCCCGGGGACCGCCCATCGGTGCGAGCATGGGGCCATGAGCACGCAGCAGAACGCCTCGACATCTCCCGATTTCCGCACGATGGGCGCCGGACTCGCCGAGCGCCTCGGAGCCCTGCGACGGGATCTCCACCGGATCCCAGAGCTCGGCTTCGACCTGCCCCGTACGAAGGCCCGTCTGCTCCAGGAGTTCGCCGGCATGCCCGTCGAGATCCACGAGTTCGACGGCTGGTCGGCGTTCGTCGTCGTCGTGCGGGGCGGCGGGCCCGGGCCGGTGGTCCTCGTGCGCGGCGACATGGACGCCCTGCCCGTCGCCGAGGAGTCCGGCGAGGACTTCGCCGCCACCAACGGCGCCATGCACGCCTGCGGCCACGACATGCACATGTCCGCCCTCGTCGGGGCGGTGAAGATGATCGCCGAGCAGCGCGCCGGGCTGGCCGGCTCGGTCATGTTCATGTTCCAGCCCGCCGAGGAGACGGCCCGCGGCGCCCGGCGCATGCTCGACGAGGGCCTGCTCGAGGTCGCCGGCGAACGCCCCGTCGTTGCCTGGGGCATCCACGAGATGCCCTACCCGGCGGGCACCGTGCACGTGCGCGTCGGCGCCCAGATGGCCTCGAACTGCCAGCTCGTCGCCACCTTCAAGGGCCGGGGAGGGCACGGCTCGGCCCCGCACACCGCCATCGACCCGGTGCCCGCCGTCCTCGACCTGGGCCAGGAGCTGCAGACGCTCGTCACCCGCGAGTTCAGCGTCTTCGACCCGGTCGTGTGCACCGTCACCCAGCTCGGCGCCGGGAAGATGTACAACGTCATCCACGACCAGGCCAGTCTCGGCGCGACGATCCGCGCCGTCTCCAAGGGGACCACCGACCGTTTCGGCTCCCGCGCCGTCGAGATCGCCGAGCTCATCGGTCGGATCCACCGCTGCGAGACCGACGCGAGGTTCCGCGTCAACTGCCCGACGACGCTGAACGACCCGCGCGCCGCCTGCGTCGCGCTGGACACCGCCCGCAGCCTGTTCGGCGCCGACCGCGTCGTCGAGATGGAGCAGCCGGTCATGGCCAGCGAGGACTTCAGCTACGTCCTCGAGGAGGTGCCCGGCGCCTTCCTCTTCATGGGCGCCCTTCCCGACGGCGTCGACCCGGACGGTGCCCCGCAGCTGCACTCGCCCCTCGCCCGCTACAACACGGGGGTGCTCGGCGACCAGGCCGCCCTGCTCGCGGCTCTGGCGTGGAGCGGCGAGCTGCCGCGGGTCTGAGTCCCGGCGGATCCGGGCCCCGACCGGGCGGGCCGGGCCTCGCAGAGGTGTCGCGGGAGGGCCCTCGTTCGCGGGTGATCCCCGCTCCACCGCCTTCGGAACCCCGGTCGCCGACGGAGGACCCTCGTCCGCGGGGGACCGCCGTCGGGACTCCACCCGCTGGGGCCCGTGAACCGCTGACGCCGTGAACGGTCCCTCGGGTCCCCTCAGGCCCGCCTCGTCACCGGGTCCTGCGCCGACCAGGGGAAGGCGATCCACCGGTCGGTGTCGCGCCATGAGTAGTCGGGGGCGATGACGGTGGTGGGCTTGCTGTAGAGCACGGCCGAGCGCACGTCGGCGCCGTAGCGGCGCAGCAGGTCGATGACGAGCCGCATCGTGCGGCCCGAGTCGACGACGTCGTCGACGACGAGCAGTCGCCTGCCCCTGATCGACTCCGTGTCGAGCAGGGGGGCGAGCAGCACCGGGTCGGGAAGGGTCTGCGCGATGCCGGTGTAGAACTCCACGTTGATGGCGTCGGTGAGCTTCACGTCGAGCGCGTAGGTGAGCGCCCCGCCGGGGACCATGCCGCCGCGGGCCACCGCGATGACGATCTCGGGCTCGAAGCCCGAGTCCACGATGGTCTGGGCCAGCTCCCGCGTCGCCGCGCCGAAGCCCTCCCAGGTGAGGATCTCCCTCTCGTTCGTCCCGTCGTCCCGGTCATCCGCCATGGCGTGCATCCTAGCTTCTCGGACGCCGTTCTCCCGCCCCGGTGGGTGGCTCGTCGAGGAGTCTGACGAGTACGGCCGTGTCGAGCCAGCGGTCGAACTTGCGCCCCACCTGGGGCAGCACCCCGCAGATGGTGAAACCGAGGTGCTCGTGGAAGGCCAGCGAGGCCTTGTTGTCGGCGTCGACGACGCCCACCATCGCGTGCAGTCCGGCCCGGCGGGCCAGCCCGATCAGCTCGGTCATGAGGGCCCGTCCGATGCCCTCGTGCTCGTGCCCCGGCGCGGTGTAGACGCTGTGCTCGACCGTCGGGTCGTAGCCGGGCAGTTCGCGGAAGCGCTCGTAGGCGGCGAAGCCGATCACCCGCTCGTCCCCGTCGAGCGCGACCAGGACGGGGAATCCCTCGCGCCGGTGCCGGGCCAGCCATGCGGCGCGCTCGGCGGCGGTCCCGGGGCTCAGCCGGTAGCTGGCCGTGGTCGCCACGCCCTGGGCGTTGTGGATGGCGCAGATGTCGGCCGCGTCCCGGTCCGAGGCCGCTCTGATCGGGATCGTGTGTGGCATGCGACGATGCTATGCGCATTCGTGCGCGGGGCCCGGCCCCGCCCGACGACGGCCCCTCGGGCGGCCCCGCCGCGCGCCCTGCTCCCGTCGTTCTTCGTCCCGCTGCTCCGCGGGGAGCCTGCCATAGACTGAATTCCACCATTCGACATCGTCGACGAAAAGGACATCTCCGTGACTTCACTCACCTGGACGGAAGAGGACCGCAAAGCGGTCGACATCGCTCGGATCCTGGCGGCTGACGCCGTTCAGAGCACGGGCAACGGCCACCCCGGCACGCCGGTGTCACTGGCCCCCGTCGCCCACCTGCTCTACCAGAAGGTCATGAACACCGATCCGGGGGACGACAAGTGGATCGGGCGCGACCGCTTCGTGCTGTCCGCAGGTCACGCCTCGGTGCTCCAGTACGCGCAGTTCTACATCAACGGTCTCGGCCTCGAACTCGACGACCTGAAGCGGCTGCGCAAGCCGAACTCCCTGACCCCGGGCCACCCGGAGTACGGCCACACGAAGTACATCGAGTGCACCACCGGCCCGCTGGGCGCCGGTGTCTCGATGGCCGTCGGCATGGCCATGGCCTCCCGCTACGAGCACGGCCTGTACGACCCGGACGCCGCTCCCGGCGAGTCGGTCTTCGACCACTTCGTCTACGTCATCGCCGGCGACGGCTGCATGCAGGAGGGGGTGCAGTCCGAGGCCGCCTCGCTGGCCGGCGCCCAGGAGCTCGGCAACCTCATCGTCATCTACGACGCGAACCGCATCACCATCGAGGGCGATCCCGCGATCACCTTCAACGAGGACGTGCTGGCCCGCTACGCCGCCTACGGCTGGGACACCGCCGAGGTCGACTGGACCCACGGCGGCGAGCGCTACGAGGAGGACGTCCAGGCCCTCCACGACGCCATCGAGGCGGCCAAGAGGGTCACCGACAGGCCCTCCATCATCAAACTCGACACCATCATCGGCTGGCCGCTGCCCACCAAGCAGGGCACCGAGGGCATCCACGGCGCCGCCATCGGCGAGGACGAGATCAACGCCATGAAGAAGATCCTCGGCCTGCCGCAGGAGCCCTTCGCCTTCGACGAGTCCGTCGTCGAGCGCACCCGCGCCGCCATGGCCGAGCGCGGCGGAGCCGCCCGTGCCGCCTGGGACGAGCGCTTCGCTGCCTGGCAGGCCGCCAATTCCCAGCAGGCCGCCACGCTGGCCCGCGTCCGCGCCGGAGAGCTGCCCGCCGGCCTCGAGCTGCCGACCTTCGACGCCGGCGAGCTCAGCACCCGCAAGGCCTCCGGCAAGGTGCTCTCCGCGCTGGCGCCCCAGCTGCCCGAGCTGTGGGGCGGTTCGGCCGATCTCGCTGGCTCGAACAACACGACGATGGACGGCCAGGAGTCCTTCTTCCCGGCCCACCTGTCCACTCCCGAGTGGCCCGGCGGCCCCTACGGCCGCGTGCTGCACTTCGGCATCCGCGAGCACGCCATGGGCGGCATCCTCAACGGCATCAACGTGGGCGGGCTCTCGCGCGCCTTCGGCGGCACCTTCTTCGTGTTCGCCGACTACATGCGCCCGGCCGTCCGCCTGGCCGCGCTCATGGGCGTGCCCTCGGTCTTCGTCTGGTCGCACGACTCCATCGGCCTCGGCGAGGACGGCCCCACGCACCAGCCGATCGAGCACCTGGCCTCCTACCGCGCCATCCCCCGCCTCGACATCGTCCGGCCCGCCGACGCCAATGAGACCGCCGTGGCCTGGGGCAGGATCCTGTCGGCCACCGACCATCCCGCGGGCATCGTCCTGAGCCGCCAGAACCTGCGCACCGTCGACCGCGCCGGCGGCGAGTTCGCGCCCGCCGAGGGGGCCGCGAAGGGCGCCTACGTGCTGCGCGAGGCGAGGAACGGCGAGCCGAGGCTCATCCTCATCGCTACCGGCTCCGAGGTGCAGCTGGCCCTCGACGCCCAGGACGTGCTCGAGGCCGACGGCGTCGCCACCCGCGTCGTCTCGATGCCCTGCCAGGAGTGGTTCGACGCCCAGCCCGACGAGTACAAGGAACAGGTGCTGCCCGCGGCCGTCACCGCCCGCGTCTCGATCGAGGCCGGGCTGGCGCTCGGCTGGAGCCGCTACGTCGGCGCCGGCGGGGCCTCGGTGAGCATCGAGCACTTCGGGGCCTCCGCCGGCGGTTCGCTGCTCATGGCCGAGAACGGCTTCACCGCCGAGCACGTTGTCGAGGTCGCCAAGGGCGTTCTCTGAGTCGTGCCGTTCGGGCCCCGGCGCGTCAGGCTCGCGCGTCCGGGGCTTGTCGGTCTTCCGATCTGACAGTTCGAACCCACGACATAGTCAGGCCCGTGCGCCCGGGGCCGTCGGATTATCCGCTGGGATTTCTGGTGCGTGCCGCCTGTCAGGCCCGCGCGCCCCGTCATGGCACTCCCGGCCTGCACCCGGGCCTGCTCGACGAGGCCGCGCGTCCCGTGCGCGCCCCTCGCAGCGCTCCGCGTCTGCGCTCCCGGCCCGCGCGTCCGGCATGACGGTGCGGGTCCCGCCCGGGCCGGCGCGAGGGGCCCGGCCCGCCGCGGACCTAATCTTGATGATCATGACGGTGCGGGGCGGGCTCAGGAGCTTCGGACGCCGCACCTTCGCCTCGTTCGCCGTGCGGAACTACCGCTGGTACTTCGCCGGGGCCCTCGTCTCGAACATCGGCACGTGGATGCAGCGCACCTGCCAGGACTGGCTCGTGCTCGTCGACCTGACCGACCATTCGTCGACGGCTCTCGGCTACGTCACCGCCCTGCAGTTCCTGGCGATGCCCTTCCTGGCCCCCTACGCCGGCGCCGTCGTCGATCGCTTCGCCAAGCGCTCGGTGCTGCGCGTCACCCAGGCGTTGCTCGGCCTCAACGCCCTGTGGCTGTGGGCGCTCATCGCCACTCATGCGGTCGCGCTGTGGCAGGTCTACCTCTTCGCCTTCGCCCAAGGGGCCATCACGAGCTTCGACTCGCCCGCCCGGCAGGCCTTCGTCTCGGAGATGGTGAGCAGGCGGCTCATCCCGAACGCGGTGGGCATGAACTCGATGAGCTTCAACGCGGCGCGCATCATCGGCCCCGGGCTGGCCGGTCTGCTCATCGCGGCCTTCGGTGTCGGGCCGGGCATGCTCGTCAATGCGTTGAGCTTCGCCGCCATGCTCGCGGGGCTGGCCATGATGAGCGCCGACGAGCTGCACCCGGCGGAGCCGCGCCGGGGCGGGGGAGCCGCCCGCGAGGGCCTGTCGTACGTGGGGCACCACCCCGAGATCCTCATCATCTTCGTCATCGCGTTCATGACCGGCACCTTCGGCATGAACTTCCAGATCACCAATGCGACGATGGCCACCGAGGTGTTCGGGCGGGGCGCCGCCCAGTACGGCGCGCTCGGCACGATCATGGCGGTCGGCACGCTCGGGGCCGCGGTCATCGCGGCCCGGCGCCGGAATCCGCGCGTGCGCACCCTCATGATCGGCCTGGTGGGCTTCACCGCGGCCGACACGGCGCTCGCCCTGGCGCCGGACTACTGGGTCTACGCGGTACTCCTCGTCCCCACCGGGCTGTGCGCGCTGACCGTGCTGACCTGCGCGAACTCGGCCGTCCAGGTGGCCTCGGCGCCCCAGCTGAGGGGGCGGGTGCTCGCGCTCTACGCGGCGCTGACGATGGGCGGCACACCGATCGGCGCGCCGATCGTCGGCTGGGTCGGCGACGTGCTGGGGCCGCGCTGGTCGCTGCTCGTCGGCTCGATCGGCACGGGCGTCACCGTCGTCGGCGTGCTCTTCTACTACGTCGTCCACGAGGGACTGCGGTTCGACCGCCACGGCATGCACCGCCCGCCCGGAGCCGTGCGCCCGGCGGGGTAATGCCCCCAGCTCGGTTGACAAGGAGGATTCGTCGGCGCGGTCGGGGTTGAGGGTGCGGTTCGGTCTCAGCAATTCCAGGTCCTTCTTCTCGCTGGTCGACTCCAGATCCAGCAGGGTGGCTTCTTCGAGGTTGGTGATTATTTCCAGGGCGTTGAGCAGGTCGTGCATGTTTGCGGAGGCTGCCAGGGTGTGCGCGGTTCTCCGCCCCCGGGGCCCTTGGGTTCTCGTTTGTTCTTGGGTGTCTTGCCGGCCCCGGAGTTCATTCCCGCGTGCCCGAATGTCTTCTGACGGTTCCCGGCCGCGGTCCGGGGCCGGTGGCGATCTGTGTTCCTGTGGCGTGGCTGCTGGTGTGGTGTTTTATTCTTCCCAGGCGGGTCCTGTGGGTCCCCAGATAGTGCCTGCGGGGAGGCCTTGGTTCTCGTGTCCGAGTTCGGGTGGGATGCCTCGTTTGGCGTTGCCCTCGAACATGGTCTGGTTGAAGATGACGTCGTCTGCGAAGTCGGCTTCGAGTGAGGTGTCGGCCCAGAATTTGGTTCTGGTGAGGTCGAGGGTGCTGGTGAAGGCGGCGGCGTCGAAGACGGCGGGTCCTTCGAAGCTGGTTCCGGTGAGGTCGGCGGGGCCGGTGAGTTCGGCGCGGGCGAAGTCTGCCGGGCCGTTGATGGTGCAGTCGGTGAGGGTGAGGGCGCCGGTGACGGTGAGGTCGGTGAAGGCGGCTCCGCCGTCGAAGGTGCAGCCGGTGAAGGTGAGGTCTCCTGGTGCGGTCAGTCGGGTGAAGGTGCTGCCCGGGGCGAAGCGGGTGCCGGTGAAGGCGGTGTCGGGTCCGAGTCTGGCGCCGGTCAGGTCGAGTGTGACGGGTGTGTCGGCGGGGAGGTTGTTGGTGAGTGCCCGGGTCGCCTGGTGCGTGCGGGCGGCGCTGGTGGCGGGGTTCTTGAGGATGTCGGTCAGGGCGCGGGCGGTCTCGTCCCGTTGGGCGGGGTCGGTGGCGGTGCGGAGCCGGTCGCCGAGGGCGGTGATGTCCGGGTCGGCCGGCCCGGTCCGGGCGGCCGGTTTCTTCTTCCTGGCGGCTGGTTTCTTCTTGGCGGGTCGGGTGGCCGGTGCTGGCCTGGGCGGGTTGTTGGGGTCGTCCCCGACCAGCAGGGCCCGCAGAACGGGCCAGTCACCCTTTGAGAAGGTGCCCTTGGTCACGAACAGTTGTTCTTGTCCGAGCCGGGGGTACCGGGCGAGGACCTCCAGTTTGTTCTCTATGTCCTTGCGGATTGTTGTGTCGGTGATCTGGTCGAGGCGGTTCTGGGCGGCGGTGATGGTGGTGGCGGCGTCCGGGGCGTAGAACGTGTCGGGGCCCTCCGGGAGTCTCTGGCGGGTGAGGTCGACGCCCCACCGGAACTCCGCATCAATGAACTCGGCCCCGCTGAAGTCGTTGTCGAGGATCGTGTTGGCGGGCGCGTCCGGCTCAAGACCACCACGACCATTGAAAGCACAATGACGCAGACGCCCCGTGAACGTGCACCCCACCAGCTCGATCTCCCTGAATCCCCAACGGCTCAGGACCACGTCCCGGAACGAGCAATTATGAAAAACGACTCTCAAATTACAGTTGAACACGATCCGCGCCCCGTCGAAGACGCAGTCCTCGAACACGACGGACCCATTACCGCCCCACGAGGCCCGCTGAATTTTGATCTTGCGGAAGTCACAGTTCCGGAACGTGGAGTTGTATATACTGAAGTAGTCGATCCTCAGACCGCTGAAGTCCACGCCCTCGAGCACCCTGTCAGCGATCATCATGCCACCGGGATGCCCGAGAGCATCCGCCCGGAACTCATCAACCGACACCATGCCAAAACCCTCCTCCTGCACGGCCCCGCGTTCTCTCACGGGATCTCATATGTCGCGTACTGGGCATCCCCGTAGCGGGGGTCCTTCGCGGTCTTCCGCTGGTGGGCGGGGACCTGCCCCGGTGTGGTCAACTCGACGAACTCGTCGGCGTCCGCCCCGCTCAACTCCTTCGGGATCCTGAAGTCCGGCCCGTTGTTCGAATTGTACTCCACACCTGGGAACAGCTTCTTAATTTTATCCTGAACCGCGTTGTGGATCTCTGTCCCGGCGTACATCCTGTCCAAGTAGGGTGGAGTGATGTAGGTTTTTCAGGTAGTGGTTGATGGTTGGTTTCGGGCTGCTGTCTTGTGTTGTTGTCTCCATTCTGTGTCGGCTTGGTCGGGGGTCCGGTGGTCGATCGCCGAGTGGAGACGTCTGTGATTGCATCGTGACTCGGTCCGGGCTGTCACGTCCCGGATTGCATGGTTTCGGGTCGAGTGGACCCCACGGTTCACGAGTTCTTTCTTCAAGATCGCGTTGAACGACTCGGCGGCGGCACTGCCACAGCAGCCACCGGCCCGCCCGACGGACGGGAGAACCCCGCGGCCGGCCATGAACCCCGTGCATCCGGCCGACGCGCATCGAGCCCCCCGACCCGAGCGGAGGACCCCGACACCACGGATCGGCGGACAGGCCCCGCACGGCCATGGCCAAGGCCCCGGCGACGAGCCCGGCGCGCATGCGACCGGCGATCGCGCCCCCGACGACCCCTCCCCCGGGAAACAATCCACGACGACCGCCAGGTAGGCGAATCCCCGCCGGGCCGGACCATGCGCGACGCCGCCCACCCGTCTCATCCCGGGCGCGGCGGCGGCGACGCCCCGGCCAGCCGGCCCGGCCGGCCCGGAAGATCCGGCGCCGGCACGATCCGTCCCGGCCCGTCCCCGAGGCCGACGGGCAACCGGACCCGCCGCCGCCACGATCTCGCGGACCACGCCGAGCGAGAGGCCTCGACGCCGCTCCGGGCCGGCCCCGCGTGGACCCGGCGGCAGCCGCAGGTCTGTTCGGACTCGTCGAGGAACCCGACGATGATGGCCGCCGGGTCCTCCCCCCGCCGGGCCGTCGAGGACCCGGGACGGTTCCGCCGGGCGCAGCAGCCGGACCCGGATGCCTCCACCCACCGGCGCACGGACCGGACGGGGCGGTCGCCTCCTCCGCGGTGGATGCGGCGGTGTTCCGCGCTCACCCGGACTCCTGGGCGAAGAAGACCACCGCTCCCTCCAGGAACCCGTTCCCCACGCGGGCCTCCCGGAACTCCGCCCTCGGACGTTTGATCTCGGCGTGCTCTTCCGCGGTCACGGCATTAGCGCCGAGACCGGGGTGCTCCCCCCGCCATCCCGCGACCCGGCCCCCGACCGCCCGCACCACAGGACCGTACGATCCGGCCACCCCGGCCACCGGCCCGGACCCCCGGGACGATCCCGAGAACGACCCGCCCCTCAAACCCCGCACCGCATCCCGGCGCCGACACGACCCAACCCCACCTCACGCTCACTTTCGCCCACCGCCCGAAAAACACCAACCACTCCAGTACTCGTCGATGGTGAGGTGCTGGTCGGCTGTGGAGGCCCAGCCGGGCCCGAACGCCCTCGCACCGGCTGCGAGGGAGTTGTACACGCGTTCGAACCCGAGTGAGGCGCACCCGCCGCTGAAGGCGAGGTCGGTCTCGGGTTCGATGAAGTTCCCGGTCGTGGTGTTGACCGGGTCGTCCGCGTACCCGGAGGTCTGGGGGTCGCCCAGGATGCTCGGGGCGGTCACGTCGACCGGCTGGCGGGTCCGGGCCACGCCGGCGGCCTGCAGGGAGGCGTCGAGGGCCGCGTCCGAGACCGTGGAGATGGTCCCGGACCCGCCGGCGGCCTCGAACGCGGCCGCGACCGTGTCGACCCAGCGGGTCTCGTTCGTGTTGTTCGCCCCGAACGAGGCCAGCGCGCCCGTGATCCCGGACGCGTCGATCCTGCACCACGAGCACCGCTCGGCGAAGTCGGCGATGGCCCCCTCCAGGGCGCCCTTCTGGGTGGTGACGGTGTCGTTGGCGCCGGTCACGTTCGTCGAGTACGTCCGCAGGTCGTCGGGCCGGGCCGAGGACACCGCCCCCGCCGGGCCGGGTGCGGGCTCGGACCAGGGTGTGGTCGTGACCTCGTGGGGCTGGGGGAGTGGTACCTGTTCTGGGCCCGAGGGGGGCTTGTCGCCGTTGGACGCCCAGTCCCAGCCCCTCTTGAGAATGTTCTCCCGGTCCTGCCGGTCCGCCCACTCCTTGGCCTGCCTCCTCCGCTCACGCTCGGCCTGGGCGGCCTCCTTCAGCTTCTGCACCTCGGCCACCAGATCATCCAACGCCGATGCGATGTTCGTGCAGTCCGTCGAGGCCGCCCTCGCGTTCGCGTCGAACACGTCCGCGTAATGACCCTCGAAATCCGCCGACGCCGCCGACGCCCACCCCGCCCGCGAGCCCGCCTGACCCGTCAGAGTGCCCGACAAGGTGCTCGCGGCAGACTTCAGAGTGTCGGCCGTCGCGTCGCGACCGCCACCGGCTCGTCATAGGCTCCCAGCCTGCCCGAGTACTCGGCCACGACACGATCCCTCCCACACAGATGCAGACAGGCCGGACCGGGGGCGGGCGGCCACACCCCACCGACGCTAAACCCGGGCGCCGACACGGCGCCATGGGCTCCCGGCCCGGGCCGGGAGGGAATCAGGGAGACCCCTCAGGGGGCGAGACCAGGGGCCCAGGAGGCGCACAGGACACGGGCCGGGATCCTGCTTCGTCACGACGCGGGATCCTCGACGGGGCGGAGTCGCGTGTTTCAGCACGCGGTCGTGCCGAAGAGCGAGCCCCTCGTCGGTGTGCGGGCCACGAGTCGGACGGGTCGACCTCGTCGACGACCAGAATGGGTCCCCGCGGGTGCACAGGTCACGATCCGCGGGACGCTCGAAGACCGAACCCGCCTCCTTCCACTCCACGACGACGGCGCCCGCCGGTTCCCCGACGAGCGCCATCGCAGCAGCGCACCCGGCCCGCGCCGGGCACCCGACTCAGGCCGGGTTGCTCGGCCGGACCTCCGCCGGCTCGGGCTGCTCGGCGGGCCAGTGGCCGACGGTGCCGGCCGCCGCCTCGAGCGTGGCGTGCGCCAGCGCCGTGAGCGAGGAGATCTGGATGCCGGGGTCGAGACCCGAGGCCTCGAAGGCCAGCGGTAGCTCGGTGCAGGCCGTCATGAGCGGCAGCTCGCGCTCGCCGCGCAGACGCCCGGCGAGCGCCCGGTACAGCTCGCCGGCCCGGGTCATCCGGCCCGCCTTCACCTCGCCGATGATCTCCATCATCGCGGCCTTCTCCTCATCGGACGGTACCTTCAGCGGGTAGTCGCGTTCGGCGGCCAGCCGCTGGTACAGGCCGGTGTTCACCGTCCCCGCCGTGGCGGTCAGCCAGGCCCCCTCGGGGCTCGTCTGCATGGCCGCGGTGATGGTCGCGTCGACGATGTGGACGAGCGGCACCGGCAGCTCGTCGACGAAGTCGTCGATGAAGTAGTGGACCGTGTTGCACGGGACCGCCAAGACGGACGCGCCCAGCTGGGCGGCCCGCAGGAGGTCGGCGCGCACCATGGTCCCCGGAGCGGGGTCGCCTGCGGCGATGCACGTCGTCCTGTCGGGCACCTTTGTGTCCGACAGGACGAGGACCCGCGGGTGATCCTGGTCGTACTCGACCGGCAGCGCTGCGGCCAGCTCGACGAGGAACTGGCCGGTGGCGGCCGGCCCCATGCCCCCGACCACGCCGATGACGGCGCGGTCGAAGGCGTCGGGGGCGAAATTCGTACTCATGCGAGCGTCACTGTCCTCAGAAGATGAGCGGGCAGATGAGGAAGCCGAGGCAGACGGCCACGACCACCGAGGTGACGCCCGGCAGGATGAACGGATGGTTGAACACGTACTTGCCGATCCGTGTCGTCCCTGTGTCGTCCATCTCGATCGCGGCGACGGTCGTCGGGTAGGTCGGCAGCAGGTACAGGCCGGTGACGGCCGGGAACGAGGCCACCATGACGGCGCCGCCCACACCCATCGCCGCGGCGACGGGCATGAAGGTCGCGGTCGTCGCGCCCTGCGAGTAGAGCAGCGCGGAGGCGAAGAACAGCACGATGGCCAGGAGCCACGGATGGCCCTGGATCACGGTCTGACCGGCGCCCTTGATGAGGTCCATGTTGGAGTTCACGAAGGTGTTGCCGAGCCATGCGACGCCGAGGATGCACAGCGCCGCGCTCATGCCGCCCTTGAAGGTGGCCTGGTTCGAGATCTCGCCGAGCTCCATCTTGCAGGTGAACTTCATGATGAGCGCGGCGGCCATCATGAAGGTCATGATGGCGGCGTTGCGCCCGAGCGGGAGGTCGAGCTTCGAGGTGCAGGCGGCGTAGACCATGACGACCAGCAGCGTGATGCCGAAGATGGCCAGCGAACGACGGGCGAACGGCTTGATGTCGTACTTGCCCTCGCCGCGCATCTTCACCAGTCCGGCGGCCATGCGCTCCTTGTAGACCGGGTCGTCCTCGAGCTCGCAGCCCAGGTGCGAGGAGACCAGGGCGCCGACCATGCAGCCGACGAAGCAGATGACGATCGAGATGATGACCAGCGGCAGGTAACCGACCCCGAGGGGCTCGACGGCCGATGACATGGCGATCATGGCGGCCGAGATCGGGGAGGCGGCGATGGCTACCTGCGACGCCACGACGGCGATCGACAGGGGGCGGGAGGGCCGGATCTTCTGCTCCTTGGCGACCTCGGCGATGACCGGCAGCGTGGCGAAGGCCACGTGGCCCGTGCCGCAGAAGACGGTCATGAAGAAGGTCACGACGGGGGCGAGGAAGGTGATGCGCTCAGGCTTCCTGCGCAGCATCTGCTCGCTGACCTTGACCAGGAGGTCCAGGCCGCCACAGGCCTGGAGGGCTGCGACGCAGGAGATGACGGCGATGATGATTCCCAGGACGTCCCAGGGGATGTCCTTCGTGGGGTCGACGGTGCAGCCCAGCAACCCGAGGACGATGACGCCGGCGCCGCCCGCATAGGCGATGCCGACGCCGCCGAGCCGGGCGCCGATGAAGATGAAGATCAGGACCACCGCCAACTGGACCCAGAACATGTTTGCTCCTTTACGAATCGACTCGTGCCGGTGGGGCGACTACTTGGCCGGAGGGGTCAGCCCATCGGGCAGGCCCTTCTCGTCGGCCCCGTAGACCTTGCCGGAGTAGGTGGGCTTGAGGAAGTTCTCGGTGGACAGGATCGCGTCGATCTCGTCCTCGGTGAGCAGGCCCTTCTCGAGGGCGACCTCGCGGACGGACTTGCCGGTGCGTGCGCACTCCTTGCCAATGAGGTCGCCGTTGTGGTGGCCGATCACGTCATTGAGGTAGGTGACGATGCCGATCGAGTTCATGACGAAGTCGCGGCAGATCTCCTCGTTGGCGGTGATGCCGTCCACGCACCGCGTGTGCAGGGTGTCGAGGGCGTGGGTGAGCAGGTGCAGCGACTCGAACATCGCCTGCGACATCGCGGGCTCCATGACGTTCAGCTCGAGCTGACCGGCCTCGGCGGCGAAGCAGACGGTGACGTCGTTGCCGAAGACCTTGAAGCAGACCTGGTTGACGACCTCGGGGATCACCGGGTTCACCTTGGCGGGCATGATCGAGCTGCCGGCCTGCATCTCCGGCAGGTTGATCTCGTTGAGGCCTGCGCGCGGGCCGCTGGAGAGCAGGCGCAGGTCGTTGCAGATCTTGGAGACCTTGGCCGCGGTGCGCTTCACGGCGGAGTGCAGGGCGATGTATGCCCCGTTGTCGTAGCTGGACTCCAGCAGGTCGGGGGCGGAGATGATCTCGTAGCCGGTGACCTCGGCGAGCTTCTCCGCGACGACCTTCGGGAAGTCGGGCGGGGTGTTGAGGCCGGTGCCGATGGCGGTGCCGCCCAGGTTGATCTCGAGGAGCAGCTTCGCGGCCGTGCTCACCCGCTCGATCTCCTCGGACATGTTGTTGGCGTAGCCGTGGAACTCCTCGCCGAGGGTCATGGGGACGGCGTCCTGCAGCTGGGTGCGGCCCATCTTGAGGACCCCGGCGAACTCGTCGCCCTTCTTGTGCAGGCTCGCGACGAGCTCGTCGACCGCCCGCAGCAGGTCCTGCGCGATCGTGTAGATCGCCAGGCGGAAGCCGGTGGGGTAGGCGTCGTTCGTCGACTGGGACTTGTTGACGTGGTCGTTCGGGTTGATCACGTCGTAGCGGCCCTTCGGCAGGCCGATGAGCTCGAGGGCCAGGTTGGCGACGACCTCGTTGGTGTTCATGTTGATGGAGGTGCCCGCGCCGCCCTGGAAGGAGTCGGTGGGGAACTGGTCCATGCAACGGCCGTTGTCGAGGATCTCGTCGCAGGCGGCGCAGATGGTGTCGGCGATGTCCCCCTGGATCGCGTGGAGCTCCTTGTTCGCCAGCGCCGTGGCCTTCTTCACCTGGACCATGCCGCGGATGAACTCGGGCTCGTCGTTCATGCAGCCGTTCGAGATCCTGAAGTTCTCGAGGGCGCGGATCGTGTGGATCCCGTAGTAGTTCTCGTCCGGAACCTCTCGCTGACCCAGTAGGTCCTCTTCGGTGCGAGTGCTCATGATCGCTCTCCTCAGTGCGTGAATCATGCGGACGATCGGCCCCGACATCGGTGTCCGGGGCGCTGGGTGGTCTGTCCGGTAAGACCACTTAACCAAGTCGCGCTCCCCGTGTCAATGGACCGCTCCGATTCGCTCTTGAAGAATTTGGTCATACCGGTGTATCTAATTACGCCCGGCTGGTGTCAACAGTGGGATGAAAGGCCTCCGAGCTGTCCGAGCTGAGAGAATGACGTCATGTCCGTTGTCAACGGTGATGCACCGCTTCGCAAGTCGGAGATGCTCGTGCGCCTCTTCGCCGAGCGCATCCGTTCGGGGCAGTGGGAGCCCGGTTCGCGGCTTCCCTCCGAGCGGGAGCTGGCGCGCCTGTTCGAGGTGAGCCGCACGGCGGTCCGCGAGGCGCTCAAGGCGCTCCAGCTCGCCGGCGAGATCGAGACGCGTCTGGGCGAGGGAAGTTTCGTGCTCGAGAGCCGGCGCAGCGAGGCCGACGAGGAGGCGCTGGTGGGCGCCGGTCAGAGCATCGTGAGTAAGCTGCAGGCCCGGCAGGCGCTTGAGATCGCCTCGGGCGTGCTGGCCATCAAGAATGCGAGCGAGTCCGACCGCATCAAGCTGCGGGCCGTGCGCGTCGAACTCGCCGAGGCCCTCGAGGCAGAGGACTACCAGTGGTACCTCGTCGTCACCTTCGACCTGCACGAGCTCATCGCCAAGGCCTCCCACAACAGCTACCTCGAGGAGGCCACCCACGATCTCGTCGAGCCCATGCGCAACGACGAGTGGGCGCTGACCGCCAGCTACGACGCGGCGATGGCCGGCTACTCGGCGGGGGTGCACCGCGCGATGATCGACGCCCTCCTGACCAACGACGTCGACGCCTTCGTCGGGAGCGTGTGCCAGCACTACGAGGACTACCCGGCGCTGCGCCATCCCGAGCTGAAGCGGCTCCGCACCGTGGAGGGCGCCGGACTCGATCCGTTCCGCGACGTCGGCTGACCGCATCGGTCGACCGTCCGGGGCCGGCCCGTCGTTCCCCGGATGCGGCGGGGCCCCGGAACCGCTCGGTTCCGGGGCCCCGCCGCGCCGGTCGGTCCGATCAGCCCTCGTCGGCCGCGGACGGATGGGTCATGTCCATCGGGACGACCCACCTGTCGAACTCCTCGTCGGTGACGAAGCCGAGTTCGAGAGCCGACTCCTTGAGGCTGATGCCCTTGTGGTGGGCGTTCTTGGCGATCTTCGAGGCCTTGTCGTAGCCGATGTGGCGGTTGAGGGCCGTGACCTGCATCAGGTTGATCTCGAGGTCGTGGGCGATCTTCTCGCGGTTGGGCTCGATGCCGTAGGCGCAATGGTCGTCGAAGCTCACGCAGGTGTCGCCGAGCAGCTGGATCGACTCGAGCACGCACCAAGCCATGACCGGCTTGAAGACGTTGAGCTGGAAGTTGCCCTGGCTGCCCGCGAAGCCGACGGTGGCGTCGTTGCCGAACACCTTGGTGGCGACCATGGTCATGGCCTCGCACTGGGTCGGGTTGACCTTGCCGGGCATGATCGAGCTGCCGGGCTCGTTCTCGGGGATGAGCAGCTCGCCCAGGCCGTTGCGCGGGCCGGAGGCGTACCAGCGGACGTCGTTGGCGATCTTCATGAGGGCGTCGGCCAGGACGCGCAACGAACCGGAGACCTGGACCAGGGCGTCGTGGGCGCTCAGGGCGGCGAAGAGGTTGTCGGCCTGCTTGAACTCGATGCCGGTCTCCTCGGAGATCTTCCGGGCGGTGAGCGCGCCGAACCTCGGGTGGGCGTTGAGGCCGGTGCCGACGGCCGTGCCGCCGATGGCCAGTTCGCGGGCGCGGGACTCCGCGTAGCGGATGCCGTCGAGGGCGAAGTCGATCTGGGCGACCCAGCCGGAGATGACCTGGCCGAGCAGGATCGGCGTGGCGTCCTGCAGATGGGTGCGGCCGGGCATGACGACGTCCATGTACTCCTCGGCCTTGGCGGCGAGGGTGTCGCGCAGCTTCTGCACGCGCGGGAACATGGCGTTCAGCTCGCACACGACCGCGATGTGCATGGCGGTCGGGAAGGTGTCGTTCGAGGACTGGCCGCGGTTGACGTGGTCGTTGGGGTGGACGGGAGTCTTCGTGCCCAGCTGCCCGCCGGCGATCTCGATGGCGCGGTTCGAGATGACCTCGTTGGAGTTCATGTTGGACTGCGTGCCCGAGCCGGTCTGGAAGACGACCAGCGGGAACTCGGCGTCGAGTTTCCCGGCGATGACGTCGTCGGCGGCCTGCACGATGAGCCCGGAGATGTCCTTCGGCAGCTCGCCCAGCTCGCCGTTGGCCTGGGCGGCGGCCTTCTTCAGGGTGCCGAGGGCCCTGATCATCGGGCGGCCCCACACGAAGGTCTCGCGGCCGATGTCGAAGTTGTGGAGGCTGCGCTCGGTCTGGGCGCCCCAGTAGTGGTCGGCGGGCACCTCGATCGTGCCCATGGAGTCGGTTTCCGCGCGCATCTGCGCGCTCGTGTTCTCAGCCATGGATCCAGCCTAGCGGCGGGGTCGGGGCCGCGAGCCGTCGCCCGGCGGTTCCCGGGCGCCGGTCACGGGAGGGGGGACCGGCGCGGACGGGGCGGGCTGGGAGCCCCGCCGCGTCCGGCCGGGACTCACGGGCGCAGGGCGTTGGGCGCGGGCCGCCCGGCGAGCACCGCCAGCGCGTTCTCGGCGGCCAGATCGCACATCGCCGTGCGGGTCTCGACGTTCGCCGAGCCGAGATGAGGGGCCAGGACGACGTTCTCCAGCCCCAGCAGCGCCGGGTCGATCTCGGGCTCGTTCTCGTAGACGTCCAGCGCGGCGCCGGCCAGACGGCCGCTGGCCAGGGCCTGCGCGAGGGCGTGCTCGTCGATGCAGGCGCCGCGGGCCGTGTTGATGACGTAGGCGCCGGGGCGCATCGTGGCGATGCGCCCCGCGTCGAGGATGTGGCGGGTCCCCTCGGTGAGCGGGCAGTGCAGGCTGATGACGTCGCAGGAGGCGACGAGCTCGTCCAGCGGCATGCCGACGGCGTCGAGCTCGGTGCGGGCCGGCTCGCGCATGGGGTGCTCGGCGGCGTAGGCGATGGACATCCTGAAGGCCCGGCAGCGCCGCGCCATGGCGGTGCCGATCTGGCCGGCGCCGATGAGGCCGATGGTCTTGCCCTCGATCGAGTGGCCGAGCAGGAAAGTGGTGCGGTAGCGCCAGGGGCGTCCGGCGCGGATGAGGCGCTCGCCCTCGCCGAGGCGGCGGGTGACGGCCAGCAGCAGGCCGAAGGCGAGGTCGGCGGTGGCGTCGAAGAGCACGCCCGGGGTGTTCGTCGCGACGACGCGACGGGCGGCGCAGGCCGCCAGGTCGATGTTGTCGTGGCCGGCGGCGATGTTGGCGACGACCTTGAGCCGCGGCCCGGCGGCCTCGAGGAACTCGGCGTCGACCCGGTCGGACAGGACGGTGAGCACCGCGTCGGCGCCCTCGACGAGGGCGAGCAGCTCGGCGCGGTCCGGGGGCTGAGGGCCGTCGTGGACGATGACCTCGTGCCCGCTCGCGCGCAACCGGGCGATGCTGGGCTCGGGGATCGCATCGGTGACGCAGATCCGTGTCATGAGGGCCTCCCACAGGTGAACGGGCGTTGCCAGACCATGCTAACGACCGGCGCCCCCGCCCCGACGGTGAGGGTAGGCTAATCCTCACGGCCGTCGGGGGCCGCGCGAGAGGGCTGCTCAGGGCGCCGTCGCCGCCCTCGAATCCGCTTGTGGCCACGGTAAGGTTGCCGTGGCGACCGCCGATGTGGCGGCGTCATGTCATCTGACCGTTTCAGGAGCCGTCATGACCTACGTCATCTCCTTGCCCTGCGTGGACGTCAAGGACAGGGCCTGCGTCGAGGAGTGCCCCGTCGACTGCATCTACGAGGGCGAGCGCACGCTGTACATCAACCCGGAGGAGTGCGTCGACTGCGGTGCGTGCGAGCCGGTGTGTCCGACCGAGGCGATCTACTACGAGGACGACCTGCCCGAGGACATGACCCAGTGGCTCGACATCAACGCGAACTTCTTCGCCGAGCTCGGGTCCCCGGGCGGGGCGGCCCGTCTGGGCAAGCAGGACTTCGACGAGCCGTCGGTGGCCGCGCTGCCGCCCCAGGCCTGATGAGCCTCTCGCAGACGCTGCCCGCCTTCCCGTGGGACACGCTGGCCGGGGCGAGGGCCCTGGCCGGCTCCCACGAGGGGGGCATCGTCGACCTGTCCGTCGGCACGCCCGTCGACCCCACGCCCGGGGTCGTCCGCGAGGCCCTCGAGGCCGCCTCCCAGGCCCCCGGCTATCCGGCCGTGTGGGGCACGTCGGCGCTGCGCGAGGCGATCATCTCCTATCTGCGGGGCCGCTGGGGCAGCGTCGAGCTCGGCGAGCACAACGTGACGACCGCCATCGGCACGAAGGAGCTCGTCGGCTGGCTGCCCACGCTGCTGGCGCTCGGCCCCGGCGACTCCGTCGTCCTGCCCCGGATCGCCTACCCGACCTACGAGGTGGGCGCCCTCATGGCCCGCGCCCGGACCCAGCGCTGCGACGATCCGGACGAGGTCTCCGGCGCCCCGCGGCTCATCTGGATCAACTCGCCCGCCAACCCCCACGGCGCCATCGCCCCGCTCGAACTGCTGCGCCGCTGGGTGCGCTTCGCCCAGGGGCACGGCGCGGTCCTCGCCGCGGACGAGTGCTACGCCGAGTTCGCCTACGACGCCCCGACGCGCACGATCCTCGACCCGGCGGTCAACGATGGCGACATCACCGGCCTGCTGGCCGTGCAGTCGCTGTCCAAGCGCTCGAACATGGCCGGCTACCGTGCCGGCTTCGTCGCCGGCGACGCCTCGATCGTCGACGAGCTCACCGCCGTGCGCAAGCACCTCGGCATGATCGTCCCGGCGCCGGTGCAGGCCGCCATGGTCGCGGCCCTCGGCGACCAGCGGCACGTCGACGAGCAGCGCGCCCGCTACGCGGCCCGACGCGCCCGCATGCGCGCCGCCCTGGAACGGGCCGGCTTCCGCATCGACCACTCGGAGGGCTCGCTCTACCTGTGGGCCACCCAGGACGGGCCCGGCCGCGAGAGCATCGACTGGCTGGCCGGCCGCGGCATCCTCGCCGCGCCGGGCGACTTCTACGGCCCCCACGCCACCGACCACGTGCGCATCTCGATGACCGCCACCGACGAGCGCATCGCCGCCGCGGTGGACCGCCTCACCGCCTGATCCGCCCCGAAGGCCCGGCTGGCACGGGCCCCGCCCGGGCCGGCCGGCGACCGCGGTCGGGGGCCCGGGGACGGCACGGCCCTCCCCGGGGTTGCACCTCCCCGGGGTCGCAGGAGCCGTTCGCTGACTTCGGGTTGACCTGTGTCGCCGCTTGTGGGTAGCGTGTCGGCGACGTGTGATCGTTGTTGATCGCCGGTGCTGTCGTACGGTCCCCGGGGTTGGGGAGGCTCCTGTGAGGAGGCGTTCGGGTGAAGGTTGATGAGGCCAATCTTGATGCGTTGAAGGGTCTGCCGGATGTGGCTTATGATTTTGACGTGTCGGCAGCGTTGGAGTCTGCCTTCCGGGCCGCGGCGACGACCCTCGAGGATCAGCGGGGGTCGCGGTCGGGCTACCGTTCGGACGCGCTCACCGATTTCGCGGGTTACTACTCGTCGTTGTTCAGTGACAATGGCACGACCCAGTTGTCGGATCTGGACGAGATCGTCACGAATCTGCGTCTTGTGGCCACGGAGGTCACCGAGCTGGACGAGAAAAGGCCCGGGCGGAGAACGACCGGCGCCGGAAGGCACGGGAGTGGGCACAGCGGCGTGCCAATCGCGACCTCCTCGACCACGCCCACGACGCCCTCTTCGGTGATGAGGAGCCGCCGTTCAGCCAGATCAGTGATGACGAGAAGAGCACGTCGGCCTCCGCGGCGGTCACCTCGGCGTCGGCGAGGAGCCGTGAGGATCTGACCGGTTCGGGCCCCTCAGGCGGGGTCTCGAGTGGGCGACCGTCGAACCTACGGAGTTTCGCGACGAGTTCCCGGGCGGCTGATACGCAGCTGTCGGGGACGACCGGGACGCTCAACGGCAAGTGCAGCGACTTCACCGAGTCTTGCTCGTGGGCGACTCTCGACGCGTCGGGGGTCGTGACGGCGTTGAGTACCTGGCTTGAGGAGAACGAGAACGACGCCCGGTGGGCCGATGTTGTCGCGGCGGCCTTCGAGGCGGCTGGCGCGGACGGTGGGCTGGCCAGTGTCCCGGACTCGGCTGTCGAGGCGTCCCTGGCAGCGGCCGGGGTGCAGGCAGGCCGACAGGACATCGTGGTCGACCCGCCAACCGCCTACGGTTCACCGCCCACGACCGGCTACGCGGATGATCCGGTGAACGCGTTCACCGGTAACTTCGTCGAGGTCGAGGACGATCTCGGATTCGTCGGAGTGGCGGGGGTGCTGGGCTGGCGGCGCTCCTACAGCGCATTGAACCCGGAGGTTGGTGCTTTCGGGCCCGGCTGGTCTTCGTGGTGTGAAGCGGGTCTGGCTGTCGATGATGAGGGTGCCAGGCTGCGGCTGCCGGACGGACGGGTCGTCATCTTCCCGCGCGAGGGCGAGGGCTGGGGCCGGGCGAGTGGCGAGAACCTGTGGCTTGCCGCGGTGCCCGGTGGTGGCTGGGAGTTGTCGTCCTCGTGGGGGCTGGTGTGGTCCCTTGACGCGACGGGGCGGGTGCGCGGCACGAGCCAGGGTGAGAGTACCGGCGTCGAGCTCACCTACGACCGGGCGGGGCGTCTCGTGCGGCTCGCGCACGAGCGGGACCGGGCCCTCGAGGTGCTGTGGGACGGTGAGGGTCGGCGTGTCGTGGCGGTGGTCGCCGATGACGGACGGCGCGTCGACTACGTCTACGACGACGCCGGCCGTCTCGTCGAGGCGGCCGGTGGGGTCGGTGCGCGCCGTTACCGGTGGAACGAGGCCGGGCTCATCAAGGAGGTCGTCGACGCCGACGGTGTCGTCGAGGTGAGCAACGAGTACGACGAGACCGGCCGGGTGGTGCGGCAGCGTTCGCCGTTCGGGCGCCTGACCCGGTACGCCTATCTGCCGGGTGGGATCACGGCGACGAGTGATGAGGATGGCGGCCGGGGGAACACGTGGGTCCATGACCGTTCGGGCCGGCTCATCGGGCTCGTGGACGCCGAGGGACGCCGCCAGTCGATGTTCTGGGACCGGTGGGGCAACCAGGTGCTCGTTCGTGAGCGGGACGGCTCTGAGACGGTCTCGGCGTATGACCGGCGGGGGCGTCTTGCGACCCGCCGGCTGCCGTCGGGGGCGCGTGTCGACCAGGAGTGGGACGAGTTGGACCGGCTCGTGGAGTCCCGGGTCTCGGTGGCCGACGGGTCCGGGACCGTGGCGGTGACCCGCTACGAGTACGAGGGGGTCGGGCGTCGGCCGGTCCGGGTCGTGGACCCCGGCGGCGGGGCGACCGCCATGACTTGGCGTGACGGGCTGCTCACCAGGATCACGGATCCGACGGGCGTGCGGGTGCGTTTCGATCATGACGAGCACGGTGACCTCGTGGCGGTCACGGACGCGGCGGGCAACACGGCCCGGCTCGTGAGGGACCGGGTGGGCCGGGTAGTGGCGGCCGTGACACCGCTGGGGAACCGCACCGAGTTCTCCTACGACGCCGGTGGACGGCTGGTCTGCCGCACTGACCCGACGGGGGCGCGGACCCGTTTCGAGTACAGCGCCGCGGGCAGGACGTGCGCGATCATTGACCCTGAGGGCGGGTGCACGAGCATGAGTCACGGCGCCCACGGGGCCCGTGAACGGACGAGTGACCCGCTGGGGCGGGTCGTGGGCGAGTCCTACGATGACTTGGGCAATCTGGCGGCCGTTGAGCTGCCGGACGGTTCGACGTGGGAGTTCGGCTACGACGGCCTGTCGCGGTTGACGGGGATGAAGGACGCCGGCGGCGGCGTGTGGGCGATGGGTTACGGGCCCGATGGCATGCTGGCAGCCACCGTCGACCCGACCGGTGTGGGCCGGGACGTGAGACGCGGCTGGTTCGGTGCCCCGGTGTCGGTCCGCGACGGCGGGGACGACTGGAGCGCGGTGTGGGACCGGTTGGGTCGACTCGTTTCGCAAACCGGGCCCGACGGTGGTACGAGCCTCAACCGGTACGACCTGTGTGGGCGTCTCGTGGAGACCGTGGACGCGACCGGGGCTGTCACCCGGTACGAGCGGGACGCGGCGGGCCGGCTCGTCGCGGTCACCCAGCCGGGTGGGACGACCTACCGATACGAGTACGACGAGTGCGGGCGCTGGGCGGCGACGATCAGTACCGGTGGCCGTCGCTACGAGATCATCTACGACGCTGACTCACGGATCGCCGGGGAGCTGTGGCCGACCGGTGAGAGGGTCCGGACCGAGTTCGACCGGTGCGGACGGATCCTGACCCGGCGCCAGCCGGGGCGCGGTCTCGTGCGTTTCGGCTACGACCGGTGCGGGCGGATCACGAGCGTCCGGGACCGGTGGAACGGGCACCGCCGGTTCCGTTACGACGAGGCCGGGCGACTGGTCGAGGCCGTCAACGCGCTGGGCGGGGTCACTCGTTTCGAGTACGACGAGATGGGCCGTCAGGTTGCGGTCGTGGACCCGACCGGGGCCCGCACCGAGTCTTCCTTCGACTCGATGGGCCGGATGACGAGCCGGGTCGACCCGCTGGGCAGGGTCACCCGGTACGAGTGGGACGCTGCTGGACGCATGAGGGGCCGGGTCGAGCCGGACGGGCACCGGCTCGAGTGGGGCTATGACCGGGCCGGGCGCGTGGACCGGAGTCTGTCCGACGGGAGGCTGCTCTCCCGCGTGGAGCGGGATTTCGTCGGTCGTCGTCTCCGGCTGACCGATGCCGCCGGGCGTCGGGTCGAGGAGGCCTGGGACGGCCGGGGCAATCTGCTTCACCGCCTCCGGGACGGCTTGGGGGTGTCCTACAGCTATGACGTGGGCGGGCGCCGGATCGCCATGAGACGCCCTGACGGGTCGAGCACCGGGTATGAGTACGACGCCGACAACCGACTGTCCGCGATCGTCCAGCCCGGTCTCGGTCGGGTCGAGATCGACCGTGACCGACTCGGCCGGGTCGTCGGGGTGCACGGGCCCGGCCTTGAGGCAACGTGGGTCTGGCGTGACGGCGCTGTCGTCGAGAACCGGGTGAACCGGCGTGGTTTCATTCAGCAGATCCGCATCGAGCGTGACGGGGACGGGCGGCCAGTCGCCGAGGTGCGGGACGGCCTGCGCACGGTCTACGAGTATGACCCGGCTGGCCAGCTGACCGGTGCTCGCACGAGCGAGGGCACCCGTGTCACCTGGGAGTGGGATGCCGGTGGGCGTCTGGTCGCCGAGACGACAGACGGTTCGGTGACCCGGCACGGGTACGACCGGGCCGGCCAGCTCCTGTGGACTCGCACGCCGCAGGGGGACCGCACCGACTACACCTATGACGCCGCGGGTCGCCGCATCCGCGAGGCCGGGCCCGATGGGGAGCGGCTGTTCTCCTGGGATCCCCGCGGCTTCCTCGCCTCGGTCACCCGTGTCCGGCACGAGCAGGACACGGTGATGGCGAGTGCCCGCAGTGAGCTGTGCGTTGATGCCGGCGGTGAGCTCGCCGCCGTTGACGGGCGGGCCGTCTACTGGGACAGCGATGCTGCTGTGCCCACGCTCGCCCAGGTTGGTGAGCGCGTCATCACGGATGCGCTCGCCGCCACTGTCCTGTCGGGGGATCGGCAGGAGGCCCTGTGGCTCGTCCCTGACGTCGACGGCCCGGCCGGGTCGGGCTCTGACCTGCCGGCCGGCTTGGAGGGCCTCCAGGCCAGGGTGTGGGGGCAGTCGCCCGGGGCCGGCGAGGGCGCTGGCGACACGGGCGGCGCTGGTGGCGGTGTCGCCGTCGGCGCGGACGGGGCCCTGCGTACTGGTGGTCTCGGCTGGATGGGTGCGCGGGTTTATGATTCGTTGACTCGTTCTTTCTTGTCGGTTGATCCGGCCGTGCCGGTGACGGGGGCGGCCTGGGCTGCGAATCCGTATTCGTATGCGGGGAATGATCCTGCTGGGATGGTCGATCCGACTGGTTTGCGGCCGGTGTCCGAGGATGATCTGCGGGTTTATCAGCAGGCGTCGAACAGCGCCTTGGAGAACGCCGTGTCGGCGGCCGGGGACTGGTTGTCAGACAATTGGGAGTACATCGCCGCCGGGGCCATGGTCGTGGCCGGTGTGGCGGTGATGTGCACTGGTGTTGGCGGGCCGGTCGGTGCGGCGATGCTGGCTGGTGCTCTGACGGGTGCGGGCGGGTCCGTGTGGTCGCAGAAGTCCTCGAACGGGGCTGTTGACTGGGGCACTGTTCTGCGGGACGGGGCCGTGGGCGCGGCGACCGGTCTCATCGGTGGCGGGGCGTCGGCCGCTGCGGCGCGGGCCACCGCGGGGATGACGAGTTGTCTGGGCAAGAACATTCTGACCGGGGCGGTCGAGGGTGCCATTGATGGCGGTGGCAGCAGTGGTTTGGAGTATCTGACCAGTGGCCAGCCGATCACGCCGGCCGGGTTCGCTCGGGCTGTTGGTGAGGGCGCGGGTGAGGGTGCTCTGGGCGGCGGGGCTGGTGGGGCTCTGTCGAAGGTGTCGGGTGTGGCCCGGTATGGGTGTTTCACGCCGGATACCCCGGTGGTCATGGCTGACGGCAGTACCAAGCCCATCAGTCAGGTGGAGGCCGGTGATCGGGTTCTTGCTCATGATTCGGCCACGGGCCAGGACGTGCCGGCCGCCGTGGAGCGGACGTTCGTCCACGAGAAGGTTCCGACTCTGCGGGTGACTACCACCGGAGGGACGGTTGAGACCACGGGCACGCACCCGTTCTATGTTGAGGATCGTGGCTACATCCCGGCCGAGCAGTTGCATGAGGGCGACATCCTCCACACCCCGGACGGGCGAGTCACCGAGGTGGTGTCGGTCCAGGCCACCGGACACGCCCAAACCGTCCACAACCTAGCCATCGGTGGCCTTCACAACTACCACGTGGTCACCGACACCGGACAGGC
>NZ_AUFR01000033.1 GCF_000426605.1 Propionibacterium acidifaciens DSM 21887
TGGGCGGCATCGCGCATGGTCCGGCCCGGCGGGGATTCGCCCACCCGGCTGTCGTCGTGGATTGTTTCCCGGGGGAGGGGTCGTCGGGGGCGCGATCGCCGGTCGCATGCGCGTCGGGCTCGTCGCCGGGGCCTTGGCCATGGCCGTGCCGGGCCTGTCCGCCGATCCGTGGTGTCGGGGTCCTCCGCTCGGGTCGGGGGGCTCGATGCGCGTGGGCCGGATGCACGGGGTTCATGGCCGGCCGCGGGGTTCTCCCGTCCGTCGGGCGGACCGGCAGCTGCTGTGGCACTGCCCTTGCTGAGTCGTTCAACGCGGTCTCGAGGAGGGAACTCGTGAACCGTGGGGTCCGCTCGGCCCGGGACCATGCGATCCGGGACGTGACAGCCCGGACCGGGTCACGATGCGATCACGAGCGTCTCCACTCGGCGATCGACCACCGGACCCCCGACCAAGCCGACACCGGATGGAGACAACAACACAAGACAGCAGCCCGAGACCAACCATCAACCACTGCCTGAAAACCCATATCACTCCACTGCTCCCGCCGCGATCACTGGCGGAAGAGCAGCGGGGTTAGGGGCCGTAGTTCCAAGCCAGGCTCACTCCCTGTCCCTGAGGATCTCGGTCACCTCAATCCTGGCCAGCTTGATCCTGGCACCGATGTAGACGACCACGTAAGAGAGCGCAATGATCCCGATAATCGTGAGAGCCGCTGTCCAGCCGAGTTGGAACGGGGCACCCATCGGTATGGACGAGATGATGGTTCGCCATACGGGGGTGAGGGAGACCAGCCCCAGCGGAATGCCCAGCACCAGCGACAGCGCCGCCACCGAAGTGTAGTTGTTGAGATACAACTTGGCGATCTCCCCTTCGCGATAACCGAACGATTTCATCAGGGCGATGCTGTAGGTGTCACGGTCAATCATCATCCGAATGAAGAGTGTGAGTACGATGCAGAAGATGGCTATCGAAAGGATCACCAGAACAGACACTATCGGAGTTGTCATCTTCACCGTCTTCTCAGCTCCCCGAACCACGTCTGCGCGCGTCACTGTCTCCCCCACTCGTCCCTCACTGAAGTTGAGAGATCGGGTGCTGAGGGCAACGTTGTAGTAGTCATCGGCCTCGTCGAGCAGTTTGCGGGTGTCCGCGATCGGCTGGAAGAGGTACAGCCCCGCTGAGTAGGGGACGATCTGCGACACGGTCACACGGTAGGAGGCGCCCTTGACCGGATCGGTGAGGAACACCGTGTCGCCTTTCTGCAGACCATAACGGTTGGCCAGCCCATCAGAGACCGCCACGTCATTTTCCGAGGCTTCATCGAGCGTGAAATCGAAGTAGCGGCTGTTCTCTGACACCCCGAGAAGGGTCACATCTGCCTGCGCTTCGTCCCCGAATGCCAGGCTCGTTGCCAAGGCCGGCTCCGCACCTTCGGGCACGTCGGTCTCCGGCACCTGCAGCATGTACATGTTGTCGAACTTCAGGTCGTTGCTGACCCTCGACTCATACGCGCTGATGCTGTTCTGCATGCCGAACCCGAACACCATGAGAATCACCGCCAGCAGGAGTCCGACCGCCATGATGACGTACGATCGTGATTCCCGCAGCGCCTGACGCGTGCGGAATCTCGACCCGAACGACCACCCGGTGAGGGACAGGCCCTTGCCTCCCACCTTCTGGGACGGGGTGCGGCGGAGCAGGTCCAAGGGACTCGTTGACAGCTTGTGACGCAGCTGCACTGAGACGACGATCGCCACCAACACAGGTGCTGCGACCAGCCCGATGAGCAGCATGACGAAGTCGAGCTGCGGCGAGGGGGATGGCACCGAGTAGTAGGCGGTGAGCTGGGCGAAATCGTTGAAGGCCTGTGCCCCCAGACTGCCCACGAGGGTCCCGACGACGCAGGCCAGCATGACGACCACGAGGGGCGGCATGAGGTACTGGAACATCAGCTCGCGCGGCCGCAACCCTATCGCTGACAGTGCGCCGATCGATGCGCTGTCCTGCTCGAGATTGTCGATGGCAAAGGCGGTCAGTACGTAGGCGGCGAGGAGCAGAACGAGGACGCCCGCAAAGAGGGCGGTCGTCCTGTTGACGGCTGCGTCGTTTGTCACAGTGATGATCCGCGGGTTGGTGTCGGCGGGCTGGAAGTCTGCCAGCATCGGGATCTCGACGGTCGCCGTCTCGTCGAGATACTTCTGCAAACCGTCCTGGGCGTCGCTTACGCTTTGCAGCGACTCGCTGGCGCCCGGAGAGGCGGCCGCTGCAGCGCGAGCCCCCTCCGCCAGGCTCTTGACGGCGTCGTCGAGCCTTGTGCGCTTGTCCTGCTGCTCCTCGACCGTGTCGCGTAGCGCCGGATTCGAGATCTCGTCGGGTTCGACGGTCATCTCGAGCAGTTGGCTCCTCAGCTCGTCGGAGGTCGTCGAGTCGGTGAGCCGGTACGCGTAGCTGTATGTCGGGGCCTGGTTGCCGGTCGCGACCGCGTCGAAGCCCTGATGAGTCACAAAGGCAGTACCGAATGATTCAGGCGTCGTCGAGGACGAGGTGACGCTGGGGATGACATACGAGTAATCGGGGGTCGATCCGATCCCCGTGATGGTGAAGGTCCTGCCCGCCAGTTGGATGGAGTCGCCTGTCACCAGTCCGTGCGCGTTCGCATACAGCTTCTCGAGCACGAGGTCATCGGAGGACACCGGAAGACGCCCTTCGCTCAGCTGGATCTTGTTGATCGTGTCGCGAACAGGCTGCAGACGAACCGTGCTGTCGGCGGGCCCACCCGAGTCCGTCCACGGCTGCGCCTCCAAGGTGACGCCCCGATCCTTGAGCGATGCCAGCTGGGTGTCCGAAAGCGCGGCCCGCGTCTCGAACTCGCCATCCTCGATGTTCGCTGCGGATCGGAAGCCCTCGACGGTCGTGATCACCGATCCGGAGGAGGTCTGGATCGCGAGCATGACGCCGGTAGCGCCTGCGACCAAGAGAAACACCGCGCCATAGCGCAGCGCGTTCTGTCGAATCTCACGAAAGGATCTACGCAACCATGTGCTCAACATCACGGTTCCTTCACAGGGGTGCGGGTGTCGTTGTGCTGCCTCTCGATGATCCTGCCGTCCTGCAACCTGATCACGGTGTCACCCATGGTGGCGATCTCGCTGTTGTGAGTGACGATGCACAACGTCGCGCCGGTCTCGGTGTTGACCCGGGTGAGAAGCTCCAGGACATCGACTGAGGTGCGGGAGTCCAACGCCCCAGTGGGTTCGTCGCACAGAAGGAGTTGTGGCCGTTTTATCAGGGCCCGGGCGATCGCACAGCGCTGCTGTTGACCTCCCGACAGTTGGGAAGGGAACTTGCGGGCGTGGTCCTTCATGCCCAGCATCTCAAGAAGTTCGTCGAGCTGGAGAGGATCGTCCGTCAAGTTCTCGCACACTTGGATGTTCTCTTCCACCGTGAGGTTGGGTATCAGGTTGTACAGCTGGAAGATGAAGCCGACGTTCCTGCGTCGGTACTCGGCAAGATCGTGCCGCGATCGGCCTGTGATCTCCCTGCCCGCCACCTCGATGCGGCCCTCATCGGGTTGGTCGAGGCCGCCGATGCAGTTGAGGAGGGTTGACTTTCCTGATCCGCTGGCTCCGAGGACCACGATGATCTCGCCTTGATCGACCTCGAGCTCGACATCATCGAGAACTTTCACATAGCTGGAACCCCTGCCGTAGCTCTTTGACACTCCGCTGACCGAAATGAACACGGCTACACTTCCTTGATCGAGGAAGGAACGGGGATCCGTCGGACGACGCTGCGGGGTGGAGATGGAAGTGGCAGGGGCCGAGCACGGTGCGCGAGCGCACAAATCTTCATTTTGACGACCCCCATTCGGCTGGTGGTTGATCGCGTGGTTGATCGCGATAACGAACTCATCGCAGTGTATGCGCGCCCAAGTTCGCCGTCAAGGCTCCGACATGACTCGCGTGGAACATGATTCACGTGAAACGTCCGGGAACGTCAGTGCCTGTGTTGCTCCGGGTCTGGTGGGGGTTGGTGGGCGTACGGGCGTATCGCTGCCACGGGTGCATCGGGGAAATGTCAGGGGTTGCGGAAGTGGGTCGCACGGATGGCCATGGAAGCGTGTCGGGACCCTGAGGGGTTCAGGGGCGCGGTCCCGTAGGGCTGCTAACGGGTCGGGCGTCCGCCCAGAGGCGCTTCGCGCGTGGGTTTGAGGAGCTGAGACCGACGGGGCGCGGGTCCGGGACGACGAGCAAGGACGCTCAGCGGGACGGGGAGTGGGGGAAGAAGGCCCGCGCGGGCTTCGACGGACTGAAGATCCTGCGGAGAGCGAGCGCATGGTTCGCCCGGGCGGGGCCTGACCGCCGGTGGAGTTCATCGACGACAACAGGGCGGAGCCTGTGGTCGAGCCGATCTGCCGGGTCCTGGACCGGCCCAGGGCTGCAGATCGCCTCGTCAACCCTTTACGCCGCCCGCAACCGTCGGCGCTGGCCGCCTCGTTCACGGCCCTGCCCCAGCAGCCGCGCAAGACCATCCACCTGTGACCGCGGCGAAGAGCTCTCTGCGGCTCTCCGCGTGCGTCACGTGCGCCTTCGGACGGGCACGAGGGTCTACCTCGCCGATCCTCGCTGCCCTTGGCGGCGCCCCACCAATGAGAACACCAACGGGCTCCTGCGCCAGTACTTCCCCAAGGGCGCCGACCTGTCCCGCTGGAGCACCTCCGTCCTCACGGCATCGACGAGCAGGCCGTCGACCGACCCGGCTGGCAACCACCGGCGCCAGACGAACCAGTTCTCACAGGACCGGGGTTTGACGTTCCTGCTCATCCAGTGGAGCCGTGCTCCATGCGGCGTAGCAGCCGGGCCTGCGGGACCCGGGGCTTGGCGTTCCCGCTCATCCCCCGCACGGCGCGCACGGCGGATCGCTGCCGGCCCCATGGGTCCCGTGCAGGGGCGGACGGTCACTGGGACCGAGGCGGGGACGGTTGTCCCCGCGGCGAACACCGTGCTCATCATGACGGCCCCATCGTTGCGGCGCAGTCGTCCGGAACAGTGCTCGCGCCCGCTCCACCGGCGCGGGGCCCAAGCTCGGCGAAGCCTGGTGGCCAATGGAGTTCGCTCCACCGGCACAGGGACCCGGGAGGCGCTCGACCGTGGGGCCCTGACTCGCCCCGCCTCACCGGTGAAGAGGGTCGGAAAAGGGCCAGTCGTCGGATTGAGGGGCGGGCCGCGCCCGCCCCGTCGGCACGGGGCGCCTCAGGGGGGCCGGCGCCGGCGCCGGCCGGGAGCCGACTGCCACGGATCAGTCCTCGCCCTTGCCGGGCCCCGGTTCGGGAGGGCTCTGGGATGACCCGACGGCGAATCGGTTCGCCACCGGCTCTTGCCAGGACGGGCTTGCGGACGCTATGTTAAAAACGTTCCCGCAAACGATTCCGTCACGGTCTTCGGAGGACGGGTCCCAGCGGGACGTCGATCGTTCGAGGAGGAGCACAATGCCCATTGACATGCGTGGAACCAATCCGGCCCCGGTCACGCCCTTCACCCCCGACGGCGAGGTGGACTACGCCACCATCAAGCGCCTGGGGAGCTGGCTCGGCAGCATCGACGGCGTGACGTCGCTCGTCGTGCTCGGTCATGCCGGCGAGGGGACCTTCCTGTCGCAGGACGAGAAGAGCAGGGTGATCGAGGCCTTCGTCGCCTCCACCGATGGCCGGCTGCCCGTCGTCGCCGGCATCTCGCTGGAGGGCACGGCCGTCGCCGTCGAGGAGTCCAAGTGCGCCGTCAGGGCCGGCGCGAAGGCGGCGCTCGTCTACCCACCGCACGGCTGGCTGCGCTTCGGCTTCCAGAAGGGGGCGCCGCAGGACCGCTACCGCGCCATCTACGAGGAGGCCGGTCTGGAGTGCATCCTGTTCCAGTACCCCGACGTCACCAAGGCCTGCTACGACCTCGACACCCAACTCGAGATCGCTGCCCAGCCCGGCGTCTTCGCCGAGAAGTGCGGGGTGCGCAACATGGTGCGCTGGGACACCGAGGTGCCGATCATCAGGAAGGCCAACCCCGATCTGCAGTTCCTCACCTGCCACGACGAGTACCTGCTGCACACCATCTTCGACGTGGACGGCTGCCTCGTCGGGTACGGCAACGTGGCCTCGGAACTGCTCGTGAAGCTGCTCGCCGCGGGCAAGGCCAGGGACTACCCGGCCGCCCGCGCCGTCCACGACCGGCTCTTCCCCGTCACGAGGACCATCTACCACCGCGGCTCGCACATGGAGGGCACCGTCGCGCTCAAGGAGGCCCTCGTGGCCCGCGGCGTGCTCGAGACCGCCACCGTGCGCTCGCCCCTGCAGCCGCTGCCCGCGGGCGCCCACGAGGAGATCGCGGACGCGTTGAGGGCCGCCGGGCTCGGCAGGGCCGAGATCCCCGCCTGAGTCCCCGGGCGGCGGGTGGTCGCACCGCTGCGCTCACCCGCCGCTCCCGGGCCCGGGGCCGTCCGGGCCCCCGCCCTCTCACCTCCTCCCGTTTCCTCCGCCCGTGGCCCCGTCAGCGCTGTCGGGGCCGGCGGGGGCCCCGGCGCACGGAGCCCGCGCCCCGTGCGCACGCACCAACGCATCATCCCGGCAGGAGGCCGGTCATGGTCCTCGTTCAATTCCTCGTGCTGCTCGTCTTCATCGCCCTCGGAGCATGGATCGGCGGCATCGGCATCGCCTTCGCCGGCGGTGCGGGCGTCGTCGTGCTCGGCCTCCTGGGGGCCCACCCGGGCGACCTGCCCATGCAGGTGATCGTCTTCATCATGGTGGTGATCTACGCGGCCTCCGCCATGCAGGTGGCCGGCGGCATCGACTACCTCGTGATGCTCACGGACCGGTTGCTGCGCCGCCATCCGAAGTACCTGACCGTCCTGGCCCCTCTCGTCACCTATCTGCTCACCTTCATGGCCAGCACCGGGCAGGTCTCGTTCGCCACGATGCCCGTCATCGTCGAGGTCGCGAAGGACAACAACATCCGCCCCACCCGCTCCCTGTCGGTGGCCGTGGCCGGCTCGCTCCTGGGCATCACCGCCTCGCCGATCTCCGCCGCGGTCGTCTTCCTGTCGGGCCAGTTGCAGAAGACGGGCACCGGGTGGGGTTTCGTCGACCTCATCCTCGTCTCCATCCCCGCCACCCTCCTCGGCACGATGGTGACGGCCGTGCTGTTCATGCTCTGGGACAAGGCCCGCGGCAACGACCGCCTCGACCGGGTGCCCGAGTACCAGCAGCGTCTGAGGGAGGGGACGGTCAGGCCCGCGAGCCACGAGGCCGTGACCCTCAGGGCCGGGGCGAGACTGTCCGTGCTCGTCTTCGTCATCGCCCTCGTCGTGGTGCTGGTCTACTCGATCATCATCTCCGACCGCGTGCACCTCATCGCCGACCCGGTCATGGACGCCGGGCAGTGCCGGATCTGCGTGATGCTCGCCGCGGCCGGCCTCATCCTGGTGTGCTGCAAGGCGAGCCCGAAGGCCGTCCCCGGGTCGAGCATCTTCCGGACCGGCATGAACGCCTGCGCCTGCATCCTCGGCGTCGCCTGGCTCGGCACCACCTTCATGGCCGCCAACAAGGACTGGATCCAGGGCCACCTGGGCGGTCTGCTCGCCGGCAGCCCCTGGCTCTTCGCCCTCGTCGTGGTCGTCGCCTCGTCCCTGCTCTACTCCCAGGCCGCCAGCACCCAGGCGCTGTTCCCCACGGCGCTGGCGATCGGCATTGCGCCCGCCACCGTCGTGGCCTGCTTCCCCGCCACCTCCGCGCTGTTCATCCTGCCCACCTATCCCACGCTCCTGGCGGCCGTCGACCTCGACGACACCGGCTCGACCCATCTCGGCGGGCACTTCTTCGACCACCCCTTCCTGATCCCCGGGCTCGTGGCGACGGGCCTGTCCGTGCTCTTCGGGTTCGGCCTCGCCGCGATCGTGCGGTGAGGGCGGCCGGACGCCCCGGGGCCGGAGTCATGGCCCGGTCGGGCGTCCTCCCCGGCGGCTATGATGCGGAGGCAGCCGTCGCAGGAGGCCGGTCATGGATGGACGAGTCACCCTCAGGGACGTCGCGGCCCAGGCGGGGGTGAGCGTGTCGACGGCCTCGCGCGCCCTCGACGAGCGCCTTCCCCTCTCGCGCTCGGCGGCGGCGGAGCGGGTCCGTGCCGCCGCCGCCGATCTCGGCTACCAGCGCGACATCACCGCGTCGTCGCTGCGGCGCGGGGGCAGCGGCACCATCGGCGTGCTCGTGCCCCGGCTGTCCGACACGGTGATGGCGCTCATGTTCGAGGCGCTCTACGCCGAGGCCGCCCAGCTCGGTCAGTTCGCGCTCGTGTCAGTGTGCGGGGACGACCCCGGGCGGGAGCTTCAGGCCGCCGAGCAGCTGCTCGCCCGCCGGGTCGACGGTCTGGTGCTCGCCGGCAGCAGGCTCGACGACGCCCTTACCGCCTCGCTGCGCGCCCGAGGGGTCCCGCACGTGCTGGTGCTGCGTACCGACGGGGTGAGCTCCTCGGCCGTCTGCGACGACGAGCTCGGGGGGTACCTGGCGACGCGGCATCTGCTCGACATGGGCCACCGGCGCATCGGGGTGCTGCCGGGGCCGGTCTTCGCGTCCACCGCGCGGGGCCGGCTGGCCGGCCACCGGCGGGCCATGGCGGAGGCGGCCGTGGCGGTCGACGAGGGGCTGGTGCGCCCGAGCGGCTTCGGGTACGACGCCGGTGAGGCGGAGGGCCGGGCGCTCCTGGCCGGGCATCCCGACACGACGGCCGTGTTCGCCGCCAACGATGACCTGGCCCTCGGCGTGATGAGCGCGGCGCGCGGGCTGGGGCGCTCCGTCCCCGACGACCTGTCCGTCGTGGGCTACAACGACACCCCCGTCGCCACGGCCCTGCCCGTGCCCCTCACCTCGGTGCGGGTTCCCTTCCCGGAGGTGGCGACCCAGGCGCTGCGCCTGCTGGCGTCCGACGCCGAGGGGCCCTCGCGGGCCGTGGCCGTCCCCACCCTCATCCCTCGGGAGTCCTCGCGCTCCCTCGCATGAGCCGGGCGCGCGGCCCCGGCCGTGCGCCGCTCGAGCCGACGGCGCGCCGACACGGCGCGCGGCGGCGTCCCCCCGGCGTCCTCGGGCGGAGACGGGAGCGGAGGGCCCGCGGTCGGCGCCTCGGCTGCGGCCTGCAGGGGTCGGGGGCGGAGGACGGGAGGAGGGGGCGCCCGCCGGCCGGCGGATGCCCCCTCCCGCCTCGTCGGGCGGGAGGGGGCCGCGCCTCAGTCCTGCGCCGCGGCCAGCGCCGCCCCGATGATGCCGGCCTCGTTGCGCAGCTGCGCCGGCACGATGGGCGTGCGCAGGTCGAGCAGGGGCAGGAAGCGGTCGTGCTTCTTGCTGACGCCGCCGCCGACGATGAACAGGTCGGGGCACAGCAGCCGTTCGAGTGCCGCGTAGTAGCGCTGCAACGACTTGGCCCACTTCTTCCAGCTGAGGCCCTCGCGCTCGCGGTGGGCGGACGAGGCGCGCGTCTCGGCGTCGTGCCCGTCGACCTCCATGTGGCCGAGCTCGCTGTTGGGGATGAGCACGCCGTCGTAGAACAGGGCGGTGCCGATGCCGGTGCCGAGCGTCGTCATGACGACCAGGCCGCTCTCGCCGCGGCCCGCGCCGAAGCGCATCTCGGCGATCCCGGCGGCGTCGGCGTCGTTGACGAGCCGAACCGGCCGGTGCAGCTGCTCGGCGAGGAAGTCCTGGGCGGCGAACCCGGTCCAGCTCTGGTCGAGGTTCGCCATCGAGGGGGTGACGCCGTGGATGACCGGGGCCGGGACCGTGATGCCGACCGGGCCGGGGGCCTCGTCGCCGAAGTGATCCGCGATCTCGCCGATGACCTGCGCGCAGGCCCGCGGCGTGGACGGCTGAGGCGTGGGGATGCGCAGGCGGGGCAGAGCGAATTCGCCCTTGTCGAGGTCGGCCGGGGCGCCCTTGATGCCCGAGCCGCCGATGTCGATTCCGAGGGTGAAGGACATGGGCTCATGCTACGTGTCCGTCCTCGGCGGACGAGCCACGTGCCCGTTCTCGGCAGGCGAGCCACGTGCCCGTTCTCGGCAGGCGAGCCGGAGCCCGCTCTCCCCGGTGCGGCCGGAGGGATCGTCGCGGCGATGGGGTCGAGGACGAGACCGGCGTGGGCCGCTCCGCGAGCGAGGGGTCGCCGTCGTTCCGGGATCGCAGAAGCGGCAGCGGCGCCTGCCGGGGCGGGCGGGTCCGAGTCGCGGTCACCGGTTCGGCTCCGTCGGTCACGGTCTCGTGCGGGTCGCCGGTACCGATACCCTGACATCGGTCCCTTGGGGAAAATATTGGGAATTGATGGGAAAGTTGGTTGCGAATGATTGGGAATCATGCGTATGATGAGACCACGCCGGGCAACGGAGCACGAGGAGGGCCAATGCAGACCACGCAGCGCCGTCAGGCGATCCTGGCCCAGGTGCGTGCCCGGCGGTCCGTGAAGGTCGGCGAGCTGAGCACCGAGCTCGGCGTCTCGGCCGAGACGATCCGGAAGGACATCCTCACGCTCGACGCGCGCGGTCTTCTCGAGCGCGTCCACGGCGGGGCGGTCGCCGCGTCCAATCGCGAATCCGCCTACGAGAGCCGCAGGACGATCAACGCGCAGGCCAAACGCGACATCGCCGAGGAGGCCGCACGTCTGGCTGCGGATGCCAACTCGATCTACCTCGACTACGGCACCACCGCCTTCCAGATCGCCCAGCGCATCGCCGCCTCCGACCCCGATGTCATGGTCATCAGCGCCTCGCTGCCGATCATCACGGCGCTCCTGCCGTGCGAGCGCGTCCGGCTCGTCGTTCCCGGCGGGCAGGTGCGCCGCAACGAGAACTCGCTCGGCGGCCCCCTGACCGACAAGGCGATGCAGGGGCTGTTCTTCGACATCGGCTTCTTCGGCTGCGCCGGTGTCGCCGCCCGCAGCGGCGTCACCAACTTCGACGCCGTGGAGAACGCGATCTCCCAGTTGGCGGCCGACCACTGCCAGCGGGTCGTCCTCGTGGCCGATCACTCCAAGTTCGACCGCACGGCGACCCTCAGCGCGGCCTCCATCGAGGACCTCGACGACCTCGTCACCGACCGTGAGCCGGCGGGCGAGCTCGCCTCGCTCCTCGCATCCTCGCACTGCACCATCCACGTGACCCAAGGACAGACATGAGCATCCTCATCGACCCCGAATACGTCTTCACCGAGCTCGACGCCGAGACCCGTCAGGACGTCTTCGAGGAGCTCGGCGGGGCCCTCCTCGCCGACGGCCGAGTCAAGGACGACTACATCGCGGCGCTGGCCGAGCGCGAGGAGGGCTGCCCCACGGGCCTGCCGGTGCCCGGAGGCGTGGCCATCCCGCACACCGACGCCTCCCACGTGAACCAGGACACGATCGTCATCGCGACCCTGGCGAAGCCCGTCGCATTCCGCGAGATGGGTGGTGACGCCGACGACCGGGTCGAGGTCTCCACCGTGTTCATGCTGGCCCTGGCCAGCGCCGGCGAGCACCTCGAGGTGCTCCAGAAGATCGTCAAGAGCATCCAGAGACCTGAGTTCCTCGAGACGATCCGGTCGACGACCGACCCGCAGGTCATCGCCGACACCGCGTCCGAGGCCTTCGGTCTCGACGCCTGATCCCAACCGAATCGCAACCCCTTTCCCGGATCAGCGGTTCCCGACGCTGATCCGCACACCGGATGCCCATCGCTGCCGTTCGTGCGCCCATTGTCGGGTCGGACGGCCACCATGCCGACCGGTGTCCCAACCCGATCCCAACAATTCACAAGGAGAACCATCATGAAGAAGATCCTCGTCGCCTGCGGTGGCGCCGTCGCCACCTCCACCGTCGCCGCCGAGCACGTCCGCGGGCTGTGCAAGGCGAACGGCATCGACGCCGACGTCCAGCAGTGCCGCATCTCGGAGCTGGGCAGCCGCGCCGCCGAGGCCGACCTCATCGTCACGACCGCCAAGGTCTCCCGTGACTACGGCACGCCTGTCGTCCACGGCATCGCCTTCATCTCCGGCATCGGCGCCGACAAGACCGACGCCACGATCCTGGAGATCCTCCAGGGCTGAGCGCCAAGGGCCGAGGCCCCTCCTCGCCCGTCGTGTCCCCGCAGGGCCGCCGTTCCGAGGCCGCCGCTGCGCCAGCCGCAACCCCAGCGGGGAACCCCGCCCCGAACCGCCCGGGGCCCTTCCCCGGCCGCCGTGCGCCCTGCGGGGACCCTCTGGGCCGTCACAAGGACTTCCACCATGATCCCAATGAATGCATTCCTCGACGCGATCCAGTACATCGTCGACCTGGGCGCCAACGTCATGCTGCCCATCATCATCTTCACCCTGGGTCTCATCCTGCGCCGCGGCGTCGGCAAGTCGCTGCAGGCCGGCCTGACGATCGGCGCAGGCTTCGTCGGCATCAGCCTGGTCATCAACCTGCTGAACGACGAGCTGGGCCCGGCCGCAGGGGCCATGGCCGAGAACTTCGGCGGCAGCCTCGAGATCGTCGACCTCGGCTGGCCCGGCACCTCACCGATGGCCTGGGCCTCGACCATGGGCATCATCTCGATCCCCATCGCCATCGCCGTGAACATCGCCATGCTGCTCACCCGGACCACCCGCGTGCTCAACGTGGACATCTGGAACATCTGGCACATGGCCTTCACCGGCATCATCGTCCAGCTGGCCACCGGAAACTTCTGGCTCGGCATGCTGGGCGTCGTCGTCCACGCGGCCCTGGCCTACAAGTTCGGCGACATGTACGGCGCCGTGACCGACGACTACTTCGGCCTGGAGGGCGTCGCCATCCCGCACGGCACCTCGGCCGTCATGGGCGTCTTCGCCGCCCCGATCGACGACCTCATCGAGAGGATCCCCGGCCTGCGCAAGGTCACCATCAACACCGAGACCCTCGAGGAGAGGGTCGGCTTCTTCGGTCAGCCCATCGTCATCGGCACCCTCCTCGGCCTCGTCGTCGGCCTGCTCGCCGGCTACCCGATCGGCGACTCGCTGCAACTGGCCGTCGAGATGGGCGCCGTCATGCTGCTCATGCCGATGGTCGTCAAGCTCATCATGCAGGGCCTCATGCCCATCGCCGACGCGGCCCGCGACATGCTGCAGAAGCGCTTCAAGAACGCCGACTACAAGATCGGCCTCGACCCGGCCCTGCTGCTCGGCCAGCCGCAGGTCATCTCGGCCAGCCTGATCTTCGTGCCGCTGTCCATCGTCATCGCCATCCTGATGCCCGGCAACCGCGTCCTGCCGTTCGGCGACCTGGCCACCATCGGCTTCTTCGTCGCCATCGCAGTGGGCATCCACAAGGGCAACATCTTCCGCACCCTGTTCAGCGGCACCCTCATCATGTCGGTGACGATCTGGATCGCCAACCGGATGGTGCCGCTCACCACCGAGCTCGCGCGGGTCACCGACAAGCTCGGCGACGCCTCCCAGGTCGCCTCGCTCGACCAGGGCGGCAACCCCATCACCTATCTGCTCGCCCGCGGTCTGAGCGGCCAGGTCGGCGTCGGCCTCGCCGTCATCGCCGCCCTGTACGTCTTCTGCTGGGTCTACACCTTCGTGAAGTACCGCCGCGGCACCCTCTACCGCGCCGACGAGCCCGAACCGGAAACCGAGGTCGCCCGATGAGCGAGACGAAGACCATGCAGGCGCTGTCCGTGACCGGGGTGCGCCGGCTCGACCTGGTCGCCCTGCCCGTCCCGGAGCCGGGGCCGGGCGAGGTGCTGGTGCGCGTCGCCTGGTGCGGCATCTGCGGATCCGACATCCCCCGCTACTTCGAGGGAGGGGTGCACGCCTTCCCCCAAGTGCTCGGCCACGAGTTCTCCGGCGAGATCGCCGCACTCGGCCCCGGCGTGGACGACCACGCAGTGGGCGAGCGCGTCGCCGTGGCGCCGCTCGTGCCGTGCGGGCACTGCGCGTACTGCCAGAAGGGCCGCCCGGCCCTGTGCACCGACTACGGCTTCATCGGCTCACGCCGCCAGGGCGCCCTCGCCGACTACGTGGTGGCCCCGGCCCGCAACGCCCTGCCCGTGCCCGACACGATGTCCCTCGAGGCGGCCGCCCTGGTCGAGCCGCTGACGGTGGCCGTCCACGGGGTCGAACGCACCCGGGTGCGCACCGGCGCCCTGACGATGGTCCTCGGCGCAGGCGTCGTCGGACTCATGACCGTCATGGTGCTGCGCGCCAAGGGCGCCCGCGTCCTGGTCTGCGACATCGACCCGGCCAAGGTCGGGATCGCCGCCGGCCTCGGGGCCCGGGCCGGCACCGACACCGAGGAGCTCGTGGCGGACGAGGCGCCCGAGATCGTCATCGAGACGGCCGGCTCGCCCGTCACCCAGGCGATGACCCTCGACCTGGTGGCCAAGGACGGCCAGGTGTCCTATGTCGGCACCGGGCACGGCGACCTGGTCCTGGGGCCGAGCACCTTCGAGAAGATCCTGCGCGGCGAGCTCGCCGTGACCGGCTCGTGGATGAGCTACTCGGCCCCCTTCCCCGGCTACGAGTGGTCGGCCGCGATCGGTCTCATCGCCTCCGGCGCGGTGAATGCCGAGGCGATGGTCACCGGCGAGTACGCGCTCACCGACGGCGCCCGGGCCTTCGAGGACATCGAAGACCCGGGCGGGCTGCGGCTCAAGCTGCTCTACCGGCTGAGCGGGCACTGAGATGATCACCGCCATCACGCCGAATCCGGCACTCGATGTGACCTACGAGGTGGACGAGCTCCTCCTGCACCGCACGACCCGGGTGCGCGCCGTGCACGAGCGCCCCGGCGGCAAGGGCGTCAACGTCGCCCGCGTCGCCGCCGCACTCGGCCGCCGCGCCGAGGCCAGCGGCTTCCTCGGCGGCCGCGACGGGCGGGCCGTCGCCGACCTGCTCACCCGCATCGACCCCGGCATCGCCCAGCGCTGGGTGCCCATCGACGGCACCACCCGCCGCACCATCGCCGTCGTCGACGCCCAGGACACCTCGATGCTCAACGAGCCGGGCCCCGCCGTCACCGCCGGCGACTGGACGCGGCAGGCCGAGCTGCTTGCCGACGGCAGTGGGCCGGTGGTCGTGTCCGGTTCGATGCCCCCCGGCTCCCGTCCCGGGGACCTGTCCGGGGTCATCGCCGCCGCCCGGGCCGCAGGCCGGCCGATCATCGTCGACACCTCAGGGCCGTTGCTGCACGCGGCCGCGCGGGCCGGCGCCGACCTGCTCAAACCGAACCGCGACGAGCTGGCCGCCGCCACGGGCCTGGACGACCCGGTGGCGGGCGCCAGGGCGCTGCTCGACGAGGGCGCCTCGGCCGTCGTCGTCTCGCTCGGCGCCGACGGGATGCTGCTGCTCCTGGCCGGCCGCCCCATCCGTTGGACGGCGGCCCCGGCCCGCGTCCTGTCGGGCAACCCGACCGGAGCCGGGGACGCGGCGGTCGCCGCCTTCGCAGCGGGCCTGGACGAGGGCGCGGCGGCCGACGCCGTCGGCCGGGCCGAGGCGCTGGTGCAGTCCCTGCCGAAGGCGGTCGCCCTGTCCGGCGCCGCCGTCCTGAGCCCCGTCGCCGGCGAGATCGACCTGAACACGTACCGCGAGATGCTCTCGCGCATCACAGTCACGGAGGACGAACATGCTGACTGACCTGGCGAGCATCGCCCGCACCTGTCAGAACGAGCGCACGGGCCTCGGAGCCTTCAACGTCATCCATCTCGAGAACGCCACGATGCTCATCGACGCCGCCACCCGCGCGGGGCGCCCCGTCGTCCTGCAGATCAGCGAGAACGCCGTGAAGTACCACGGCTCACTGGCTCCGATCGGCACCGGGACGCTCGTCGCGGCCCGCGCCGCCCGGGTGCCGGTGGTCGTCCACCTCGACCACGCCGAGAGCGTCGACCTGGTGCACGAGGCGGTCGAGCTGGGGTTCACCTCGGTCATGTACGACGGCTCGAAGCTGCCCGATGACGTCAACCGCGCCACGACCGCCGAGGTCGTCGACTTCTGCCACGCCGCCGGCGTGACGGTCGAGGCCGAACTCGGCGAGGTGGGCGGCAAGAACGGCGTCCACGACCCCTCGGTCCGTACCGACCCGGGCGACGCCGCCGCCTTCGTGGGCGACACCGGCGTCGACCTGCTGGCCGTCGCCGTCGGCTCCTCGCACGCGATGGTCACCCGGACGGCCGCCCTCGACACCGACCTCATCCGGGCGATCGCCGCCGCCGCCCCGGTGCCGCTGGTGCTCCACGGCTCCTCGGGCGTCAGCGATGCGGGCATGAGCGCCGCCATCGGGGCCGGCATGGTCAAGATCAACGTCTCGACGCACCTGAACAGGATCTTCACCGGATCGGTGCGCGAGACCCTGGCGGCGAACCCCGACCTGGTCGACTCGCGCAAGTGGTTCAAACCGGCCGGTGAGAAGGCCGGGGCCGAGGCCGAGCGGTTGCTGAGACTGTATGCGCACGGGTGATCCGTCCGGTCGAACCCCATGATGAGCGGGTCCGCGCGCCGGCGCGCGGACCCGCTCATCGTCCCCGTCGCGTTCGGGCGATTCCCGGGAAGGTGCGGGTCCCGCGTGTGGTCGTCCGGAGCGGGCTGGTTTGATGGTGCACACCCCCTCACCCGATTCACCCCGTACTGGAGAATGCAGCATGGCGCAGCAGCAGGGCGCACAGGACGACCCTGAGCAGTCCCCCGCCCCGGAGCCGCCGCCCCGGGTGCTGCCCCCTCGTCTTCCGAACGGCCCGCGCCGGGGCCTCCTCGACTATTCCCAGGCGCCGATGGAGCAGGCCCGGCGCGGCCTGAGCGGACGCGTCCTGCGGATCCTGCGGGTCCTGTCCGTCGTCCTCGCCGTCGTCCTCGTCCTCGTCGTGGGCTTCGTCGCCGACATCCTCCTCGGCGGCCCCGGCACCGCCGAGTTCGCCGTCCGGGACGCCGGCTACTCCCCGCGGGGCCGGGTCGGCGACTGGCTCGACCCCGGCTACGCCGACGGCTACGATTCCTGGACGACCGACGAGACGGTGCTGGGAGTGTCCTCGGACCGGGCGGCGGTGCTCGTCCAGCGCAGCGCCGGCGCGGGCCAGGACGAGGGCACCGCCCCGCTGACCGGCCTCGACGCGGCCACCGGCGCCCAGCGGTGGCAGGTCACGGGGCTGCGGTGCATGGGCCGCGACGCCGTGCTCGACGGCTCCGCCTACTGCGCGCGCCGCAACGGCGGCACCGGTCAGATCGTCGGCGTCGACATCGCCACGGGGCAGCAGCGGGTCGTCCACGAGAGCACCGACGCCCTCTCCTTCCTCCAGGTCCGCGGCGTGCACGACGGCGAGTTGATCGTCACCGGGGCGGCCGGCTCCGACACCGAGCAGGTGCGCGCGATCGGCCCCGACGGCGCCCTCGACTGGCAGCTCGACCTGCCCTGGTGGGGCCAGTGCCGCTTCCTCGTCGACCACCTCGGCTGCGTCTCGTACGCCGACTCGCAGGTCGCCGTCGTCGACCTGTCCACGGGCTCCTTCTCGCTCGAACCCACCGAGTACGAGCACTCGGGGCAGGAACTGTCGGTCGGGTGGGCGTGGAACGGCTTCACGACCAACGACGCCGGCGATGAGCGGGCCCGGAGGGTCCGCGACCTGACCGGTTCCGAACAGGGCCGGATCACCTCCTCGGGGGGTCCCGACTACGGCTCCGACCGTCTGCTCTACTCCCGCGAGGATCTGCTCGCCGGGGGCTCCCGGCCCACCCGGATCGGGGTCGACGCCACCGGGCGGGTCGTGGCCGTCCGCTCCGGCTCCGGCATCAGGACGCTGCCCTCGCGCGGCCGCATCGACGCCGACTCCGTCGACCTGGTGAGCGCCGACGGCTCGGTGCTGCTGGCCCGCACCTACACCCGCCGCGGCCGGGCCGGCGACGGCGACACCTGGGCCGTCTACGCGGCCGATGGCGCGAAGCGCCAGGACCTGCCGCGCGTCACGTCGTCCGTCGACGGCCTGCTCGTGGACGAGACGGGCGGCACGACGACGGTCCTCGTGCCGCGGGGCTGACGAGTGGCGGCTGACGATGGGGGAGCTGTCGTCGCGACGGTCCTCGTGCCGCGGGGCTGACACCGCGCCGGCGACGGGCCGCCGCACCGGCGTCTGCTGCACCGGTGTTCTGCGAGGCCGGTGTCCCGCTGCACTGATGGGCCGCGGGACCGGCGTTCCGCGGGGCGGACTCGCCACGGGCCGCCTCCGGCCGCCGTCCTGAGCCGTTGCCCGGTCTTCCGCGGTGCGCCGTTGGTGGGCGCCGGGAGGCAGGATGAGCTTCTCACTGCTCGCCGGGCGTCTGTCAAGCGTCTTCGGGGTGGTCGTCGGTCGTGGCTGTTGGGCGTCGGGGGCCGGGTGAGCTTCTCACTTCTTGTTCGGCTATGGCGGTCTGCGGGCCGTGGCTAATGTGACGTCCGCTGGTTCGGTTCGTCGTCGCCGGTGCGCGTCGGCGGATCGTCGTAAGAGGGAATCCGGTGCGAGTCCGGAGCTGTCCCGCAGCGGTCAATGGGAACGAGGCTGCGTCGAGTGCACTGGGCTCTTGGGTCCGGGAAGCAGCGGTCGAGGAAGCCGGGGTGATCCGGAGTGCCCATGAGCCCGAAGACCTGCCGGCCCGGCGGTGTCCGCCGTCGGTTCACGCTGTGCCCCGCGGGGGCTCGCAGGCCCTGCCGTGCGCGCATCCCCGGGGGCGAGTCCCGCCGAGGAGCGCATCATGGGCCGTGCCGTCGCGGACCGGACCGCCGGCGCGGTGCTGCCCGTTCCCGCCGGGGTCGCGCCCGTCGTCCCGGCGAGGCGCGGCCGGGCGATCCGGCGGATCGTCCTCATCGGCGCTCTGCTCGTCATCACGCCTGCGCTCACCATCGCGATGGGCCCGGCCGCCGTGCCCCTGCACGACGTCTTCGGCGTCATCGCGAGTCACGTCCCGGGCCTGCCGGTGGACATCACGTGGGACCGCACGATCGACGCCATCGTCTGGCGGACCCGGCTGCCCCGCATCATCGGGTCCATGGCGGTCGGGGCGATCCTCGGGGTGTCGGGCGTCGTCATGCAGGCGATCGTCCGCAACCCGTTGGCCGAGCCGTACGTCCTGGGCGTCAGCTCGGGGGCCTCCACCGGCGCCGCCTTCGCGATGATCACCCTCGGCGTCTCCTCGGGTGGTCTCGTCGGCCTGCTCGCCTTCGGCGGCGCCTCCCTGGCCACCGCGGCGGTGCTCGCCGTCGCCGGACGCACCCACAGCCCGCTGCACCTGGTGCTCGGCGGCCTGGCCGTCGGCTTCGGCTTCCAGGCGGTGACGAACCTCATCATCTTCTCGGCCGACTCGGCGGAGGCGGGCCAGTCGGTGTCCTTCTGGATGCTCGGCTCGATGGCCCGCATCGGCGTCGGCGACCTGCCCCGCCTCGTCGTCACCGCCGGCCTGCTCGCCATCGCCATGGCGGTCCTGGGGCCGGTGCTCGACGCGCTGGCCAGCGGCGACCGCACCGCCCAGTCCGTCGGCGTCGAGCCGGGCCGGGCCCGCATCTGGCTTCTTCTGCCCGTCTCGGCGGCCGTCGCCATCGCCGTGGCGAGCGCCGGCGGCATCGGCTTCATCGGCCTCATCATCCCGCACATCATGCGGTCCTTCATCGGGCACTCGCACCGCCTGCTCGTCGTGGGCACGGCGCTGGCCGCGGCGCTGTTCTGCGTGTGGACCGACACCGCGGCGCGCATCGTCTTCTCGCCCACCGAGCTGCCGCTCGGCGTCATCACGGGGCTCGTCGGCGCCCCCTTCCTCGTCCTCATCATTCGCCGCAGCAGAACCGCCTGGTGAACCGATCGGCCCATTCCACAAGGGAGGAACCATGAAAAGACTCGCACCCGCAGTCGCGGCGCTCGCCGCGGCGATGGTGTTCAGCGGCTGCGGCTCGTCCGCCGCCGACAAGGCCGCGTCGTCGGCCGGCGGATCCGGCTCCGCCGCGGGCTTCCCCGCTCAGGTGACCAGCTGCACCGAGAGCCTCACCTTCGACAAGGCGCCCGAGAGGGTCGTCGTCATCGGCGGGACGAGCGCCTCGATCCTCGACTCGCTCGGCCTGCTCGACCACGTCGTCGCCCGCGCCGGCGATCCCGGCTTCGCCGACGCCGACCCCGATCTGCAGTCGCGCATCGACCGGATCCCCGAGATCGAGTCGAGCGGCAACTCCACCGGAGGCCGCGTCGTCTCGACCGAGGCGATCCTGTCAGTGCACCCCGACCTGGTCATCGGCTACGACAGCGGCGCCGACCGCAATGCGCTGCGAGACGCGGGCATCCCCCTCTACGCGCCCGACGCCTTCTGCGACGAGTTGACGCTCGACCGCGCCAGCTGGGACGACGTCGAGCAGGAGATCACCAAGACCGCCACGATCTTCGGCGTCACCGACAAGGTGCCGGCCCTCATGGACGACATCCACAGCCAGATCGACGGCCTCCAACAGGGCCCGGCGGCCGGTCAGAGCGCCGCCGCCCTGTACCTGACGCCCGGCTCCGGCGTCTTCTACGCCTACGGCAACTCCTCGATGATCCAGCCGATCTTCGAGGCCAACGGCCTGCGCAACAGCTACGAGGACAGCCGGGAGCGCGTCTTCGACGCCTCGATGGAGGACCTGCTCACCCGCAACCCGCAGTGGCTCGTCCTCATGGGCGACTCCGGCACGACGGCCGAGCAGCTCACAGAGACCCTCAACGGCATCAGCGGCTCCGCCGACCTGCAGGCCGTCAAGAACGGGCACGTGCTCTACCTGCCCTTCCGCCTCACCGACCCGCCGAACACGCTCTCGGTGCAGGGCGCGGTCCGGCTGTCGCAGCTCATCGGCGAGGCCCGGTGATCCAAGCCGAGCACGTCACCATAGACCGGGGCGGCCGGACGATCTGCCACGACGTGGACCTGACGGTCGGCCCCGGCGAGGTGGTGGGCATCGTCGGGCCGAACGGCTCGGGCAAGACCACCTTCCTGCTCTCGCTCAACCGGGCACTCGCCGCGGCCGGCGGACGGGTGCTCATCGACGGTGCGGACATCGCCGGGATGACGCGCCGCCGGATCGCCCGGCAGGTGGCGGTCGTCGCCCAGGAGAGCGAGACGGCGCTGCCGCTGAGCGTGCGCGACTCGGTCGCGCTGGGGCGCCTGGCGTCCAGCTCGATGCTCGACTACGGCGACGCCGGGGACACCGAGCTCGTGGACGCCGCGCTGACCCGCGTCGACCTGGGCGGGCTCGCAGACCGGCTCATCACGCGGATCTCCGGCGGCGAGCGGCAGCGGGCGATGGTGGCCCGGGCGATCGTCCAGCAGGCCACGCACCTGCTGCTGGACGAGCCGACCAACCACCTCGATCTGCACCACCAGTTCTCCCTGCTCGAGCTGGTGCGCGAGCTCGACTGCACGACGGTGATCGTGCTGCACGACCTCAACCTGGCCGCGCGGTTCTGCGACCGGGTGGCGCTGCTCGCCGACGGGCGCGTCGTCGCGGCCGGGGCGCCGGGCGAGGTGCTGACCCCGGAGCGCATCGCCCCGATCTACCACCTCCATGTGGAACGGATCGATCACCGGGGCAGGCCCTGTCTGCTCTTCGACCCCGCGGACACGACCACGGGGACGACCGATGGGAGGAGTGCCGATGACACCGGATGAACTGCTCGCCGCATGGCACGAGCAGCAGACCGCCTTCATCGAGTTCCGCGGGCTGCGCACCCGCATGATCACCGACGCGCTCGTGGCGCTGCGCGCCGAACTGGGGCGTCCACTGCGCCTGCTCGACCTGGCCTGCGGGCCCGCGAGCCTGGCCTCCGCCGCCCTCGAGGCGCTGCCGGACGGCGAGGCGGTCGCCGTCGACTGCGACCCCGTGCTGCTGCGTCTCGCCCGCGAGACGAACCGCTTCGGCGACCGGCTGAGGCTCGTCGAGGCCGACCTCGTCGACCCCGACCTCGTCGCCGTGCTGCCCCCCGGCCCGTACGACGCGGCGTTCAGCGCGACGGCCCTGCACTGGCTCGATCCCGACGCGCTGGTGGCGTTCTACCAGCGGCTGCCCGGCCTGCTCGGGCCCGGCGCCCTGTTCCTCAACGCCGATCACCTGGGCTACGACGGGGTGCGGAACCCCTGGTTGAACGCCCGCGCGCGGGAGAGCCGCGACGCCTTCGAGCGCAGGGCCTGCGCCGACGGGGCGATGGGCTGGGACGAGTGGTGGGGCGCCGCCACGGGGATGCCCGGCTGGGAGCGGGAGGCCGCCGACCGCGAGAGGGTCTGGGCCGACAAGCACACGGTCGTCAAGGTCGATCCCGACTTCCACCTCGCCGCCCTGCGCGCGGCGGGATTCGCCGAGACCGGGCAGCTCTACCAGCTGCTCGACGACCGGATCATCTTCGGGCGGATGCCGTGCTGACGCCGCCGCTCGGACGCCGACCGCGCTCGCCCGGTGGCGAGGGGCAGGGCGGGGCGGGGCGCGCCGGGCGGGCCCGATAGGCTGCGGTGAAGCACATGCGCGCCCTCGTCCGAGGCGGCGCGTCGGGTACAAGGAGGATCCATGAGCTGGCTCGTCACCGGTGGGGCGGGGTACATCGGTTCGCACATCGTGCGCGCGTTCCGGGAGGCCGACATCGAGCCGGTCGTCATCGACGACCTGTCCAGTGGTTTCGCGGACTTCGTCCCGCGGGACGTGCCGTTCGTCCAGGGCAGCATCCTCGACACCGCGCTCGTGCGGCGCGCGCTCACCGAGTACTCCTGCGAGGGCGTCGTCCACCTGGCGGGGTTCAAGTACGCCGGCGTCTCGGTCTCGCGCCCGCTGCACACCTACACGCAGAACGTCACGGGAACGGTGAGCGTCCTGGGGGCCATGCGCGAGGCCGGCGTCCACCGCTACGTGTTCAGCTCGTCCGCCTCGGTCTACGGCACGCCCGAGACCGACCCGGTGACCGAGGACACCCCGTTGCATGCCGAGTCGCCGTACGGTGAGACCAAGCTCATCGGCGAGTGGCTCAACAGGGACATGGCCGCAGGTGACGAGGCCTGGCAGTCGGTGAACCTGCGCTACTTCAACGTCGTCGGCTCCGGCTCGGACGACCTCTACGATGCCAGCCCCCACAACCTGTTCCCGATCGTCTTCGACATGCTGCTGGCCGGGAGGACCCCCCGCATCAACGGCGACGACTACCCGACCCCCGACGGCACCTGCGTGCGCGACTACATTCATGTGGCCGATCTGGCCCGCTCCCACGTGGCGGCCGCTGAGGCGATGATGGCCGGCCGGAGGCTGGAGCCCGCCTACAACCTCGGCTCGGGTACCGGGTCGTCGGTGCGCGAGATCATGGAGGCCATCGCCCGCGTCACCGGCATCGATTTCACTCCCGAGATCGCGCCGCGGCGGCCCGGCGACCCGGCTCGTATCGTCGCCAGGGGCGAGCTCGCGGCCCGAGACATCGACTGGACGATGCGCAACAGCCTCGACGACATGGTCGCCTCGGCCTGGTCGGCGCGAAAGGCCCACCGGGGCTGATCGCGGCTCCGGGACGATCCCGGGTGCCGGCGGGGCGGCCGATCGCCATCGTGCGACGGCCGCCCCGGCGCGTCCGGGGCCGCATCCCCGCGGGCGAGGACGGGCGCTCGTCAGTCGGCGGATGCCCCGCCCGGGCGGTGCGTCGGCGCGCCGTCATCCAGCCACGGCTGCACGGCGGCATCGCCGTCCGGGTGGAAGGATTGACCCATGCGGATCACTCACGTCGCCGCTCACAACTGGCGCAACTTCAAGAATGTGGACTTCGCCGGGGGGAGCCGGCTCCTCATCGTCGGGCCCAACGCGGCGGGGAAGTCGAATCTGCTCGATCTGTTCCGCTTCCTGGGCGATGTCTCCCGCCGCGGCGGCGGTCTCGCCGCCGCGCTGGAGAAGCGGGGCGGGTTGTCGAAGACGCGCTGTCTCTTCGCCAGGAACAACCACAGGGGCGAACTCGCCCTGGAGATCGATCTGGCCGACGGCGAGGACACGCTACGAGCTCGCCGTCAAGGGCGAGCAGGGCGGTCGCAACAGGCCGATCGTCGTCCGGGAGATCGTGACCCGCAATGGCCAGCCCCTGCTGTCGCGTCCCGATGACCGGGACGAGCGGGACCGCGAGCTGCTGACGCAGACCCATTTGGAGCAGATATCGGCGAACCAGGGCTTCCGGCCGATCGCGGAGTACTTCGCGAAGGTCAACTGCTTCCACCTCGTGCCCCGGGTCATCAGGCACGGCCGGCCCGAGGCGGACCTGGGTGCGCGGGAGTTCGGAAGCTCGATGATCGCGGACATGAATGCGACGCCGCCGCGCACGAGGAATGCCTGGTTCAGGCGCATCACGACCGCTCTCGTGTCCGCCGTGCCGGGCTTCGAGAGCCTCGAGCTGGAGGTGGACAGCACCGGCCGGCCCCATCTCATCGCCGGGTACCGCAACTGGCGCAGGAACCCGTCCGAGCAGGACGAGACCGACTTCTCCGACGGCACGCTACGGCTCATCGGCCTGCTGCGGACCATCGTCAGCGCCCCCGCCAATGGCGGGATCCTCCTGCTCGAGGAGCCGGAACTGTCGTTGGACACGGCGATCGTCCGCAGACTCGCCTCGCTCCCGGCGGCCGCCCAACGCGGCACGTCCATGCAGGTGGTCCTCTCCACCCACGCGCCGGAACTCCTCGACGACGAGGGGGTCGGCGAGGACGGGGTCCTCGTGCTGCGGGTCACCGATGACGGCACCACGGCGAGCCTGCTGTCGCAGATCGAGGATGCGGGACCCGAGATCGAGGCGGAGATCCCCTTCTCGGAGATCGCCTCAGCACTGATCAGCCCGGGGGACCTGGCGGGCCTCGTCAAGGCCGCTCGCAGGTGACCGCCCATGCGAGTCGTCGTGGAGGGTCATTCCGATGAGTGGACCGCTCGCCGGATCGTCACGTACTGCGGCCATGAGGTGACGGACCTGCGGGCCGTCGGAGGGAGGAGCAGAGCGGTCGCCTCGCCGGCCGAGCGCACGACCATGCGGCCGTCGCCCGGCGGCGGGTCAGCGGGGCGCCTTGGCGGTGATGCCGCCCATGACCGAGGAGCCCCTGACGACGATCGTCGGGGCGTCCGGGGCGGGCCGGAGGGAGCCCTTCACCTTGAACTCGCTCATGATGTGGGTGCTCTCGTCGATGACGTTGACGCCCTCGGGGACGATCAGCTTCACCTCGCCCATGATGACGCTCGCGTCCAGCTCGACGACCGGGACGGTGAAGACCGCCCGGGTCATGTCGATCCTCACCTCGCCCATGAACGCCGAGACGTGCAGCGTCCGGGGCACCGTCCAGACGCCCTCGCGACGGGTGCTGCTCATCGTCGCCCGCATCGGGCCGGTGCCCGGCGCTCTCGCGGCCAGGGACGACGCACCGCGGATGCGGGCCGGCGCGAGGTCCTCGATGAGCGATCCCAGGTCGGCGACCGTCTTCGCCGCGAGGGCCCTGGACGTGCGATCGGAGTGCTCGGCCAGGTCGAGCCGGCCCTCGGCGTGGGCCCTCGTGAGCAGGTCGACGACGGCACCGCGGTCGGCGTCGCTGACGCGCATCGCACTGACGGACTCGGGCACGGGCACGACCACAGCCTAACCGCTCGGCCCGGGCGCGGGCCGTGGAGGATTCACTGTGCGGACCGCGCGGAATGACGGACGATCTCCGCACAGCGAACCAGGAGCGACCGGTCGTCCCGCGCTGCTCAGACGGTGACGACCTGCCGGTCGTCACCGGGCCTCAGCACGAACTCGACCTCGCCCCACGCCGGGACGAACCCGCCGGCGCGCTCGGTGCGCACGCGCACCTGCTCGGCGTCGGCCTCGACCCGCCAGCGCAGCCACAGGCCCCTGCCGGTGCGGTACGCGTCGGAGACGCCGTCGTCCTCGAAGAGGAAGCCCTCGGCGTCCTGGACGCGCTCCGGCAGGTAGAGCACCACCCGGCGCCGGGTGGCCGCCAGTGAGGCCGTCGTGACGATGCCGTCGCCGGCGGGCAGTTCGGCCTGCGGGATGCCCGCCCCGGCGCGGACGAACAGCGGCAGGCGCTCCAGCGGGGCGTCCACGGTGACCGTCCGGCCGCCGGCGTGGTGCACCCCGGTGTCGTACTCGAACCATCCGCCGGGCACGTCGGGCAGACGCACGGCGCGGGTCGTCGCGCCCTCCTCGACGACGCTCGCCACGAGCAGGTCGCGGCCCAGCAGGAAGTCGTCGTTCTCGACGAACAGCGACTCGTCGGACTCGTCCGCGTAGAAGGTCGGGGCGATGATCGGCTCGCGGCGCTGCGAGGCCAGGTAGAGCGCCGTGTACAGGTACGGCATGAGGCGGTAGCGCAGCTCGATGGCGCCGCGGACCAGCGGCGTGACCTCGGGATGCATCCACGGCTCGTTGACCGAGCCGTCGTCGTGCCAGGAGTGGATCGTGAAGCGCGGGTGCATGACGCCGTTCTGCACCCAGCGGACGAACAGCTCCGGGTCGGGGCGCTCGGGGCCCGAGAAGCCGCCGACGTCGTGGCCGACGTTGAACACCCCGCACATCGAGAAGCCGGTGCCCATGCGGGTGTTGTACCGCAGCGTCCGCCAGCTGGCGTAGTTGTCGCCGCTCCAGGTCTGGACGTAGCGCTGCATGCCGAGCATGCCCGAGCGCGAGATGAGATAGGGGCGCTCATCGGGGGCGAACTCGCGCTGGGCCTCGCCCGAGGCGCGCATCATGAGCAGGCCCTGGACCGGCCGGACGAGGGCCAGCGGGATCGGCCGGCCGAAGCCGGCGCACAGCGCCCGGTCGTCCCAGACCTCGTACTCGTTGTTGTCGTTCCACGTCGACCCGATGCCCATCTCGAGCAGCTCGCTGCGGACGTTCTCCTTCCACCAGTCGCGTCCGGCGGGCGAGGTGAAGTCGACCTGCGCGCCCCGATCGCCCCAGAACAGGCTCAGCTCGGGCTCGCCGGACTCGGCGTCGGTGATGAAGACGTCCCGCCCGGCGGCCTCGTCGAACAGCGGATGGTCGACGAGCAGGGCCGGCTTGATGTTGGCCGCCAGATGGAGGCCCCTGTCGGCGTACGCCGCCGAGGTGGCCCTCGGGTCGGGGAACTTGTCGTGGTTCCAGTTGAAGACGTAGCGCTTCGGGCCGATGCTCGTGTACCCGCTGGACATCTGGAACGAGTCGCAGGGGATCCGGTGCTCGTCCAGCAGGTCGAGGAACTCCAGCAGCTTCTCGGACGCGTTCGGGGCGTCGGTGTAGTGCATCGTCGAGCCCGAGTAGCCCAGCGCCCAGCGCGGCAGGAAGGCGTTGTCGCCGGTCAGCCGGACGATCGCCCGCGTCAGATCGGCGAGACGGGCGCCGAGGAGGACGTAGTAGTCGATGTCCCCGCCCTCGGCGGTCCAGGAGATGAAGGGCCGGTGGTAGTTGTCCTTGACGCGGCCCATGTCGAAGACGGCCGCGGTCTGGTTGTCGTAGAGGACGCCGACGGCGCCGACGCCCGCCCGGCGGGTCATGATGAAGGGCACGTGCTTGTACAGCGGGTCGGTGCCGGCCGCGTCGTAGCCCATCGCGTCGAGACAGCGCATGTCGAAGGTGCGGCCCGTGCGCTCCAGGTCGCCGGCCTTCTCGCCGAGGCCGTAGTAGCGGTCCTCGGGCTCGCGCATGATGTAGTGCGCGACCCGACCCGTCCGTGGGTTGACCTCGTAGCCGCCGGTGCGGCGGTCCTCGGTGATGGTCATCCACCCGCCGTCCACGCGCACCTGCCAGCAGATGCGCAGCGGGATGTCCTGCACCACGGCGCGCAGATCGCCGCTCGTGACGATGATGCGGTGCTGGCCCGGGCGGGGCCGGTCGAAGATCGCCATCTCGTCGGTGGCGCTCCCGCCCGTGGTCGTGACGGCGGGGCGGTCGGCGCCCAGCTCGATCTCCTCGACCGTGACGGCCGGGCAGGGGAAGCCGCTCAGGTCGGCGCGGTCGCGGCCGGCCCACGGCACGTCCTCGGCCGGGGTCAGCAGGTGCTCGGGGTCCAGCCCGGTGCTCTCGCCGATCCCCCGGCCGGGGGTGATCATCCACGTCACGGGGACGGCCGGGCCCGCGGAGGGCAGGACGCGCACCCGGGCCAGGGCGTTGTCGAGGATGTCGAGCCGCAGCGTGAAGCCGCCCTCGATCTCGGCCCGCAGACCCGTTCCGGTCGGCGTGAAGGTGCTGATCCTGTCGAGTGTTCTCATGCTCGGTGGCTCTCCTCGTCGAGGCCGTGCGGGCCGCGCGCCGTGGCCCAGGGGATTCAGCCGGTCGGGACGCTGTCGTCCGCGAACCGGTGACTGCCCCTACTCTGTCGGTGCGGGGCCGCCCCCGCCCGGCATTGCCGACAGTTGCCGGATCCTGGCAACGGTTGACAGCCGGATGCGTCCCGTCCGCTCAGTCCCGGCCCGTCCAGGCGCGCCACAGCTCCTGGTCGAGCCCGGGCTCGTCCCGGCTCGTCGTGTCGAAGACGCGGCCGATGCGCTCGGGGTCGGTGAAGGCGGGCCAGCCCGGATCGCCCGTGGCGGCGAAGCGCACCCAGGCGTCGGCCATCTCGGTGGCCAGCCGCTGGGGCGGGTTCGGGCCGGTCATCTGGCGGTGCGCGGGGCTGTCGAGGTTGTCCCAGACGAACGGGAACTCGGTCATGTGGGCCGCCTGGGCGCGGCCGTCGTCGGCGCGCGAGGCGTAGTCGAAGCGGTACAGCCAGGTGGGGCGCCCGGCCCGCGCCAGCTGGTCCACGGCGGTCATCGTGGGCCCGGTGAAGATCGTCCACGTGAGGTGCTGGGCCATCGCCATGCCCGGCTCGTGGATGCGGGTGCGCCCCAGCAGCATCGTGCGCAGCGGCTCGACCGCCCCGTGGGAGGCCAGCAGGTAGCCGGCCAGCGTCTCCTCGGTGGCGGCGGCCATCGAGTCCGGCGTGATGAGGAAGAGATTGCCCTCGTCGCGGTTGGTGCCCCAGACGGTTCCGCGCACCGGGCGGTCGAGCATCGCGGCGTCCAGATCGACCGGGACGATGTCGTCGTCGATCCACGGGCCGAGGGCGAGCGTGCCCCACTGGTCGTCGTGGTGCTCGGCCAGGGCGGGCAGAGCGGTGTCGAGCAGCGTCCTCTGGTCGACGGCCGACAGCGCCTCGGCCGTCGGGGCCAGGCCCAGGGCCTCGGCGATCCGACGCGCCCGGTCGGCCGCCCGCTCGGGGCCCTCGGCCATCGGGGACGAACCGGACTGGATGATCGCGCGGTGGAAGAGGCCGTCGGCGGCGGGGCTGGCCAGCAGCAGGGCGATGCTCATGCCGCCTGCGGATTCGCCGTGCACCATGACGCGGCCGGGGTCCCCGCCGAAGACCGCGATGTTCTCCTGCACCCAGGTCAGGGCGGCGATCTGGTCCCGCAGGCCACGGTTGGTGGCGGCCCCCTCGAAGGCGGCGAAGCCCTCGGTGCCGGTGCGGTAGTGGATCGAGACGTAGACGGCGCCGCGCTCGGCCAGGTGACGGCCGTCGTAGGCGGGCAGGCCGCCGTTCCCGGTGAGGAAGGCGCCGCCGTGGATGTGGACGAGGACGGGCAGGTCGTCGCCGGCCTCGCCGGGCGTCCAGATGTTGAGGTTGAGCGTCTCGTCGCCGGGGCGCCAGCCGGGACCCATGATGGAGCGGTAGTTGAAGCCGTGGCCGCGGAAGAGCGGCTCGATCTGGTAGGTGCTCGGGCCGAAGGTCGTCGCGTCGCGCTCGCCGTCCCACGGCTCGACGGGCCGGGGCTCCCGGAAGCGGTTGGCGCCGTAGGGGGCCGCCGCGTACGGGACGCCCCGGAAGATCTTCATGCCGTCGTTCTCGACGAGGCCGACGATCCGGCCGCCGGTGACATCGGCCAGGACGCTTCCGTAGGGCGTGATCTGCATGGGGTCCTCCTCGCTCGCGGGGGCTCCGTCGCCGCCCGGGGATCATGGTCGCCGATCCGCCCGGCCGATGCGGCGGGCTTTCCGTCTGTTGCCCGCCCGCGCCGCCCGCGCAGGGGCCGTGGGATGCCGGACCGTTTCTCGGCCGGTGCCGCGAGACGCGCGTCCGCGCGCCCGAACGACGGGGCGGAGCCCGCGTTCCTCACGGGGTGACGCATGAAGAACGCGGGGTGCGCCGGTCAGAAACCGACCGAGGCGGCCGTCTGCCGGATGCGCTCGGCCGAGGCGCGCAGGAGGCTCACCTCGTCGGCGCTCATCGGCGCCTCGAGGACGCGGTCGATGCCGTGCTCGCTCACGAGGGTGGGCAGGCTCAGCGCGATGCCGGAGATGCCGTACTGGCCGTCCAGGACGCTCGAGACCGGCAGCACGCTGCGCGTCGGCGACAGCAGGGCCTCGACCAGCCGGGCCCCGGCGAGGCCGATGGCGTAGTTCGTCGCGCCCTTGCCCTCGATCACCTCGTACGCGGCGAAGGCCGCCTCGTGCGCCAGGCCGTCGAGCACCTCCTGGGTGAACACCCGCTCGCCGGCCACCGTCCAGTCGCGGATCGCCACGGACGAGATGCGGGCGCTCGACCACAGCGGGAACTCGGAGTCGCCGTGCTCGCCGACGATCATCGAGTGCACATTGGGCTGGGCGACCTGGGCCTTCTGCGCGACGAGGTAGCGCAGGCGCGAGGTGTCGAGCAGGGTGCCGGTCGACAGCACCTGCGCGGTGGGCAGCCCCGAGACCCTCTGGGCGACGACGGTGAGCACGTCGCAGGGGTTCGTCACGAGCACGTAGAGCGCCTCGGGAGCCTGCTCGACGAGCTGGGGCATCATCGACGAGAGGATCCTGGCATTGGTGGCGGCCAGGTCGAGGCGGGTCTGGCCCGGCTTCTGCTTCGCCCCGGCGGTGATGATGACGATGGAGGAGTCCCGCACCGCGGTGATGTCGTCCCCGCCCATGACGACCGAGTTCGTGAACTGGGTGCCGTGCGCGAGGTCCTTCACCTCGGCCTCGACCTTCTTGGTGGCGATGTCGTACAGGGCGACGACCTTCGCCGAGTCGCGGATGAGCGCGGCGTAGGCGAGCGAGGTGCCGACCGCCCCGGCTCCGACGATGGACAGCTTGGAGGGATGACGCGTGGACGTTCGCATGTCACCACGATAGGCGCTCGCGCGCGGGTCCCGGAGCCGTCGTTCCCGTGGGCCGGGACGATGGCACTCTCATCCATCGCTCACCCATCGGTGGCGGACGGGCCGCCGCCCCCTGCATCCGCCGGGGCCCGCGCCGGACCGTCGTCACGAGCGGCCCCCGCCCGAACCGTCCCCTGCACCCGCCGGGGCCTGCGGGTCCGGGAGGACCCGTCCGCGGTGTCTGCGAAGACGCCCCGGCCGGGGCCGGGCGAGCAGATCCAGCGCGGTCATGCCGGCGAGCCCACGAGCATCACGAGCGTCGTCGCCGCCAGTCCGGCAGCGGGTGGGAGGTATTTCCGGGGGTGGCGGAGCACCTCCCGCTCCGACTTCCACGAGGTGATGGGGCGGTATCTTTCGAGCGTTCCCGCGACGAGCGCGGCCGCTGCCGCGCACGAGATCAGCTCCGCGAGGAGGATCGGCAAGGGGACTCCACTGCGGCTCAGCATGATGGCAGCGGGGATCCCGCTCAGCACGTAGAAGACACAGGCGCTCGAGTAATACCGTGCGAAGACCGCGTTCGATCCGGGAGCCGCGACGATCACCGAATAGGTGCTGGGATTCCTCGAGAAGAATGAGTTGAGCGGTGTGTTCGCGGTGACGAAGGCCATGCCCAGAGGCGTGATGAGACCCTGATCGGCCGTTGTGAAGGTGAAGATCGCGCTCATGACGGCAAGACCGATCGAGTCCACGAGCGTCATGGTGCTGGACCGCAGCTCGCCGAGCAGGATGTTCGGATCGGCGGTCGCGTGCCGCGCGGTTCCGTGCAGGGCGCCCACGTCGTGGACCGCCGCGAGGCCCACGGCTCCGAGAACGAGGACGAGCAGGGTTCCGATGCCGTCGTGGACGATCCAGAGGGCGGCCGAGACGATCAGGCCCAGCAGCATGGCGAGCCGGACGACGGCCCTCGACGCCGACCGTGAGAGCACGGACACCACTGCCGCGCCCATCCCGAAGAGGACGGTGCACCAGGTCTTCTCGGCGTCGGGGCTGTCGGCCGAGAACACCGAGAACAGGATGATCGGGCACGCCACGTCGAGCGTCAGGACTCCCGCGGCGACGAGGACCGTCTGGCGGACGAGGGTCGCCTCCTCGATCGGGAAGGCCCTGAGGATGCGCCATTTCTGCGTGCCGATCCAGGTTCTGCTGATTGTCGACGCCGCTCCCAGCAGGGCCACGCACAGCGATGCGACGATGATTCCCGTTCCCACCCGGATGCCGATGTTCAGGGCGAGGAACACGGCGATCGCACTCAGGGAGGCCCCCCCACAGCACGGAGCGAACAGTGATGAACTGCCCGCGGACCGCGATGAGAGCGCTCGTCCTACTGGATGAGGATGAGAGCGCTCGTCCTACTGGATGAGCGAGGCCACGTCATGGGGATCCTCCGGTGTCGGGAACGGGCCGGTGAGCGCACCGCCCTTCAACACGTGGACGCTGCTGCTGCATCTCGTGAAGGACTCGGCGATGTGCGAGCTGAGGAGGACGGACCGTCCCCCGTCCCGTGCCGCCGAGATGGATTCGTACAGGAACTCGGTCGCCGTGAAGTCCAGGAAGTCGACTGGTTCGTCGAGCAGCAGCAGGGGCGTCGAGACGTAGAACGCGGCTATCAGGTTCGCCTTCTTCCGTGATCCACTCGACAGTTCGGAGAAGACGGTCGTGAAATAGCTTTCGAAGCGGAACCCGCGCACCAGGGAATCGAGCCGGGCCGTGTCGTGCGGCATCCCGTACGCTCGTTCGATGAATCGGATGAAGCAGGGCAGATCCCAGGTCGGGAAGGATGTTTCCTCGGTCAGGCTCAGATATCGCTGGCGCTTGAACAGTTCACTTCGCGGGGTGGTCGGCATCCCGTTGAGAAGAAACTTCTCACAGCTCATTCCTCGGTGCACCGAGCTGATCGTCAGCAGGAGCGTGGTTTTCCCGGCGCCATTGGCCCCGAGCAGGCCGATGACCTCTCCGGGGGCGATCTCGATGCGGACGTCCCTGAGCACCGGGCGGTCGCGTTCGTACCACGCTGAAAGGCCCTCGATCGTCAGCAGGGGGGAGCCTGGTTTCATCGGTTCAGTCCTCATCCATGGTTGTGGACGCCGCGGGTGATGGGTCGTCGTCGGGCCGTTTCCCTAAGCGGTCCCTTGCAGCTATGGCTGACATGAAACGAAATCGTTTCTGGTTTCGCGGGGCGGGGAGGTGCTCGAAGTCGTGGTCGAAGGCGCGGCCGGTGACGTGTGAGGCGAACGTGCCGAGGGTTTCTTCGGGGGTCTCGTGCTGGATGGTCGCGATGTTGTTCTTGGCCGTGTTCCGGACGTGCTCGGCGGGGTTGTGGTCGGGTGTGTACGGCGGCAGGAAGATCGTGGTGATGCGCTCCAGCAGCTGGCCCGGCTCGTGGAGGCCGGTCAACGCTTTCGCATGGTGGAATCGGGCGTTGTCCGGGACGACCGCGATCTTCTCTGTCTCGGTTTCGCGTTGGAGTCGTTCCAGCGCAAGGATTGTCTGCTCGGTGTTCTGGTTCTGCTCGGTCGGGTACGGCGTGACTTTTTTGCTGGTCAGCGAGAGGGCGCCGAAGAAGGGCCGAAGAAGGACTGGGACGTCTTCTGCCGGTCCACGGACGGTCTGGTGCGTTGTCCTTTCGGGGGCTGCATGCGGCGGGTCTCGGCCTCGTGCTCCAAGCGGACCTC
>NZ_AUFR01000034.1 GCF_000426605.1 Propionibacterium acidifaciens DSM 21887
ACCGCATCCCGGCACCGACACGACCCAACCCCACCTCGATCATTCCGCCCACCGCCCGAAAAACACCAAACACTCCACAACAGCCCGACTGAAGACCTGGCGGACACTCCACACCGGCTACCGCAGACCCCTCCACACCTTCCCGCAAACCATCCTGCACGATCCTCTCCGTCCGTTCGACCGTCTCTGCGATGATGCCCGCATCGACGCCACGGGAGGCGTGCAGGACCGCCTCGGCCTTCATCCCGGCGAGCACGCGACTGCCGGAACGCCTCCTCCACCCGACCAGGACGGCGGTCTCCTTCCGGGGCGACCCCGACCCGCACGCCCCCACCACATACGAAACAGCACAGGGAATCCACGAAACACGGTTCCGTCTCATGACGGCCATAGTTTTCAATAACCCCCCGGATAAGGGCGAGAAGTGACGCTCCCGCCGCGTGAGACGGGAGACGTCTCCACGCGGGGGTGCTGGGAACCGGAGCATTCGAGGAGCGAGGCCCGGCAGGGTCCGAACGGGGCCGGACCCATTCCCTGGAAGGCGGCGGCTCCTCGTCCGCCCGGGGTCCGGCCGACCGGACGGGGCGGCTGGAAGAACCATATCGGCGACCCTCGTCCGCCCTGGCCCGGGTGAGTGCCGAGTGCGGATTCGTCGGCGGCGGGGAAACCGTCGTCCCGCCCGACCCATGCGCCGGCGACAAAGGGGGCCGGTGGGCGAGGGCCCCGCAGCCGACCGGGGCATCATGGTGGAGCCGCCCGACCCCTGCGCCCGACGGACGGGGCGCAGGACTCGCCGGATTCCGATGCCGCGGCCCTGCGGCTACACTGGGGCGCAAGGTCTCTCGCGCGGCGGTACCTCGCCCAACTCCCCCAGGGTCGGAAGGCAGCAAGGGTCAGTGAGCTCTGCCGGGTGCGCGGGAGGCCCCTTTTCGTCCTCTCGCACCGCGGAAGCGCCGAGCATCACCGACGGGCCGTCATGGTGGATCACCGGCAGGCCTCATCGTGTGCCCGGCCGAGCGGGGCGTCCAGCCGCCGGCCCGGTCGCCGCCCGCCCCTCCCCGCCGGGCGCCGGGTTGAGCGGGGCGGGCGGCCCACCAACGGGCCGATCCCGCCGAGCGGATGTCCCCCGGGTCCGCTCCCGGGGAAGCGCGATGATTCCCGCTCTGCCGGGCTGGACGCTGACGCATGGGTCCGCGAGAACGTCGACCCCGCTCAGCCGGGCCCGCGGCCGGTCGGGCTCAGACGAGCATCCGGTAGATGGCCGTGTCGGGCTCGAGCACCTCGACCTTGAGCGGCGAGCCGTCGATGCGGGCCAGCAGCGACCGGTAGCTGGCCGGGTCGCCGAGCTCGATGCCGACGAGGGCCGGGCCGGTCTCGCGGTTGGAGCGCTTGGTGTACTCGAAGACGATGATGTCGTCGTCGGGGCCGAGCACGTCGTTGAGGAAGCGGCGCAGGGCACCGGGCTCCTGCGGGAAGTTCACGAGGAAGTAGCGGCGGCGGCCCTCGTGGACCCCGGAGCGCTCGATCACCTCGGCGTAGCGGGAGACGTCGTTGTTGCCGCCGGAGACGATCACGACGACCTCCTGGCCGGGCTCCAGCTGGACGGAGACGTCGAAGGGGCGCCTGCTCAGGGCCGCCGAGGCGAGGGCCCCGGCGGGCTCGGCGATGATGCCGTCGACCTGGTAGAGGCCGAGCATCTCGGAGCAGACCTGCCCCTCGGGCACGGCGAGCAGCTCGGGGCTGATGAGACGCGTCATCGCGTAGCTGAAGTCTCCTGCGCGGGCCACCGCGGCGCCGTCGACGAAGCCGTCGACGTGATCGAGGGTGACCGGCCGGCCCTCGCGCATGGCAGTGACCATGCAGCGGGCGCCGGCCGGTTCGACGCCGATGATCCGGACGCCGGGATGGTTGACGCGCGTCCAGGCGCCGCAGCCGGACAGCAGCCCGCCGCCGCCCACGGGGATCATGAGGACGTCGGGCGCATGACCGAGCTGGCTGAAGACCTCGCGGGCGACGGTGCCCTGGCCGGCCGCCGTGCGTGGATCGTCGAAGGCGGGGACCATCGTCGCGCCGGTGCGCCCGGCCTCGGTGGCCGCCGCCGCGGCGGCCCGATCGTAGGTCTCGCCGCCGACGACGAGGTCGACGTGGTCGCCGCCGAAGAAGCGGATGCGGTCGCGCTTCTGGCGGGGCGTGGTGCTGGGCACGTAGACGGTGCCCCTGATCCGGAGCCGGGCGCACGACCAGGCGACGCCCTGGCCATGGTTGCCGGCCGAGGCGCAGATGACGCCCGCGGCGCGCTGGTCCTCGGTGAGCCGGGAGATGAAGGTGTAGGCGCCGCGCAGCTTGTAGCTGCGCACGGGTTGGAGATCCTCGCGCTTGAGCCAGACCGTGCAGCCGGTGGCAGCCGAGAGGCGCTCGTCGTACTGCAGGGGCGTCTCGGTGGCGACGCCCCTGAGACGTCCGGCGGCCTCGTCGACCATCCCGGCGAGTTCATTCATGTCCACTGCGCTCACCCGTTCATTGTGCCGCGCACCGCCCCGGGAGTCCGCACGGCGGCGGCATGCGGGAACGGCATCGGCAGGGCCCGCGCCCCGGACGCTCGGATTGGTCCGGGTCGGGGTGAGGCGGTAAGCTCTCCGGCGGAGGATTCGCCTAGAGGCCTATGGCGCTCGCTTGGAAAGCGGGTTGGGTTCACGCCCTCACGAGTTCGAATCTCGTATCCTCCGCCATCGCCCTCCGACGGATGCGAAAACGCTCGTCGGAGGGTTTTCCCGTTCCGCCGCACCGGCCTGGCCGCCGCCTGCCCCTCCCGCCCGCTGTGGTGCACGACGCTGGACGAGCACGCCTTCGTCGCCTCCCGTGACCTCACGCCGTACGTCTGACGAGGGAACCGGGCCCATTCCCTCTCCGGGCCCGGGGCCGTCACGGGAGACGACCCGCAGAGCCGTGGAGTCCCGGCCCCGAGACGACCGATGCCGCGCCCAACGCGCTCCCGCCCGGGGATGCGGACGCCGCGTGAACGCCCGTTCCGGTGACCGGAGACCATGCGCGAGAAGAAGGGTCGGCCCGGAAGAAGTGCGGGCCCCGGCCTTCACATCCACGAGCCAGCAGTTTAGGCTCTCCTGAGTGCCTCATCGTGGGGCGACGGCTTCCAGACGGAGGGTCACGAGATGTCCTTGATCCCTGAGACGGGTGCGGCGACCACCGGCGCTCTCGCCGGACGCACGCAGTCGATCGCCCACCGGCTGCTCAGCGGCGCCGGCTGCGCCTCGCTGCTCGCCCACCGCCTGGACCCCCAGGTCGGCATCGAGTTCCTCGCGCACGGCCTCACCCCGTCCGGCCGCATCGTCGTGGCCTGCTGCCCGGTCCCGGGCGACGGGGCGGCCGGGCTGCCGACGACCGAGCCCATCGCCGTGCGGTTCGACATCACGAAGGCCTCGTGCGAGCCGGGCGTGCACATCGTCTCGTCCGCGGTGCACCTGCTCGGCACACTCGAGTGGCTGCCGCCGCGGGTGGCCGCCCAGCTGCTCGCCGACGGTCAGCTGCCGCCGCGGGTGGCCGTCACGACGACCCACCCGTACGGCCGCCTCGGCGTCGTCCGGGCCCGACGCGTGCTGCTGCACGACTCGACCGGTGTCACCCCGATGGACCTCGGCCCTCTCCTCGACGCCTGCACCGGCATGCCCTTCCCCACCTGCGAGGACGAGTTCGACGCCTTCGACGCCGCGATGGGCCTCGGCGAGGACGCCCTGTGGGCCATCGCCGACGCCATCGTCGACGAGCGCATCGCCGGACGCATCTGCTCGCGCCACGACATGACCGCGGGCTGCCCGCACACCTGGAACCGCATCTACTGCGTCGACGTCGACCGCCACGGGCTGACGCTCATGGCCGTCGAGCCGACGACGACGAGCACCTTCTTCGCCCCGTTCGACGCCCCCGTCGACGAACTGGGGACGATGACTGACGCGCTGCGGGCCCTGGCGGACCGGGCGGCGGCCTGAGCCGAGGGCGACGGGAGCCCGACGGGTGGGAGCGCCGGGCTCTCAGACCCCCGCGGCGGAGGCCCGGGCGACGATCTCGCTCTGGACTATGTCGAGCAGCTCGGCCGCGCGCAGGTTGAGACGGCGGGACTCGTCCAGGTCGCGGTCGAGACGCTCGACGACGGTCTCGAGCTCGCCGACGCGGCGCTCCAGCTCCGAGACGCGGTCCGGGGCGAGGCGCACCTGGTCATAGGCGCGGACGGCCGAGCCGGCGCTGTGGCGGACGCGGGACATGATGCTCATGGTCGTGCCTTCCTGATGAGATAGCGGTGGCGGGGGCTCGGACCCTGCGGGTCGACGATCTCGACGGAGTCGATCCGCATGCCGAAGCGATCCAGACGGTCGGCGAACTCCTGCGGATTCCAGAAACGGTCGCCGCGCGGTTCGTCGGCGGCCAGGTCATGGCCGTGGCAGCCGCCGCCGACCCCGACGAGTGCCGCTCCGCCCAGGCCGAGCAGGTGGCGCATGACGCGCATCGTGCCGTCCCAGCCGAGGAAGTGCATGCCGTCGAAGAGATTCTCGACGACGACGTCGACCGGCCCGCCGAGCGAGGCCGCCTCGTGCAGGGCGTGCGAGGTCTGGCGCGTCGAGTACTGGTTGGACTGGAAGAAGCGGACGTCGACGTCGGCGCGCTCGGCCCGCTCCCTCGCGAGCATGAGGGCGGGGCGGGCGTAGTCGCTGGCCAGAACGGGGCGGTCGGCCGCCAGGTGGCAGGCGGTCAGGCCGTCGCCGCAGCCCATCTCGTAGACGCCCGCACCGTCGGTGAGCCGCTCGGCGGCCCAGAGGGCGAAGTCGGAGGGGCGCGGATCGGAGGCGAGCGAGGAGTTGCAGCGCCAGAAGTCCTCCCAGTCCTCGCGATAGGCGTCGAAGTGGTTCTGCCACCAGTAGTAGCGGCGGGCGACCTGCGGCGGGGTCTCGTACTGGTAGGAGGGATCGGGCGTGGCCCAGCCGGGGCCGTACATGGCGACGAAGATCGTGCTCGGGTCGGCGGGGACGGGCAGCTCGTGGCCGCGCACCTCCATCGTACCCAGCGGATGGATGCGCATCGAGTCCATCGGCTCGTGGGCGTGCGCGGTGGCGTAGAACCAGCCACTCACCTCGAAGCAGGTGAAGATGTCGACGTAGTAGCGGTCGATCATCGAGCGCCCGGGGAACATCACTTGGATGTGGCCGGTGGAGTGACGGACGAAGTCGTATCCGGCCGCGCTCAGCGCGCGCTCGATGCGGTAGGACTCCAACGCGATGTCGGTGGGGTTCGTGCACACCGACAGATAGGCCAGGTCGGAGTCGTCGTCATTGGGGATGAGATCACCGTCGCGGACGGGGCCGAGCAGTGAGCCGCAGTGCAGGAAGGCCTCGATGCCGCACTCGTCCCGCAGGAAGTCGGCGATCTCGCGGGTCGAGGAGAGGAGGGCGTCGAAGAACCCGTCGTCCTTGTCCTCGAAGCTCTTGGCGACCCGGCCCCACTTGTTGATGACCTGCGGGCTGCCGTCCGCCGGATGGTTGAGCTCCAACGGCTCGTCCGAGCCGCCGAGCGTGACGGTGACCCCCTCGACCAGGACGCGGTCCTCGCGCGGACCCACCTCGACGCGGACGTCGCCGGTGCCGACGAGGCGCAGGCGCATGGCGGCCGGCCAGGGCAGGTGCCAGCGGCCATCGGCGCCCCATCACCCGCGAGAGGTCCGCATCGTCCAGATGCGCCGGCCGCCCAGGTAGACCTCGACCATGAGGTCCTCGCAGCCGGCGGGCAGGACGAGGGAGATGTCCTCCCCGGTGACCTCGAGGGTCCCGGTCGGGACGGACGCGGAACAGTGGTCCGGTACCGTCATCGACGTACCTCCTGCGTCGTTCGGACACGGGCGGCGCGACGGGGACCGGGGGCGGGGATCCGCCGATACGAGCCTGACGCCCTCCGAGCGGCCCGGCACGGCGGAACCGCCGGACGGAGGGCCCTTACAGACTAGCGTCCAACGGTCGGGAACGGCGAGTGCACCGTCGTCACAGCACGGAGGTCATGCCCCCGTCGACGAGGATGTTCTGCCCGGTGACGAAGTCCGAGGCCGGGGAGGCGAGGTACACCAGGGTCCCGAGGAGCTCCTCGGGCTCGCCCCAGCGCCTCGCCGGGGTGCGCTGGACGACCCAGGAGTCGAACTGCGGATCGTTGATGAGCGCCGTGTTCATCTCGGTCTTGAAGTAGCCCGGCGAGATGGTGTTGACCTGGATGCCGTACCGGGTCAGATCGGCCGCCATCTCCTTCGTGAGCATCGTGATGGCGCCCTTGGCCGCCGTGTAGGGCGGCAGCGTCTGGCGGGCGAGGACGGTGACGACGGAACCGATGTTGATGATCTTGCCCGAACCGCGCTCGACCATCGCCGGGGCGAGGGCGCGGGAGACGTAGAACACGCCGCTCAGGTTCGTCCCGATGACCTCGTCCCACTGCTCCACCGGGAATTCGTGGAACGGCGCCCTGCGCTGGACCCCGGCGTTGTTGACGAGGATGTCGGGGACCCCGACCTCGTCGACGAGGGCCGCGACGGCCGCCGAGACGTCCTCGCGGTCGGCCACGTCGAAGACGCAGGACGCGGTCCTCACACGGTACTGCCGGGCGATGTCGGCGGCCTGCGCCTCAACGACGTCGCGATGGCGCCCGTGGACGATGATGTCGCACCCGGCGGCGGCGAGGCCGCGGGCGTACACGTTCCCCAGCCCGCGCCCCGATCCGGTGACCAGGGCGAGCCGGCCCGAGATGTCGAATGACGGCGATGTCATGCCAACCTCCTCCTTCTCCCCGGCACGGGGAGGCTCGACGTCGGGTCGACCCCGGTTCCCCGAGCGGGACCACTTGCCACCCGACCCCGAATAGGGTAACACTATGTTTCAGTCAGTGACACATCTATTTCATTGTTAAAAATGAACTGAGGGGTGCTCGGCGTCGCGAGGACGGGCGCCGGACCCCGGACCCGCCAGCGGCGGGCACGAGCGGACAGGTGGACCTCATGGCAGACAGGATCGAGTCGGTCGACGTCATCGTCGCCAGCCCGGGACGGAACTACGTGACCGTCAGGATCACGACGGCGGACGGCGTCGTGGGCCTCGGTGACGCCACGGTGAACGGCAGGGAGCTGGCGGTGGCCTCCTGCCTGCGCGACCACATCGCCCCCACCCTCATCGGACGCGACCCGGGCGCCATCGAGGACACCTGGCAGTACCTGTACCGCGGCGCCTACTGGCGCCGGGGCCCCCTCACGATGGCCGCCATCGGCGGCGTCGACATGGCCCTGTGGGACATCCTCGGCAGACGCACCGGTCAGCCCGTTCACCAGCTCCTGGGCGGCAGGGTCCGCGAGCACCTCACCGCCTACCGGCACGCGTTCGGCTGGGACCTGCCGTCCCTCCTCGACCAGGTCGACCGCCGTCTGGCGGAGGGATGCACCCACGTCCGGGTCCAGAGCGGCGTGCCCGGCCTCGACACCGTCTACGGGGTCTCGCGCGAGACCGTCTACGAGCCCGCGGGCCGCTCCGCGCGCCCGGTCGAGGAGCGGTGGGACGCCGAGCGCTACATCGCGACCGTGCCGGGCGTCCTGGGCGCCGTGCGCGAGCACGTCGGAGACGGCATCGGCCTGCTCCACGACGCCCACCACCGGCTCACCCCCAACCAGGCGGCCCGTCTCGCCAGGGCCGTGGAGCCGGTCGGCCTGTACTGGCTCGAGGACGTCACCCCGGCCGAGGACCAGGAGGCCCTGGCCCTCGTGCGGAGCCACACGACGACCCCGCTGGCGATCGGCGAGGTCTTCAACACGGTCTGGGACTGCCAGCGGATCATCGAGGAACGGCTCGTCGACTACATCCGGTGCGCCGTCGTCCACGCGGGCGGCATCAGCCACGCCCGCAAGATCTTCGCCCTGGCCGAGATCCACGGCGTCGAGGCCGCGCCCCACGGCCCCTCCGACATCTCGCCGATCGGGCTGGCGGCGTCGATCCACCTCGGCATGGCGACCCACAACGTCGCCATCCAGGAGTACATGGGCCACCCCGAGCCGGCCCACGAGGCGTTCCCCCACGCATGGACCTTCTCCGACGGGCACCTCGACCCCGGCGACGCGCCCGGTCTCGGCGTCGAGCTGGACGAGGAGGTCCTCCGGGCCCACCCCTACGACGCCGCCCACCTGCCCGTCGCCCGTGCGCTCGACGGCACGCTCACCGACTGGTGAACGCGGAAACCCCTCACGGAAGGACCCACCGATGAAATCGCTCAAGATCCTCGGCCCGGAGACCATGGTCGTCCAGGATCTTCCCGTCCCCGACCCGGCGGACGACGAGGTCCGCGTCCGGATCCACTACGTCGGCATCTGCGGCTCGGACCTCAACTACTACTTCAAGGGCGCCAACGGCCCCAACACGGTTCGGGAGCCCTTCAGCTTCGGCCACGAGATGTCCGGTGTCGTCGACGAGGACCCCTCCGGCACCTACGCGCCGGGCACGCCCGTCACCGTCGCCCCGGCCTCGCCCGGCCGGCCCGTCGCCGGACTCGAGGACAAGCCCTACCTGTGGCCCGGCAGCCACTACATGGGCAGCGCCGCGAACATCCCCCACGACCAGGGCGGGGCCAGCGAGTACGTCGTCATCAAGCGGTACATGGTCCGGGTGCTGCCCGAGTCCGTCCCCCTGAGGAACGGGGCGCTCGCCGAGCCCCTGGCGGTGGCCCTCCACGCGCTGGCCATCGCCGGGCGCAGCTCGGACGGCATCGCGGACCGCGACCTCCTCGTGTCCGGCTCGGGCCCCATCGGGCTCCTCGTCGCGGGCGCCGCGAAGATCCTCGGGGCGCGCTCGGTCACGTCGAGCGACATGCTGGCGGGCCCCCTCGAGCGGGCCCGCGCGCTCGGCGTCGACCGGACCGTCCGGCTGGACCGGGAGAGCCCGGACGACTCGGGATACGACGTCGTGCTCGAGTGCTCGGGCTCGCCGCGGGCCGTCGAACCGGCCATCCGGGCGGCCCGCAGGTCCGGCACGGTGTGCCAGGTGGGGACGCTGCCCGACGAGGAGATCCGGGTCAACATCGCCCACCTCGAGACCAAGGAGATCCGGTACGTCGGAACCTTCCGCTACGACGCGGAGATCGACGAGGCGATCGCCATGATCGCCGGGCACCCGCGGATCGCCACGGCGGTGACGCACACCTTCCCCGCCGAACGGGCCGTCGAGGCCTTCGCCACGGCCCGCGACAGCGAGAGCTCCGGCAAGGTCCTCGTCACCATGTGGACGGACCGACCGCCCGCACCATCCAGAAGCAGAACGACCCACTGAGCAGAAGGGACGAGGAGGACTCATCATGTCGAACGAGGAGAAACAGCGCCGGAGGGTGACCACGGTCCGCTCCGCCAACGGAGTGGTGGTCGAACGGACCGTCTCCGACCTGGCCCGGGCGGCGGTCTCGGGCTGGCTGGGAACCGCCCTGGAGTTCATGGACTTCCAGCTGTACTCGCTGGCCGCCGCGCTCGTCTTCAACCATATATTCTTCGCCAACGAGAACGCCGCCATGGCCGTCGTGGCCGCGATGGCCACCTACGGCGTGGGCTACCTCAGTCGCCCGCTCGGGGCCTGGTTCTTCGGCCGGCTGGGCGACCGCATCGGCCGCACCAAGGTGCTCTACTACACCATCGCGCTCATGGGGGTCTCGACGACCCTCATCGGCGCCCTGCCGACCTACGCGCAGGTCGGCATCCTCGCCCCGATCCTCCTCGTCGCCCTGCGGCTCCTCCAGGGCTTCGGGGCGGGGGCCGAGATCGCCGGCTCGTCCGTCATGCTCACCGAGTACGCGCCGAGCCACCACCGGGGCCTCGTCGGCTCCCTCGTCGCCCTCGGCACGAACTCCGGGACCCTGCTGGCCTCCGCCATCTGGGGCGTCCTCGTGGGTGCGATGTCCGACGAGACGCTCATGTCCTGGGGCTGGCGGATCCCCTTCCTTGGATCGGTGATCATCCTCTTCTTCGCGGTGTGGATCAGGCGCTCCCTCAAGGAGTCCCCGGTCTTCGAGGCCAGGGCGGACGTCAAGGACGGGGTCGCGGTCTCCAAGTCCGAGCTGCGCGAGATCATCGCCGAGGGCGGCGCCGACGAGGTGCGCAGCCCCGGCCGGAGGAAGGGCCGCGGCTTCGTCGTCGCCTTCTTCCTCCGCCTGGGGCAGGCCGGCAACTCCGGGATGATCCAGACCTACCTCGTGAGCTACATCACCGCCGTGCTCCTCATGAGCAAGTCCGTCGGCACCAGCGTCGTCATCGTGTCGTCGCTCGTGGGCTTCGCGACGGTCCCCCTCGTCGGCTGGCTGAGCGACATCTTCGGGCGCAAGACGATGTACATCCTCATGGCGTCCATCGCGATCGTCCTGGCGTTCCCGATGATGTACGTCCTGTCCGGCAGGACGGTGCCCGCCGTGTTCGCCGGCTACATCATCATGCACCAGACGTCGGTCCTCGCCATGGCGTCGCTGGAGAACCTCACGATGTCGGAGATCTTCGGCGCCAGGAACCGCTACACCCAGCTCGCCCTCGCCAAGGAGCTCGCAGCGATCCTCGGCACCGGCGCCGGCCCGGTCATCGCATCGGCCTGGGTCGCCGCGGCCACCGGCTCCTGGCTGCCCATCGCGATCATGCTCGTGTTCTTCTCCGTGTGCTCGCTGTCGGCGGCCATCGGAATGCCCGAGGTCGCGGGTCGTGACCTCACCCTGCTGACCGACTGCAGGCGGGGCGAGTCCGAGATCGGGCCGTTCGCCCGCCACGAGCGGGCGGCTCTGGGCGCCGACGGGACGCAGGACGAGCCGGCCCCGTCGCCGACGGCCTGACCCCTCCGGCGGGGTCCGCGGGCGGGTCCGGGATCCGACCGGCGCGCGGAGCGGATGCCCTCCGAGCCGGGAACGGAGGCAGCCGGCCCGTGCGGGGGGCGTCGGTACTCCGCCAGGCTGCTGCAGTATCGGTCCGTCTCCAGCCGGCCCGTGCGGGGGCCTCGGGCTGACTCCGGCGCCGCACCCCCGCCGAGGTCCACTCCGGCGGGGGTGCGGCCGTGGCCGACGGCGACGGGACGCGCCGCCCGGGTCCGCCCCGGGGCGGGCCCGGGCGGAATCGTCACCGATCGCCCCTACCCTTCTTGTCATGAGGATCCTGCACACGAGCGACTGGCACCTAGGACGCACCCTGCACGGGGTCGACCTGTCGGGGCCCCAGGCGCGCTTCCTCGACCACCTGGTCGAGCTGGCGTCGGCCGAACGGGTCGACGCCGTGCTCGTCTCGGGTGACGTCTTCGACCAGGCCCTGCCCCCGGTCGGCGCCGTCGAGATGCTCGACGACGCGCTGGCCAGGCTGTGCGCCCTCACGAGGGTCGTCATCATTCCCGGCAACCACGACAGCCCGCAGCGCCTCGGTCTCAACGCCCGGCTGCTCGGCGAGCGGCTGCGCATCCTCACCCGTCCGTCACGGGCCGGCGAGTCGGTGGTCGTCCCGGAGGCCGACGGTTCGGCAGGGCTGCTCGTCCACGCCCTGCCCTATCTCGACCCCGACATGACGCGCGCCGAGCTCGCCGAGGCCGTCGGGGCCGACGAGCCGCTGGCCCGCTCCCACGAGGCGGTCGTCCGGGCCGCGCTGGGGCTCGTCCGGGCCGCCCTGACCGCCCGGCGCCGGGGCGGGGCCGAGCGGGTTCCGGCAGTGGTCATGGCCCACGAGTTCGTCACCGGCGGGCGGGCCAGCGACTCCGAGCGCGATCTGCGCATCGGCGGCGTCGACTCCGTGCCGGCCGCGCTGTTCTCGTCCGTCGGCGCCGACTACGTCGCGCTGGGGCACCTGCACGGCCCGCAGGCCGTCGCCGGCTCGCGCGACCCCGACGCCGACCGCGGAGCCTGCGCCCGCCCCGGGCCGGTGATGCGCTACGCGGGCTCCCCCCTGGCGTTCTCCTTCTCGGAGAAGGACCAGCGCAAGTCCACGGCCGTCGTCGACTTCGACGCCTCCGGCGCGGTGAGCCGGGTGCGGCTCGTGCCCGCGCCGGTGCCGCGACGCCTGTCCGACGTGGCGGGCGGACTCGACGAGGTGCTCGGGCGCCGTTTCGAGGCCCGGCGCGACGACTGGGTGCGCGTCGTCGTCACCGGCGCCGAGCGCCCCGACGACCTCGTCCGCACTGTCAGGCGGGTCTTCCCGCACGCCCTTCAGGTGCTCTTCGAGCCCACCGGGCGCGGACCCGGGGCGTCCGGAGCCATCGGCCGGGCCTCGGATCCGCTCCGGGTCGCCGACGAGTTCGTCGAGCAGGTGTCGGGACGCGCGCCGAGCGACGCCGAGCACGCGGTGCTCGCACAGGCGCTCGAGGCCGCCGGGAGGCGGGGCTGAGATGCAGATCCTCCGAGTGGAGCTGTGCGGCATCGGCCCGTACACCGGCACCGAGTCCATCGACTTCCAGGCGCTCGGCGCCGACGGCCTCTTCCTGCTCGAGGGGCCGACGGGCTCCGGCAAGACGACGATCATCGACGCCATCGTCTTCGCGCTCTACGGCCAGGTGTCCGGCGCCGAGTCGAGCAACGACCGCCTGGCGTCCACGCACCTGGAGCCCGGCACCTCCCCCTACGTCGAGCTCGTCGTCGACACGAGTCGGGGCCTGTACCGGGTGCGGCGCTCCCCGCGCCACGAGCGGGCCAAGAAGCGGGGCAGCGGCACGACGACCGAGAACCCGCGCATCATGCTGTGGAAGCTGTCCGACCCCTCCGACACCGAGGGCGCGGCGGTCTCGTCGAACATCCAGGACGCCACCGGGGAGCTGCGCAGGGCCATCGGCCTGAGCCGCGAGCAGTTCACCCAGACCGTCGTCCTCCCGCAGGGCCAGTTCGCCACCTTCCTCCGCTCCGGCCCCGAGGAGCGCCGCGACGTGCTCCAGCAGATCTTCGGCACGCAGGTCTACGAGGCCATGGCCGACGAGCTGAAGGAGCTCGCCAAGGAGCGCACCGGGCTGGTCCGAGACGCCCTCGACCGGATCGGCGCCGCTGCCGACGAGTTCGTGCACGCGGCCTGGCCGGAGCCGTCCGACGAGCCGGACGACCCCGCCGCCGAGCAGATGGGAACCGGTGACGCGGGGCCCGGCACCACCGAGGTTCACGGTGGTGGGATCACCGGAACCCGGCCGGGGCTCCCCACCGGCCACGGGCTGCCCACCGGGGACGTCGACGACTCCCCCGCTGACGCCGCGGGATCCTCCCCCACCGGCGATCCGCAAGCCATGAGGACAGCCGTCGAGTCGGGCGAGTTCTCCGCGCTCGGGCCCCTGGCCCAGGCGCGCCTGTCCATGCTGCGGGTCCGCTGCGAGAGGCGGGCCGAGACATCCGGGCGCGTCGCCGAGGCGGCCGACGCGGCCCACGAGGCGGCTCACCAGGGGCACCGGGTCGCCGCGGCCCGCGAGCGCCATGCCCGGCTGCGGCGGGAGCAGGCCGAGCACTCGGCCCGGTCCGAGGCGATCGAGGCCTGTCGGCGGCGCGCCGACCTCGCCCAGCGCGCCGCCCGCTGCGTCGAGCCGCTCCGCGCGTCCGAGACGACGGGGGCGCGCCACGAATCGGTCGCCGACGCCTGGCGGATCAAGGCCGCCGAGCAGGCCGGCCCGCTCGGCGGCCTGCTGCCGGACCGCTTCGAAGCCCCCGACGACCAGGCAGGCGCGACGGAGTCCCCCGCCGTCGCCACTGCCCGGGCCGCCCTCGCCGGAGCGCTGAGCGAGGCCGAGCAGTCCAGCGGCTCCCTGACCGATCTGCTCGAGCTGGAACAGTCACTGGCCGAGCGACGCGCGGCCGTCGAAGACCAGCACGCCCAGGTCGAGGCGGTCGCCGAACAGCTGGCAGGGCTCCGGCAGGAGCGGGACGACCTGTCGCGACAGCGCGAGAAGACCGCGGCCGAGGCCGAGGCGCTGGCGCCCCTCGCCGAGAGCCTGGCCGATGCCAGGGAGAGCCGGCAGACCGCGGCGACGAGGCTCCAGGCCGCGCAGGCGGCCGAGAACGACCAGCAGGCCCTGGCCGGGGCGCGACGCGCCGAGTCCGAGGCGAGGCGGACAGCGGGCTCGGCGACGACCGAGCACGCGGCCGCCCGCGCCCGCTGGCTCGACGGCCTGGCCGGAGAGGTCGCCGCTGAGCTGACCACCGGCCGGCCGTGCCCGGTCTGCGGCTCGCTCGAGCATCCGAGCCCTGCGTCACGTCCCGCCGACGCGCCGACGAGGGACGACGTCGAACGGCTGGCCGAGATCTCGGCCGCCCAGGAGAGAGCCCTGACGCGGGCGACGGCGGAGTGCGACCGGATCGCCACCCATCTCGCCGAACAACGAGACCGCACCGGGGGCCTGACCGCGGCGCGGGCCCGAGAGGCCGCCGAGGACGCGATGCGAGCCGTCGAACAGGCCACCGCCGCCGTCACCCGCCGCAAACAGCTCAGGACCAGGCTCGAGGAGCTGCGGGTCGACGCCGAGCAGGTCACGTCAGAGATCGCCTCGCGCGCCGCCCAGCAGGCCGCGCTGGCCGAGGCCGTCCGGGCGGCGCGGGCCGCGCTCGCCGACGACGAGACCCGCATCGAACAGGCTCGGGCGGGCTTCACCAGCGTCGCCGACCGGGCCGCATCGGTCACGGCGCGCATCCACGCGATCACCGCCCTGCAGCAGGCACTGGACCAACTCGTCCGGACCCGCCGGGAGCACGCCGCGACGCGCGCCACCGCCCTGGCGGCCATGGCCCGGGAGGGTTTCGGCGACGACCCGGCGCAGGTGTTCGAGGCCGCCCTGCCCGACGCAGAACTGACGGCCCTGACCAACCGGATCACCGAGTACGACGCTCGCACCGCCGAGCTGCGCACCCGGCTCGCCGACCCGCAGCTGGTGGCCGCCGCGCAGGAGCCCGAGCCCGAGCTGGAGGCCCTGGACGCCGCCGCGTCACGGGCCCGGCAGGCGGCGCAGACCGCCCAGCAGTGGTTGGGCGAGGCCAGCGCGCAGCTGTCGCACAGCCGCCAGGCGGCCGAACGTCTGGACCGCGCGCTCGCCGCGTACGACCAGATCGCCCCGCTGGCCGAGCCCTACGTCCGCATGGCCGAGCTGGCCAACGCCACCGGCGAACGGAACCTCGCCGGCATCACGCTGCCGACCTTCGTCCTGAGGCACCGCTTCGAGCAGGTCATCGACCGGGCGAACGAGCGCCTCGAGGTGATGACTCACGGGCGCTACAGCCTGCGACGCACCGACGAGCGCGAGGGCAGGGGCCGGCGGCAGGGCCTCGGGCTGGTCGTCGTCGACCACGTGCCGACGGACACCGAGCGCGACCCGCGGACGCTGTCGGGCGGCGAGACCTTCCTGGCCTCGCTCGCGATGGCGCTGGGGCTGTCCGACACGGTGACGAGCGAGGCGGGCGGCGTCGAGCTCGACAGCCTCTTCGTCGACGAGGGCTTCGGCAGCCTCGACCCCGACGCCCTCGACATGGTGATGGACCAGCTGGAGCGGCTGCGCGCCGGAGGGCGCTGCGTCGGCGTCATCAGCCACGTGGCCGAGATGAGGCAGCGCATCGCCGAGCGGGTGAGCGTGCGGCCGAACGGCGACGGCACGTCCACCCTCACGACGAGTTGAGGCCGGCCCCGAGCGCACCAGCACCGGCCGCGTTGACCTTGACACCGTGACAACCCGGAAGGTGGGTGCATGCCCGAGAAGGACCCGAACGAAGCGCGCTGGACCATCGGCCAGTTCTCGCGGATGACGATGCTGAGCGCCAGGATGCTGCGGCACTACGACCGCATCGGCCTGCTGAGCCCCGGCGACGTCGACCCCTGGAACGGCTACCGGTACTACTCGGAGGCCGAGTTCGCCCCCGCCATGGTGCTGCGGCGCCTGCGCGAGGCGGGGCTCGGCCTCGACGAGATCGCCGTGGCCCTGCCCGCGCTGCTCGCAGGCGACGAGAGCACCTGGCGACCCGTCGTCGAGCACCACCTCGACCGCCTCGAGGCCGAGGCCGGGGAGCTCGGGCGTCGGCGCGAGCGAACGCTCGCGCTGCTCGACCACGGAGAGGAATCCATCATGACCGCACGACCCGTCGCCGTGACGACGCTCACGATCCCGGCCCACACGATCATCGCCCGGCGCGAGACCATCCCCACCTACGGCGACGAGGGCGCCCTGTTCGGCGAGTTCGAGCCCCGTCTCCACGAGGTCCTGGCCGCCACCGGAACCGCGCTGACCGGCGAACCCAGCGGGGCGACCTTCTACGAGGAGGGCCATGTCGAGCACGACGTCGACGTCGAGGTCTGGGAGGTCGTCGCCGCCCCGGTCGAGGTGCCCGCGCCGCTGACCTGCCGGGCGGTCCCCGAACGGACCGTCCTGGCGGCCGAGCACGCCGGCCCCTACGAGGGCATCTCCGATGTCTACACGGCGCTCCTGCACGAGATCGGCGAGCGCGGCCTGACGATCACCGGCTTCTCCTTCGAGCGCTACCTCGTCGGCCCGGCCCACAACCCCGATCCGAGCACCTGGCGCACGCAGGTCTGCTTCCCGGTCGAGGGCTGACGCGCGGCCCCCGCGCCGTGCAGCGTCGGGCAGCGGGGCGGAGCGGGCGTCCGCCCCGCCGGCCATCGGTCCGGCGGGCGCGGGAGCGATGGCACGAGGACGACGTGCTGCACCCTCATGACGCATCGGCCCCGCCGGACACGGGGACGATGGCCGCGCACCGCTCCGACGCGCGGTCGGCCCGGGGATGCGGCCCCCGGGGATGCGGCCCCGGCCCGCGACGCCGGAACCGGACTCGACCGTGCCGATCCGCACCGGAGTCCCCGCGACGGGTCGCGCAGCCGGGTCGCGCACCGCTCACCGGCCCGCCGAGCCCCGTACGGGAGAGCCGCATGGGGGCGCGGAACGGACGACCCGGACGCCGGACGGCCGCCGCGCACGGCGGTGGGCCGCCCCGTCGGGGCGGCCCACCGCGTCATGCCCGCCGGGCCGGTGGTCACACCTCGGCCCGGCACCGGCTCACACGTGCTCGGCGAGCACCTCCAGCACGTGGCGGTACTCGTGGCCGGTGGCGCGGCTCATGCCGAGCTCGCAGGTACGGTTCGCCGAGACGTACTCGTCGTACTCGCGCTCGGCGACCTCGGCGGCCTCGGCTCGGGTCGCCGAACGGGTCAGCTCCGGGTGGAGCAGGCCGCGGTCGCCGGCGAAGGCGCAGCAGCCGGCGTTGACCGGCACGGTCACGTCGTCGCTCACGAACTCTGCGCAGGCCACCGTGTCCTCGACGCAGTCGAGATGGCGCATCGAGCAGCTCGGGTGGATCACGACCGAGCCGGCCTTCGAACGCGGCTGGATCCGGTCGAGGACGAACCTGGCCACGTAGGTGGTCGCGTCGTAGACCGTGACCTTCGCCCAGTTCTCCGCCTCGGCCCCCTTCAGGTGGTTGGCGGTCTCCTCCAGGCCGTGGGTGCAGCTCGCCGCGTCGCAGACCACCGGCAGGCGTCCGTGCTCGCTGGCCTCCCACAGCGAGTCGTAGACCCTGCGGGCCATCTCGTCGGCGCCGTCGGTGAAGCCCTTCGACACCCACACCGTGCCGCAGCACAGCTTGCTGAGGCCCTCGGGGACGCGGGCGCGCAGCCCGGCCTTCTCGACGAGCCTGGTGAAGCTCGCGCCGGCCCCGCCGCCGCAGCTGCGCTCCGCCGGGGCGAACAGGGCGCCCATGCAGCTGGAGAAGAACACGAAGTCATCGGCGGAGGTGGACTGCGGCGACGGGCGCTTCGGGCCGCCGGCCGGCAGGTCGTCGCCCACCAGCGGGATGACGTCCTTGGGCAGCACGGCGCGGGCCGCGGTCGTCACACCGGTCATGACCGGGCTCGGCACCTTGTCGACGACGTTGAGCGCCACCTGGAGCACCGAGACGATCGGCCCCCAGCCCTTGGCGGCGGCGTCCATGACGGCCTTGTACGGGCTCGTGTGGCGGGCGGCGCGGAAGCGCTTCATGAACTTGCCGGTGTCGATGCGCAGCGGGCAGGCCAGGAAGCACAGCGAGTCGGCGGCGCACGTGTCGACGGCCTCGTAGGCGTAGTCCTTGCGGATGTCGGCGGCGGCCTCGGGCGAGAGCACCTTCATCGAGCGCAGCAGCGCGATGCGGCGCCGCGGGGTCTGGGTGAGGTCCTTCGACGGGCAGGTCGGCTCGCAGTAGCCGCACTCGACGCACCGGTCGATGAAGCCGTCGACCGGCGGCATCATCTTGAAGTGCTTCATGTGGATCCTCGGGTCGTCCGTGATGATCGTGCCCGGGTTGAGCACGGAGTCCGGGTCCGCCAGGCGGCGCACGGTCTTCATGACGTCGTAGATCTCGGGACCCCACTGGCGCTCGACGTAGGCGGCCATGACGCGGCCGGTGCCGTGCTCGGCCTTCAGCGTGCCGCTGTGGCCCAGCACCGAGGAGACCATGTCCTCGGTGAACGCCTCGTAGCGCTCGATGTCGTGCGGGTTGTTCCAGTCGCAGGTGACCATGAAGTGGATGTTGCCGTCCTTGGCGTGGCCGAAGATGACGGCCTCGTTGAAGCCGTTGGCGGCGAAGATCGTGCGCAGGTCCTCGGTCTGGGCGGTCAGATCGCCGACGGGGACGGCGATGTCCTCGAGGAGGTTCGTCGTGCCGGCCGGGCGCGAACCGGCGACCGAGGTGTAGAGGCCGTTGCGCAGCTGCCACAGGTTGGCGCGCTCGCGCGGGTCCTTCGTGAAGCGCGGCGGATCGGCGATCGGCAGGCCGCCGAGCACCGAGTTGAGGGCGTCCATGCGCTCGACGAGCTCCTGCTCGGAGTCCGCGAGGGCCTCCACGAGCAGACCGGAGTCCTCGCGGACGTTGAGGGCGGCCAGTTCGGGCGTGGCCTCGGGGTACTTCTGGACGACGCGCAGGCTCGCGGCGTCCATGAGCTCCAGGCACTTGGCGCCGTTGGCGATGAGGTCCTCGAGCGCGTCGGTGGCCACGCTGAGCTCGGGCGTGATGAGCAGCGCGGTGGCCGCGTGGGGCTGGATCGGGACGGTGCGCAGCGTCACCTCGGCGACGAAGCCGAGCGTGCCCTCGGAGCCGATCATGAGATGCTCGAGGATGCGCACCGGCTCGTCGTGGTCGATGAAGGAGTTCACGCCGTAGCCCATGGTGTTCTTCATGGCGTACTGCTGCTCGATCTTCGCGACGGCCTCGGGGTCGGCGCGCAGCCGGTCCCGCTGGGCCGCCAGGCCCTCCCACAGCTCGGGCTCGGCGCGGTGCAGGTACTCGTCGGCGCTGGGCGAGGAGGTGTCGATGATGGTGCCGCTGGGCAGCACGATGACCATCGACTCGACGGTGCGGTACGAGTTCAGCTGGGTGCCGCAGCTCATGCCCGACGAGTTGTCGGCGATGACGCCGCCGATCGTCGCGGCGCGCGAGGACGCCGGGTCGGGGCCGAGCTTGCGGTTGTGGCGGGCCAGGTGCGCGTTGATGTTGAGGATCGTGGCGCCGGGCTGGCAGCGCACCCGCTCGCCGCCGTCGAGCACCGTGACACCGCGGAAGTTCTTGCGCACGTCGAGCAGGATCGAGTCGCTCAGCGCCTGGCCGGACAGGCTCGTGCCGCCGGCGCGGAAGGTGACGTGCCTGCCGTCGCGGTGCGCCTGCGCCATCACCGAGGCCACGTGGGCCGCATCGGTGGCGGTGATCACGACCTCGGGGATGAGCAGATAGTGCGACGCGTCGTGGGCCATGCCGACGCGATCGATCAGCCGGGTCGTGCCGATCTCCTTGTTGATGGTGGTGGACGACATCTCGCCTCCTCGCAAGGGCCGGCGCGTCGCTGGCGCCGACCGGGTCGTTGCCTCTCCTGTCGACGATAGCCCCCTCGGGGCGATTAGGGACCAGCAGGGTCCGTATCAGTTCGGGGAATATCCGGGACCGGGCGTCCCGGAGGCGCATCCTCGGGCCCACGGGGCCCGACGACGCGGCCGGGCGTCGGCACCGTGCGCCGCGTCCGGGGGCGCTCCGGAGACCTGTTCAGGACCATGGCCTCCGGCCCTCCGGCTCGGAGGATCGTGCCTGACATCGTCAGGTTCCGGACGAGCCCTCTGAGCCGCGCGCAGGGGCGTCACCCGGCGTGCGAGGCGCGCGCCCCCTCATGGATGGCGCGGCCGCCCATGGGCCAGCAGCCCAAGGCGCAGTGGCGCGTCCGCAGTCTCCAGATCAGTCTCCACCGCTCGCTGCCCACGTCGGCCCGATCAGCAGGAAGGCCACAACCGGCCGCATGATCGACAGAGATCACCGCAGAGTGGCTGGCAGGCGCATCGATGAGCGGTTCCTCGAGTGTTTGGAGGCCAATCGACTGCACGTCCTCCTCGCTGCGCCCCTGGGCCCTCGAGGCCTCCTGCATCAACGCCCCGGAGCGCGACAGCGCAGCCCTGGCCTGCTCGACCATGAGCATGGTGGCATCGGACAACAGCGAGGCGAACAGCGGGAAGGAGTCGGGGTTGACCTTGATGCGCTCCTCGGCCTCGGCGACAGCAGCGACGACCTCCTTCGCGCTGGCCACTGCGGGGCTGGCCACTGCGGGCTTGCCGTCGCCGCCGGGGAACAGCATCTGGGGACCGATCGGTCCGAGATCGCCACCAGGACCCATGAGGATATGGTGCGCCCCCGGACAGAGGATCGTTGCCGCGCTCCTCGCCATGTCCGGCACGACAACAGTCAGTCCCCGACAGCGCAGCTGCACCGAACGGACCATGCGCAAGGCAGTCTCTCCGTCACCACCCGGCGAGGACAGGAGCAGATGCAGATCCTCGGCGGGGTCGCGATCGACGAGGAGCTTCCTCGAGCACGGTCATGTCCGTCGTCGTGACCTGATCGATCACGACGACGGGATCGGACCCCGTGAGCTCCTGATCATCCTGAACGAGTGCCTGACGCTCGTACCGGGCGGAGTTCTCGGCGCGGAACAGTGGCGTCTGGTCGGGCATCAGAACCTGCCCACCACGGGACGGAAGCTCTTGGGCTTGCCCTCGCGGAGCCGTGCTCCCAGCCGACGGGCCTCCATCGCCCTCCTCACCTGGTCATTCCAGCAGGGCCCGTTCTCGTTCCGCCCGACGCGGCGACGCGGGTCCTCCAGCACAGGGGTCCTCGAAGCATCGGTCCCGCCCCATGGCGCTGCTCACCTCCTGCTGTCCGACTGATGATGAAATCAACCGGTCGGCGACGACTAGGGCCCGAGGGCAGGTCGCTCGCGCCCCGTCGGACGGGTCGTCCGGTCAGCTCCTGCGCAGGCGCAGGTAGTTCTCGATGAGTCCGCGGGTGGAACCGTCCTGGGCCGCCAGGGCGTCCGCGTCCCCGCCCAGCGCGGGAGCGATCTGCAGGGCGAGCTTCTTGCCGAGCTCGACGCCCCACTGGTCGAACGAGTTGATGCCCCACACGACGCCCTCGGTGAAGGTGATGTGCTCGTACAGGGCGATAAGCTCGCCGAGCACCCGCGGGCTGAGCTCGGGCGCCAGGATCGAGGTGGTCGGGCGGTTGCCGCTGAACACGCGGGCCGGGACGATGGCCTCGTCGCAGCCCTCGGCGCGCACCTCGTCCGCCGTCTTCCCGAAGGCCAGGGCCTTCGTCTGGGCGAAGAAGTTCGACATGAACAGCGCGTGGACGTCGTTGCCGCTCTCGTGCAGCGCGTGCGCGGGGTTGGCGAAGCCGATGAAGTCGGACGGGACGACGCGGGTGCCCTGGTGCAGCAGCTGGTAGAAGGCGTGCTGGCCGTTGGTGCCCGGTTCGCCCCAGAAGACCTCGCCGGTCTGGCTCACGACGGGGCTGGCGTCCCAGCGGGTCGACTTGCCGTTGGACTCCATCGTGAGCTGCTGCAGGTACGCCGGGAAGCGGTGCAGATACTGCGAGTAGGGCAGCACGGCGTGCGACTGGGCTCCGTAGAAGTTCGAGTAGAAGACGTTGAGCAGACCCATGAGAGCGGGCACGTTCTCGGCCAGCGGCGCGGCGGCGAAGTGCTGGTCCATCGTGTGGAAGCCGTCGAGGAGAGCCCGCCAGTTCTCGGGGCCGACGGCGATGAGGTCCGACAGGCCGACAGCGGAGTCGACCGAGTAGCGTCCGCCCACCCAGTTCCAGAAGCCGAAGGCATTGGACGGGTCGATGCCGAACTCGGCGACCCGGTCGAGTGCGGTCGAGACCGCCACGAAGTGCTTCGCCGTGGCCTCCTCGCGGGCGGCGAGGGTTCGCTCGATGGCGCCCGTGTTCTCGAGCGAGTTGATGAGCCAGTTCTTGGCCATGCGCGCGTTCGTCATCGTCTCGAGCGTCGTGAAGGTCTTCGACGCGACGATGAACAGCACCGTCTCGGGATCGACGTCCTTGGTCTTCTCGTACATGTCGGTGGGGTCGATGTTCGAGACGTAGCGGCACTCGATGCCGTCGGCCTTGTAGGGCTTCAGCGCCTCGTAGACCATGACGGGACCCAGGTCGGAGCCGCCGATGCCGATGTTGATCACGGTGGTGATCGGCCTGCCCGTGACGCCCGTCCACTCGCCCGAGCGGACCCGATCGGCGAAGGCGATCTCCCGGTCGAGCACCTCGTGCACCTGCCGGACGACGTCCTCGCCGTCGACGACGAGCGACTCGGCGGCCGGGCGTCGCAGGGCGGTGTGCAGCACCGCGCGGTCCTCGGTGGTGTTGATGTGCTCGCCGGCGAACATGGCGTCCCGGCGGGCCTCGAGCCCCACCTGCTCGCCGAGGCGCACGAGGGCGTCGCGCACGACCGGGGTCAGGTAGTTCTTGGACAGGTCGACGAGCAGGTCGCCGGCGGTCAGCGTGTAGGTCTCGGCGCGCCTCGGATCGTCTGCGAACCAGGTGCGGAAGTCGACGGTCAGCTCGCCGTGCAGTCGGCTGAGCTCTGCCCAGGCGCCGGTGGTCGTGGGATCAACTGGGGAGTTCATGGGCCCAGCCTACGGCGCGGACCCGCATCAAGAGCAACGCCCCGCGGTCTGCGCCGCGGGGCGTCGGGAAGAAGGTCGGAGGATCATCCGGCGACGCGGGCCGCGCCGGTGGGCCCCATGGAGTTCATGTCGCTGATCTTGACGACATCGCCCTCGGTGGGCGCGTGGACGACCTGACCATTGCCGATGTACATGCCGACATGGCTGCCGCCGTAGAAGAAGACGAGGTCGCCGACCTGCAGATCGCTGAGGGAGACGGAGGTGAGGCCGGACTGCTGGGCCTCGCTCGTGCGGGGGATCGAGACGCCGGCGGAGGCGTAGGCGGCCATCACGAGGCCGGAGCAGTCGTAGCCGTCGGGGCCGCTGGCGCCGTACTTGTAGGGCTTGCCGATCTGGGCCATGGCGAAGTTCACGGCGGCCTGGGCGGAGGCGCTGGAGGCGGTGACCGAGCCCGAGCCCGAGGTGGTGCCCGCGGCGGGGGAGCTGCCCTGCGCGCTGGCAGCGCTCGAGGAGGCCTCCTGCTGGGCGAGGGCGGCGGCAGCGGCCTTCCTGTCGGCGGCCGCCTTGTCCTTGGCGGCCTGCTCGCTGTCGGCGGCCTTGACAGCCGCATCGGCGGCGGCGGTGTCGATGCCGGAGCTCAGGTCGGCCAGGGCGCTGATGTCATCGTTGAGGGCGTCGGTGGAGGCCTGACCCTCGCTCACAGCGTTGAGGGCGTTGGCGCTGAAGACCGCCTCGTGGCCACCGGTGGCGCTGTCGACGCCGGCGGGAGCGGCCGAGCCGCTCGTCGCGGCGGCGGGGACGAGGCTGGAGATGACGCCGAGGGCGGAGACCGCGGCGACGGCGGCGGCCGGGGCGGCGACACGATGACGGCCCCGGGCGCCCTTGGAGGCCGTGCGGGACGAGGCACCATCGATGACGCGCAGCTCGGCGGTGGCCTCGGAACGGGAGGAGACGGCCATGTCGGCCAGGGCCGGCATCACAGCGCGGCGCGGGGCGACAGCGGATTCAGCGATCTTGACGACCTCGTCGTCCAGCATAGCTCGGCGTGCAGTCACAGCATTCCTCGTTCCTCGTTCGGATCAGGGAGCGGTCAGTGGGAGGGGGACCGACCGGGCTCCACCATACGACGGTTCCTGAGAAAAGTTCAACTTCGGGTGCCTGGAATCTCAGAAACCAGCCGTCCTCCACCGGGGACCCGGGCGAGCCGTGCCGCGTTCCTGAGAGAACCAGGGTTCCCTGAGCCGAACCCTGAGCCCCTGACTAGCGGCGACGTTGCCGGCCCAGCTGCTGGGCCGCCTCAGCGGCCCGCTTGCGCAACGAGGCGTGGTCGCCGGAGACGAGGACCCGGGAGAGGACCGGATCGGTGACATCGATGGCAACCGCGCCCTCGTTCAGCCATCTGCGACCCGTCCGGATCTCCTGGACGCCGGCGACGAGGCGCGCCTCGGGCACCATCGCGGGCAGGGCCTTGAGGTAGCGCTCCCCCAGCACGTCGGCGGGCGTCACCTCGACGGCGGCGACCCCGCGGCGCCAGACGGCGCGGACCTCGCTCGGGGTGAGCGCCTCGCAGATCGCCGGGACGCCCCCGTCCCGCAGGACGGCCAGGGCCTCATCGCTCGGGTCGGGGCACAGCGCGAAGGCCGCGCCCAGGTCGACCGCACGGCGGGCGTGGACGGCGCTGGACACGCGGGCCGCGCCGAGGCAGGCGCGGAAGGAGTACAGGGGGAAGAGCCCGGCCGGGTCGCCCCCCTCGGCGAGCTCGACGGCCACGACGTCCAGCCCCTCCTGGACGAGCACCTCGATGATCGGCATGAGCCTGTCGACGCCCCTGTCGGGCAGGACGACGAGGGCCCGCGCGAGCTCGAGCTCGCGCGGCAGCGGTGCGGGCGCGGCGGCCGACCCGTCAGCCGGGTCGCCGGCCCCGCTCGGGCTCGTCCCGCTCGCGGGGCTCGTCTCGTTCACGGGTCGATTCTAGGCCCGGCCCTCCCGTCGTCCGCCTCTCCGCCGTCCGCATCGTCGTCTTCCCTCCCCGCCATCGCACCGCCCCCGTTCCCATCTCACATATGCGCCCCCACCTCACCTGTGTGCTCCCGCCCCGGACATATCCCGGGTGTCAGCACAAAAGCGAGGTGGGAGCCGAAGAGGGAGGGGAAGGAGGGACGACGAACGACGACGCCGACCCGACCCCTGGAAGACCCGCCCGGACGCCCCACCGACCCGACCGGGATCCCCGGCCGGACGCTCCTAGACTGGCCGCGATGATCCGGACACTGACCGACCTGCTGCCCGCCGGGGCGCTCGCCCACGACCCCGACGCGTTGTTCGACGCCTTCGACGGCTGGGTGGCGGGCCAGGGGCTGTCGATGTACCCCCACCAGAGCGAGGCGCTCCTGGCGCTGCTCGCCGGGGACAACGCGATCGTCACGACGCCGACCGGCTCGGGCAAGTCGCTCATCGCCACGGCGGCGCACTTCGTCACGCTGGCCGCCCGCGGCCGCAGCTACTACACCGCCCCCATCAAGGCCCTCGTCAACGAGAAGTTCTTCGCGCTCTGCGAGGTCTTCGGCGCCGACCTGGTCGGCATGGTCACCGGCGACGCCTCGGTGAACCCCGAGGCCCCGATCATCTGCTGCACCGCCGAGATCCTGGCCAACATCGCGCTGCGCGAGGGCGCGGCGGCCGACGTCGACCTGGTCATCATGGACGAGTTCCACTTCATCGCCGACCCCGACCGCGGCTGGGCCTGGCAGGTGGGGCTGTCCGAGCTGGGCGACTGCCGGTTCGTCGTCATGAGCGCCACGCTCGGCGACGTCACCGAGCTGTCGCGGAGGCTGACCGCCTGGTCCGGTCGGGGCACCACGGTCGTCGCCGACGCCGAGCGCCCTGTGCCGCTCACCTACCACTGGGCGCTCACGCCCCTGCACGAGACGATCGGCGAGCTCGTCGAGACGGGCCAGGCGCCGGTCTACATCGTCCATTCGGGCCAGAGGCTCGCCACCGAGCAGGCCCAGGCGCTCATGAGCGTCCGTCTCGTGAGCACCGAGCAGCGCCACGAGATCGTCGAGGCCATCGGCGACTTCCGGTTCGCGCCCGGCTTCGGCGCCACCCTGCCGCGGATGCTGCGCCACGGGATCGGCGTCCACCACGCCGGCATGCTGCCGAAGTACCGCCGTCTCGTCGAACAGCTCGCCCAACGCGGCCTGCTCCAGGTGATCTGCGGCACCGACACCCTCGGCGTCGGCATCAACGTGCCGATCCACACGGTGCTGTTCACCTCGCTGAGCAAGTTCGACGGGCGCCGCCAGCGCCTGCTGCGCAGCCGCGAGTTCCACCAGATCGCCGGGCGCGCGGGCCGCGCCGGGTTCGACACGATCGGCCACGTCGTCGCGCAGGCTCCCGAGCACCAGGTGGAGAACGCCCGGATCGCCGCGAAGTTCGCCGGCGACCCGAGGAGGCTCCGCAGCGTCCGCCGCAAGAAGCCGCCGGAGGGCTTCGTCAACTACACCGAGGCGAGCTTCACCAAGCTCATCGAGTCCGCCCCCGAGACGCTCCACGCGCGCATGCGGGTGACCAGCTCGATGATCCTCAATCTGCTCGGCCGCGACGAGGACACCGGGGCCGCGCTCGTCCACATCGTCGACGCCTGCGTCGACGACCGGAGGATCCGCGCGCGGCTGCTGCGCCGGGCCGTCCAGCTGGGCCGCTCGATGATCGCCGCAGGGGTCGTCGTCCGCCGCGACGAGCCGACGCCCGGCGGGCGCCGGTACGACCTCAACCCGGCCCTCCAGGACGACTTCGCCCTCAACCAGCCGCTCAGCGCCTTCGCCATGGCCGCCCTCGAGCTGCTCGACCCGGAGGACGAGGACTACGCCCTCGACGTCGTGAGCACGATCGAGGCGACCCTGGAGGACCCGTGGCCGGTCCTGAGGGCGCAGGAGCGCCGGGCCAGGGACGAGGCGATCGCCGAGATGAAGGCCGACGGCATGGACTACCTGGAGCGCATGGCGGCCCTCGACGACATCGGTCACCCGGAGCCCCTGGCCGACGAGCTCGAGGCCGCGTTCACCGCCTTCTCGGCCACGCGCCCGTGGCTCGCCGACCACCCGCTGCACCCCAAGGCCGTCGTGCGCGAGATGTACGAACGGGCCATGACCTTCGGCGAGTACTGCGCCTTCCACAAGGTGCAGCGCTCCGAGGGCACCGTGCTGCGCTATCTGTCGGACGCCCTGCGCGCCCTGCGCCAGACCGTCCCGCTCGCCGCGCGGACGCCGGCCCTCGACGAGATCCTCGACTGGCTGGGGCAGATCGTCCGCATGACGGACTCCTCGCTCCTCGACGAGTGGGCACGGATGGGTTCCGACGCGGGGCCCGTCGGGGAGGAGCCGGAACCGGCCGCCGCCGACCGCGCCCTGTCGGCCAATCGGTCGGCCTTCCGGGTGCTCGTGCGCAACGCAATGTTCCGCCGCGTGCAGCTGGCCGCCGCCGACGACGTCGACGCCCTGGCCGCCCTCGACGCGTCCGATCCGGGCGCGAGTTTCGGTCGCGGCGACTGGGACGACGCCCTGGGCGACTACTGGGACGAGCACGACGACATCGGCACCGACGCCGACGCGCGCGGCCCGCAGTACCTGCGGATCGACGAGGCGGGCCGGCTGTGGACGGTGCGTCAGACCATCGCCGATCCCGAGGGCGACCACGACTGGGCGATCACCGCGACGATCGACCTGGACGCCTGTGACGAGGCCGACGACCTCGTCGTCCACGTCGTGCGCTTCGGCCGCATGGACGGCGCAGGCGACGCCTGACACGGCCCCGGACGGGCGGCCGGCCGGCCTCGACGGCACCACCTGCGGTCCGCCGCGAAGCGGTCCGGCAGGTCCGGCCCCGGCCGAGCAGGATCCGTTCCCCCCAGCGGGGCGCAACGAGCAGGTCGGCGGCCCCGGACGGGCGGGGCCGTGTGGTCGGGGGCGGCCCTGTGATGCGAAGTACACGTCGGCCCCCGGACGGGCGGGGCCGTGGAGTCCGCCGGTGATGACGCCCCGCATGCCCCGCCGGCCTCCGGACGGGCGGGCTCTCGTCGCGGCCCATGGGCGGCGCCGGCCGGCGCCGCCGAGCCGGGCCGCCGTTCGGCGCGCGTCGCGGAATCGGGCGGGCCGGTCTCAGCCGGTGAAGCGGTACAGCCGCCAGGTCAGCCCGCGGCCGTCGCTCCACTGCCGCGCCATCTCGGCCCGGCCGGCGCCGTCCTCCCACATGCCCGGGTAGCGCTCGGCGACGGCATCGGCCGGGGCCGTGTCCGGCGACGTGAGAAGGGCGTAGGACACCCCATTCGACCGAGGATCGGCCAACAGGGCATCGAAGTCCTCATCCGTGGTGATCGCGTAGACCCGCGGATCCTCGGCACTCAGGACAATCGGGAACGAGTACGCGACATCGGTGATGACGGCGCCGCGGCCCAGGCCCATCGCCGCGATGTCGGCGGCGACCCGCCGCTCCATCGGGTACTGGCCGCCATCGGCGACCTGGACGGCCAGCGCCTCCTCGCGGGCCAGGCTCGGGTTCCGCTCGGCCCTCCAGGCCAGCGGCAGGGTGGCGACCATCGCCACCCCCAGCATCACGGCGAGCACACGGCGCGGCGCGGACGGCCGGCCCCGGCCGGTCAGGACGCCGGCCAGGTAGCCGGCGGCGGCGACGCCGAGCGGGACGGCGGCGATCTGGAAGCGCAGCCAGCCGAAGGACATCCCGCGCAGGAAGGTGAGAGCCTGGAAGGCGAGCACCGAGCCGAGCACGAAGACGGGGGCCAGGGGCGTCGCCTCGCGCCGTCGCAGCGCCACGACGAGCGCCACGAGGACGAGGGGCACGGCCAGCGGGGCCGTGTTCGCCAGCTGGGTCGCGATGTAGGCCACGTGGGCGTGGGTGCCCGCGCCGATGATCCCCTCGATGGACTCCCGGAAGGTGCCGACCTGGGCCGAATTGCCGTACTGGGAGGTGAAGGTCTCGAGCCACGAGCCGACGATCACCTTGCTCGCCAGCGCCCACAGCCCGAAGGACGCGGCGACCGGGGCGGCGACGAGGACCATGTCGGTGAGGGCCAGACCCGCCGCGCTCCGACGGTGACGGGAGCGCCACCACGAGACGAGCAGGACGAGCAGGGCCGCGGCGGCGCCGGCCGCGAGCGCCTCGTAGCGCACGAGGTAGGCCACCCCGGCGCCGACGCCCACATGGACGAGCTGCCACGGATCGGCCCCGGTCAGCCAGTCCACGAGGTGGACCGCCACGTACAGGCACACCACCAGGAGCATCGCCTCGCTCGCCCCCGCCGCCGAGCCGAGCAGGACGAGCGGGTGGAGGGCGAAGACGGCGGTGAGCACGAGGCGCATCGCCGGGCCGGCGCCCAGCCGGCCCAGCAGCCGGTGCATGAGCGCCACCGAGCAGGCCCCGCACAGCGCCGAGACGAGGCACCCGGCCAGCGCCCTGGACGCCAGCGCGGGCCACAGCGGCGTGGCGAGGAGCAGCGGAATGGCGGCGAGCGAGGGCAGCGGGTTCCACACGAAGCCGATGGCGGCCAGGTGCGGATCCCGGCTGAACAGGACGTAGTAGCCGTTCGCGACCCGGCTCATCGCGTCGGGGAAGACGAGGTCGTGGGCGCTGAGCCACAGGGCCACCGCGAGGTAGCAGACGAACGCGGCCGCCCCCGCCCGGCCCCCGGCGCGGCGCCCGCCCCCGTCGACGACG
>NZ_AUFR01000035.1 GCF_000426605.1 Propionibacterium acidifaciens DSM 21887
GCCTTCGACTACGACTTCGAGCACCTCCCACTCCGCGAAACCAGAAACGATTTTGTTTCATGACAGCCACAGAAACGATTTTGTTTCATGACAGCCATATGAGCTTCGGTCTGATCTAAAAGGTGATTTCCGTGGTTGACACAAGCGAGAATATCGTCGCCCCCCTGAGTTGCACGCCTCAGCGTTGGTTTGAGCTGTTCGGGGTGCGTCGGGGCTTGTCGGCGTGATTTGCGTGGGCGGTCGGGAGGCACTAATGGTCTCGATGGGATGGTGGCTCATGCGCCCGTTCGCGCGGAAGGTGAGGACCGCTTCGGGGCGCCTGCCGTGCAGATCGTGGAGAAGAAGCACGGGCGGCGTCGTGTCGTGGAGCATCCGGGCCCGGCTCGTACGGAGGCCGGCCCTGCCGCGTTGATGCCGGTGGGACGGGAGGAACCGGCTGTCAGGGATCAGCCTGACCTCGGTTCCGATGACCGCTTGGACGACCGGTCTCGATCACGCGGCGGCGCGGCCGTGCAGGGGCAGGCCTCCCGGTTGTTGGTCGAGACGATTCGCGGGGCCTGGGACCGGCTCGGGTCCTGAGCGGTCGAGGACGAGGCGTTAGTCGAGGGCCCTGGCACCGCCTGGCCGACGGTCCGCCCGGCCCGGCCGGGGCTCGCATCCCTGGTCGCACGCTGAACCGCACCGGCGGTGTCCCGCTCAGTGCGACCGGGGGCGATCGGCCCGGATGTCCTCGACCAGCGCGTCGATGACGGCCCCGTGGTCGTCGGTGGGCTCCCCGCCGAGCACGGCGGCCCAGGCGGGCACGATCTGCTCGGCCGAGTACTTGTGGCCGAAGCCCTCCGGCACCCGGTAGCACACGGGCATGTCGCAGGCGATCTGCCAGAAGGTGACGAACGGCACCCAGCGCATGCGCGACATCGTGCTGCCGGGGGCGCGCAGGCCGTCGAACCACTCGGGGCGGCGCCACAGCAGCCGCGTGCCCCACCACACGACCGGGTCGGTGTCGTTCTGCAGGTAGACGATGCGCGGGAACGACCAGGGGCCGAGCCGGCGGCCGAACTCGGTGCGGGTGAGGTGCTCGGGCCGACCGGCGAAGCGCACGTGGCGGCCGCCGTCGACGACCGGCACGACCACGGTCGAGCCGGGGTCGCGGGCGGCGCTGAGCCCGGACTTGAGCGGGGTGAAGTCGGGCGCGCCCATCCAGACGGCGCCGTCGGCGCGGGCCAGCAGGTCGTCGACGTCGGCGAAGACGCCGTTGGAGCCGAAGGCGCCGAGGGACTCGCCGGAGAGGTAGACCCTGGGACGCCGGTCGGCGGGCAGCGCGGCGAGGCGCCGCGAGATGGCGTCGAAGAGGATGCGCGAGGCGACGACGGGGATCTGCTTGTCGGTGAACAGGGTGATGGCGCTGGGCAGGCCCGAGTACTGCATGCCGATGGTGCAGCAGTCCCCGCCGGTGAGGTACTCGAAGGCCGAGGCGCTCCACTCGTTGGCGCTGCCGCGTCCGGTCGTCGTGACGATGCACAGGCTGCCCCGGCTCCACGCTCCGGTGCGGTCCATCTCGGCCAGGACGGCCTCGGTGACGCCGCGCAGGCTGCGCGAGCCCATCGCCGCGTAGGCGCGCAGCGGGTCGAGGGCGGGACGACCGGTCACCTGCTCGATGCGCGCGGCGTCGGGCCCGCCGGTGACGAAGATCTTGCCCTGCAGCCCGAGCGTGGACCACGCCTCGCGGGAGGCGGGGCTGCCCGAGCGGGTCGGCGAGGCGGGCTGGGCCATGCCCTCGGGCGTCGTGAGATCGATGCGCTCCGAGGCGGTGCGGCCAACCTCGATGACGCCGCGCAGGATCACCTGGTCGAAGACGACGACGATGGTGGCCAGCACGACGAGCGTGGCGACGAGCCGCTCGGCCACCCGCCAGGCGATGCGCCCGTGCAGGTGCGCGCCGACCCAGTCGATGGCCGCGGCGGTGGCCCGCCACTGGGCCTCGAGCAGCAGGAAGATGCCGGCCCCGGCGGCCGCCGAGGCGAGCTGCCAGCCCGCCGTCGGCTCGTCCGCCCGGCAGGCGCGGGCGGTGCGGCGCTGGGAGCGCAGCGCGGCCAGCGGGACGCCGACCGCAGCGGCCGCGCCGACGGACAGCGCCGCCGCGGCGAGGGCGCGCCGGCCGGCCCGGGGCCGCACCGCCGGGTCGGGGCGCACGCCCAGGACGTCGCCGAGCAGACCGGCGGCCCGGCCCGCGATCATGCCGACCTGGTAGCCGAAGACCGAGGAGACGGCCGCGACGACCCCCTGGAAGAGCCAGGTGCGCGGCAGCAGGGACGGGGCGTAGGCGGCGACGTATCCGGCCAGCGCGCCGACCGCCCCGCCCGCCGACGGGGGCCCGGCGGACGGCCGGGCCGGGTGCGGCCGGTGGACGCCGAGACGGTTCAGGTGGGGACGGTTCAGCCGCATGGGGAACAGTCTAGAGAGCGGCCCCGCCCGCGCAGCGCGCGAGCGGCCGGCGCGGGACGACCGGGCGGGCGCGCCGGGCCCGCCGAGGGATCGGCAGTGCGGCTCAGTGGAAGTAGGGGATGATCAGCCACAGCCCGAACAGCAGGATGGCCGCGCAGCAGCCGACGAGAGCGGCCGCGCCGGCCCGCATGGCCCCGGCGGGACGGCCGGCCTGGGCCCTGGCGTGCGAGAGGTCCATGAGCAGCGCCGCGCACGAGACGACGCAGACGACGAAGACCGTTCCGATGAGCGTGACGATGCTGACGACGCCGAGGGCGCCCCAGTCGATGCTCACGAGGCGACTCCGCTGCCGGCCAGGTGCTGGCCGGGCCGGGGGTCATCATCGCCGCCGGGGGCCCGCCCGGCCGCGCTCTTGAGCACCCTCTCGGCCTCGTGGGCGACGGAGCCCTCGACGACGACGGGGAGGTCCTCGACGACGCGCCCGCCAGGCTGCCGGGCCGGGGAGGGGACGGCCCGGGGGTCGTCGTTCACGTTGCCGTGATGGACCTTGGTGCGGTTGGCCCGCGTGAGGATCGCCCCCGCCGCGATGACGAGGGCCACGGCGACGACGCCGATGCCGACGATGCCGCGCCCGGCGAGCCAGCCGGCGACGGCGCCGACGACCGCGGCGCAGGGCAGGGTGGCGAGCCAGGCGCTGGCCATCTGGCCGGCGACCGACCAGTTGACCTTGGCGCCGCGTCCGACGCCAGAGCCGAGGATCGAGCCGGTGCACACGTGAGTGGTCGACAGGCCGAAGCCGAGGTGGCTGGAGGCGAGGACGGCGACGGTCGAGGCGGTCTCGGCGCAGAAGCCCTGCGGGGCCTCGACGGCGACGAGGCCGCTGCCCATGGTGCGCATGATGCGCCAGCCGCCGGAGTAGGTGCCCAGGCCGATGGCGAGACCGGCCATGCCGATGACCCACCAGTGCGGGTGGGTGCCGGGGGCCTGCATGCCGGCGGCGATGAGGACGAGCGTGATGATGCCCATCGTCTTCTGGCCGTCCGAGGTGCCGTGGGCCAGGGCGAGCATCGACGACGAGATGCGCTGACCCATGCGGTAGTAGCGGCCCGCATGGGTGACCGAGTGGTCGGTGATGCGGTAGGCGCAGAAGGTGGCGACGCCCGCGGCGACGCCGGCCACGGCCGGCGCGACGAGCGCCGGGAGGATGATCTTGGAGACGATGACGCCCCAGTGGACGCCGCTGTGCCCGGCGGTGACGAGGACGGCGCCGATGAGGCCGCCGAACATGGCGTGCGAGGAGCTCGACGGCAGGCCGAGCAGCCAGGTGACGAGGTTCCAGATGATGGCCCCGGCGAGGCCGGCGAAGACCATCGTCGGAGTCACGAGCGCGTCGTTGACGATGCCGGAGCTGATCGTCCGGGCGACCTCGGTGGACAGGCAGGCGCCGACGATGTTGAGGACGGCGGCCACGGTGACGGCGATCCTGGGCCGGAAGGCCCCGGTCGCGACGGCGGTGGCCATCGAGTTGGAGGAGTCGTGGAAGCCGTTGGTGAAGTCGAAGACCAAGGCGGTCACGACAACGATCACGACGATTGCGAGAGTCATCGGAGCTCACGCCCGTCGCTGCAGTCGTTCGCAACTGCTCTCATACGCACCTCACGCGATCGTAACGGCCCGCCCCGGGGTCGGACCGGTCGCCCTGGGATCTCCCGCCCCACAGGTGGAGCACCTGCGGGGCTCGGGCGGCGCTCGCCGTCGGATTCGATTCTTGCGCATCACCGGGCCCGCACCCAGGACGAGGTGGGCCTGTTCACCAAGTGTTCACCTTGGGTGCTCGTCGCACCGGACGTCCGCCGCATGCCCGTCGGGCCGGTCCGGCGTCCACGGGCGGCGCCCGCACCGGAACGGATGGTTCACAGGAAACGAAAAGGAAAGACATAGACGAGCCGGCGGCCGAACTGCCACAGTAGGGTCATGCCAGGTCCACAGTCCCCGGAGGTCATCTCCCGTCCCGACGGCACGCCGATCCGCGTGCTCGCCGTCGACGACGAACCGAGCCTCACCGAACTCCTGTCCATGGCGATGCGCTACGAGGGCTGGAACCCCAGCACCGCGGCGAGCGGCTCCGAGGCGGTCCGCGTCGCCCGCGAGGTGCACCCCGACGCCGTCGTGCTCGACCTGATGCTGCCCGACTTCGACGGGCTCGAGGTGATGCGCCGCATCCGGGCCGAGCAGCCCGAGATCCCCGTGATCTTCCTCACCGCCAAGGACGCCGTCTCGGACCGCATCAACGGGCTGACCGCCGGCGGCGACGACTACGTCACCAAGCCCTTCAGCGTCGAGGAGGTCATGGCGCGGCTGCGCGCCCTGCTGCGCCGCAGCGGCGCGGCCTCCAAGCGTTCCGAGTCGGAGTTGATCGTCGGCGACCTCGTCCTGGACGAGGACTCGCACGAGGTCACCCGCGGCGGCGACGAGATCCACCTGACGGCCACGGAGTTCGAGCTCCTGCGCTATCTCATGAGGAACCCCAGGCGGGTGCTGTCGAAGGCGCAGATCCTCGACCGCGTCTGGAACTACGACTTCGGCGGCCAGGCGAACGTCGTGGAGCTGTACATCAGCTATCTGCGCAAGAAGATCGACGCGGGCCGCGCACCGATGATCCACACCATGAGGGGCGCCGGGTATGTTCTCAAGCCGGCTGTCGGCTGAGCCCCGGCGCTCCGCGCCCTCGGCGCCCGACGACCCGGCGGCCCCCGTCGATCCCCCGAGCGGCGGGGCCGGCGGGCACACGGCCGACGAGGAGGAGCAGCCCTGGCGCCCGATGGGCCGGGGCACGCTGAACTACAAGCTCGTTGTCCGGCTCAGCGCGATCGTCGCCGCCGTGGCGATCATCCTGAGCATGTTCAGCGCCCTCATGGTCCATCACATCCTCGTGCAGCAGGTGGACGCCCAGCTCACCGAGGCGCTCGGCCTGCCGAGCACGAACACCGGGGGCCAGCCGTCCGGGGCCTCCCAGCCCTCGAGCGGGCCCACGCCCGACGAGCAGAGCCGGGGCGACTCGGCGACCGACTCGATCTTCGGCACGAGCGACGTGCCGCTGGGCGGCCTGCCGGTCGGCGCCGTCGTCGTCCTCGTCGACACCGAGGACAACGTCCAGGGCATCGTCGAGGACGTCGACCGGCGCAACACGGTCAACACCTCCGACGCGGTGAACACGAAGATCACCGAGGTCCCCACGGACGGCAGGTCCCATGACGTCAAGCTGCCCGAGCTGGGCGGCTACCGGGCCATGTCCCGCTCGGTCATGGTCGCCATCGTGAAGGAGGACGGCAGCACCTCGAGCGTACGGGGCACGCTCTACGTCGGCATCCCGATGACCCAGTGGACGCATGCGATGCAGCGGCTGGTGCTGGCCGAGGGCATCGTCGTGGCGCTCGCCATCGTGGTCTCCGGCGTCATCGCGACGGCCGTCGTCCGGCAGACCCTGGCGCCGCTCAACCGCCTCATGAAGACGGCCAACAAGGTCTCCGAGATGGATCTCGAGACGGGGCTGGTCACCCTGCCCGACCGGCTCGACGACCGCGACCTCGACCCGCGCAACGAGGTCGGCCGGGTGGGCCGCTCGTTCAACCGGATGCTCGACAACGTGGAGGACGCGCTGAAGGCGCGCGAACAGTCCGAGTCGAAGGTCAAACAGTTCGTCGCGGACGCCAGCCACGAGCTGCGCAATCCGCTGGCCGCCATCCGCGGCTACTCCGAACTCAGCCTCAAACGGCCCGACCAGCTCAACGAGAGCACCGCGTTCGCCATGACCCGCATCGCGAGCGAGTCGCAGCGGATGGGCTCGCTCGTCGAGGACATGCTCCTGCTGGCCCACCTCGACGCCGGCCGGGAGAACGAGCTCACCGACGTGGACGTCAACGAGGTCGTGCTCAACGCGGTCTCCGACGCCCAGGCCTCCAGCCGGGACCACACGTGGCGCCTCAACCTGCCCGACGCCCCGCTCATGGTGCGCGCCGACGAGTTCCAGCTGCACCAGGTCTTCACCAATCTGCTGTCGAACGCCCGCAAGCACACCCCGGCCGGCACGATCGTCACGACAACGGTCCGCCTCAACGGGCGCGACGCGGTGATCACCGTCGAGGACAACGGCCCCGGCGTGCCGCCCGACCTCATCGATCACGTCTTCGAGCGCTTCGCGCGGGCGGACATGGCCCGTACCCACTCCGAGGAGGGCTCCACCGGCCTGGGCCTGGCGATCGTCGCCTCGATCATGAACGCCCACCACGGCACCGCCACCGTCGACTCGCACCCCGGCTACTCCTGCTTCACGCTGCGCATACCGCGCATCCTCGGACCGGGCGAGGCCGCCGCCGAGGCCCCGCGTCCGGCGGCCCGCCGCGAGGAGCCGCGGACCGGCCCGGCCGCCAAGCCCTCCCGGTCCCGGGGCTGGCAGAGCCCCTTCCGCGATCGGCGCTGAGGACCGTTCGCGCAGCGCGGCGCAGGCGCTCCGGCCGGGAGGACGGGCAGAACCCGCCTCCGCGAGCGGCGCCGGCCCCTCCGCCGGCCGCACCGAGTCGGGCCGCCTCGTCGTCATCCGCGGGGAGTGCGCCCCGTCGACGACCCGCCGGGGCGAGCCGCGGGACAGCCCGTGCCGCCGCTCCCCGGGCGGCCCCGGCCCGCCGCGCGGAGCCCGTCCTGGACGGGGTCTACCCTGGAGGCGGGACCGTCCACGACGGACGGCCCCGCAACGGGCGGAGCATCTCGGGGGCGAGCACATGTCGCAGTTGATCCCATTCACCGAGTCGGGCGAGGACGACCGGGAGCGCCCCGGCACCGCGCTCAGCACCATCCTCCACGACCGTGGCGGCCTCGCCGGTCTCGCCGACGAGGTCCTGCGCTCGCGTGCGCTGCACGTCGCGCTGGCCGTGACGCCGGCCGTCGTCGCGATCGTGCAGACGATCGTCACGCGCGGGCGGCGGCGCTGAGGAAGTCCCGCACCCGCCCGACGTCCGGGTAGGGGCCCCGGGCCCCCGGCCCGCAGGCGGCGAGGGCCGAGACCGCCCCGGCGAGCCGCGCGCCGTCCGCCAGGGGGATGCCGCCGGCGAGGCAGGCGCTCGGTGCTCACGCGCAGGTCGGCGTTGAGCGAGCCGACGACGCAGACCGCGGCGTCGGACCGGAGCCGGTCGAGCACGCGCAGGCAGGCACGGGCCTCCCGCGGCCCGGCGCCCTCCCCCGCCCCCCGGCACGGCTCAGCCCAGCGGCACCGAGAGGTTGATCTGCTCGCCGTCGCCCAGGTCGAGCGTCGTGCCGACCGGGACGAGGATGGACTGGCCGTTCTCGAGGCGCAACGGGTTCGCGTTGGGCATGTAGATGATCGTGCCGTTCGTCGAGTTCATGTCGGTCACGAGGATCTGCCCGTCCTTCGGCTCCAGGTGGACGTGGGACCGCGAGATGTCGTGGTGCGGGCTCGGCACGCGCATCGTCCCGGCGGTCATGCCGCCGGGCGGCTGCGGGGAGCGGCCGACGAGCAGCGGGCCGTCCAGCGGCTGGGAGAGGCCGCTGAGCGTGACGACCTGCGCGACGGCCCGGGGCCGGGAGGGGGCCCAGTCGGCGCGCGAGGGCTCGGAGTCGTCGTGGGGGCCGACCGCGTCCTGGCCGAGGGTGCGCTCGGCCCCGCCGGCCGGGGGCCCGGCGAGGGGCGGCTGCTCGGGGGCCTGCTCCTGCGGGGCCTGCGGCGCCTCCCCGGGGCCGCCGAGCACCTCGGTCTTCTCGTACATGAAGGAGTCGTCGCGAGGGCGCTGCGCCATCCAGTTCATCGGCGCGGCATCGGTGGGCTCGTCGAAGCCCTGCTGCTCGTAGGAGGACTCGGGCCGGCCGTAGGGCCCGGAGGCGTCCCCGGCGACGGCGTTGAAGCGCTCGGTGGCGGCCGCTGCGGGGGCCGCCTCCTCGGCGGGCGGAGCCGGCTCGGGCGCCGGGGACGGCACGGCGCCCCAGTCGCGGTGGTGGTCGGCGCCGAGCGCCGAGCCGGTGAACGCCGCGGCGCCCTCGTCCGGGACGCCCGGCCCGACCGGGTGCCACTGCTCGCCGGAGGATCCGGCCCCGGTCTCGGCGGGCCGGGACTCGGCGACGGCGACCGGGGGCAGGCCGTCCAGGTCGACGAGCAGCCCGGAGCACTGGGCGGCGCCGACGACGAGCGGCAGCTCGGGGCCGTCGGAGTCCTGGCCGACGTCGACGTGGACGCGACCGGTGGCGATCTGGGACTCGCGCCATGTGATGACGCCGGCGCCGTCGACGAGGGGGGCGCCCGTGTCGGCGTCGAGCACGCGCACACCGCCGCGGACGAGGGTCCGCATGACGCCGTCCTCGAGGAACAGGACGGCGAGATCGGCGATGCGGTCCAGGCCGCGCGCGGCGAGCCGTCCGACGAGGGCCGACACCGAGGCGGCCCCGACGATGTCCTCCCACAGCCCGTTGATGAACTCGTCGGCCTGGCCGGGCCGGGCGTCCAGCATCACCAGCGAGCTGGGGCCGGACAGCACGAGCCACGATCCGGGCCGGTAGCTGACGCGCCAGCCGCCCAGCGCGGCGGGTGAGGGGTTCGGTGCCATCACGGCGTCGTCGACCTGCTCAGTCATGCGTCGTCCTTTCGTGGGTTCCGCCTCTTCGGCGGCTTGCCTTCATTGTGGTCCGACACCCCCGGGGCCGGTCAACAACCCGCGGGCCCGCGGCGACAACGGTCGATGCGCCGAATCCCCGGCGCCGACCGCGCACGCGCCGCTCGGGGCGGACACGGTCGGGGCCGGGGGCGCGCGCCCCCGGCCCCGACCGTGTCGGTCTCCGCGCCCCGCGGCGACCGTTCGGTCAGCTCGCGGAGTCCTGCTGGGCGAGTTTCGCCTTGGCCGCGGCGAAGCGGGCGATCGGGACGCGGTACGGCGAGCAGGACACGTAGTCCAGTCCGATCGTCTGGAAGAAGGCGATCGAGTCGGGGTCGCCGCCGTGCTCGCCGCAGACGCCGGTGCTGAGCGACGGGTTCACCGAGCGGCCCTTCTCGACGCCCATCCGCACCAGCTGGCCGACGCCGTCGACGTCGACGGTGGCGAACGGATCGCGCTTGACGACGCCGGAGCTCTCGTACCAGCCGAGGAAGCCGTTCTCGGCGTCGTCGCGGCTGATGCCCAGCGTCGTCTGCGTGAGGTCGTTCGTGCCGAAACTGAAGAAGTCGGCGTACTGGGCGATCTGGTCGGCGCACAGGGCCGCGCGGGGCAGCTCGATCATGGTGCCGACCTTGTAGTCGAGCTGCTTGCCGGCCTTGGCGAGCTCGTCGTCGACCGCCGCCACGACGATCTCGCGCTGGGTCTTCAGCTCCTGCTGCAGGTGGACCAGCGGGATCATGATCTGCAATTGCACCGTCTCGCCCTCGCGCTCGAGGACGGCCAGGGCGGCGCGGACGACGGCGCGGGCCTGCATGTCGGGGATCTGCGGGTAGAGCATGCCGAGGCGGCAGCCGCGGGTGCCGAGCATCGGGTTCTGCTCGTGCAGCTTCTTCACCTGGGCCAGGGTCGTGCGCTCGGCGGCGAGCTCGCCCGGGTCGGCGCCGGTGAGCTCGAGCTCCTGCACCGTGAGGGCCTGGGTGACCAGGTCGGGCATGAACTCGTGCAGCGGCGGGTCGAGCAGCCGGACGGTGACCGGCAGGCCCTTCATCTCGGCGAAGATCGCCTCGAAGTCGGCCTGCTGCATCGGCAGGATCTTGTCGAGGGCGCTGCGGCGCTCCTCGTCGTTGGTGGCGAGGATCATCTCGTGCATGGCCGGCAGGCGGTGCTCGCCGAAGAACATGTGCTCGGTGCGGCACAGGCCGATGCCCTCGGCGCCCAGCTCACGGGCCTTGGCGGCGTCGGGGCCGTTGTCGGCGTTGGCCTCCACACCGAGGTCGCGGATCTCGTCGGCCCAGCCGACGACCTTCTGGAAGTCCTCGCCCAGGCGCGGCGGGATGAGCGCGAGAGGCCCGTTGAAGACCTCGCCGGTCGAGCCGTTGACGGTGATCTGGTCGCCCTCGTGGATGACGACGTCGCCGATCGTGACGGTCTTGGCGTCGGGGTTGATCTTGATCGTCGTGGCGCCGGCGACGCAGGGCTTGCCGAAGCCGCGGGCGACGACGGCCGCGTGGCTCGTCATGCCGCCGTGGGCGGTGAGCACGCCCTGGGACTGGAGCACGCCGTGGATGTCGTCGGGGGTCGTCTCGAAGCGGATGAGGATGACGGGCTCGCCGGCGGCGCCCTTCTCGGCGGCCGTGTCGGCGTCGAAGACGGCCGCGCCGACGCCGGCGCCGGGGCTGGCGGGCAGGCCGGTGACCACCGGGGCGGCCGAGTGGTTCGGGTCGATGGCCGGGTGCAGGAGCTGGTCGAGCTGCTCGGGCTCGATGCGGCGCACGGCCTCCTCCTTGTCGATGAGGCCCTCGTCGACGAGGTCGGCGGCGACCTTCAGCGCGGCGGCGGCGGTGCGCTTGCCGTTGCGGGTCTGCAGCATGTAGAGCTTGCCGTTCTCGATGGTGAACTCCATGTCCTGCATGTCGCGGTAGTGGGTCTCCATCGTGCGCATCGTCTTGATGAGCTGGTCGTAGGCCTCGGGCAGCACGTCGCGCAGCTCGGACAGCGGACGCGGGGTGCGGATGCCGGCCACGACGTCCTCGCCCTGGGCGTTGGTGAGGAACTCGCCGTAGAGGGCCTTCTCGCCGGTGGACGGGTTGCGGGTGAAGCAGACGCCGGTGCCGCTCGTGTCGCCGCGGTTGCCGAAGACCATCTGCATGACGTTGACGGCGGTGCCGAGGTCGTCGGGGATGTGGTTGGCCTTGCGGTAGACCTGCGCGCGCGGGTTCTGCCAGCTGCGGAAGACGGCCTCGACGGCGCGGAACAGCTGCTCGCGCGGGTCGTTCGTCCAGTTGCCGCCCAACTCCTCGTTGGAGATGCGCTTGAACTCGGCGGTGAGCTCCTTGAGGTCGGCCGCGCTCAGGTCGGTGTCGGACTCGGCGCCCTTGGCCCGCTTCATGGCGGTCAGCGCGTCCTCGTAGACGTGGGAGCTGAGGCCCTCGACGACCTCGCCGTACATCTGGATGAAGCGGCGGTAGCAGTCCCATGCGAAGCGCTCGTTGCCGGACTCGGCGGCGATCGCGTCGACCGACTCGTCGGAGATGCCGAGGTTGAGGATCGTGTCCATCATGCCGGGCATCGAGACGACGGCGCCGGAGCGGACGGAAACCAGCAGCGGCTTGGTGGAGGCGCCGAGCACGCGACCAGCGCGCTGCTCGAAGCGGGTGAGGGCGTCGGCGATCTGCCCGCGCAGGCCCTCGGGCCATTCACCGTTGTTGTTCATGGTCTCGATGCAGGCCTGGGTGGTGACGGTGAAGCCGTCGGGGACCGGAACACCGAGACGGGTCATCTCGGCGACGCCGGCGCCCTTGCCGCCCAGGAGCGGTTTCATCGAAGCGTCGCCCTCGGACAGGTCGTAGATGTACTTTTCGCTCACTGCGCAATCTCCTTCGACGTGCATCTGCTGTGACATGCATCTGCGTGGGTGGGGAGGAAACCCCGACAGGGCAACTCTAGGCCCTGATGCGGGTTCGGGCCACGAGCCCGTCCGGCCGGGACGTCGGCCCCCGGGGCGCCGGCGGCTCAGGGCGCCAGCTTCATCGACCCGGCCGGACGGCGCAGATGGGCGCCGGCGCGGCGGGCGCGCTCCTCGACGATCTCGATGACGCGGGCGGCGGCCTCCTCGAGGGCGAGCCCGGTCGTGTCGATGACCGGGCAGCCGAGGGAGCGCTGGACCCGCCCGACCTCGTCGAGTTCGTCGTAGATGCTCAGCAGGTCGGAGTAGCCGTCCTTCTGCCCGAAGCCGCCCAGGCCCTTCACCCGTCGGGTGCGGATCTGGAGGAGGCGCTCGGCGTCGATCGTCAGGCCGACGATGCGCCAGCGGTCGATGGTGCGCAGCTGGGCGGGCGGGGTGATGCCCGGCACGATCGGCACGTTGACCGTCTTGTAGCCGGCGTAGCCGAGGTAGATGGACAGCGGCGTCTTGCCGGAGCGGGAGGCCCCGACGAGGCAGATGTCGCACTCGCGCAGCGAATCGGGCATGACGCCGTCGTCGTTGCGCACGGCGAACTCCATGGCCGAGATGCGGTCGAAGTAGTCGGCCTCGACGCCGACCGGGCGCATCGGCACCTCGTCGGCGTCGGTGCCCGCCGCGGCGGCCAGGGCGTCGAGGGCGTCGCCCATGAGGTCGGCGCAGGGGATGGCCTTGTCGGTGCAGAACCGGGCGACCATGCCGCGCAGCTCGCCGTTGACGAGCGTGTAGAAGACGGCGCGTCCGGCCTGGCCACGCTCCGGGTCGGCCGAGGCGCTGATGGCGTCGAAGACCTCGAGCATCTGCTCGGCGTTGTGGACGCGGGCGTGGCGGACGATCTGGAACTCGCGGGAGGGGAACTGCATGCGCGCCGCCCGGGCCAGGCGCGCCGCGGTCTCGCCCGAGGAGTCGGCGATGACGTGGATCTCCAGTGCTGCGGCCATGCGGGAAGTCTACGGTTGTGGGGCCACCGGGCCGGTCCGGGCGTCATCGCCAGCCGCCCGGACCCGTATGACTGCTCCGGCCGGGCAGCCAGCACGTGGACGCCGGCAGCCGGTGGGCCCGGCGACCCTAGACTCGTGCCCATGGCGGTTTTCGAGCAGCACACGACCCTCAGCACGCAGTACCCCTTCGCCTACGCGCCGGTCTTCAACGCCGCGCACCAGGCGATCGAGGGCCTGCGGTACAAGCTCGTGGCGTCCGACCCGGACCGCGGGACCATCAGGTTCTCCACCGGCATGAGCCTCGCCTCCTGGGGCGAGAGCCTCGAGGCGCGGATCGCCCCGGTCGACCCCCAGCAGAGCGCCACGGCGGTCCAGCTGACCTCCAGCGGCGCCCTGCCGACGCTCATCGGGCAGGGCCGGCGCAACCGCAAGGTCATCAACCGCTTCTTCGAGGAGCTCGGCCGGGTGCTGACCGGTCAGGCGGGTGCGCCGGCGCAGGGCTGAGGCGCAGGGTTGAGGGGTGCGGATCCGCGCCATCCGGGACCAGCCGGCCCTGGGGCAGAACGTCTTGTGGAGTCATGCTGCACACCGACCCACCATTGTGTATCCCGTGTCCATCAGTATCCCGTGTCCATCGACACCGGCCCCGCTCACATGCCATCGGCATGCGATGGGCCGGTTCTCGCGCTGTGCCACCATCACCTGAGATGTTCCGCACCCGCTTCCGGTGGAAACCCGAGCGTTCCACTCGGGTTCCATCACGACAGGATCATCATCACCACCCTTGGCAGTGAAGCGGTCCGGTTCCCTCAAGAACACCCGACAGCACACCGGACCCGGTTCTCACTGCCGCGCAACAAGATCTCAGGCAAGAGTGGCAATCAGCGCCGATCTGGGGCATGGATGATCCCACAGCGGTCGATGTAGCGGGCCGGCGGCAACGGGGCGGAAGACGCAAGATCATCGAGAAGGTCCAGAACGGCGGTACTGCCCGCGCTTCTGTCGGCTGGAACGAATTGAAGAGTGCAAGAATTGATCCGGATGTCATGACCCATCTTGACCAGATGCCCAGCCGCTGACAGCATCGGATTGGGACGAGCGCCTTGCGCAATATCGCGAATGAACTGCTCACGACACTCCACGACGTCCTCCTGCCAGCCCCGAAGCTCTCGGCCGATGATGTTTTCGTGCCACTCGTAATTGTCACCCATCGACTCAACGAGCCACCCTGGCCACAGCGCTGCAAACTCTTCTTGACCGAAGCCCTCATCCATGAGCGACCACCAACGCAGCGTTCGGGTTCCGTAATCGATGTGGATGCCCATCGTGGGCCGTTCATCATCGGCGTGGCCGCCCCGGACGAGACACTCCCCCTCCGCCGACCGCTCAAGCATCTTCAGCGCAACGTGACGCACGCCGCTCGGGCCGAGGCATGCGACATCTTCCAGGAATCCGCCCGCCCACCATTGAACGATCCGACCGCCTTCGAGCGCCACGGAAAGCATGTCGAAGTCATTGACGCCGCCCTCCACGAGGGACTCTGCCGAGTAGTCCGGGGACATGGTCGTGCAACCTGTCGAAGTGAAGAGGGTACCGGGGTCAACACCAACTGCCGCGAGCACGCCGCGCGTCCCCTCCGACGACCAGACGGCGGTCCAGCCCGGCCAGGTACGTTCAGTGAGTGCGTTGATCAGCCTGGGCAGGTACAAACCTTCGCTCTCCTCTGCCCATGTGACGGTCTGTGTCGTCAGGTCGATCAGCAACGTGCCCTCGATCCATGTGGCGCCGGTCCACTCCTGCGGCGTGTCGACACCCATCGGCGTCATGCGCCTGACACGCCTCAGCGTGGCCTCAAAGCCGTCCAAGGCGATGTCGACACCGATCGACTGCGCAGCCCAATGATCATAATAAATTTCCCAACCGGAAACATTCTTGACGATTACACCCAATCGAGACCCCACGAAACCATTCCTTCCGCACCGCACCGATGACTTTCCGCACACGCAGCACCAACAAGAGACGCTCCAAGCGGGCGTCAACACCCCGGCAAGCAACCAGTCGACCGAGATCGGTGGCCCGTGCCGCGTCAGCACGGCTGACAATCACGTACCGGAGCCAGAATCCACCGGGACGCCCACGAGGCACTCCAGCCGGATCGCGGTGTCGATGGCGACAGGAGCACGTCCGTTGATGATCCCACTCACCCGCTCACGGCTGCACCCCATGAGCCCGGCGACGCGCTGCAGCGACACGCCGTGTTCCTCGATCCACTCCCTCAAGCACTCACCCGGGGCAACGACATGACTTGCCGCTGTCACGACACCCCTTCTCGGCAGCATTCATCAATTCGTCAACCATCGCAACCGCAGTGTCCTCCCGGCTCCGCCCCTCGGCATGACCAGCAGTCGGCGTCGAGACGACCGGCCAACAGGCCCTCCACGTCAGCTCTGCGCCGATGCCATTTCCCGAGTGGGCGCGTGCCGGCAGCTCCCCTCGATGCCACGGCGATCAAGTGCAGACAGAACTCGCCGTCTGCATCGCTCAACACTGTGAGGCTTATTCACAGGAGTTACCCGCAGGAGCGTTTCCCCTTGTCAAGTCTTCGTCCTGCCGTGCTGTGAATAAGCCTCGGTGAAGACGTCTACTCCGACCGCCATGATGATCCGGTGATCGACGATGACGAGTTCCACATGTCCACGGGGGTGTGCACCGCCCTCGTCCACTCCTCGCAGGAAGAACGCCGTCTCGGCCCACTCACTCTCCACGAGATAATTTTACCCGAGACGATTTCGACCGTGCAGCCCGAAGTATGAGCAGTGCACCACCCAGGCCGACCATCATACCACGATGGCACGGTGATGAACGACACCACCGCTTCGATGTGCGTCTGAACTCACGTTCTCCGACCGAGGGGCCACGCTGCCCTTCAAGCGGCTCCGGCGCCATAGAGAGACAGCTATCCGGTTCTCTGCAGGCCGTATCTGCAAGCGAATCGCCATCACCCCGTCCCTCAACTTTCACCTTCTCCCTGCTCAGCCACACCAATTCGTCACTCAAAAGAAGCAATCGACGGGCTCGAATTGTCCTGATGGGATGCAACATTCCATAAAAACCCTGCATCATTACAAACATCCACATCCCAAGAAGAGCAACAAACCACAGCACCCTAAAAACTAGAGGACTAAATGAAAGCTGGACCCTTCAGTCGAAAACACGGTCAGCGTCAGCAAAAGTGGTGAAACGATTCCAGCAATGAATATTGATGCCTTGTCGGCACACGCAAGTGGTGATCTGACCTGCACTAGACCCACTGCATACACGAAAAAAATGACGCAAGTCGTATCAAACAAAGCAACACAAGACAGCACCCCAAAGCTTCTAGCCACGCTCAACCTGAGCGATAGCACAGTCAACACCAGCAGGGCCACGCCCGACACAAGCCACGGGGCGACCCGACGTGATTCGCCACACTTCTGCACGAAGGCAGGAACATCTTTTTCCTTCATCGCCCTGCACGCACAGGAATAAATGCACCCATACTCGTCAGCAATTCTATTTCGCCTTGCCGTCACATCTTCTTGACCATAATCAACTATGTGCCAGTAGAGCAAAGTCGGAAGCACCGCAGAACCTATCTCGAATCCCCATAAGGGCATTACCGCGACCAAGGAGAGAGGAAACTGCTCCCACAGGGTTGGCAAATCAGGCAACCATACGAGGCAGACATAGGATATCGATAACCATATGTCGCACATGACACCCCAGAACACCAATGACGCCTTGAAAGAGCTGAAAATGCTTGCCGCAACTGTTTCATGTCGACCAGTTCTTCTGACTGCCACGCAACTCCGGAAACCAATTATTGCAATAATGGCGCATTGGATGGAGAAAAGCGCGCCCGCCAGGGCCACCCCGGTGACCACTGATCCATCGACCTCAAATGAGCAGTGACCAATATCACCAGCACCCCGCACACCTTCCCCCGTCAAGCACCGCCTCCCAGCTTCCCTGAGGATCATGGGTTCGCGAATCAGGTCAACAAATGGCAGCCTCCGAGGATTCCTCAGGAGTGAAATGACGTACGTCAAAATAAATACCAGGGCCCACAGTGCCCCCAAAATTCTCACCAGGGATTGATTGTCGCCATGCCTCCAAATCAAACCCCGTTCATATCGCCTGTCGCGTCTGCTCCGCTGATTCGACTTCAAGCTTTTGTCAGACCCCAAAACCTTGACATGACTCTGCTTCTTCCTAGGCCTCTCCACCTGCGAAGAATTATCCTCGACGTCGTTCTCGTGTGCGCCCTCACCTCCGGGTCCGTCTTCCCGTGCGGGTTCGCTCCTCGGCACAGCGGTTTCGGCTCCTGCTCGGTCCTACGCCTGCGTTTCGCCAACACGGACCTTCTTGCGTCCGCTCATGGTTGTCTCGATTCCCGTCGGCTGGTCAGGGTGCGGGAGGTGATGCCGACGATCCTCACCCTTTTTCAGACTGTCAGAAGGGTCTGACAAAAATGGGGAATCCGGCGCTATGCACCAAGGCCGCTGGTGGCATGCGGAACCGACGGTGCCAGGCACCGACGCCAGTCAGGCGTCTTGGCCAGTCACCGACCGCTCGTACACGGATGGTTCGAGGACGCGCAGCCGGTCCTCGACGCTGCGGGCGAGCAGGGGCTCGTCCAGCCGCAGGCCGAGCTCGATGGTGCGCCGTCCGGCGCTCTCACCCACGGGGGTCCCCGAAGAAGGCGAGCCCGGCCCACTCGCCGGGCAACGGCACGACGAAACGGCGGTCGAGGAAACGATTGGCCCGCTCGCAGGAGGTCTCCGAGGCCATGACGCAGCAGTGGCAGGCGGCGCCGTGCAGGAAGTCCTCGGGGTCCTCGGGCACCCGCCGGGCGCACACCGGGTCGGACGAGCAGCGCATGAGCCCGCGCAGGGCGGCGTTGAGAATCTCCCCCAGCCGCGACGGGTCGCTCAGCGCCACCAGACCACCGAGCGTGCCGTCGGAGTCGGAGGCGGTCGTCGTGATGAGCAGGCCCGCCGCCGCGGGCCGGTCATCTGCCTCCGGCCAGGCGTAGAGGCGTTCGCTGAGGCTGGCGGCCCCGTAGCCGGAGTGCATGGCCATCTGCCGCATGAGCGCGTGGGCGAGGGTGTGCATCAGCCAGTAGCGGGCCGGCTGCATGCGCTCCGTGTGGTCCATGTCCCTAGCGGTCTCGGAGTAGCGGCGCTCGAAGTTGCGTTTGTGGGCCGCCACGTGGCTCTCCCACAGCTCGCTGTCCTCGACGCGCTGCTCCCAGGCCGCGACCCGGTCCTCGTCGAGTTGCAGGAAGACGCCCTCGCCGCGGTCCTCGGTGGCCGGCACCCACGAGGGCCGGCCGTCGGCGCACAGCGGCACCAGCCGCGAGCCGGAGTCGTCGATGCGTTCGAAGTCGTCGATGCGGGTGAAACCGAGCAACGCGTTGACCTTGCGGAGCCGGTCGACGGCGAGCACCCGCCGTACCCCGGTGAAGGACCCGCCTCCGGGAACGGCACGGGGCGAGACGGTCAGGCCGCTGGCCGCGTCGGCGTGGCGTTCCTCCGGCGGCTCCCGGTCGAGGTAGTTCCACTCGGGCACGAGCAGGTCGACGGGGCTCCACCGGCTGCGGCGGGCGTCCCGATCGGCCTCGGGCTCCTCGGGCTGCAGGGCCCGGTCGACGACGGCAGCGAACTCCTCGTCGCCGAGCTCGGCGAGCGGTTCGAGCGACGGGTTCAGCTTCACCGCGGCGCGCAGCATCACCAGGTTGCCGCTGAAGGCGGCGAGGTCCTTCCCGAGCGCCGTCTTGAGCTGGTCCGCCCGCTCCCTGAGCAGGGCGGCCGGGTCGAGGCGGGGCATGTCGATGATCGACTGGGTGACGGGGAACCAGAGGTTCGAGGCGCCGACGAGCATGAGACGCGCCTCCTGGTCGCAGCCGCCGGCGGCGAAGCCGTCGACGTGCGGCAGGCGGCCCCGGCAGGCGGGCAGGTTCCTGCGGCCCGCCTCGCCCTGCGCCTGGTTCATGGGACGGCTGGCCCCGCAGCTCTTGCAGGTGACGATGGCGCTGGCGCCCCGCGAGCCGCCCGTGTCGGTCATGGCCAGCACCGGGGCGGCCGCCTTGGGGCACGTGCCGCCCTGGTGCACCCACCAGTCGTAGGGGAACTCGTCGAGGTGCCCGTCGGGGCAGGCCAGCAGGTAGCGGGCGGGCACGCACGGGCTCTTCCTGGATCCGCCCTTCCGTGGTGTCGAGCCGGCGCCCCGGCCGGTGCAGCCGATGTGCTGCACGACGGCCTCGTCGGGCCGGTAGGGGTGGGTGTTGGTGTAGCCGCGCGTGTCGGCGACGAAGGTCGTGAGCGGGGCGAGCCGGTCGCATCCGGTGCAGCGCATCCACTGCGGGAAGATGCGGGCGGGCACACCCAGGTCGTCGCCCTCGCGGGAGAAGGAGTTCTCGGTCTCCTGGTGCGGGAAGGGCCGCAGTGCGCGCACCTGTGGCCCGAGTTGCAGCTGGACGCTCTCCAGCAGGCGGGGCGCGTGCACCACCGGTGTCTCGCCCTGGCGGCGGGCCCAGATGCGGTCCCAGTCGTCGAGGCCGCTGGGCATGACGGTGAAGTGCGGCAGGTCGATGATGGCGCCCGGCCCGTAGGTGTACAGCAGGCTGGAGGGGCGGGCCGAGCCGACCTTGGCGAAGTTCTTGTGCGCCTGCTTCTCGGCGAGTCGTTCGGCGTCGCCGAGGGGGTCGACGCCGTCGCCGCGGGCCGTCATGTCCGTGGTGCTCATGCGTCCTCCTCGGCTTCGTCGGCCTCGTCGCGGGGTTCCTGCGCCCGCCAGGCCGGGGTGCCCGCCGGTGGCGTCCAGGCGAGGCGCTGCGGGTCGGGAGAGACGAGCAGGTTGATCTCGGGCTGCACCTCGCGCATGGAGTTGGCGACGACGAGCACCGGCCCGTCCCCGCCGGTGCTGAGCGGCGCGCCCGTCTCGGGGCCGGCGATGAGCGCCGCTTCCTTGGCCGGCTCCTTGACCCGCTCGTAGTTCAGTCGCCTGCCGCCGCCCTGTACCTGTTCGGCGCGCTGCACCCAGGCGTCGATCCGGCCGAGCAGCCGGTCGCGGGTGAACCTGGTGGCGGGTTCTCCCGCGGCGGAGCGTTCGGCGCGGGTGACGACGGCGTCGACCAAGTGGCCGAGCAACGCCTTGTGCCGGGGCGCGTTGCCGGCGTTGTGCTCGGGGTTCAGGCCGTGGTCGGCCACGGCGGCCTGCAGCACGCGGGCGCAGGCTACGAGCACGCCGTCGAGGCCCCGCTCCAGGGCGGTGACGGAGAAGGGAGTGACGGACAGGGGCTCCACTCGCCGGTAGAAGGTCTCGTGGAAGTGCCGGAACTGCTCGTAGTGGGCCAGGTCGCGGGGGCGCGCCCAGTTGCCGACGGTCACCACCAGGCCGGGCCGCTCGGCGTCGCGGCCGACGCGGGAGGAGGCCTGGATGTATTCGGCGGTGTTCTTGGGCTGGCCGACGATGAGCATGAGGCCGAGCCGGGCGACGTCCACGCCCACCTGGAGCATGGATGTGGCGAGCACGGCGTCGAAGGGACCGGGCTCACGAGTGACCGGCACCTTCGTGCCCGCTCTGGCCGCCGCGAGGCGTTCCGCGCGGGCACGGGTGGAGTCGACGGTGGAGTCGAAGCCGACGGCCATCTCATCGAGGGTCCTCGTGATGTCGGTGGATGCGATGCGGCTGGTGAGCTCGCCGAGGCTGAGGGCGCCGAACGCGGCGCCCCGCCGGCGGGGCAGCCCCGAGCCGGGCAGGCCCTTGGCCAGGGCGGTCCGGATGTCGTCCTGCATGTAGCGGGCCATGCCGGCCAGCTCGCGGGTGGCGGAGAAGTAGCCGACGAGCGTCATGTAGGGGTCGGCCTCGTCCCCGCCCTCGTCGAGCAGCAGCTGGCCGCCGGCCATGAGGGTCTGGGCGATCTGGATCTCGGCGCTGGTCAGGCGGACCCCGGTGGCCGACAGCCCGACGTAGCGGCGCCCCGGGTGCTCACGGCTGGGCGGGGTCTCCGTCGAGAAGAAGGTGTCGGAGGCGTCGAGGACCTGCGGCGGGAACACGGTGGTGCCGCGCCCGTAGAGCGCGCGCACCTGGTCGGCGGCGCGGCGCACGGTGGCCGACGAGGCGACGATGAGGGGTTTCACCTCGCGCGGCGCTCCGTCGGGGCCGGTGAGCCGCCACGTGGTGAGGGCGTCGATGGCCACCTCGAAGAGCCCGACGGTCGTGCCGAGCGCCCCTGTGATGAGGTGCAGCTCGTCCTGGATGATGAGGTCCGGCGGGCGCAGCCGGGTGGCCGGGCGCACCCGGGCGGCGGGCAGGCCGTTCTTGGCGGGGTGGGAGTCCTTGACGTGGCAGTCCGGGTAGTCGCTGTTGCCGGCGTCGTCGAGCAGGGGCACGTAGCCGTGGCGGTCGCAGCGGCGGGCGACGTGTCCGAACAGGGAGGCGGCCTGGCCCTCGCGGGCGAGCCGGGCGAACTTGTCGACGGTGGCGATGACGAAGGCGGGGACGAGCCGGTAGATCTCCTCGTCGGTGGTGAGCACCGGGATGCCCTCGTCCACCCGGCCGCCCGGCGAGAAGGGGCACTCGCCGAAGTCGTCGGGGCAGTGCACGAGGACGCGGCCGCGCGCCTCGTCGACGGTGACGTCGTTGTGGCTGAGGGGGCGCCCGCACCAGGGGCAGTGGCCCAGCTGCAGGGCCGAGAAGCGGTGGCCGGCCCCGGCCCGCTGGCGGCGCAGCCGGGTGAGTTCCTTGGCGGCCTCGCCGACCCGTTTGGGCGAGACGGCGGTGCCCACCCACAGGCCGATGCGGAAGGGCTCGTCGCCCCAGGTGGCGGGGTCCTCGCGGCGGACGAGCTCGGCCGCGCAGACGAGGGTGGTGGCGCGCTGGAACTGCTGGGAGGTGAGCAGCCGCAGGGTGTAGCGCATGAGCACGGTGACGCCGGCGGAGCCGTCGAGCACGCCGTCGGGGCCGGTGAGGCTCCCCTGGCGGCGTCGGACTGCGAAGGCGTAGGCGGCCAGGCCCAGGTAGGCCTCGGTCTTGCCGCCGCCGGTGGGGAAGAACAGCAGCTCCACCTTCGCCCGGTCTGCCTGGGAGCGGCTCGGGGTGGTGGGTTCGGTGAGGGCGCGGATCTGCATGAGGATGAAGGCGAGCTGGAAGACGCGCCAGTGGTGCGGGAAGGCGCCCGCGCGCACCTGCTGCTCGGCCCGGGCGGGGGTGAGCGTCGGGTCGGTCTGGCGGGACGCGGCGATCTGGGAGTGGACGCGCTGGTCGGCCATGACACGGTTCATGAAGGCGAAGCAGCGGCGGGCCTCGGCGTCGCCCAGCAGGAAGTCGACGCCGTCGGCGAGCTGGTCGCGCACCTGCCGGGCCTCGGCGACCACTTCGGCGGCGGTCTCGCGCAGGTGGGCGGGCAGATGAGGGATGCGGTCCTGCTGCTCGTCGAGCCAGCCGGTGTAGGCGGCGACGATGGGCCGCAGGCCGGCCTCCAGTTCGGCCGGGGCGGCCGTGGCGAGGGCCGCCATGTCGAGCAGCGCCCCGGGCACGGTGGCGGCCCGGGTCTGCGGGGTCTCGGCGGTGGGGATCCACTCGGTGCGCACGCAGGTGGCGCGGCGCGCGCCGGGAGCGGCGGTCCAGTCGGCGGAGCAGGTGCGGCCGACGGCGAACTCGAGCCGGTCGCGGTACTGCAGTTCGAGGCGGGCCTCCTCGGGGTCGCCGGGCAGGTGGGGGTCCTCGGCGGCGTCGTGGACGGGCAGGAAGACGGCCTGCCCCTCGGCGGCGCCGGCGGGGGTGACGTCGAGCCGGGTCTGGAAGAGCCAGGCGTCGACGGGGATGCGGCGCGGGGTCTTGCGGTCGTTGCACAGGGCGATCTCCACCAGGCGGCGGGGCGTGGGGGTGGTGGTGTCCAAGTGGGTGTCGACGCGCAGAGTCACCTGGTCCCGCAGCGGGTAATCGGTGGTGGTGTCATCACCCTGGACGAGAGGGACACGCACGGGGACGGAGACGTCGGTGCGGCGGAAGCGGCGCTCCTCGCGGCCGTTGGGGAGCACCCGCCCGGTCTTCTCGGGGTGGTAGACCCCCCAGGAGGCGTGCACGGTGACGGCCTCCAGGTCGGCGGGCACCTGGAAGCGCAGGCCCATGGAGGCGGGGATCATGAGGCCGCGGCGCACGGGCTCGTCGTCCCGGTCGCCGCCGGTGTCCTCATCCCCGTCCGGGCTGGACTCGTCGACGCCGGATAGGGGCACGCCGGTGGAGGCGCGAGCGTCGAGGTCGTCCCCCAGGTAGGCCGGGGCCTGGTCTGGGGCATCCGGATCAGCAGCAGCGGCGGTACGGCTCGCGGCCTCGGCGGATGGCACCGCGTAGAGGGCGGCCTCGCTGGTGGGTGGCTCGTCGGCCTGGTCGCCGGTCGTCTCCAGGCGGGTGGGGGCGATGCGGCCGATGAGGTAGCGGGTGTCGGGGGCGACGGGCAGCAGCTCGCTCTCGCCGCCGACGGGGCCGAGCAGTTGGCGGCGCAGGATGTCGGTGAGGTTCTCGCGGGCCGCCCAGGAGCCGGAGCCGTAGGGCGCCACTGGCTCGTAGACCGGACCGTCGGGGCGGCGGGAGCCGATGCCGCCGGGCCTGTCCGTTGGGGCAGCTGAGGCGTGGCCTGCGCCGTCCGGGCCGGGCGCGTGGCTCGATGGCGCTGGCTGGGTGATGGGGTCAGGCATGGAAGATCTCCTCCTGTCCGGCGGCGGGCTTGCGGCCGCGACGGGCGCGGCCGGCGGGATCGGCCGGTTCGGCTGAAGCGGCGGGCCGTCTGCCGCCCCGCTTGCCGGGCTTGCCCCTGGCGGCGCCGGAAGCCGGGCCAGCGGCTTTCTCGGCGGCTGCGCGGTGGTGGTTCTCCTCCAGCAGCCGGTCGAGCACCTCGACGCGGGTGGCCGGTGGGATGGTCCAGCGGGTCATCTTGCGGTACTCGTGGAAGCCGTGGGTGAGGTCGAGGTCGTCCCAGCCGTATGCGGCCGTGACGGCCGCGTCGAGTTCCACGTGAATGGCCCGCATGCGGTCCACATCCGGGTCCTGCCCGGGTGCGAGTTCGGGGTCGTTCACCAGGTTGTACAGCTTGGTCAGACCCAACTGTCGGCGCAGCATGATCTCACGCCGCTCGGTATCCAGCGTCCGGCCAATGGCATCAAGCTCGGGCGTGGACTCGGGGCGGGGGAAGGTCTCAAAGACAGTCGTTGGCGTGTACGTTGAGGCTTATTCATAGGGTGTAGGTGAATATGATTCCGAGTATTGTTGTGATGGCGTCCGGGAGGGCGTCGATGGGGCGTCTATAACCGGTTTTGAGGGTTTTCCATGTTTTGAGGTGGGCGATGACTTGTTCGATCCTCCACCTGATCCGGTCGATGGCCCGGTTGAAGTTCTTGTCGGCCTCGGACAGGGGAAGACCCGGGAGTTTCTTGACAGGGGTGATCAGGCCCATCCCGACATACCCTTTGTCCGCGATGTGAGGCACGGAGGAAGAACCCGGATCGTGGGTCGTGGTCTCGCCCGGACCCTCGAGAAGGCCTGATTCGGTGAGGGCCCGGG
>NZ_AUFR01000036.1 GCF_000426605.1 Propionibacterium acidifaciens DSM 21887
GGGGGCCGAGCCGCCGTGAACCGGCCGACGGCAGATCACCGCCGGTTGCCGCGTGGATTCTCCGGCACAGGTCGTGCATCTGGGTTCGGGTCAGTCGTGTGATAGCATGGGGCCTGCGGCCTGTTCCTTGATAGTTTCTTGTCACGCATTAATTATCTCGGGGCAGGCCGCCCTTCGTCTTCTGCGACACGCCTCCACGAAACCATCGACAACAGCTTAGATCATCCCTATGAATAAGCTTCTACGATCCGTAGTAGCGTGCGATCAGATCGTAGTTCTGAACGAAGGGAAACTGATATGGTCTTCATGAAACGAAATCGTGGTTTTGATGGATTTGTGGTCTTGCTTTGGATATGATGAGGGTATGCAGGTTGAGGTCACCCCAGAAGAAACCGCTGTTCTGATCCGATGGAAGGAACGCACGGATAATTACGTACTGGTTCGGATGAAGGCCGAAGCCATTCTGTGTGCTTCTCGTGGTGTCGATGTGGGTATTATCGCTGAAATGGTCGAGCGCAGCGCGAAAACCATCCGGGAGTGGCTGGCTGACTGGCAGAACACCAGGATGTGTTCGGTGTTGACCGGGCATGCGGGGAACCGGAACGCGGCGGAACTCACCCGCGCCCGGAAGGAGGACCTCGAGGCTGTTCTGGCTCTGCCGCCCTCCCGGTCCGGCATCGATGTCGAGTTTTGGGATGTTCCGGCCCTGCGTGACGTGGTGAAGATTCTGTTCGATGTCGAGTACGAGTCGGATCCTTCGTATCAGCTGCTCCTGCGGTTCTGCGGGTTGAGTTTCAAGCCGCCCGATCCGTTCGACGAGCACCGTGACGAGGAGGCCATCACCCGGCGGATGGCCGAGGTGAAAACTCAAGTCAACCACTTGTTGGAGGCCGGCTGGGAGGTGTACGCGGTCGACGAGGTCCGCTTGGGAGAACGAGGCCGAGACCCGCCGCATGTGGCTACCCAAGGGGCAGCGCACCAAGTTCTACGTGGACCGGCAGAAAGTGTCCCAGTCGTTCTTCGGTGTCTTGTCTTTGACTGACAAGAGAATGCGGCTGTATCCGATCGAGGGGAACCAGAACACCGAGCAGATCATCCTTGCTTTGGAGCGGCTCCAACGTGAAACCAAGGCCGACCGGGTCGCTGTCGTGTTGGACAATGCTCGGCTCCACCACGCGAAAGCGTTGACCGGCCTCTACCGGCCGGACCGGCTCCTGGAACGCATCACCCCCTATTTTCCTGCCGCCGTACGCGCCCGACCACAACTCCGTCGAGCACGTCTGGAGCACTGCCAAGAACAATATCGCGAACATCCAGCACGAGCCCCCGGACCAGACCTTCGGAGCATTCGCCTCATACATCACCGGACGCACCGTCGACTACGACTTCGAACACCTACCCAAACCCAGACCAGAAACCGATCTTGTTTTATGATCGCCATAGAATCCGGCACACACGAGGAACTTGATGCAGAGGGATGGCTTGTACCATCGCCTTCATTCACCGCAAAACGAGAGTCTGGTATGGAAGGCCAAATGAATGAGATCATTATTTTTGGAAAGGACCACCTAACATGAAAAAAGAAACGAACAAGAACCGGTTGAACGGAAAAGACCTGATGAATGTGGGTATTTTTACCGCAATCAATGTCATATGCATTGTGTTGATTGCCGTGGCGATCGGTTTGACACCCGTTGGCTTCATGCTGATCCCAAGTGTTACTGCAATCATACTTGGCATTCCAATGATGCTTTACTTTACCAAAATCAAAAAATTTGGAATGATCTTGATTTTTGAGATTGTAAATGGTGTTGTCCTTTTACTGACGGGTATGGGGCCCGACGCGCTCATCTGCGGAATTGTTATCAGCCTGATCGTAGAACTTATTATGAAGTCTGGAAACTACCAGAGCGCCAAGCGCGCTGTTCTGGGATACGCCATTCTGATGGTCACATCCTGTGCCAATTACATCCATTGGCTGAACGCCAGCGCAGAGTGGCTTGATAAAAACGCGGCAACATATGGACAGGGTTTTGTGTACACGATTTCCGATTGGTTCGATTATTGGTGGATGCTGCCCTTGGTCATTCTTTCCGCCTTTGTTGGAGGTCTGATAGGTGGCCTGCTGGGTAGGGTTGTGCTGAAGAAACACTTTGTCAGAAGTGGGTTGGTCTGATGGAAACAGTGCTGCGAAACGCAAGGTCGGCAGCAAAGCAGATGTTTCTTGACCCGCGGACAAAGATTCTGCTTTGCCTGACGGTTTCCTGCGTTATGATTTCAAGCGACAGCTTCGGAATTATGAACGTTGTACTGCCGTGCCTTGCCGCGATTCCATTACTATTCCTCATTTTACTCAAAAAACCGCAGATTGCAGCCTACTATGCAGTGATGTATGCGGTCACGGCGACGGTTCCCCGCCTGTTGATGCCGCATTTATCACCCCTGCTCAACCTCCTCTTTACCGGCATGATCGCCATGTTCACAAAGCTGATTCCGGGGATGTCCATGTTTTGCCTTCTGGTGTTGACAACCACGGTAAGCGAGTTTGTTGCAGCTATGGACAGGCTGCATATATCCAAGAAGTTTTCGATCCCAGTATCCGTAATGTTTCGCTTTCTTCCCACGATACGGGAGGAATACAGAGCGATTCGGGATGCCATGCGGCTTCGGGAAGTCGGATCATGGCGCAATCCCATGGAGATGCTGGAGTATCGGATGGTGCCGCTGCTGACCAGTCTTGTCACAATCGGGAATGAACTGTCCACATCCGCCCTTACGAGAGGGCTAGATGCCCCTGTACGACGCACCAGTATCTGCCCGATTGGATTTCATTGGCAGGACGGCGTTGCGCTGCTGCTCTGTATCGCGGTCATCATTTGCTTTGTCCTCTCAACTTTCTATGGATGGTAGCAGAAACTGCTTCAAGGAGGAGATTTCCCTTTGATAAGAATTGAGAACGTATCTTTTACTTATGAAAATGTCGACAATGGTGCGGCAATCCTTGATAATTCCATACAAATTTCCAAAGGGGAAATCGTCCTGTTGTGCGGGGAATCAGGCAGTGGGAAAACCACGTTCAGTCGATTGGTAAATGGGTTGATCCCAAACTACTATGAAGGTACGCTTACCGGTAAAGTTCAGGTCGAGGACAAGAACCCGGAGGATGTCGAGCTGCACGAACTGGCACCATATGTTGGCTCCGTGTTCCAGAATCCCAAAGCGCAATTCTACACGTTGATAACAGATACGGAGATTGTATTTGCCTGCGAGAATATGGGTATGGATCGCAACGAAATCCTACGTCGTTTTGATGGCACCGTGACTGCAATGCACCTGGAGCCGTTGATTGGCAGAAATCTTTTTACGCTGTCCGGTGGTGAAAAACAGAAAATAGCCTGCGCCTCTGTCCATGCCCTGCAACCCGATGTATTGGTTTTAGACGAGCCGACTTCAAATCTGGACATAGGAACAATCTATGAATTGGAGAACATTCTGCGCTTGTGGAAAGCACAAGGAAAAACCGTCATTGTAGCGGAGCATCGGTTGGATTGGCTTCGCCTCCTTGCAGACCGGGTACTGTATTTCAAAGATGGGAAAATTGAACAGGAGTTTACCGGAGCAGCCTTCTTTGAAAAACCACTGGACGATCTGCATGAAATGGGGCTTAGGGGAACGAGCCGATTTGTTCCGCAATTCGTGAAGAAGAGCAGAGCAAAGGAGGGACTGGAGCTTAGGGATTTTTGCTTTACTGGCAAAAAGAAAGACCTTCTCCATGTTGAAAGTCTGACGGTCCCCAAAGGAGCCGTTGTTGCCGTGCTGGGGGATAATGGCGCGGGCAAAACAACATTGGCCCGGTGTTTATGCGGTCTGGAGAAGAAAATGCGCGGTGCTTTCGCTTTTCTGGGCAAGGAATATAAACCAAAGCAGCGACTGAAACTCTGCTATATGGTTATGCAGGACGTAAACCATCAGCTCTTTGCCGAGAGCGTGCTTGATGAAGTGACGCTTGGCATCAAGGATATAGCGGAAGAAGAAAAGACAGAGTATGCTCAGAACATCCTGTCTATGTTGGATTTGCTGGCACACAAAGATAAGCACCCCATGTCTCTTTCCGGTGGGCAGAAGCAGCGCGTAGCCATAGCAGGAGCAATTGCTTCCCATAAAGAAATCATTGTGTACGACGAGCCTACCAGCGGCTTGGACTATCGACATATGAAGGAGGTCTCTGCGTGTATCCAGAAACTCTCTGAAATGGGCAAAACGCAACTGATCATCACCCACGACCCTGAACTTGTAGCTCATTGCTGCGATTATATCGTGTTTATGGACAACGGGGCTGTGTCCCGTTTTGGGGAATGGACAGATGAAAATATTGAGTTTGCATCTTGCTATTTTGAAAACGCGAGGTAAACGCTTTTGCATGCCGGGCATGGAAAAATACTGCGTCAATAAATCTGTATAAATAATATTGATTACAATGATCTCAGAACTCGAAAAACGACGGGGGTGCCAATCGAAATGAAAGAAGATTCAGTAAAAATTAGAGAAAATACCCTTTATAGCAATTGATCTAAAAGAGCAGTTTTGTTCATGGGACGTCTTTTGTGCTTTCGCGCGCATGGGAAACGACTATGGCAGCCATGAAACGAAATCGTGTTTTTCGTGGATTTCCTGTGCTGTTCCGGATATGATCGGGGCGTGCGGGTCGGGGTCGCCCCGGAGGAGACCGCTGTCCTGATCAGATGGAAGAAGCGTTCCGACAATCATGTGCTGGTGCGGATGAAAGCAGAAGCGATCCTGTACGCCTCTGAAGGAGTCCGCACCGGCATCATTGCGAAAATTGTTGAGCGGGCCGAGAGGACAGTGCAGGAGTGGCCGGCCGAGTGGCAGGCCACCAGGATGCGCCGGGTCCTGACCGGGCACGCCGGGAACCAGGACGCGGCGGAACCCGCCCGCGTCCAGAAGGAAGAACTCAAGGCCATCCTGGCCCGGTCGCCCTCCCGGACGGGTGTCCGCGCAGAGTTCCGGGACACCCCGGCGATACGCGAGGTCGTGAGGATCCTGTCCGACGCCGAACACCAGTCGGACTCCTCGTACCGGCTGCTCCCGCCCCTGTGCGGGCCGAGCCTCGAACCGCCCGGACCCGTTCGACGAGCACCGCGATGAGCCGGCCATCACCAGACGCATGGCCTGGGCGACGACCCAGGTCAAGGCCCTGTTGGACCAGGGCCGGGAGGTCTACGCGGCAGACGAGGAGGCTTATTCGAAACCCTTGTCGGACCCACGCCTGACTAGGGTTTTTCCTTGACAACGAGTTAGTTCTGAATAACCCTCGAGGTCCGCTTGGAGCATGAGGCCGGGACCCGCCGCATGCAACTCCCCAGAGGACAACGCACCAGACTGTCCGTGGACCGGCGGAAGACGTCCCAGTCCTTCTTCGGCGCCCTCCCCCCGGCCAGCAGAACAGTCACGCCGTACCCGATCGAGGTGAACCAGAACACCGAACAAACAATCCTCGCACTGGACCGACTCCAACACGAAACCGGCACCGGCAAGACCGCGATCGCCCTGGACAACGCCCGCTTCCACCACGCGAGAGCGTTGACCGGCCTCCACCAGCCGGGTCAGCTGCTGGAGCGCATCACACCGATCCATCCGCCGCCGTACGCGCCCGACCACAACCCGGCCGAGCACGTCCGGAACACGGCCAAGAACGACATCGCGAATATTCAGCGCGAGACCCCCGAAGAAACCCTCGGCACGTTCGCCTCATACGTCACCGGACGCGCCGTCGACCACGACTTCGAGCACCTCCCACTTCGCGAAACCAGAAACGATCCTGTTTCATGACGGCCATAATTCCACCTCACGATCATTTCACCCACTGTCTGAAAAACACCAAGCACTCCAGTCCGTTACATACCCAAACGGGCTGTCGTGGGCGATGATGCGCTCATCCTGCGTTTCTTGTGGGAAGACGCACGAGAACCGCAGGGTGAAACTGGCCCTGCGGTGAGGGCGGTCGTTCGCCCTGCGGTTCTTGGCGAACGTCACCGCGTCGTCACTGCGTGGTGCGGGGGAAACGCTGCGCGAAGTCGAGCGCGACGTCCTTCATGGCGGCGAACTCGACACCGTCCGCCTCACGCATGTGCGCGATGAGCCGTTCCAGCATGAGCAGGTTCTGCGGGCGGCCCGACACGTCGGGGTGGATCGTGATGGGGAACACCGCGTAGTCCATCTCCCGCTGCACCCAGTCGAACTGGTCGGTCCACAGCTGCTCGATGTCCCGCGGCGACACGAAGCCGTGGCTGGTGAAGCTCGACTTGATGAACATCATCGGCGGCAGGTCGTCCAGGTACCACGACGCCGGCAACTCGATGAGGTCGGTCTCCTCGCCCCGGACGAGCGGTTTCATCCACTCGTGGGCCGACTCCGCCGCGTAGTCGATCTTCGTCCAGGAGTCACCCACCCTGACGTAGTAGGGGGTGTGGTCGTTGTGCATGAGCGAGTGGTCGTAGAGGAAGCCCCGCTCCACGAGCAGTTCGTTGGTGACGGGGGAGAACTCCCACCACGGCGCCACGTAGCCGACCGGCCGGGTGCCCGAGCGCCTCTCGATCAGATCGGTGCAGTAGTCCAGGATCTCGGTCTCCTGACGGCGGGTCATCGCGATCGGGTTCTCGTGCGAGTAGCCGTGCACGCCGATCTCGTATCCGGCGGCGACCACCTGGTCGAACCGCTCGGGGAAGGTCTCGATCGAGTGCCCGGGCCAGTACCAGGTGACGGGCAGCTCCTGCTGCTGGAACAGTTTCAGGAGCCTGGGCACACCGACCTCGCCGGCGAACATGCCACGCGAGATGTCGCCGGGGGAGTCCTGGCCCCCATAGGACCCCAGCCAGCCGCCGACCGCGTCGATGTCGATGCCGAACGACACGTAGATCTTCTTCGACATGGTGATCACTCCTTGTCCTGTCGTGCTGTCAGATGTAACTGCGGAAACGGTCACCGAAGTCGCCGGCCGGTGTCTCGGCCGCGACGAGCAGGGCCGTCAGGATCCGGGCCTGGTAGGCGTTCAGTTCACCGGAGGCGACCGCGCCGGCGTCGACCAGGTCGACACCGCCCCCATTGCCGTAGACCGGCACCGTGGGGCCCCACGCCACCCGCGAGGACAGGACGACGGGGATCCCGGCGCCGGTGGCGCGCGCGACCTGTTCACCGAACCCGAGGCCGGCGTTGCCGATGCCGGTGCCGGCGAGCACGACGGCGTCGACACCCTCGTCGATCACATGGGCGAGGACGCCGGGGCCCGCGCCCAGGAAGCAGGGCACGACCTCGACCCGGGTCCGGTCGAAGCGTTCCCCGGGCGCCGGCAGCGGCGGGAAGCGACGGGGGACGGCGACCGAGTGCAGCCGCCGGTCACGGACGGTGGCCACCACGGTGCCGCCGTCGAACGCCGACAGCGACCAGGTGCGGGCCTTGCGGGTGCCACGGGCGGAGCGGACCTCACCGGCGAAGCAGATGAGCACGCCGCAGTCACGCATCGCGGGAGAGGCCGCTGCGACGATCGCGTCGCCGAGATTGCCCGGCCCGTCCGGGGCGGGGGAGTCCGCCGTGCGCTGGGCGCCGGTGAGCACCACGGACTTGGGACTGTCATGCACCAGGTCGAGCAGGAACGCCGACTCCTCCATCGTGTCGGTGCCGTGGGTGATGACGACACCCGCGCAGTCCTCGTCCGCGAGGGCCGCGGCGACGGCCCGTTGCAGCACCCGCAGATCGGCGAACGTGAGCAGATAGCTGCCGGTCCTCAGGACGTCCGTGGCACGCACCTCGACCCCGCCACCGGCCTCCCCGACGAGCCGGGCGGCGCCATCGCTGGCCGTCGCGCCCTGAAGGCCCGAGCCGAACCGCGACGAGATCGTCCCGCCCGTGCCGAGCACCCGTACATGCGTCATGTCGTGCTCCTCCCACCGGAAGTACGCACCGTGGTCACCGTTGACCACGACATGGCGGACCTGCGAAGGACTGTGGTGCCGCGATACGGCCGGCGCAGGGCAGCACATGGTCCTCGCTCGCCGACCGGGGACGACCGGACCCTTGAACCGGGCCGCACCCGCCGCTCGTACCAGATGGCCCCGAGCGGTCCGCTGCGTCTCACGATAGATGCCCGACGGTTCCCGCGTCCACGGGGGTGGTGGCAGGCCATCTGGCCCGGTCACCTGCAGGGCGCCGGTCCCCGCGGCCACGGGCCGGTGGGGCGGTTCCGGCCCGTGCCCCAGGGTGTGCCGATCGGTACGGTCCCCGGCCGGCCACGTGGTTCACCACATGGGCCCTGGCACCGTCCACTGGACGGTGCCAGGGCCCCTCGGTCCAGCCGCTCGGCCAGTGCCAGCCAGCGCTCCTCGAGTTCGGCGGTCTCGGCGTCCATCGCCTGCAGCCGGGCGGCCTGCTGTGCCAGCGTCTCGTAGTCGGACGGGTCGGCGGCCGCCATCTCCTCCTGCAGCTCCTGGCGCGCCGCCGCGAGTTTGTCCATGCGCCGCTCGATGGCCCGCGACTGCTTCTGCATGGCCCGCACCTCGGCCCCCGAGGGGCCGTCGGGGGCAGCCGCCGTCGCCGGCGGGGCCTCGCCGCCGGCCGCGGCGGCCCTCTCCTCGGCACGCAGCCGCAGGTACTCGTCGACGCCGCCGGGCACGTGGCGCAGCCTTCCGCCGAGGAGGGCGTACTGCTGGTCGGTGACCCGCTCGACGAGGTAGCGGTCGTGCGAGACGACGATGAGCGTGCCCGGCCAGGAGTCGAGCAGATCCTCGAGGACGGCGAGCATGTCGGCGTCCACGTCGTTCGTCGGCTCGTCGAGGATGATGACGTTGGGCTCGTCGAGCAGCAGGAGGAGGATCTGCAGGCGTCGTCGTTGACCGCCGCTCAGCTCCTCGACCCGGGCCGACAGGTGCTCGTGGGCGAAGCCGAGGCGCTCCAGGAGTTGGGCGGGTGTGAGATCGCGGCCGTCGACGCGGAAGCTCGTCCGGGTGCGGGCCAGCACCTCGCGGACGCGGTCGGGGCCGATCTCGGCGAGCCGGCTGAACTGCTGGTCGAGGATGCCGACGCGGACGGTGCCGCCCCGCCGCACGTGCCCGCTCGTCGGCTCGACCGTCCCGGCGATGAGACCGAGCAGGGTGGACTTGCCGGCGCCGTTCGCCCCGAGGACTCCCGTGCGCTCCCCGGGGCCGATGTGCCAGGTGATCTCGCGCAGCACCTCGCGCCCGTCGAAACTCACGCCGACGTCCTCGAGGTCGACGACGTCTCTGCCCAGGCGGGCGACGGCCAGGCGCTGCAGCTCCAGCGGGTTGCGCACCGGCGGGACGTCGGCGATGAGCTCGTTGGCGGCCTCGACGCGGAACCTCGGTTTGGACGTGCGGGCCGGGGCGCCGCGGCGCAGCCAGGCCAGTTCCTTGCGCATGAGATTCTGCCGCCGGGCCTCGGCGGCGGCCGCGATGCGGTCGCGCTCGACCCTGGCCAGCACGTAGGCGGCGTAGCCGCCCTCGAAGGGCTCGACGACGCCGTCGTGCACCTCCCAGGTGGCGGTGCACACCTCGTCCAGGAACCAGCGGTCGTGGGTGACGACGAGCAGGCCGCCGGCGTTCTGCGGCCAGCGGTGCGTGAGGTGCCCGGCCAGCCAGGTGATGGCCTCGACGTCCAGGTGGTTCGTGGGCTCGTCGAGGATCAGCAGGTCCCACTCGCCCACGAGCAGCGCCGCCAGCCCGACGCGGCGCCGCTGGCCGCCGCTGAGGGAGCCCATCGTCGCATGCCAGTCGATGTCGGCCACGAGCCCGGCGATGATGTCGCGGATGCGGGCCTGCCCGGCCCACTCGTACTCGGGGCGGTCGCCGATGACGGCGTGCTCGACGCTCTCGGCGGGGTCCAGCGTGTCGGCCTGCGACAACAGGCCCACCCGCAGGCCGTTGCGGCGGGTGACCCGGCCGTCCTGCGGTGCGATGGTGCCGGCGAGCACGCCCAGCAGGCTGGACTTGCCGTCGCCGTTGCGGCCGACGACGCCGATGCGGTCGCCCTCGTTGACCCCGAGCGTGACCCGGTCGAGGACGACCCTGGTGGGGTACTCGAGGTGAAGGCCCTCGGCCCCCAGCAGGTGCGCGCCCATCAGCTCCCGCCCCCGGTGGAGGGCACGGCACCGCCCGTTCGGCGGCTCATCCGCGCATGGCGCGGCGCGACATCTTCATGTTGCCGCTGGTGGGGAGGGGGCCCTTGGGCATCGGGACGCGCGAGTGCATGCGGTCGAGTCCCTTGAGCCGGTAGGCGATCTCCTCGACCTGCTCCGTGGAGAGGGTCCTGGGGAGCTTGGTGATGTACTTGGTGAGCTCCTGGAGCCTCACCTGACCGTTCTTGTCGCCGATCATGATCGTCTGGACCTCGACGCCGTAGAGCACCTGCTTGTAGCGCTTGGCCTCGGCGTGCAGCAGGTTGTGGGCGCCTCTGCCGTCGCCGATGAGGAGCAGCCCGCCGGGGCCCACGGCCCGGTGCACGCAGTTCATCTGGCGGTCGATCGCGACGGCGGGGGTGCAGTGCCACTTCTTCTTGTCGAGCATGCTCAGGGCCATCTCGCCGCCGCCCGGCTGGTCGACGGCGCGGGCGAAGGCCGCCTTCTTCACGATGCGCTGCATGACGTACAGCCCCAGCGTGAGGCCGCCGAGCACGCCGATGACGATCCACATGACCAGCCAGCCGAGCCACAGGCCCAGCACGACGCCCAGGGCCGTGCAGCCGAGTACGCAGGCCAGCAGGATCCACGGGGTGGACGACTGGTGGCCCGCGGCCAGCTTGTAGGTCTCGCGCAGCTGGCGGAGGGTGCCCCAGTCGGCGGGGTTGTCGGAGTTCTTCTTGGCCGCCTTGAGGGCCTTGGCCTCGGCCCTCTGCTTCCTGGCCAGTTCCTTGGCCCGCTCGCTCGCCATGTCCGTCTCCTCGCCGTCCGTGGGTGGGTGCCGTGCGCCGCGCCGGACGCGGCACGACGCGAACGTTCGCGCCGGATCATTCTAGTCCAGCGCGCTCGGCCCCGGCCCGCGCTCCGGCCGGGGCCGAAGGCCGTGCGCCCGGCGCGTCGTCGCTGGCTGGGGGACGAGAACCCCGGTGGGGCGTGTCTCGGGCCGCCGGCGTCCGGGGTCAGGGCGCCGTGCCGGAGCTGCTGGGCGAGTGCGCGGGGAACGGGACGGCCCGAAGCTGCGGGGGCGCCAGCCATCCGGTGGACTTGTCAACCCGCCGGCCCCGGGACGCCGGGCGAACCTGAAGACGAGCGGTGCCCATCCTCGTGCGGGGACGGCCGGAGTCCCGGGGACGCCAGTGGGGCCCGGCCGGATGGCCGGGCCCCACCGCTCCGCGCCGGTGCTCCTGCGCCGGTGGTTCCGCCGAGGGCCGCCCGCTCTCGGCAGGTGCGGGTCACTGCGTCTGGCCGAACTCGCCTCCGAAGTCGCCCTCCTCGAGGCGGGCCTTGAGGGCCGACAGGAAACGGCTGGCGTCCGCGCCGTCGACGAGGCGGTGGTCGTAGGTCAGCGACAGGTACATCATCGGCCGGATCGCGACGGTGTCGTCGCCGAAGGCGTCGGTGACGACGATCGGACGCTTCACCATGGCGCCGGTGCCCAGGATCGCCACGTTCGGCTGGTTGACGATCGGGGTGTCGAACAGGGTGCCGGTGGAGCCGTAGTTCGTGATGGTGAACGTGGCGCCGTTCAGCTCGTCGGGGCCGATCCTGCCGTCGCGGGCCCGGGCGGCCAGGTCGCCGATCCGCTTGGCGATGCCACCCACATTCAGGTCGCCGGCGTCCTTGATGACCGGCACCATGAGGCCCTTGGGCGTGTCGACGGCGATGCCGATGTCCTCGGAGTCGTGGTAAGTGATCGTGCCGGCCTCCTGATCGACGCTGGCGTTCACCTTCGGGAAGTCGCGCAGCGCCTCGGTGGCGGCCTTCGTGATGAAGGCGAGGTAGGTCAGGCCGACGCCCTCGCGCTTGCGGAACTCGTTCTTGGCGGCGGCGCGGACCCTGGCGATGGCCGACAGGTCGATCTCGACGGTGGCGGTGAGCTGGGCCGAGATCTGGAGCGAGTCGCGCATGCGCGTGGCGACGATCTTGCGCAGGTTCGTCATCTTCTCGGTGGTGCCCCGCTTCGCGGCGTCCGGGGACGGGGCCTTCGAGGCGCGGACCGGTGCCGGGGCGGCGGGAGCCGATGCGGCGGCCGCGGCGGCCCTCCTGGCCTCGATGGCGGTCTCGACGTCCTGCTTGCGGATCCGGCCGCCGACGCCGGTTCCCGTGACGGTGGCCAGGTCAATGCCGTTGTCGGTGGCGAGCTTGCGTACGAGCGGGGTCACATAGCCGTCGAAGTCGGGCAGGGTGGCGCGCGGTGCGGGGGGCGCTGCCGGTGCAGCCGGGGCGGCGGGTGCCGCAGGGGGCGTGGAGGCCGCCGGGCCCGTCGGCGTCGGGGCTTCGGACGGCTCGCCGACGACGGCCAGGACGGCGCCGACCTGGGCGACCTCGTCCTCGGCGAAGCGGGTCTCGAGGAGGGTGCCGGAGACGGGTGAGGGGACCTCGGTGTCGACCTTGTCGGTGCTGACCTCGAGCAGGGGTTCGTCGGCGTCGACGTGCTCGCCCACCTCCTTGAGCCAGCGGGAGACGGTGGCCTCGGTGACCGACTCGCCGAGGCTCGGCAGGGTCACCTCGGTGCCGCCGGCCGCGCCGGACGGGGTGGGTGCCGCAGTCGGTGCCGCGGGCGCTGCCGGTGCAGCCGGGGCGGCGGGTGCCGCAGGGGGCGTGGAGGCCGCCGGGCCCGTCGGCGTCGGGGCTTCGGACGGCTCGCCGACGACGGCCAGGACGGCGCCGACCTGGGCGACCTCGTCCTCGGCGAAGCGGGTCTCGAGGAGGGTGCCGGAGACGGGTGAGGGGACCTCGGTGTCGACCTTGTCGGTGCTGACCTCGAGCAGGGGTTCGTCGGCGTCGACGTGCTCGCCCACCTCCTTGAGCCAGCGGGAGACGGTGGCTTCGTTGACGCTTTCGCCCAGGGTGGGGAGAGTGACTTCAGTCGACATGGTTCTACCGGACTCCTTCGCCAGAGGTCATGAGAGAATCCCGCCGGGTCGTTCCAGCGGAAATTTCCTCGCCAGCCTAACCCCAACGGGTACCGCATGGGCGGGCCGCGAGGACCCTCCGGGCTCCCCCGGCCCATGCCTTGAGCGAACAGAGCGAACATGGGGAAGGACGCGAGCGGATGAGGGGGAACGCGCCACGGCGCCCTCGACATCCCCGATGGGCGGGGGACGGGTCCGGCGCCTGCGGGTGCGAGATGAGGAGAAGCGGCGGCTCCGACGGCCGGGGACGGGGTGCGCTCGTCGGGGTGTCGCTGACCGTCGTCGTGGCGGTCCCGACAGATGGGGCGCACAGACGGAGCATGAGCCGGCGGCCTGCACGACGTGTCGTCCGGTCGCGGTCCTCGGCCCGGCCCGGCGCGTTCGCGCCCAGGAACCAGTCTCATCGACTGCCAGCGGCTCTCCGGCCCGGCGAGGCGCGGGCCGGTCCGCTCACTCCTGCTTGCCGAGACCCATCGGCCCGTAGACCAGATCGTCGTCCTCGAACAGGCTCACGGCGGCGATGCCGTAGTCGGACAGCTCCTCGAAGTTCTCGCCGAGCCAGAACTCGGCGTCCTCGCGGGTGTCGAACTCGCGCCCCAACCCCAGGCCGTGGCGCTCATCCTCGCTGAGCTCGGCCTCCGGCTCGAGCTCCTCCTCCCAGTGGAAACTCATCAGTAGTCCTCTCCTCGGGCGACGACGCAGCCGGGGTTGCGGAAGCGGCGCATGGTGATCATCCGGGACATCATTTCCTTGAGCAGGTACTGACCCTTCGGGTTGAACCGGGGAATGCGGGCGAGGGCCTCCTTCCTGTAGGAGCGCCAGCGGATGAGGACGTCGACGGCGCACGCGAGGAAGTAGACCCAGATGCCGGCGCTGGAGACGAGTTGGAGCCACGGCAGCCACTGCATGGCCAGCATCGTGGCGATGAGGATGAGCACGACCGGCCAGGCGAACTCGCAGATCGACCAGTGGGCGTCGACGTTGTTGCGCAGCAGCACACGCTCGGGCCGGGCGTTGACGGCTCGGTAGGCCTCCTCGCGGCGGCGGTACGTGGCCTCGCGGTCGCGGGCCCGCTGCTCCTTCTTCGTGAGCGTCGGGTGCAGCCGTTCCATGCGCGCGGTCTCGGCCTGCTTGCGGCTGGGCGTGGGGGCGTTCTTCCTCCGCGTGTCCCGGGCCCGCTCGGACGGCTCCGGCTGTGCGGCCGCGGCCTCGTCGGCCGGGGCGGTCGTCTTCCTGGAACGCAGCAGTGCCACAGGGATGCCCTTTCGTCAGTGGTCCTCCGGGCCCGATTCTAGGATGGCCGGCGGGGCCCTCGCCAACAAGGGCCGTCGCCGAGGGCCCGCCGGCCGACGAGGGCCCCGCCGGGGCGCCCCGCCCCGAATGGCAAGATGATGCCCATCGGATCGTCCAGGCAATAGGCTGTGGGGGACAGGGCCCTCGTGCGGCAGCGCGCAGGGCATCGGCACCGGAAGGATCGATGCACCGATGGCAGGAATCTTCGAACGGCTCTCCATGATCTTCAAGTCGAAGGCCAACAAGGCCCTCGACAAGCATGAGGACCCCCGTGAGACCCTCGACTACTCCTATCAGCGCCAGCTGGAGCTGCTGCAGAAGGTGCGCCGCGGCGTCGCCGACGTGGCAACCAGCCGCAAGCGCGTCGAGATCCAGGGCAACCAGCTCGGCCAGGAGATGGACAAGCTCACCCTCGCCGCCCAGCGCGCCCTGTCCCAGGACCGGGAGGATCTCGCCAGGGAGGCGCTCACCCGCAAGTCCGGCCTGCAGGCCCAGCTCAGCGATCTCCAGGCCCAGCACGCCGCGCTGGCCGAGGAGGAGGAGAAGCTCATCCGTGCCAGCACCCAGCTGCAGGCCCGGGTGGACGCCTTCCGCACGAAGAAGGAGACCATCAAGGCGCAGTACTCGGCCGCCGAGGCCCAGACCCGCGTCAACGAGGCCTTCACCGGCCTGAGCGACGAACTCGGCGACGTCGGCCAGGCCATCGCTCGCGCCGAGGACAAGACCGCCCAGCTGCAGGCCCGCGCCGGCGCCGTCGACGAGCTGCTCGCCTCGGGCGCCCTCGACGACCCCTCCGGCACCTTCAAGGACGACATCACCCGCGAGCTCGACGCCATGGCCTCCTCCGCCTCGGTCGAGGACGAGCTCGCCGCCATGAAGACCCAGCTCGGCCTCGCCGCCGGCCCGACGGCCGCCCCCGCCCCGCAGCTCGAGCAGACCGCCCAGGCCGCACCGGACCCCCAGGCCGCTCCCGCCGCTCGGACCACGCCGGAGGCCCCCGCGGAGCAGGCCGGCTCCGACACCGACCGGGCCTGAGCCGCCGACCGGCGCCGCAGGCCGCGGGAACGGGGCGTGACGCATGAGGGTCCTCGTCGCGGCGGACGCCATGGCCGGCTTCGACGCCTGGCGCGCCGGGGCCAGGATCGGCGGCGCCTGGCGCAGCGCCGGCGCCGAGGTCGCGCTCGTGCCGCTGGCCGAACTCGGGCCGTCGTGGCGCTCGGCCAAGGAGAACCTCGCCGGGCCCGACAACACCCTGTTCATCCCGCTCGACGGCCATGACCACGACAGCGGCCCGATGCTCCTGTCCTTCCTCGCCGGGGGAGGGCCGAGCTCGCTCGTCGACGCCGTCGGGACGGCGGGGCCCGACTCCCGGGCGCAGCGGCTCGACCTCGGAACGGTCCGCGCCCACCTGGCCGAGCGCCCGCTCGTCGGCCTGTGCCGCTCGGGCGAGCAGGACGCCGTCCTGGCCGGCGTCCGCGGGCTGGCCGGCGCCCGGACGGACCTGCCCCTGTCCCGGCGCCTGGCGCTCGACCGGATGCTCGTCGCCTGGGCCGATCTGCTCGCCTCCGGCGGCACCGCCCCGACGGCCCCGCCGGACGGGGCCGCCCTCGCCGCCGCACCCGGCTCGGGCGCCGGCGGGGGAGCCGGGGTCGTCGTCCTGGCCCTCGGCGGGAGGGTGCTCACCGGGCCCGAGGCCCTCGGCGAGATCGCCGACCTCGACCGGACGATCGCCGCAGCAGACCTGGTCGTCACCGGCTGCGACGAGTTCGATGTGGACGTCTGGGGCGGTCCGGTCGTCGCCCACGTCGTCGCGCGGGCGAACGCGGCGGGCAGGCCCGTCGTCGTCATCGCCCGGACGAACCGTACGAGCCTCGCGGGCCAGCGCGAGCACGGCATCGAGGCCGTGCACGCCGTCGGCGACGGCGACATCACGGACGGCTGCCTGTCATTTGCCCGGAGCTGGTTCTGGTAGACACTTGGGGTGGTGTGGGTCGGGCCCGACCGGCCCACGTGCCCGGCTCCGGCCGGGAAGGCGAGGAGAGGACCACATGAGCGACACCGCGACGACCGACACCGCTGCCGAGAGGACCACCGGCGTGATGCTCACCGACGCCGCGGCGGCGAAGGCCGCCGGGCTGCTGCGCGCCGAGGGCCGCGACGACTTGGCGCTGCGCATCGAGGTGCAGCCGGGCGGCTGCGCCGGCCTGCGCTACCGTCTGGCCTTCGATGACGAGCAGCTCGAGGGCGACCTCGTCGACCACTACGACGGCGTCGACCTCGTCGTCGACCGCATGAGCGCCCCTTATCTGGGTGGTGCCGTGATCGACTACGCCGACACCATCGAGCAGCAGGGCTTCACGATCGACAACCCGAACGCGGCGAGCACCTGCGCCTGCGGCGACTCCTTCCACTGAGCCCGCTCCGCCGTCCGTCGCCGCGTTCTGCGCCGTCGGTTGCGCCCCGACGCCGTGCGGGGGCCGGTGACCCGGCTCGGCGGATCTCGTGCCCGGTGGCGAGTCGGCGGGCGGTCAGGCCCAGCTGACCGGGATCGGCCGGCCCTCCTCGTAACCCGAGGGCGACTGCACGCCGACGACGGCCTTCTCGTGGAACTCCGCCAGTGAGCGCGCTCCCGCGTAGGTGCACGCCGAGCGCACGCCCGAGGTGATCCAGTCGAGCAGGTCCTCGACGCCCGGGCGGGCCGGGTCGAGGTACATGCGCGAGCTCGAGATGCCCTCCTCGAACAGGGCGGCGCGGGCGCGCTCGTAGGCGCTCTGGTCACGGGTGCGACTGCGCACCGCGCGGGCCGAGGCCATGCCGAAGCTCTCCTTGTACTGCCGTCCGTCGGCGTCGGTGAGCACCTCGCCGGTGGACTCGTTCGTGCCGGCGAACCACGAGCCGATCATCACCGAACCGGCCCCGCCCGCTAGGGCGAGGGCCGCATCGCGCGGGTGCCGCACCCCGCCGTCGGCCCAGATCGCGCCGCCCGCCCCGGCCGCCGCGTCGGCGCACTCCAGGACCGCCGAGAACTGCGGACGACCCACGCCGGTCTGCATGCGGGTGGTGCACATGGCGCCCGGGCCCACCCCGACCTTCACGACATCGGCGCCCGCGTCGATGAGGTCCAGGGTGCCCTGGGCCGTGACGACGTTGCCCGCCACGATCGGCACGCGCACCCCGGTGGCCTCGGCATGGGCGTCCCGGATCGGGCGGACGCGGGACAGGGCGTCGAGCATGCGCTCCTGGTGTCCGTGGGCGGTGTCCATGACGAGCACGTCGGCGTGTGCGTCCAGCAGGGCCCTGGCCCTGCCCTGGGCGTCGCCGCTGATGCCGATCGCCACGCCGATCCGCAGCCTGCCGTCCTCGTCCAGGGCCGGGGCGTAGATACCGCAGCGCACGGCGCCGCGCTGGCTCATGACGCCGACGAGGGTGCCGTCGGCGTCCACGCCGATGGACAGGCGGTGGCGGGACGAGGCGAGGGCCTCGAAGACCTTCTGCGGGGCGGTGTCGGCGTCGACGACGGTCAGATCGGTCGTCATGACGTCGTGGAGCTGCACGAAGCGGTCCACGCCTGCCGCGTCGGACGGCGAGAACAGGCCGATCGGATGGTTTCCGTCGTCGATGATGACGGCCGTGCCGTGAGCCCGCTTGGGGACGAGGGCGAGAGCCTCGCCGACGGTCATCGTCGGGCCGAGCACAACGGGGGTCTCGAAGGCGGTGGGGGAGGACTTGACCCGGTTGATCGCCTTGGCGGCGTAGTCGACGGGGATGTCCTGGGGCAGGACCGCGATGCCGCCCCGGCGCGCCACCGTCTCGGCCATGCGGCGGCCGCTGATGGCCGTCATGTTGGCGACGACGAGGGGCAGCGGGAGGTCGATGCCGTCGCGGCTGGTGAGGTCCACGTCATGGCGCGACTGCACGCTGGAGCGGTTCGGCGCCATGAAGACGTCGTTGTACGTCAGGTCGTAGGCCGGTTGCTGGTTGAGGAAACGCACCGTCCGATTCTATGCGGGCGCCTCGTGCGGGCCCGGGCCGACGCAGAGCGGTCAGTGCAGAGAGCAGGACGGGCATGGGTGCCCTCGCGCGGGCCCGGAGTGATGGCCCCTCGTCCCGCCCGGCGGGTCCCTCGACGGTGCCGGTCAGCACGATGATCAACCGGATGGCCCCTCGTCCCGCCCGGCGGGTCCCCCGGGCGGCTTCCGTCTCGCCCGTATCGTCGCCGCGATCGCGGACGGCCTCCCGGGCGCCCGTCGCAGCCGGGAGGGCGCAGCGGATGAACGGGTGGAACGGGCAGCGGATGAACGTGGGAGACGCGACGGGATGGGGGCGCGGCGCCCCCATCCGGTGCTGCGCGGCGACGGCGCCCCCGGCCCGTGCCCCGCGCGGCGACGGCGGGGCGTCTCATCCCGGTGGTGCGGCGTCGCCGTCCACGGCATGGGGCTACGATGTGCCGAGTAGCTTCGCATCCGTTGAACCAGCCGAGGACGGTCCCATGAGCAACGACGCCAGTTCCGACTCCGCCGACCTTAGAGTCATCATCTACTCCGACGATCGCACGGTGCGCGAGCAGGTGCGGCTCGCCTTGGGGCGCACCCTCGCGTCCGATCTGCCCCCGCTCGAGACGAGTGAGTTCGCCACCCAACCCGCCCTGTGGGCCGCCCTCGAGAAGGAGGATTATGACGTCGCGGTCCTCGACGGGGAGGCCGTGCCGGCGGGCGGGATGGGCGTCGCTCACCAGATGAAGGACGAGTTCGCGCACCCGCCGCTCGTCGTCCTGCTCGTGGCGCGCGCGGCCGACTCGTGGCTGGCCGCCTGGTCCGACGCCGAGGCGATCTCGCCCTACCCTGTCGATCCCATCCGTCTGCCCCAGACGGTGGCCGACGTCGTGCGCAGGGCGCGCGCCGGCTCGTCGATGCCCATGACCACCGAGGGCTTCGGAGCCCCGGGCCAGTCGAGCCGGCACGGTCTCGACGACAACCATGACGTTCCCGAGGAGATGGCGATCTGATGGCGCAGATGACATGGCCCGACCTCATCACCGGACTCATCAATGGCCATGATCTCGACGACGAGGCCGGTGCGTGGGCCATGGATCAACTGCTCACGGGGCGGACCAGCCCCGAGCAGATGAGCGGCTTCCTCGTCGCCCTGCGTTCCAAGGGCGAGACGAGCGGTGAGCTGTCGGCCCTCTCCAAGGGCATGCTCTCCAGGGCCCTCCCGCTCGAGCTCCCGCGCGAGGCGGTCGACATCGTCGGCACCGGCGGCGACCGCGCCAACACGGTCAACGTCTCGACGATGGCCTCCATCGTCACGGCGGCGAGCGGCCGCCCCGTCATCAAGCACGGCAACCGCGCCGCCAGCTCGATGTGCGGCACCGCCGAGTGCCTCGAGGCCCTCGGCGTCGTCATCGACCTGTCGCCGGCCGCCGAGGCGGCCGTCCTCGCCGAGGTCGGCATCGTCTTTCTGTACGCCCAGCGCTACCACGCCTCGATGCGTCATCTCGGCCCGACCCGCAAGGCGCTCGGCGTGCGGACCGTGTTCAACTTCCTCGGCCCGCTGGCCAACCCGGCCCGTCCGCACGCCCAGGCGATCGGTGTCGCCGACGAGCGGATCGCTCCGCTCATGGCCGGGGTCCTGGCCCGGCGCTGCGACCGCGGCTTCGTCTTCCACGGCACCGACGGCCTCGATGAGCTCACGACGACGGGCCCCTCGGACGTGTGGATCCTCGGCGGCGGCCGCTGCGAGCGCACTGTCCTCGACCCCGCCGAGCTCGGGTTGGCTCCTGCCACCCGCGAGGACCTCGTCGGCGGCGACCCCGAGCACAACGCCGGGGTCGTCCGCGAGGTCGTCTCCGGCGCCACAGGTCCGGTGCGCGACATCGTCTCGCTGAATGCCGCGGCCGCGATGCTGGCCTTCGACGGCCCGGACTTCGACGAGCCGGTCGCCGACCAGCTGCGCGCCCGCCTCGAGCAGGCTCGGCGAGTCATCGACGACGGCCACGCCGCTGCGCTGCTCGACCGGTGGATCTCCTCGACCCGGGAGCACGCCCGGGAGTGATCTCCCGGCGGGCGGGCCCGGGCCGTCCGCGTCCGGGCCCCGCCCGGGGCCGTGCCGGTCGCCGATCCTCGTCGACCTCGCGTCGTGGGGCGGGTTGATCCGCGCCGGAATGTGGCCCCTTGCCCGTCGGAGCCCTTGATGGGTCATGATTGGTCCATGAGTGAGAATCCGACCAGCACGTCCCAACCCGACGAGCCCGACGACGCGACGCGCGTCTTCGCCCCCGGTTCGGCGGCACCGTCTCCGGGTGCCCCCTCCTCCCAGAGCTCGGCGCCCACATGGCGCAGCACCACCTCGGCCTCTTCGAGCGCACCGACCTCGAACCCCGTCCCGGGGTGGCGCGGCGCTCCGACCCAGACGCCGGCGTCCGCGTCGAGTGCCTCCGCGGCCTCCTCCCCGGTCAGCGGTTCTTCGACCGGTTCCTGGGGGCACCAGCAGCCCACCGCGTCCCAGCCCCAATCTGCCCCGTCGTGGGGTGGCGCGCCGGGCCGTCCGTCCGCCCAGCAGCCCGCCGCGTCCCAGCCCGCGCAGTCCTGGGGCGGCCAGAACTGGGGGCAGCAGGGCCAGTCCGTGCTGGGCGGCTACGCCGCCCAGCAGGCCCTTTACGCCGCGCCCGTTCCGGCTCACAAGGACGGCCTGCGCGCCCTGTTCGACCTCAGTTTCACCGAGATGGTGACGCCCCTCGTCGTGAAGATCCTCTACGTCCTGTCGATGATCGTGGGCATCCTGTGGTGGCTCTTCGCCATCCTCATCGGCACCGGCGCCGCGTCCATCGACCCCTACTTCAACAGCGGTTCGAGCGTCATGCTCGTGCTGGGGATCCTGCTCGGCTGGATCCCCGGGGTGATCATCGTCCTGGGCACCCGCATGATCAGCGAGTTCGTCCTGTCGAGCCTGAAGACGCAGCGCGCCGCCGAGGACATCCTCAAGCGCCTCGAATCGCAGTGAGCGAGTCCGGGCCCCATCGGTGGCGAGGAGCCGTTCTGCCATCGGCCGGGCGGCTCCCGCCGTGTCGGGCTCAGCGCAGGAGCCGCTGGACGAGGCAGGCGTAGGCGCCCGCCCACAGCGCCGGCCCGTAGGCGAAGGGCCTGTGGCGCGCCCGTCCGAGCCCGTGGACGATCCCGGTGAGCGCGCCGAGCACCGCAGCGACCATGACGGCGCCGATCACCCCGGCGATGCCCGTGCCGGACGAGCCCGTCAGCGCGCCGAGCCCGACGGCGAGCCGCACGTCGGCGAAGCCCAGACCGGCGCCGGAACGCCAGACGAGCCAGAAGAAACCGCCCACGGCGACGGCCCCGGCGGCTGCGCCGACGAGGGGCCACGGGTCGCGTGCGAGCGCGGCGCCCAGGGCGAGGGCGGCGGCGAGCTCGCCGAGCACCAGCCTCGTGAGGCCGCGCGGTATCCATGTCGAGACGGCGTCGACGCCGACGAGGACGACCGCCCCGGAGCCCCAGACCAGCCAGGCGGGGGCGAGGGGCCCGGCGGTGGCCGTCGCGGCCGAGGACCCCAGGGCCCCCAGCAGGCAGATGAGCCGCACCCGTCCGCTGACGGCGAGCAGCGCGTACGGAGTCTTCCCCTCGGCACCCGGCACCATCGGGTCGGGCTCGGGCTGGCGAGCCAGGAGGCGCAGGTGGACGGCGACGAGCAGCAGCGAGGCGGCGAGGCACAGCGCCCATCCGATGAGCCAGGAGGACGCGACCAGGGGCGGGTCGGCCATGACACGAGCCTATTGACAGCTGGGCCCGTCCGGAAGGCCTCCGTGCGGTCCGCGCGGGGCGACCCGGAGCCCCGGGGGTGCCCCCATGTGCTCTGCCATGCGGCAGTGGGGCAGGTCGGGGGGTCTGCCGCGTGTCAAGTCCTAGGTTTTGTGGTGGCTTGTCTGTCTGGTTTCGGCTGGCGCGGGGGGCGCGTTTGCCGGGGTCTGGTGACGGGGCGGTCTGTGCTGGCCCGGCGGGGTGGTTGCGGTGCCAGGTTTGCTCGTGCTCGGCGGGGGTCCGCATCGGGATGGCGGAGTGGGGGCGGGTGGTGTTGTAGCGGTGGGCTCATTCGGCGGTGGTGGGCTCGGCGTCGTCGGCGTTCTTCCGGGGGTCGTGCTCGTCGGGGGAGGGGGCGGTTGCGGGTCGGTTCGGTCTTGTACGGCGGGTTCAGGGCCTGGGCCGGGGCATTGTCGTGGGAGTCGTCCTTGGATCCCGTTGAGGCGACCGCGTCGCGATCGGACAGGGTCTGCTCGTGGCGGATGGCCCGGTACTGCGCGCCGTGGTCGGGGTGGTGGATCGGCCCGGTCGGGTCGGCGCCCTGCCGTCGGTGCTGCCGGATTGCCGTGGTCGGGGCGTCCGGGGCCGGGTCGGTGCGCAGGCCGGTGGGGGCCTGCCGGTCCACGTTCCGGCGCGGGTGCGCGTCGGCGGGTGGAGGCGGCGTGCACCTGCCCCGTGAACGTGCGCGCGGAGGTGATGTCCGCCATCCGCGATTCGTTCGGTCCGGGGGTCGTGAAGTGCTGGTCCATCAGGTCTGCCGGGTGCTGCTCCCGTGGAGCGGTCCGGGCCGGTCCGGGCGGCTTCGCGCGGCGGGTGCCGTGCGGGCCCATCATGTCCCGCATGGGCCGCTCCGCGGTGCAGCGGGTCACGTGCCGGCCCGTGCGCGCGGCGGACGGCGGGGCGGTTGAGTGCCGTGCGCATCTGGCGGGCTCCCGGCGCCGAGCAGTCGGCCTCGTGGACCTTTGCGGTCCCGGTCTTGAGGGTCTCGTCGTGCACGCTTCTGGCCGACGGCGGGCGGGACCGGGCCGCGTGGAAGGCGGACGGGGTGATCCTGACCCCGGCGCCGGTCAGCGGCTCGCGGATCGGCCAGGCCCCGGGGATCCGCTCTGCTGTCATGGATGGAGGAGTCGATGACCCCTACCGGCGGCCTGGCTCCGCCCGGGCCGGAAGACGCGCTCGTCTTGCGCAGGATCTCGTCGGCCCGCCCCAGCCCGCGGTTCCCGGCCTCCAGGGCCCGGATGCGCCCGGGGCATCGGCCGTGGTGGTCCCGGCCCTCCCACCGGCGTCGGTCTCGGCCCTCCTGACCCGGGTCCGCAGCGCCTCGGGATGGACCCCCGGCTCATCGGCGACCCTGCCCCTTGGGCCCGTCAGGATCCCGACGGGCCTGCACGGCCATCCTCGTGGCCCGCCCACGCAACCCGGCGGGACACTTCCTCGGCGCACCCATGACAGTGACCCCTCCATGCATTCACTGCCCCCACCAAACCCGGGACGCAGCATCACTCCAGGCTGGTTGTCGGGTTCGGTTGGGTCTGCGGGGGTGG
>NZ_AUFR01000037.1 GCF_000426605.1 Propionibacterium acidifaciens DSM 21887
CCGGCCCGCGCCCAAGGGGCGGCGCCCAGGCGAACCCGGCACGCCGACACCTCAACCCGGCCAGACCGAACCAGCCGCAGACGGCGGGCGCAACACCCACGCGCGCACCTTCCCCGGGCGGACGTACCTGGCGTCCGCGACCGGCCCCCCATCCCAGCGGACCACCCACTGGCAGGGCCGCCACCAGTCCCTGCTCCGATCCGGCACTGGTCGCACCGCGCATGACCGTCTGACGGCACCAGCGAGAAAGCACCGGCCCCGGGTCAGGTCAGGGGGCATTCCCGGCATCGGTGGGCAGCGCTCCGACCAAGAGGGATCCTCATGGCCGGACCGCGGTGAATAAGCTTTTCCTGCAGTGCCGATTCAGGTCATCTGTTGGGGGTGTGATGACAATGAGGAGAAACCAGGAGGAACGATCCCCGGGAATGGGCATCCGGGCACGCCAGCTGGCCATCGCCAAGGCGGTCATGGCCGGTGACGCCGCGACGGCCGAGGAACTCGCCGGTCTCATCGGCGTGTCGGTGATGACGATCTACCGGGACGTGAGCATCCTCGAGGACTGCGGCGTGCTGCGCAGGAACCGGGGCCGCATCGTCGCCGTGGTGAACGGCCTGCACGCCGTGGACGCCATTTTCAGGGTGGAGCAGGGCTCGGAGGAGAAGAGGATCATCGCCCGAGCCGGGGCCTCGCTCGTCGCGCCGGGGAGCTCCGTCCTGCTGGACGATTCCAGCGCCGGAGTGTGGCTGTTCAGATCCCTCGACCGCGTCGACACCCTGACGATCGTGACCAACTCGTTGCTCATCGCGAACCAGGCGATATCGATGAAGGCGTCCGGGCTGGTCATCATCGGCGGGGAGTACCGTCCGTGGGCCCATTCGTCCATGGGGTCCATCACGATGGAGGCGCTCAAGAGGATCGCGACGGATTACTGCTTCCTGTCCGCGCCCGGGATCGTGGCCATGTCCTGCGTCCACCTCTACGAGGAGGTGGCCGAGGTCAAGAGGGCCATGCTGCGGGCCGGGAGCGAGTCCGTCCTGCTCGCCGACCACGCCAAATTCTCCAGGAGGGGGATTTTCAGGTTCGCCGATGTCGGTGAGTTCGACCATGTCATCGTGGATTCGGGAACCCCGGAATCGATCGTCTCGGAGCTGCGCATGAGGAGCCCAGACGTCATCGTCGCAGGCGATGAGCCCGTGGTGGCCGAGGGCTGATCCCGGTCCGGGGCGCTCGGGTGAGCCGGCAGAAGGGGGCCCGACGCTTCACTGTGCGGTGATCGCTCGTCAATTCGCAATCTCCGCACAGTCAGCGCCGCCCGGGGTGCCGGTGACGCCGAGAGGGGCTGGTGATGCTCGCCCGGTCGCCGAGCGGGGTCTTCCCTCAGCGCGCCGCCCGGTGATGCGGTGGCGTCTCGTACAGGGCGTGCTCGCTGAGCTGGAGCGCATTGGTCACGAGTGCGATCACGTGCTCGCTGGGGCTCTGGTAGTGGTTCGTCGTGCCGTTCTTGCGCACCCCGATGAGCCCCGCAGTGCGCAGCTTGGCCAGGTGCTGCGAGACGGCCGGCATCGGCCGGTCGAGTGCCCGCGCGATCTCGGTCACGGACATCTCTCCCTGACTCAGCATCGCCAGGATCGACAGGCGTGTGCGGTCGGCGAGCAGTTTGAGCACCTCGACCGCGTATTCGACCTCGTCGTCATGGGGTGGCTCGGGGCTCACGATCATCCTCACTGCTCTGCGTCCGGTCCCACAGTACGACGCCCGCCCCCGCCGCGGCAGCACCGAGCCCCGCCATGACGAGCGCCGTCCGGCTCAGCCCCCAGTCCGCCAGCGCGCCGGTGAGCGGATAGCACACCAGCCAGCAGCCGTGCGAGAGCGAGAACTGCCCGGCGAACGCCGCCGACAGCCTTCGCTCGGGGGCCGCGCGGGGGATCAGGCGTCCGATCGGCATCTCGACACCGGCCCAGCCGACGCCGATGAGCGCCCACAGCACCGCGATCGCCCCGGGTGCCCACGGGGCGGAGGCCCGGGCCAGGACCGCGGCCGCCGCCACGAGGGCCGTGCACAGCAGCGCCGCCCCGGGCAGCATCACGGTGCGCTCGTCCAATCGGTGGAGGATGTGCGGCAGGGCCAGCGCCGTGGCGATCGAGCCGGCCCCGTTCGCCGCCAGGAAGAGCGCGACGGCCGTCTGCGACATGCCGAAGTCCGAGCGGACGATCACCACCGTCTGTACCAGTACGTAGGAGACGACAGCGGCGATTGTCACATTGAGCGCCACGACTGGCCGCAGCGCCGGGGTCCGGAAGAACAGCTCGATGCCGACCCTCGCGCGAGTGCCGAAGGGCTCCTCGTCGTCATCGGTGGTGATGCCCAGGCCGTGCGGGATCGCTGCCGACAGCACGAGCAGCGCCGAGGCGGCGAAGCCGATCGCCGTACCGAAGAAGAGCGCGTCAGCCCGGACCACCAGCAGCAGCGCCGCGGCGAGCATCGGCGAGACGATCGTCTCGAGGTCCTCGGCCAGGCGTGCCAGTGAGAGGGCATTCGTGTAATCGTCCTCGTCGGGCAGCACAGCCGGCACGACCGACTGGAAGGTCGGCGTGAAGACCGCCGAGGCGGCCTGCAGGACGAAAACGAGCGCGAAGATCTGCCAGATCGCGTCGACGAACGGCAGGCACAGCGCCGCGGCCAGGCGCAGGCAGTCTGAGCCGACCATCACGGCTCGTCGCGGGAGACGGGCGACGGCTGCGTTCGCCAAGGGGGCGATGACGACGTAGGCGATCATCTTCACCGTGAAGATCGCCCCGAGCACGGCGCTCGCGTCGGCGCCCGCGATGTCGTAGGAGACGAGCCCCAGCGCGACCGTCGCCAGACCGCTGCCCAACAGTGAGCAGACCAGCGAGCCGAACAGGTGCGAGTACACCCGGTGGCGTAGAACCTTCATCATAGATGCATGATTGCACAATTATGAAAATAAAGACAGAGGGTGCGCACACGGGGCCTGTTCGGTCGGGGGCAGTCGGGAATGGGCCGTCCATGGCGTCGACACAGCCCGCGGGTCCTGCGCCGCCGGGGCAGCTCCTGATGGGCACGCTCGCGGAGTCAGGGAGGCTCGCGGTGATTGGGAGGAGGGATCCATCGGTCGTCCTCCCGCCCAGAGGCGCAGCGGGGCGAGGCTCGCGCGGCTGAGGGCGAGGGGCTGAGGGGTGGTCGTCCACGGCGTCACGCAATCCTGATCGTGTCTGCCGGGGTCGTGAAGAAACCACCGTGAACCTGCGAACACCGCGAGGCCTGTTCACAGCCTCAATGAACCAGGTCATGGCCAGGGGTTGCGTCTCTCGCTGAGCCTCCGTGAACAAGCCCCCACGGACAGGTCTCAAGGCGCCGATGAAGTCCCTTGGTCGGAAAAGACCGCGCAGAGCCCCCGCGCACGCCCCCGCACCCCCGGGAAGCTTATTCAAGGCTCTTGGCGAACTCTACTCTGGCTGGGTGTTTTCCCTTGGCAGTGCGCCAGTTTTGGACAACCCATGCTGTCATCGGTCTGGTTCGGTGAGGACGGAGACGAGTTCGATGACGGTGATGGCACGAGTGCCGGCGGGTCGGGTGACGGTGTCGGTCCCGGATCGGCCGGCGGCGGTCCATGAGACGTTCCATGTACGGGTCGCTGTGACCGTGTACTCGCCGGTGTGTTCCCAGGTGTGTCCGCAGTACGGGGATGGGGCGTTGACTCCGTCCGGGTTGCGGTACGGAACTGTATGGTGGCAGGTCTGTCGGCGGCCGTCGCCGGTGTCCACGGTGAGGATGCCGGGTGTGGCGGTGATGTCGATGGTCAGGCCGTCGGCTGTGACGCTGGTGTGGAGGACGCCGGGGTCGGGGGCGTGGAACCAGGTGTGGAATCCCACTGCGGTGGCGCCCCATTCGTTGGCGGCGGGGTCCGGGTCGAGGAGAAGGCCCGGTTCGGTCAGGGTGAGTGAGGCGATCGCCCGGCGGGCGGCCTCGGCGGGGTCCACGGCCGGGCCGGCGGCCGGGGCGCTACCTGCTGGGGTGTCCGGGCCGGTGGTGCGGGAGACCGCGTAGAGGCAGCTGGTCGTGACGGCCGGGTCGGGATCGGCCACGAGCCGGCGGCACTCCTCGACACGAGCATCCCCACCGCCCCCGCCACCGGAGCCGGCGGGGGCCCAGTCCCCGGCCGCCGCCGGGGCCCACTGCCGGCCCGGCCCCTCGGAGACCGCTGGAACGAATCCGCCACCAGCGCCGGCGGCATCACCGGCAGACCGATAAGCATCCGACGCCGACACCGAATAATCAGAACCAAAATCAGACGTTTCAATACTGGTGTCGTGAGAAGTATAGCTGTCCTGTTCAGAACAATTAGTCCCAGTGCATGCGCTTGCCATGGGAGGGAAGCAGACGGATGCTCCCAGAAGAAGCAAAGTACTGCTTATGGAGATCAATTTCCGTTGCATGAGTCGATCGCCTCGCTTGTGCTTCCATAAATCTTGAGAGACCCATCCATGTCGTACTTGAAAAATAGAACGTGAGCGTTGTATCCGCCACCGACAATGGCACCGTTGGCGTCAACGAGGGGACTCTGGGAAGAGTCGACGCACACGGACAGGGTCGCTACCGAGTCTTCCCTCGTGATCTCAGGCGACCGCCGGACATAGGCGATCCATGATCGCGTACCCGGCTGTGACCGCCACCCCTTACTGGCCACCTGCGACAGACTCTGCGCCTCCAAGCCCGCGAAAGGCTGCATGACGTATTGGTTCATCTCAAGCGGCAGACTCTCAGCACCGCCTGCCGCGTAGGCGTCTTCCTCGAGCTCGAACAGGGCCCGGTAGACCCGCTCGGCCTCCGCGTACAACTCGTCCTGCGACAACGACGCCGACGCAGACGACACCAGCGCAGACGACGCCGGCGCCGACGGGCCGGCAGACCCCCGCCGGCCGCACGCCGGCACCACGACCACCGCGCAGAACACACCCAGGACCACGGCCCGGCACCATCGCCGACTCACGGAACGACCTCCACAGGGGGTGGGAAGTACACGACGCCATCATCGTCGCATACCCACCCCCGCCACCGAAAGGCCTGTGGAAAACCCCGCAACCGGCCGGCCTCGCAGAACCCGACCAGACCCGGCCCGCACCAGCCGGCCCGCATCAACCGGCCCGCGCCCAAGGGGCGGCGCCCAGGCGAACCCGGCACGCCGACACCTCAACCCGGCCAGACCGAACCAGCCGCAGACGGCGGGCGCAACACCCACGCGCGCACCTTCCCCGGGCGGACGTACCTGGCGTCCGCGACCGGCCCCCCATCCCAGCGGACCACCCACTGGCAGGGCCGCCACCAGTCCCTGCTCCGATCCGGCACTGGTCGCACCGCGCATGACCGTCTGACGGCACCAGCGAGAAAGCACCGGTCCCCGCCCCTCACCTCGCGTTTGTGTTCCCGCCTCGCATTCGTGCTCCCACCTCGCGTTTGTGTTCGCACCCGGGATATGTCTGAGGTGTTAACGAAAAAGTGAGGTGGGAACGGGTCTGGTGGGTGGGGCCGTCATGAGAGATCGTCTTCGACTTCAGTGAGCGCGACCTTCGACTTCAGTAGGCGCGACCGCCCCGGCGAACGATTCGCTCCGGACATCATGAGGCTTATTCAAAACTCATGACAAACCCGACCCTGACTAGGTGTTCGTCTTTGACGACGCGCTGTTTTGAATAACCCTCCATACTCCGGCCCCGCCGTGGTGCGTGTGGGGCGGCCAGCCGCAGTCGGAGGCCTTCGACGATGAGCTGGGTCCCGCCGCGCGTGGGGTGGCCCTGCCCTGCAGGGAGTTGAGGCGCCGCTTCGCCGCTGGATCCCGTCGCGTGTGGGGCGGCCGCGGGGCCCGGACGGTGCTCAATCGTGGTGCCGGAGAAGGGGCTCGAACCCTCACGCTGCGAAGCACAGGAACCTAAATCCTGCGTGTCTACCAGTTCCACCACTCCGGCGGGGCCCGGCCAGTCTAACCTGTAGGGTACGGGCATGCCGCAGCAGAACCAGCCCTCCGAGCCCGCGCCCACGATCGACGAACTGGCTCGTGACTACGGCCCGGACCATCCGCGCGTCATCGCGGCCCGGCTCGACGCCGCCGACGGGCTCGGCGAGGCCGGTGATCCGGTCGAGGCAGCGCGGCTCTACGAGGAGCTCATCGCCGACTGCACCCGCATCGGCGGCCCCGACCACGAGGTCACGCTCGTGACCCGCAACGACCACGCCAACTGGGTCGGCAAGGCGGGCGACCCGGCCCGCGCCGCCGACCTGTTCGAGGCCCTCGCCGTCGACATGGAGCGCGTCTACGGCCCCGACGACCCCAACACCCTCGCCGTCCGCGCCGGAACCGCGGGCTGGCAGCTGCGCGCCGGGCGGACCGACGAGGCCGCGCGCATCTACGACGAACTCGTCCCCGACCTGGTGCGCGTTCTCGGCGATGACGACCCGCAGGTGCTCGACGCCCGGGCCGCCCACGCCGCCGCCCTCCGTGACCAGGGCCGCCTCGAGGAGGCCGTCGCGGTCTACGAGCTGCTGCTGCCCGCCCAGCTGCGCGTCCTCGGCCCCGACGACGAGAGCACCGGGGCCACGCGCAGCCAGCTCGAGGTGCTGCGGGCCGGCGCGTCCCGGAGTCCCGCTGAGGGGATTGGGGACGGTGCGAACGCGGGGGTGGTGACCATCGACCAGGATCCGTACTTGGCCGTCGTCGGGCCGGGGCGAACGCGGGGGCGTTCGGCTGCGGGGTGGGCCGTGAGCCGGCACGGGGGCGCGAGGACGGCCGCTCGGCGCTGGCGGGCTCGGTATACCCGATCCTTTTCGGCGAGCCGGTGGGCGCAGGATGCCCGCTGACGGGCTGAGCCGACCCTGAGCGGCCCACGACGGGTCGGGGTGCTTGTCACAGCTCGGTAACATAATGTGTTCACCGCGGACCGTCAGGGCCGCGGTGGGCACCTGCCGACAACGGCCGGTCAGCGACCGAAAGGACATCATCATGGGACTGCTCGCCTTCCTCCTGCTCGGCCTCATCGCGGGCGCCATCGCCAAGCGGATCATGCACGAGGACCGGGGCGGCTGCCTCGTCACGACGTTGCTCGGCGTCCTGGGCGCCATGCTGGGCGGCTACCTCGGCGCCTCCTTCCTGGGCGTGTCGCTGGGCTCCTTCTTCTCGCTGCGCACGTGGCTGCTGTCCATCGGCGGTTCACTGGTCGTGCTGTTCCTCTACGGGCTGCTCACCAACAACAGGCGCTCCGGACGCGGGTGAGGCCGGCGCCCGGCGGGCTCGCTCTGCCAGTTCTCGGCGGCCGCGGGCGAGGTGAGCGTCGGCGCGGGTGGGGCGGGCCCGATGGTGCGCAGCCGGGCCCGCCAACCCCCTCGTCCGCCGCCCGCGGCTCGGTCTGCGACACTGGCACCGGGCCGGAACCGGCCCGTGACGAGCCACGACCAGCAACACGACGAGGAACAGGTGACGCGGATGGCGCCCGAGCAGATCAGCCCGCTGGAGCAGACGATCATCAACCAGACCCGCGAGCTCGGCAAGGACCACCCCACGGTGCTGTCCAGCCGCGCCAACCTCGCGGCGCAGGTGGGCGAGGGCGGCGACCCGGCCCGGGCCGCCCGCCTGTACGAGCAGCTGCTGCCCGATCTGGAGCGCGTCCTCGGTGCCGACAGCGCCGACATGCTGCTCGGGCGCAGCAACCACGCCCACTGGGTCGGCTGCGCCGGCGACCCGGCCCGCGCCGCCGAGCTCGACAAGGAGCTCGCCGCCGACATGGAGCGCCTGCTCGGCCCCAACCACCTCAACACGTTCACCACCCGCGCCAACTACGCCGGGTGGCTCGGCGAGGCCGGCCACCCGGACCAGGCCGCCGAGCTCTACGAGAAGTTCGTCGCCGACCAGACCGCCGTCCTCGGCAAGGACAACGCCGACGTGCTCGTGAGCCGGGCCAACCACGCCGACATGCTGCGCCGGGCCGGCCGCAGCGACGAGGCCGCCGACGAGTTCGAGCGCCTGGTCGCCGACCAGACCCGCGTGCTGGGCGCCGACCGCCCCGACACCCTGGCCCTGCGCGCCAACCTCGCCGAGTGCCTCCTCGAATCCGAGCAGCCCGAGCGCGCCGTCGAGGTCTACGAGGGGCTCATCCCCGACGAGCGCCGCGTCCTCGGCGCCGACCACCCCGACGCGCTCGTCACCCGCGCCAACCATGCCGAGCTGCTCGGCAGGCTGGGGCGCGCCGACGACGCCATCGCCGAGTTCGGCCGACTCGCCGACGAGGTCGGCCCAGCCATGGGTCCGGCCCACCCGTTCACCGTGGCCGTGCGCGGCAACATGGGCAATCTGCTCGCCCAGCAGGGACGCATCGCCGAGTCCCTTGAGGTGTTCGAGGCCATCCTCGCCGACATCGAGCCCGAGTTCGGGTCCGACGACCCCAACACGGTCACGGCCCGCACCTCGGTCGAGTACCTGCGCGAGCAGCTGCGCCAGCGGGGCCCGACGTCCCGCGACCTCTGAGCCCGCGGCGGAGGGCCCGCCCGAGGATGGCCTCCAGCTGCGCCAGCAGGGCCCGACGACGACCTCTGAGTCGATCCGGCGTCCGTGACCGGTCTGTGCGATCATCCGCCGGTGCGCCCGCGCCTTCCGCTTACCGACGGCCGCCGGCTCCGCAGGGCTCCCGCGGCCCCAGGGGCTCCTCGCGACCCGGTTCCCACGGATCCGGGCCCCGGGGGACGTCGCCCGTCCCACTCCGGCCCCTGGTTCCCACGGGACCGGTCCCGTGGCGCCCCTGGACCGGACCCGCCGCTCAGTCGATCCCGCTGCTCAGCCGATGCCGAGTTCGCGGGCGATGCGGTCGACGTGCCCCTTGGCGCGCACGTTGTACATCGCCCTGCGAACGGTGCCGACCCCGTCCGCGTCGACGTCGATGATGAAGGTCGAGCGGATCAGGCCGGTGATCATCTTGCCGTAGATCATCCGCTCGCCCCACACGCCGTACGCCTCGATCGCCTCGTGCTCGGGGTCGGACAGCAGCGTCACCCGCAGTTCCCTGCGCTCGCGGAACTCCGCGAGCCTGTCCCGGGCATCGGGCGAGATGCCGATGACGTCGACGCCAGCCGCCGCGAAGGAGTCGACGTGGTCGGTGAAGTCGACTGCCTGCGTCGTGCAGCCGGGGGTGAGGGCGGCGGGGTAGAAGTACAGGACGACCGTGCGGGAGCGGTGATCGGCGAGACGCACCGTTCTGCCGTCCGCGTCGGGCAGGGCGAACTCGGGGGCCGTGGCGCCATCTGTCAGCTGAGTCATGACCCCACCCTATTGAGCCGGTGTGCCGCCGCCCGCCATCGCCGCCCACCGGCCCCGATTCGCCATCGGGGTCGGGGGTGGGAATAGGCTGTGGGCACCACCACCGGCGGTTCGGCCCCGTGTACGTGTAGGCGCGAACGGCCCCGGTGGTCCGAATCGAGGTCCCCGCACCGGCGCCGACACCCGGAGCGGATCTGAGCAATGGAGGAAGCCGTGGCCAAGTCCGAGACCAACATCGACCAGATCAGGGCGCGCATCGCCGCCTCGCGCCGTCAGGTCGCCGGCGGAGTGCAGGGTCTGACCGCGACTGTGCACCCCACCGCCGTGAAGAACCAGGCCGTCTACGAGACCAAGACCTTCGCCAACGACAGCTACGAGAGCGCCAAGAACGCCTTCATCGATGAGTCCGGCCCCCGGTGGGACCGCATCGGCACCGTCGTCCTGGCCGTCGCCGGCGTCGCCGTCCTCGGCCTGTCCGTGCGCGGCCTCGTGCGGGCGATCCGTGGCTGACGAGCAGACGGCGCCCGACCCCGTCCCGGAGCTCCCCATCCGCATGCTCCACGAGCGCGTCCTCGTGAGCATGGACGAGGACAAGGGCGAGCGGCGGTCCGAGGGAGGGATCCTCATCCCGTCGACGGTGCAGATCGCCCACCGCCTGGCCTGGGCCCGCGTCGTCGCCATCGGCCCCAGCGTCCGGGCCGTCTCGGTGGGCGACAGGGTGCTGTTCGATCCCGAGGACCGCGCCGAGGTCGAGGTGCGCAACAAGGCCTACGTGCTGCTGCGCGAGCGCGACCTGCACGCCGTCGCCGACGAGAACCTGCCCGGGGGCCAGACTGGCCTGTACCTGTGAACGGGACCGGACAAGGACCGATGCGTCCCCGCACCGGACGGCTCGGGGACGAGCGGGCCCGGCGCGGGCACGATTTGCGCGGCGGTGCCGAAGGACCTATAGTTCTTTGACGCACGCGCTGCTAGCTCAATTGGCAGAGCAACTGACTCTTAATCAGTGGGTTCAGGGTTCGAGTCCCTGGCGGCGCACGACAGGGGATTCCCGCCGTGATCGGCGGGGATCCCCTTTTCCGTTCCGTGCCGGTGGGGCCCACGGCAGATGGACGCCCACGATGGAACCCCCGCGAGGTCGCAGATGAGTTGGGTGGGGGATCCCTTTCCTTCGCGCCGCACCGGTGAGCGGCCCACCCGTGCTCACCGGACCGGCGTACGACGGCGCAGAACCGTTTTCGAACCACTCGCCCCCCGGTCTCGCTTGCACGGAGACTCATTCACAGCGCCTGCAGATGACGCTGTGACCAGGGGCGACGAATCGCAATCCGGCCCCTGTGAATAAGCCTCATGGGCGCACGACGGCGCGGACCGACCGGCGCGGAACCGCGCGTGCAAGCCCTCGACTACCGATTCCACGTCGTCCTGGCGCGAACCGGCCGCCGCGGAACCGCGTGTGCAAGAAACGGTTGTTCGCAGTGGGGGTGCGGGCGTACGGCAGTGCGGACCGACCGGCGCGGAACCAGGCTCACTCGCGTTCGCCGAGCCAGCGGGTGTCCTCGGCCAGGTTCCTCGAGTGGCGCGCCACGGCGATGCGCTGGCGGCGCAGCTCGTCGAGCTCCGCGCTGATCCGCGCGTTCGGCAGGGGCCCGAGTTCGGTGCCCAGGGCCAGCTCGAGCAGGTGATCGGCCAGCGCGGGGTTGCGCGGCAGGTTCGGGCCGTGCGGGTATGACCCGATGACCCTGCCCTGGACGGCGCCCTCGGTGCCGTCGCCGCAGTTGCCGACCCCCAGCTCGACCTGCGCGAACGGCCTCGCGTCGGGGCCGAGCGTCGTGTAGCCGCCGTGGTTCTCGAAGCCGGTGATCAGGCTCGTGGAGCCGTCGGGTCGCTCCCAACGGGTGAGGATCTCGCCGACGGCGCGTCGAGGCCCGCGGCGGGTGGTGACGTCGAGCAGCCCCAGGCCCTCCATGACCTCGTCGTGGTCGCCCACGGTGAAGCTCCGTCCGCAGATCTGGTAGCCGGCGCACACGGCGAAGAGCACGGCCCCCCGGTCGAGGGCCCGGAACAGGCCGCCGTCCGCCTTCAGCTCGCGTACGGCGGCGATCTGGGCGAGGTCCTCGCCGCCGCCCAGCAGGTAGACGGCGCCGTCGTCCGGCACGGGCCGGCCGGGCTCGACGGTGACGAGCTCGGCGTCGATGCCACGCCAGACGAGGCGCTTGGTGAGCACCGTGCCGTTGCCGTGGTCGCCGTAGATGCCCAGCAGCGACTGGTAGACGACAACGATCTTGACTGGTTCGTTCACCATTCCACGCCGCCCATCTTGCAGAGGTTGAGGAAGGCCGTGTAGGTGGCCAGGACGTCGACGGTGCCCTCGTAGGGGCGGGCCATCGCCTCGCGGAGCGAGTCGACGACCTCGTGGTCGACCTCGGCGTACGACAGGCGCACGGCCAGATCCTGGGCCCGCGGGCCGGTGCAGATGACGTGCCGGCCGGCGAGCCTCTCGAACTCGACGTCCCACAGCCAGCTGACGTCGGTGCCGTCGGCGATCGCCGAGTCGATGGCCAGGACGACCGGGTCGGAGGCCATGACGAGCAGGGACTCGGCCCAGCCGGCCGGGTTCTTCGCCAGGAGCAGCCGGGCCCGGTTGTCGCCGAAACGACCGATCGAGAAGCGCCCGGCGGGGGCCCGCACCGTGCCCATCGCCGCCAGCGCGACGGTCGGGTCGATGCCCATCTCGATGGCCGCGGCCAGCGCGCAGGTGGCGTTGCCGCGGTTGAAGCGTCCCGGTACCTGCAGGTCGAGCGTCCAGCGGGCGCCGTCCGGGCCGGTGACCTCGTCGCCGCGTACCGCGTAGTCGGCCCGGTGCTGGCCGAGCGCGCAGCCGGGGCAGTTCCACGAGCCGTCGCCGTCGTACTCGAGGATCGCCCCGCAGGACGGGCACAGGGCGGCGTCGGCGGTCCATCCGCCGATGCCCATGTCGACCCAGATGACCCGGCGGGCGGCCTCCGCCGACCAGGTGACGAGCGGGTCGTGGATGTTCGCGACGACGGTCGGCCCGTTCTCGCCGGCGTCGGTCAGGGCCGCGCGCCACTTCTTGCCGAGCGAGGCGATCTCGTGGTGGCGGTCGAGCTGGTCGCGGCTGAAGTTCAGCATGACGAGCACCTCGGGGCGGCCCCTGGTGATCATGTCGGGGACGATCTGCTCGTCCGTCTCGAGGATCGCCACCGGCGCCCTGACGTTCTGGGACAGGGCCGAGGCGATGCCCTCGCGCAGGTTCGCGCCGTCGGCGTTCGTCACGACGTCACGGGTGCCCCAGGCGGTCTCGGCCGCGGCGGCCAGGAGATGCGTCGTGGTGGTCTTGCCGTTCGTGCCCGAGACGGCCGCGATGCGCCGACCGGCGATGAGCTCGGCGAACATCATCGGGTACAACCGGGTGATGACCTGGCCTCGGATCGAGGCGCCGGAGCCGCGTCCTGCCTTGCGGGAGGCCCATGCGGTGAGGTTCCCGATGCCGATCGCGGTGTTGCGCCAGAGCTTCCGGCCGATCGTCGGATCAACTGGTCGCGCGTGCCGGAACCGCTGGCTGGGTGATGAGGCCATGACCCCATTGTGGCAGCCCCGCGCGCCCGCCTGGGCCCGGTGCCGTCCTCACGGGACCCGGCACGCAGCGCACGGGACGACGATGGTGCCCCGGCGTCCGGTGCGGTGCCCGTCGTCAGCCCTGCGGATGCTCGTAGGGGTTGCGGGGCGACGTCCAGGCATCCTGTCCGGGGGCCTGCTGGCCCGGGAATCCTGGAATCTGCTGCCCGGGGTAGGGCTGCTGCGGGTAGGGCTGTCCAGGGTAGGGCTGCCCGGGATAGGGCTGTTGGGGGCTCGGCTGGGGCGCAGCCGGCTGGCCGTACTGCTGCGGCGCCATGGTCTGCGGGGGCTGGCTGAACTGGGGTCCGGGCTGCTGGCTGTTCGCCCGGGGTGCGGGCTGCCGGCCGCTGTACTGCTGGGGTGTTCCGGTCTGCGGGGTCTGCTCCTGCTGGGATGTCGCGGTCTGCGGGGGCCGGCCTTCGTATCGCTGGGACTCGGGCTTCTGCCCGTACTGCTGCGGTGCTGGGGTCTGCGGGGTGTACTGCTGGGGTGCCGCGGTCTGCGGGGCCCGGCCGTACTGCTGAGGTGCGGTCGGCTGGCCGTACTGCCGGGAGGGGCCCGGCGCGCCCATGATGCTCTGCGCTGCCGACATGGGTTGGGCGTAGGGCTGCTGAGCCGGGTTCACGGCCGGTGGGGTGCGTTTGGCCGCGGTCTGCACGGCGGCCAGGGTCAGCAGGGCGACGCCCCCGAGGAGCAGCAGTGTGGTGGTGACCGAGTTGATGATGAGGATGCTGTTGGAACTGCCGTGGATGAAGAAGCTGAAGGTGAGGCTCCACAGATGCCGGGCGATCAGGACACCGATGCCGACCGCCGCCATGGTGCGAGCACGGTCAGCGCGCATCTGCACGAGAACGAGGATGAGCAGGGCGACCAGCACGAGGAGGCTGAGGACCACCATGATGGTGGAGACGGCGGAATAGGCGGCGTACATGAATGGCACTTTACGGGACGACGGCCTCTTCCGGCGGGGGGGTGGGGCGACCGGGCGCTCGTGACGGGGCGGCGCTCCACGGGGCGATGTCCTCTCTCTCGACGAGGGTTCCCGTGTCCGGCGTCCGTGGTTCCGTCGTGTCCGGCGTCCGTGGTCTCCGTGCTTCCCGCCTCGTTCTCGTGTTGACACCCGGCTCATGTCCGAGGTGGAAGCGCAAGCAAGAGTGAGGTGGGAGCGGGCCAGCGGCCTCGGCAGCGGGTCAGCGAGTCCGACATGGGGAGTGGATCAAGGACGAGGGAGTGGATCAAGGGGCCGGACGGACGGCGAGGGTGAGATCCGCGCAGTGCAGCGTGGTGTTGACGTATTCGCCACCATCGCGACGGAAGCCGCCGGGGACGTGCCCGATCTCGGTGAAGCCGAGTCGTTCGTACAGCGCCCGTGCGGGGCGATCCGTCGAGACCACTGCGTTGGACTGGAGGGCGCGGAGGCCCAGCTGCGCGGCCGTGCTCATGCTGTGCCGCACCAGCCGCTCGCCGACGTCTCGGCCTCGGCCGGACGAGGCCACCGCATGACTGGCGTTGGCGATGTGCCCGCACCGCCCGATGCTGTTGGGGCGGAGGACGTGGACGCCCAGGACCCGACTGTCGCCGGTGCCCCTGGCGACGCCGGTGAAGGACTGGGCGGCGAAGAAGCCGGCCGCCTCGTCGGCGCCGAGCTCGTCGGTCTGCGGGAATGCGTCGCCTGTTGCGACGACCTCGTTCCGGACGGCGCGGACGCCCCCGACGTCCTGTGACGTGAGCCGCTCGACGGTGGTGCCCGTCATCGCTTCTGCTCCGTGTCCCTCCTTCGGGTCGGACCGGTGCGGGGCCCGATGCGGCCGGGACGCCCTGGGCGTTGCCGAGGGTGGTGGCGCCGGACCCGTGCGGGCCCGATCGAGCTCCCCGCGTCCCGTCCCCCTGCTCGACCGTTTCTCCGGCCTGACTCGCTTCCCGCCCCGCTTTTGTGCTGACACCTCGGACATAACCCGGGTGTTGACGCATACGTGAGGTGGGAACGGGTCGGGGAGAACGTCGAGGCCGGTCCGGAGGAACGATGAAGGGTTCGGAGCGCAAGACTCCGAACCCTTCTCTCCGGGTGGATGACGAGATTCGAACTCGCGACCACCTGGACCACAACCAGGGGCTCTGCCAACTGAGCTACATCCACCATCGCCGTCCACGGCCGCGGAACCCGGGAGTTCTGCGAACAGACAGCCCGGTCATCCTAGCCGACGCCGGCATCAGGCCCCAAATCGGGCCGGGCGTCGGAGGCCCCGGGCCGGCGGCGGTTCCGGCGGCTGCTCGGTCGACGGTCCCGAAAGGAGTCGGCACGGCCGGAGGTCCGTCACCCCGCCCGCCGTGCCCGGGGACACCGGACTCAGGCCTGCTCGCGGCCGAATCCCGTGATGCTGCCCTGGCAGCGGGCCGCGATCTTCTTGGCCTCGCTCGCGGTGGGGCCGGGCTCGGGCACCATGACGGCCTCGCGGAAGTACATGAGCTCCTCGATCGATTCCTTGATGTCCGCCAGGGCGCGATGGTTGCCGTTCTTCTCCGGCGCGTTGAAGAAGGTGCGCGGGTACCAGCGGCGGGCCAGCTCCTTGATCGAGCTGACGTCGATATTGCGGTAATGCACGTAACCCTCGAGCTCGGGCATGTCCTTGAGCAGGAAGCTGCGGTCGGTGCCGATCGTGTTGCCCGCCAAGGGCGCCTTGCGCGGCTCGGGCACGTACTGCTTGATGTAGGCGAGCACCCGCTCCTCCGCCTCGCGCATCGTCGTCGTGCAGACCCGCAGGTCCTCGAGAAGACCCGACGTGGTGTGCATCTCGGTGACGAACTCGCCCATGTTCGCCATCGCCTCGTCGCTGGCCCTGATGACCACGTCGATGCCGTCCCCCTGGATGTTCAGCTCGCCGTCGGTGACGAGACAGGCCACCTCGATGAGCTCGTCATGGGCCAGGTCGAGCCCGGTCATCTCGCAGTCGATCCACACCAGCATGTTGTTGTTCACATCGGTCAACTCTAGTCGGGCGGGCCGGCCGTCCCCCGCGACGCTCCGGACGTCGCAAGGGACTCAGCCATCGGTCCTGCGCGGCACGTAGCGTGAGAGCCACCAAGTGCCGACCAGACCGATGACACCCACGGTCAGGGCGCTGGCCGGAAGACCGGCCGCCCCGGCGACGGCGCTCACGACGAGTGGGCCCACGGCGTTGCCGGAATCGGCGAACAGGCGCCAGCCGGCCAGGAACTGCGAACGGCCCCAGGTGGGGGAGACGTCGGCGCCGAGCGTTATGACGATTCCGGACGAGACGCCGTTGCCGACGCCGAGCAGGGCCGCGACGAGCGCGATGGTCGCTGCGTGGTGGGTCAGCGGCAGGACGAGGAGGCCGGCGCTCATCGTGGCGATGGCCGGAAGCGTCACCCAGCGGCGCCCGAGACGGTCCATGATGAGGCCGCCGGGGAAGAAGAGGAGAACGTCGCAGCCCATCGACATGGAGTAGATGAGGCTCGTCGTGGCGGCCGGGATGCCGTGCGCCTCGCACCACAACGGGATGATCGTCTGGCGCACCGCTCGGATGAGCATGAGGCCCAGGCATCCGGTGCCCAGGGTCAGCAGGACGCGGCGGTTCGCCCGCAGCACGGAGAGGGTCCGGGCGTGGTCGCCGCGGCTGCGCTGCCTGATGGCCGCCAGCCCGTGCTCCTCGCCGGGCAGGTCGGGCATCGTGAACGTGACGACGGCGGCGACGAGTGACATCCCCGCGGCGAAACCGAACGCCGCGGGAAGGCTCCATCGGTTGATGATGGCGGCGGCGGCCAGCGGCCCGATGAACCAGCCGACGCGCATGACACCGCCGAGCGTCGACATGGCGCGGGCCCGCCAGCTCAGCGGAATGCGCTCGGTCAGATAGGTCTGCCGGGCCAGGCTGAAGACCGACCCGGTGAGTCCGTGGCAGAGCACGGCCAGGGCCAGCAGGACGAGCGAGTGCGAGGCGAAGACGACGGCCATCATGACGGCGTCGACGAGGCAGGCCAGTACGATCGAGTACTTCTCGCCGATGCGATCGGTGACGAAACCGGCGGGCAGGTCGCCGATCGCCTGGGCGATGCCGGTCAGGGCCGTGATGAACGCGGCGACGCCGACGCTCGTCCCCAAAGCACGGGCCTGGATCGCGATGAGCGGGATGACGGCTCCGAAACCGATCGAGGCGAGGACGGTGGGCCCGTAGACCGCGGTGAGCGTGCGGACCCACGACCGCCGCGCTCGTTCCCCCTCCACGGACCCCATGGTCCCACCGCGCGCACCGGCTCCGTGGGAGCGTTCACCCATCGTCCGGCCCAGCGCGGGGCGCGACGACGCTCCACGTCTTCGCGGTGGAGTCGGACGGGGCGGCCCTCGCCCGCGAGGGGCGCGATGTGCGCGTCCCGCCCCGGTGCCGCACCCGCCACTGCGGTCCGGTGCTGGTGCCGCTCAGTAGAATGCAACGAGCAGGGCCCGGTAGCTCAGCGGATAGAGCAGCAGCCTTCTAATCTGTCGCGCGTGGGTTCGATTCCCACCCGGGCCGCCTTCGCGGGACGGGGCGCATGGGGTGCGCCGCCCCGCCCCGCGCCCGGGCCCACCGCGCGTCGGGGCCGTGATCCTGCGCGTCGGAGCCGTGCCCGTCCCGTGCGTCCCCCGAACGGGTGTCGGCGGCCCCGGGTAATCTTGCCGCGTGTCCACGCAGCTGCCCGCACCCGCCGCCCCCGCCGAGCACGGGGGCGAATCGATCGCCCGCGAGCGTCGCGACCGCAGGATCGCGGGCCTGCCGCGTCCGGTCGAGCCGGGGCTGACACGCTGGCAGCGTTTCCGCAACGGCCCGCTCGGCTGGCTGACTCTCGCGTTCCTCCCGTTCTGCGCCTTCCTGCTGTGGCTCACCTACCGCATGTACGAGGTGACGATCACCACCGCCGTCGGCGACTACACCGAGCAGCAGACCGGCACACGCTCGACGCCCACCATCGCCCAGTTCAACGAGGCCCTGTGGAAGTGCACGAGGCTCGCGTTCGTCACGCTCGCCATCGGCCTGGTCCTCTACTTTCTCATCGACCGGCTCCGCCCCACGACACTGCGCCTGAAGGCCGTCGCCCTGGCCTGGGGAGGGGCGGTCGCCGTGTTCGTCTCGTCGATGATCAACACGTGGGCCTCGACAATGGTCACCGCCGACGAGACCGACGAGCTGGGCAGCGTGCGTGCCGCCATCTTCATCGCGCCCTTCGTCGAGGAGGCCGCCAAGGCGACGATCCTGTTCCTCCTGGCCATCCTCGTGCGCCACCGGCTCCTGTCGGTCATTCAGATGGTCACGATGGCCGGTCTGTCCGCCGTCGGCTTCGCCGTCGTCGAGGACATCGTCTACTACGTCCGGATGTACCTGTACGGCTCCCTCGCCTACGGCGTCGACGCCGACGGCGCGTTGCGGCAGATCTTCTACCTCCGTGGCCTGCTCACCTGCTGGGGCCACCCGCTGTTCACGACCTTCACCGCCATCGGTGTGGGCGTGGCTCTGCGCAACCGCAGCAAGGTCGTGCGCGTCGTCGCGCCGCTCGCCGGCTACTGCTTCGCCGTGTGCGCGCACATGGGATTCAACGGCTCCCAGTCGGTCGGCGTCAGCACGGGGCTGCTGATCGCCGTCGGTGCCTTCCTCATCGTCTTCCTCCTGCTGCGCTACATCCGCCTGGTGCTCGCCGAGTCACGTCAGATGCGCGCCCGCCTGCAGGACTTCGTCTCGAACGGCTGGCTCGGCGTCCACGACCCGATCATGTTCAGCCGCTACCGAGCGCGCCTCAAGCTGATCTGCGCCGCTGCGCTGCGCGGGCCGCGCTGCCTTGTCGCCACCGTCCGCCTCATCCACGACATGTCGGAGCTGGCCCAGGTGCGCCTCGGCGTCGTCAACGGGCTGACCGGCGCCGCAGCCGTCGGGCGCGAGCGCGAGCTGCTCCTGAGCATCCGCGCCCTGCGAGGCCGGGCGCTCGACAACACCGACGGCCTCACGGTCAAACCGCCCACTTGGACGTGGCACAATCTCACGGCCTGGGTTCGCGCCCATCTGCCACGCCGCCGCCCCAGGACGCCCTTCTACGCGCCGCCCCCGCCGTCGCAGGTCCCCATCGGCGCTCCTCGGCGATAGCCTTGTGGAGTCCGCCGTGCGCACCGTCGGCGGACGGACCCGGTACCGGCGACGGCCCTCCGAGCCCGAGGCGGCCCGCACCGTCCGTGCGGGCCCGGCCCAGGCCCGCACCTGCTGCGGCGGAAAGGAATCTGCATGGGTGCCACAGAGCTCGCCAGCGCGTTGAAGGGACTGCGCGGCGCACTTGAGTCCGTCCGCCTCCCCCTGCCCGGCCCCTCGGTCGGGGAGCATCGGGCGCGGCGCCGGGCCCTGCTCGACCAGCTCGACGACTATGTGCTTCCGCGCCTGGCCAATCTCGAGGCCCCGCTGCTGGCCGTCGTCGGCGGCTCCACCGGGGCGGGCAAGTCCACGCTGGTCAACACGCTCATCGGCCGCGAGGTGTCCCGCTCGGGCGTCATCCGCCCCACGACGATGAGCCCGGTGCTGGTCTTCAACCCCGCCGAGCAGGACTGGTTCGCCGACGAGCGCATCCTGCCGGGCCTGGCCCGCACCAACGTCAGCTCGACCGGCACGGGCTCCATCCAGCTGGTGCCCGAACCGAGCCTGCCCAGGGGCCTGGCGCTGCTCGACGCCCCCGACATCGACTCGGTCTCGCAGGCCAACCGGCGGCTCGCCTCCCAGCTGCTGCAGGCCGCCGACCTGTGGCTGTTCGTCACCTCGGCAGCGCGCTACGCCGATGCCGTGCCGTGGCAGTTCCTCACTTCGGCCGCCGAGCGCGGTGCCGCCGTCGCCGTGGTCTGCAACCGGATCCCGCCGGCCGGCATGAACTTGGTGCCCGGTGACCTGGCGCGTCTCATGAGCGAGCGCGGTCTTGCCGAATCGCCGCTGTTCGCCGTTCCCGAGACCGTCGTCGACGAGGCCGGGCTGCTGCCCGATGCGGCCGTCGCGCCGATCCGCGCCCATCTGGCCTCGCTGGCCGTCGACAACCAGCGCCGCGACGGCGTCGTCGCCCGGACCCTGGACGGCGCCGTGCGCGCCATGACGGAGCAGTCCCGCACCCTGGCCGGGGCCGTACGGGACCAGGCGGGCGTCGCCGACCAGCTGCGCCACGACGCCGAGACGGCCTTCGACGAGGCGGCCCGCGCCGTGAGCGTCCGCTCCGCCGACGGCACGCTACTGCGCGGCGAGGTGCTCACCCGCTGGCAGGACTACGTCGGCACGAGCGAGTTCACGAGGGCCATCGACAGCAGGATCAGCCGACTGCGCGACCGGCTCACCGCCCTGTTCAAGGGCGAGCCCTCGCAGGCCCTCCAGGCCTCGGCCGCGGCCGGGTCCGGCCTGGAGGCCCTCATCATCGAGCAGGGGCGGGCCGCCGCGGAGCGGGCGGGCGTCGCCTGGCGCGCCAACCCGGCCGGACGCGAGCTCGTCGCCGCCCACCCCGAGCTCGCCCGGGCCTCCGAGGGCCTCGACGAGCGCGCCCGGGCCGCCATCCGCGACTGGCAGGCCGACGTGCTCGCCCTCGTCACCGAGCAGGGCAAGGGCAGGCGCACCACTGCGCGGGTCGCCGCGGCCGGCGTCAACGGTGTCGGCGCCGCGCTCATGATCGTCATCTTCGCCCACACCGCCGGTCTGACCGGCGCCGAGATCGGGGTCGCCGGGGGCACCACCGTCGTCGCCCAGCGCCTTCTCGAGTCGATCTTCGGCGACGACGCGGTGCGGCGTTTGGCCAACACCGCCAAGAAGTACCTCGACACGCGTGTCGTGCGACTCATGGACTCCGAGCTCGAGCGCTACCGCTCGCTGCTCGACGAACTCGGGGTGGACGAGTCCGCCGCGGCCCGCCTCGAGGCCGCCGTCGCCGCCGTCGAGGACGTGAGGGCCGGCCGTCCGTCCGACCCGGCGCAGATCACCGCGGGCGAACAGCAGGATCCGCCGGTCGGGGCCCCGCGCGAGTCGGTGCGGATCGAACGGGTCGACGCCGACGGGGCGGGCTCCGTCGTGGATGCCGAGATCATCGACGAGACGGGGGAGCGCTCATGAACCTCGGGTCGGAACGCAGACGCAGGGCCGCGCTCACCCGGCTGAGCGAGCGCATCGGCGCCCTGTCCGAGGCGGCCGCGCTCAGTGAGGGGCGCGTCGAGGACGACGTCGTCGACTACGTGAAGGGCATCACCGAGAGGGCGGACCAGCGGCTGGCCTTCAGCGGCGACAACACGATCGTCGCCCTCGCCGGCGCCACCGGCTCCGGCAAGTCCAGCCTGTTCAACGCCCTCGCCGGTGCCCAGCTCGCTCGGAGCGGCGTGCAGCGGCCCACCACGAGACGCGCCATGGCGGCGTGCTGGGGTCCGTCGAACCCCGATCGTCTCCTCGACTGGCTCCGCGTCCCGGTCCGTACGAACGTGGGCCCCGGCAAGGGGCTCGACGGCCTCGTGCTTCTCGACCTGCCCGATCACGACTCGACCGAGCGCGAGAATCGGCTGGAGGTCGACCGCCTGGTCGCCCTCGTCGACATGCTCGTCTGGGTCGTCGACCCGCAGAAGTACGCCGACGCGGCCCTGCACGAGGGCTATCTGCGTCCGATGGCCGATCACGCCGACGTCATGGTCGTCGTCCTCAACCAGGCCGACCGTCTCACGGGCCCGCAGCTGGACCAGGCCACCGACGACCTGCGCAGGCTCCTCGACTCGGAGGGGCTGCGCGAGGTGCCGCTGCTGTGCACCTCGGCGCTCACGGGCGCGGGCGTCGACGAGTTGCTCGACCGGCTGACCGGGACCGTCCGGACCAAGCGGGCCGCCTCGGCCCGCCTCGGCGACGACATCACCTCGGCCGCCGCGGCGCTGTCCGAGGGCATCGGCGGGGACGTCCCGGCCAACGTCAACTCCGACCGCGTGAAGCAGCTGGACGCGGCGCTGGCCCGTGCCGCCGGCGTCGAGCGCGTCGGCGAGGCCGTGCTCACCTCGATGAGCCGCCGCGGCAGGGCCGCCACCGGCTGGCCGTTCGTCTCGTGGGTCCAGCGGCTGCGCCCGGACCCGCTGCGCCGCCTGCACCTCGACCTCCCGGCGGACAGGCGGAAGGATCTCGACGAGGAGCCGCCCGGTCCGACGGTGATCGAGCGCACCAGCCTGCAGACGGCCACCGGCGGCGTCGAGCAGGCTCGGGTCGGCACGGCGCTGCGCGCCCTCAGCGACGACTCCTCGCGCGGTCTGCCGCAGGGCTGGGCCGATGCCGTGCGGGCCGCCTCGAAGGCCCGCTCCGACCAGCTGCCGGCCGAGCTCGACCGGGCCGTGGCGGGCGCCGATCTCAAGCTCGGCAAGGGGCAGTGGTGGTGGCGGATCGTGCGCCTCCTCCAGTGGCTGCTCATGGCCGCCGTCATCGTCGGCCTCGGATGGCTCGGCATCGACCTGCTGCTCGAGCACCTCGGGATGGGTACGATCCCCGCGCCCGGCTGGTGGGGCATCCCGGCGCCGGTCGTGCTGGCCGGCGGGGGATCGATCGCGGGCATCGTGCTCGGCGTCCTCGCCCGGTTCGGTGTCGCCGCGGGCGCCCGCGCGGCCCAGCGCAGGGCCGTCGACGCCCTCGTGGACGCCGTCTCGGAGGTCTCCGACCGGGCGGTCATCGACCCCATCGAGGCCGAGCTGGAGCGCCACCGCGATGCGCTCGTCGCCGTGCGGAGGGCGGCGCCGAAGAACTGATCGCCGGGCGGTTCATGACGGTCGGTCGGGTTCGTGGCGGGTCGGTTGTGTTGTTCTGCTGTCAGGACAGCGCTCGGTTGGTCTTGTGTGGCGGGGTCTGGAGTGCTTGGTGTTTTTCGGACAGTGGGTGAAATGATCGTGAGGTAGAATTAGATCATGTCGGCACCGAAATACAGTGCGGAGTTTAAGGAACAAGTCGTTCTCGAGATCGTCCAGAAGTCCAGGCCGGTGGCCGAGGTAGCCAGATCGTACGGTCTTGTGGCGCAGACAGTCGGGAACTGGGTCGCACGATGGCGGAAGGAACACCCCGACCTCAGCACTGATGCCATGACCGCGGAAGAGCACGCCGAGATCAAACGTCTGAAGGCAGAGCTCCGGGA
>NZ_AUFR01000038.1 GCF_000426605.1 Propionibacterium acidifaciens DSM 21887
GGGCTCACCCCGGGCCTCGACGACGTCACCGGCAACCCGAAGAACCTGCGGATCACCCAGCTCGACGCCGCCCAGACCGCCCGCTCCCTCGACGACTCGGACGCTGCCGTCGTCAACTCGGGCATCGCCGTCGACGCCGGGCTCACCCCGAGCGCCGACGCGCTGCTGCGCGAGGAGGTCGGCGAGGCCTCCAAACCGTACTACAACGTCATCGCCGCCCGCGCCTCCGACGTGGACGACGAGACCTACCGGACGGTCGTGCGGTACTACCAGTCCGACGAGGTCGCCCGGACGATCGCCGACGTCTACAAGGGCTCGCAGTTCCCGGTGTGGGACGGCGCCCCCTCGGCGTCCCCGAGCGCCACCGCCTCGCAGAGCAAGGCCGCCTGAACAGCCGACGACAGCAGGACGCCGTTGGTCCGGGCCGGCGCGGCCCGTTGCTCCGGACTCGGCGAGCAGGAGGAATCATGGTCTTCGACCAGCAGCGCATCCACGCCGAGATCGAGGCGCTCGCCCCGCGCATCATCGCCGACCGCCGCCATCTTCACCAGCACGCCGAGACGAGCCTGAAGGAGTTCGGCACGGCGCAGTACATCTCCGACCGCCTCGACTCGCTGGGCATCGACCACGTCGGGGTCGGTGAGACGGGCCTGCTCGGCACCCTCACCGGCGCCGACGAGGGGCCGACGATCCTGCTGCGCGCCGACATCGACGCCCTGCCGCTGCGCGACGACTGCGGCGCGCCGTGGGCCAGCACGGTCGGGGCCAACCACGCCTGCGGCCACGACGGCCACGTCAGCGCCCTGCTGGCGGCGGCCGAGGTCCTCACGGCGCACCGCGCCGACTTCGACGGCACCATCGAGTTCGCCTTCCAGCAGGCCGAGGAGATCGGCGCCGGCGGCCTCATCTTCGAGAAGCAGGGCGCCCTCGAGGGCCTCGACCAGGTCTTCGGCTTCCACTTCGCCTCGGACCTTCCGGTCGGCACGGTGAGCACGACCGCCGGCCCGCAGTGGGCCAGCGTCGACCACTTCTCGATCGATGTCCACGGCAGGGGCGGTCACGTCTCCAAACCGCACCTGTGCCGTGACGCGCTCGTCGCGGGAGCCTCGATCGTCGTCGAGGCCCAGCAGATCGTGGCCCGCGAGCTGAGCCCCTTCGACGAGGCCGTCGTGGGCATCGGCACATTCGCCTCGGGCGAGAACTACAACATCATCGCCTCCTCGGCCCACCTCGAGGGAACCGTGCGGGCCTTCGACGAGAAGGTGCGCGCCACCGTGCTGGCCTCGCTCGAACGCATCGCCGATGCCACGGCCCGCGCCCACAACACGACCGCCGAGTTCACCCGCACCGTCTACGCCGACGTCCTCGACAACGACCCCGAGGCCTCGCGCTTCGCCACCCGGGTCGCCCTCGAGATGCCCGGCGTCGAGCGGGTCATCACGGACAACCCCAGGAGCGCCGGCGGCGACGACTTCGCGGTCTTCCTCCACCACGCGCCGGGCGTCTACGCCCGGGTCGGTTCCGGCGGCACCCCCGCCACGAGCCACCCGCACCACACCTACGAGTTCGCGCTCGACGAGGCCGCTCTGCCGATCGGCGCCGAACTCCACGTCGGCTACGCGCTGCGCTGGCTGGCCGGCGGCTACGAGGGCTGAGGCGGGCCGTCTCACCGAGTGGGCCGGGCCCCCCGCCCCGGCCCGACGGGATCGCGGGCGGGAGAGCCCGCCAGGGGCCCGCCCGGGCCCCATCGTCCCGGGCCGGGATTCAGCGCACGCTCCAGCGCGCCGTCTGCGAGAAGTCCTGCACCAGCTCGGCGAACATGCCGTCCCCGGCCGCCAGCTCGGCCGGGGAGCCGTGCTCGACGATGCGGGTCGGGATGCCGCGCTCGCGTCCGGACAGGACGTAGACGTGGTCGGCGGCCATGATCGTCGACAGGCGGTGGGCGATGACGACGACCGTCCGTCCGGCCGCCAGCTCGGCGAGCGCCTGCGTGATGGCCGACTCGTTCTCGGCGTCCAGCGCCGAGGTGATCTCGTCCAGCAGGAGGATGGGGGCGTCCTTGAGGAAGGCGCGGGCGATCGAGACGCGCTGGCGCTCGCCGCCGGACAGCCTCAGCCCGCCCTCGCCGACCCGCGTGTCGAGCCCATCGGGCAGCGCGGCGATGACGGGCTCGAGACCCGCCCGGGCGATGGCCTCGGTCAGCTCCTCGTCGGTGGCCCCGGGACGCGAGATCCGCACGTTCTCGGCGATCGTCGTGTCGAACAGGTAGACGTCCTGGAAGACCATCGAGACCATGTCCATGAGCTCGGCCGAGTCCATGTTCCGCACGTCGACGCCGCCGACGGTGATCCGGCCGGAGCCGACGTCCCAGAAGCGGGCGATGAGCTTGGTGACCGTCGACTTGCCGCAGCCGGACGGGCCGACCAGCGCGGTGATCCGCCCCTCGGCGGCCTGCAGCGACAACTGCTCGAAGAGCGTGTCACCGGTCGTGTAGCCGAAGGTCACGTCGTCCAGGCGGATGTCGGTGCCCGCCGGGTGCCCGGGGCTCGCCGGTTCGGGCAGGGTCGGGGCCTCGACGATCTGCTCGATCGCGTCGAGGCTGACCATGTCCTGCTGCAGGGCGGCGGCGTAGAAGATCGACTGCGAGATGGGCGTGGTGAAGCGGGCGGCCATGACGCCGATCGCGACGAAGGCCGCGGCGTCGAGGCCGCCGCCGAGCACGATGCCCAGGCCGGCGGCCAGCACGGCGGCGAAGAAGGCCTGGGCGAGCAGACCGAAGGCGATGGTCGGGCGTCCCTGGGCCGCCATGATCGCGTTCATCTCGTCGTTCTCGTCCGACAGGGCCTCGGCCAGGGGCCGCCAGGCGGTGCCCGAGATGCCCTGGGCGCGCAGCACCGGCTGCAGGTGGGCGTGCTCGATGGCGACCGAGGCGGTGCGCGCGGCGATGGCGGGGGCCCGCCGGTGCTCGGCCATGAGCAGCCGCGAGGCCCAGTTCCACAGCAGGGCGACGACCGGCACCACGAGGAGCATGATGAGGCCGAGGCGCCATTCGTAGCAGAGGGTGACGACCAGCACCGTCAGCGGGGTGACGATCCCGGAGATGAACTGCGGCAGCACGATGGGTGTCAGGTGCGAGAGGTTGTCGGTCTCGGTCGAGATGGCCGAGGAGACCCGCCCGACCGAACCCGAATCGAACCAGCCCAGCGGCAGCCGCACGACGTGGGAACCGATCCTGGCCACGGCGTTGCCGCAGACGTCGTAGGCGCTCACCTTGTTCGCGCGGATCAGTGTGGCGGCCTGGATGAGGAAGGCGGCGGCGCCGAAGCCGACGAGCAGCCACATCGGGCCCCACGCCTGCCCCGGGTCGGGCCCGAGGAGGGCGCGCAGGAAACCGATGAGCGCGCTGAAGGCCAGGCCCTGCAGGACGGCCGCGACGACATAGCCGGTCACCAGCAGGTGGATCGTCGAGGGCCGGTCGAAGAAGGAGTTGAACCGGCTAAGCATCGTGGACTCCTGCCATGGTCTGGTTCTGCGCGGCCCACAGCGCGGCGTACTGCCCGCCGACCGCCAGCAGCTCGTCGTGGGTGCCGGTCTCGGTGATGCGCCCGTCGTCGACGACGGCGATCTGGTCGGCGCTGCGGATGGTCGACAGGCGGTGGGCGATCATCACGACCGTGCGCCCCTGCGCCAGGCCGGTGATGGCCCGCTGGATCTCCAGCTCCGAGTGGGCGTCGGCCTGGGCCGTGGCCTCGTCCAGGATGAGGATCGGGGGAGCGGCCAGGAAGGCGCGGGCGATGGTCAGACGCTGGGCCTCGCCGCCGGACAGGAAGCCGGCGTTCTCGCCGAGCGTCGTGTCGTAGCCCTCGGGCAGGGTCATGATCCGCTCGTGGATGCGCGCCGCCCGTGCCGCCGCGACGATCTCGTCGCGGGTGGCGTCGGGCCTGCCCAGGGCGATGTTCCCGGCGACCGTGTCGGTGGCGGTCATGACCTCTTGGAAGACGAGCGACATCGAGCTCATGAGCTGCTGGTTCGTCTGGGCGCGCACGTCGACGCCGCCGACGCTGATGGAGCCCGAGTCGACGTCCCAGAAGCGGGCGATGAGTTTGGCCAGCGTCGACTTGCCGCCGCCGGAGGGGCCGACGAGCGCGGTGACGGTGCCGGGGCGGCAGGTGAGGCTGACGTCCTCGATGACCGGCGTGCCGGGCTCGTACGAGAAGGAGACGTTCTTCAGCTCGATGAGTGAACGGTCGGCCGTGAACTCGGCCGGCGCGTCGGGCTCGGGCAGCTCCCCGGTGGACAGCACGTCGAGCGTGGACCGGGCCGCCTGGGTCGCCGCGTAGACCTGCTGGAAGATCTGCACCAGCGCCTGGAGGCCCTCGGGGATGCCCACCCAGACGAGGGCGAAGGCGAGCACCGTCAGGGGCTGCGCCCAGCCCATGCGGACGAACCAGTAGCCGGTGCCCGCGGTCAGGGCCAGGGTCGTGGCCGGCTGCATCGCCGCGCCGACGATCGCCATGCCGATCCCCGCGGCGTTCATCCACTCCATCGAGACGTCGGCGTGCCGCTTGCGGGCCGCGTCGAAGCGGCCGAACACCGTGGCGGTCATGCCGAAGTTCTTGACCTCCTTGATGCCGTCGACCATCTCGACGGTCACCGCGGCGAGCTCGCGCTCGGCGGCCGAGTAGTCCTCGAATCTCCTGCCCATGGCGCGCAGGCTCGGCAGCATGCACAGGGCGAGCAGCAGCACCCAGCCGGCGATGAGCGCGCCGGCGAAGCGGGCGTCCAGCCACAACAGGTAGCCGAAGCCCACCACGACGACCCCCAGGGTGTTCGCCAGGTCGCCCGACAGGTGCGCGACGAGCGAGTGGACCGAGCTGGTGTCCGAGGTGATCGCCTTGCGGACCACGCCGCTGGACCGGTCGTTGAACCAGCCCAGCGGCACGCGCTTGAGCTTGTCGACCAGGCGCCGGCGCAGCTGGTAGCGCAGCCCGGCCTCGGTACGGTGGTTCGCGCCGACGGCCCCCGTGTAGGCGACGCCGTGGACCATCATGGCGATGACGGCCGCGATCACCCAGCCCCACAGTCGCGCCGCCGGGGCGCCGGACAGGAGCCCCCGGGCGATCTCGACCAGCCCGACGTACGGCACGATCTTCAGGGCCGAGCCGACGAAGGCGACCAGGCCGCCCAGCAGCATCGAACGGTGCGCGCTGGCGGTCAGTTCCCAGATGTTCCTCGGCGGCGGCTGCCCGGCGTCCGGTGCCGGTTGTGCGCTCATGGAATGCCTCCTCCTCGGCGGCTGGTGGTGACCGTGCCGGTCAGACGATGCCGGCGCGCTTGAACTGCTTGCGCGTCAGCGCACGGCCCCAGTAGCAGCCGATGACGGCGGCCGCGACGCCCAGTACGCAGAACAGGGCCATCGTCAGCGGGTTCAGCAGGTTCGTGCCGACGCGGGCCACCTCGAGGGCGGCGTTGTCGGCGTACTGGTCCAGGTAGGCCTGCTTCATCCAGACGAAGGGGATGTACTCGCCGATCGAGTAGCAGGCGATGAAGGCGCTGTAGGCCAGGGTCATCGAGCGGAAGGAGCGGCGCCCGAGCCTGGAGTGGATGAGCTCGCCGATGATGCCGCCGAGGATCGTCATGTAGCACATGGAACCGCCGGGCGCCATGGTGATGAGGCACAGGCCGAGGACGAGGCCGGTGATGAGGAAGGAACCGGGGCGTTGCACCTTGCCGAGCAGGACGGTGAAGATCAGGCCGCCGAAGAGGCCGAAGATCACCGGCAGCAGCACCATGATGATCGGCACGGCGGCCATGATCATGCCGCAGAACATGAACAGCACGATGTACAGGGCGATGAAGACGCCCATCGTCACGTAGTCGCGGACTTTGGAGTTCTTGTGCTGCACGGCCTGCTGGACCGCCGTGGTGCCCTGGGGCGCGGCGGGATCGTTCTGACTCATCGGTTGTCTCCGTTCTCTCAAGGTGTGCGTGCGGCGCCTGGGCGCGTGCGGGTGGTGACGGTCTCCAGGCGCATTCCGTGGTCGTCGATGCGGATCACGTGGTCGAAGGTCTCGGCGGCGAACTCGGTGTCGTGGGTGATGACCAGCACGAGCGCGCCGTCGGCGGCCACCTGCCGCAGCAGTTCCGACAGGGCGCGCATGCTGCCCGCGTCGAGGCCGCCGGTCGGTTCGTCGAGGCAGATGACCGGGGCCTGTTTCATGCAGGCCAGGGCGATGCCCAGGCGCTGCTTCTGGCCGCCCGAGAGGGTCAGCGGGTGCTGCCCGGCGAGGGCGCTGAGGCCCATCCTCGCCAGCAGCTCGTCGGCCAGCCGGAGTGTCCGCTCGCCCGGTTCGGGGCCGATGAGCAGCTCGGCGCGGACCGACTCGCCGAGCAGCTGGTACTCGACGTCCTGCATGACGTAGGCGCTCTCGCGGGTGCGCCGGCGGCGCGGCCAGTCGGCGTCGCCGAGCCGGATCCGGGCGCCCCGGCAGGCGAGCAGGCCGAGGATGACCCGGACCAGCGTCGTCTTGCCGCAGCCGTTGGTGCCGGTGATGCCCACCACGCCGCGGGCGGGCAGGCACAGGTCGTCGATCCTCCACAGCATGTCGTGGCCGGGGTAGGCGAAGGCGGCCGAGGAGATGCGCAGGCCGTCGCCGGGGACCGGCCCGGCTACCGGGCAGGACTCGACGGCCTCCGGGCGCAACTGGCGAAGGCCCTGGTCGGTGAACCACTGCGCATCCTTGGCGGCGATGTCTTCGGCGCCGAGGTCGGCGACGATGCGTCCGGCGTCCATGATGACGGCACGGTCGAGGACGCCGTCCAGGTAGCTGAGCCGGTGATCGGCGACCAGCGCGGTCACGCCCCGGGCCTTCAGCGAGCCGATCACCTCGGTCAGCATCGCCAGGCCCTCGGTGTCGAGATTGGCGGACGGCTCGTCGAAGAGCAGGATGCGCGGGCGCGGCATGAGGGCGGCGCCGATGGCGACCTTCTGCTTCTCGCCGCTGGAGAGCTTCGACAGGCCCCGGCCCAGCAGCTCCTCGATGCCCACCGCCGCCGCGGTCTCGTCGATCCGCCGGGCGATCTCGTCCGGTTCGACGCCCGCGTTCTCGCAGGGGAAGGCGAGTTCGCTGCGCACGTCGAAGGTGAAGAACTCCGACCGGGGGTCCTGGAAGACGTAGCCGACCCGGGAGGCCAGTTCGGCCGTGGTGTGCTGTGCGACGGGGAAGCCGTCGACGAGGACCCGGCCGTTCACCTGCGCCTCGTGGAAGCCGGGGACGAGCCCGTTGATCGAGCGCAGGGCGGTGGTCTTGCCGCACCCGGAGGGGCCGGTGAGCAGGACGGTCTGGCCGTCGGGGACCAGCAGGTCGATGCCGTCCAGGGCCGGGGGCAGGGGGCCGTCGTCACCCAGGTAGGCGACGCTGAAGCGCTCGAACTCGACACCCATCTCAGCCGACCAGCAGCTTCAGCAGGATGACGACTGCGACGCAGGCGCCCGCCAGCGCCACGTCGACGGGCTGGATGCGCGGCGCGACCATGCTGGTGCGGTGGGCGTCGGGGTCGAGCCCCTTGCAGACCGCGGCGGCCGAGAGCTCGTCGGCGATCCGCCCGGTGCGCATGAGCACCGGGACGACGAGGTGCTCGCACTGGGCGACCGGGTGGCGCGACCAGCGCTTCCAGCCCGGCTGGGTGTGGCGCAGCCGGGCGCCGGAGCGGATGACCCGGATCTCGCCCACGAGTGTGGGCACGTAGCGGTAGATGACGATGAGCACGACCAGCAGGGTGCCCCTGACATGGATGCGGTCGAGAGTGGCCATGACCTCGCTCATCGGCAGCCTGCGGAGGACGAGCCAGGCGGTGACGTAGATCGGGTAGGCCTTCACGACGAGGGTGAGGGCGATGCCGAAGAAGGGCACCAGGGGGATGGCGCCACCGGCGACGCACAACTGCTGCGCGGCCACGATGAGCGCGTAGGCGGCCGCCGGCCTCCAGGTCCTCCGGCCCATGCCGAGCACGAGGCACAGGGCGAGCACGAAGGCAGTGGCCAGCACGGAGCCGAGAAGGGGGCCGATGATGGTCGACTCGACGGCCATCGACGCGATCATGACGAAACCGGCCCGCAGGTCGGGCTTGACCGGGGATGTCGTCCGGACGACATCACAAAGAACCGGTGACAGCGTCCTTGGTGTGCTGGTCATCACGTCCATCTGTCTGTCTGAGAGACTGAACAATCTCAGGTGAGTCTAACCTACCGCTTAGGTGAGTCTAACCTATTCCTGTCCGGTGTCATCGGCCACTGTCTGCTTGATGTCTCCGATGCGAGTGGTTCGACCGGTTCAGAAGGGGTTTCAATGATCGATCGACGTGGTCAGGCCGCATGCCCGGTGCTCCCCGGGTCCAGTGAGGGGGTCGCCGGGGCGGTGCGCTGGCGGGTGGTGCTGGCGGCGGCCGCCGCGATGACCGTCGAGGGCTATGACCTGGGCGTCTACGGAAGCGTCCTGCCCCTCCTGACGGCCGATCGGGGGCTCGGCCTGACGACGGGGGCGGCCGGCCTGGTGGGTTCGGCGGTATTCTGCGGCATGCTCGTGGGGGGCCTGACCGTGGGCCGGCTCGCTGCTCGACTGACGCAGCTCCGGGTGCTGCGCTGGGGGATTCTCGTCTTCTCCGGAGCCATGCTCGCGGCTGGCCTGGCTCCGAACGCGGGCTGGTTGGGCGCGGCGCGGCTCGTCGCAGGAACGGCCCTCGGCGTGGTGATGCCGATCTGCATGGCGATGGCCAGGTCCGCGAGCGGCCTGCGCCTCGGCCCGCTGTGCATCTCCCTGGTCATGGGCGGCATCCCGGCCGGTGGCATCATCGCCACCTGCCTGTCGTATCTGTGCGTCTCCTGGACGGGCTGGCGGGTGCTCTTCGCCGTGGGGGCCTTGCTGGGTCCGGCGGTACTCCCGGTCGTCGTTGGCGTCATGCGCTCCGGCGCAGCCGATCCCCCGCCGCGACCGTCGAGGGACGTCACTGCTCGGCGGGGCGTCGTGACCAGGGGAGTCGTGCAACCGGCCATCGCCGGGGCGCTGGCCACCTTCTTCTTCCTGCTCTCCTTCTACGGGCTGGTCACATGGCTCACCAAGCTGATGACCGAGATCAGGGTGCCGCTCGACGGCGCTCTTCAGCTGACACTCGTGCTGAACATCGGCGCCGTTATCGGCTCCGCGCTCACCGGGCTGCTCGCCATGCGCTACGGCGCCTGGGCGCTGACCGTCGTCTCGGGCACGGCCTGCGCGGTCTGTCTCGTGCTGGTGCCCTCTGGGCTGTTCTCCGGCGTTCCCCTCATGGTGCTCGTCGCGCTGCTGGGCATGTTCTCGCCCTCGACCCAGAACCTGGTCAACTCCCTCGTCGCCGACTCCGTCGGGCCGTCGCTGCGCGCCGCGGTGCTCGGCGTCACCCTGGGGGTCGGTCGGCTCGGTGCGGTGGCCGCCCCGGTGATCGGCTCGTTCCTGCTGCTGAGGGTCGGCCGCGGACAGGGTCTCGCCAGCCCCGCGGGTGCGGTCTTCCTCGCTTTCGCGGCCTCCTGCGTCACCGGGGTCGCGGCCGCCTGCTGGCTCGGCGTCCTGGCGCGGCGCGGTCGAGCGCTGGAGGCAGCTCGGTGACGGGGCCAGTCCTGGTCCAGGCTTGCCAACTCGTTGTCCGGAATGCTAGAGTAGGTAAGGATAACCTAAAAACATTGTTGCTCTGTTCAGGGAGGTCCGTTGAGCGCAGAACAGGAGGGCGAGGCGATGGACCGTCCCGGTGAGATCGCACAGCTGCACGCTCTCATCGCAGAGCTGCTGAATGCGACCGTCGACGAGATCGGGGAGATCGATCCCGATGAGCCGCTCATGAACTATGGCATGGACTCCCTGCACGTCATGTCCTTGGTGCAGCGTCTCGATGCGGCGGGTCTTCCCTCCGACTTCATCGCGATGATGACCGACCAGACGCTGGCCAGTTGGGAGTCCATCGTCGTCGGAGAGTCTTCGCGGAACTCGGTTCGTCAGATCGAGTTCGCAGCCTGGCATGGTGGGCACGCCGAGCGCGGTGGGCTCGCGATGTCGGTGGAGACCTCGGCCGCATCCCGCCAGTGGGCTCCTCTCGAGCAACCCCGAGCCGGTTTCTGCCCGATGCCCCCCGATCGCGCTGAGCATTATGTACGGCAGGGGCTGTGGCGCGGGCTCACCTTCGACGACGTCCTCGCCCGGGTCGTGCGTGATCATGAGGACCGGGTGGCCCTCACCGATGGGGCGAGGTCCCTGAACTACGCGCAGTTGTGGGAGCAGATCGATGCCGTGGCCGAGAATTTCGCTGCGTCGAGTGTTCGGCCGGGCCAGTGCGTGATCCTGCATCTGCCCAACACGATTGAGTTCTACCCGCTCTACCTCGGTCTCCTGCGGCTGGGGGCCATGCCGCTGCTGGCCCTGCCGGGGCACCGTGAAACCGAGCTCGAGGCCTTCGCCCGTTCCACTGCTGCGGTGGGTGTCGTCACTGTCGAGACCTGGCTCGGCGTTGCGCACGCCACGATTGCCCGCAACGTTGCCGATCGGCTGGCCCGTGAAGGGCGCACCCTTGAGCTGTGGACTGATCCTGCTGCTCTCACTTCAGCATCGTCCGGTCAGACGGCGGATCGCTCGGGTTGGGGCGTTCATCCGCAAGATGCCGCGTTCCTTCTCGTCTCGGGCGGTTCCACGGGTGTCCCCAAACTCATCGCCAGGGCCATCGACCCGTATCTTCTCACGTTGGAGCTGTCCGACAGGATCTGCGGTGTCGATGACTCCACGGTCTTCTTGGCCGCTTTACCGGTGGCGCACAACTACGCCAATTCCTCGCCGGGGGCGCTCGGCGTGCTCCTGGCCGGTGGAACTGTCGTTCTGGCCCCTGCCCCGTCGCCCGACATCTGCCTACCGCTCATCGAGCGGTTCGGCGTGACCATGGTTGCTCTTGTCCCGCCGCTGGCCATGATCTGGGTTGATGCGCTCGGAGACCGACCCGCTCCAGAATCCCTGCGTACGGTGCAGATCGGCGGGGCGAAGCTCACGGTTTCCGCTGCCGAGCGGGTCGAGAAGGCGTTTCCCGGTCGGGTGCAGCAGGTCTTCGGCATGGCCGAGGGGCTGGTCTGCTACACGCGCTTGGACGATGACGACGAGGTGCGCTTGGGTACACAGGGCAGGCCCATGTGCAGCGCCGATGAACTGCTCGTCACGGATTCTGATGGTTGCCCGGTGCCGCAGGGCGAGGTGGGTGAGCTGCGTACGCGCGGGCCATACACGATCAGTGGTTATTATGCGAACCCCGCTGCCACGGCCAAGAGCATTGATGACCGAGGCTACTACCGGACGGGGGACTTGGTGCGGGTCCGTCCGGACGGGAACCTCGTCGTCGAGGGTCGTGCAGTGCAGGTGATCAATCGTGCTGGCGAGAAGATCCTGGGTGAGGAGGTCGAGAACGTCCTGCTCGAACTGGATGATGTCATCGATGCGACAGTCACCGGGCGGCCCGATGACTTGACCGGCCAGTGCATAGTCGCTTTCCTCATCCTCCGCCAGGGTTCTGCGCTCGGTGAGATCGACCTGCGCCGCCATGTGCAGGGCAGCGGATTGGCCGCCTTCAAGCACCCGGATCGGTACGAGATCGTCAGTGCGATCCCGACCACCGCCGTCGGCAAGAACGACCGTGCCCTGCTGTCGGGTGGGAGGGCTACGTGACGACATGGAATCTCGCTGTTCCGGAGATCCCGGCGGAAAGGGCGGAACGGTACCGCGCCGCTGGGCTGTGGTCATCTTCCACGATCACCGGCCTCGTGCGTGAGGCGGCGGTCAGGGTGCCCGGAAAACCAGCCGCGGTCGATCAGCATCGCTCTCTCGACTATGCCGGACTCTGGCAGAGGTGCCTGGCGGTGGCGGGCAGATTGCGCGGCGAGGGGATAGCGGCTGGCCAGACAGTCGTCCTGTACCTGCCGAATTCGGTCAGTTGGCTCGAGTGCTTCCTGGGGCTCGTGCAGTGCGGTGCCCTGCCGGTCATGGCAACCGAGTCCTTGCGCGCCCGGGAACTGATCGAGATCATCGAGGCTTCTCGTGCTGACCATGTGGTGACGGTGGCCGATGACGGGCGCTTCCCCTCCCTGCACCGTGCGGTGCACGATGCGATCGGGCTTCTGCCCGCCTGCGGTCCGTCCCCTGTCGTGCATGAGGTGGAGGTACCGGGCGGCTTGGCTGTCGATGCGGCTGACGCCGAGTCCGGCGAGGCTCTCCATCAGATGCTTCCCAGTGATCCTGCGCTCGTCCAGCTGGGCGGGGCGCGCTGCGCCGCGTGTCTGCTCATCGGGCGTACGCACGAGGATTACCTGTGCTCCGTCGAGCTGTCGAACCGCCGCTGCGGGGTCGGACCCGACACGGTCATGCTCATCGGCATACCCGCATCTCACAACTTCGCGATGGCCTCACCGGGGGTCCTCGGCGCGCTCATGGCGCACGGCACCGTCGTCTTCGCCCCCGACCCCTCGCCGAGCACCTGCGTACCATTGGTGCACGCGCACGGGTGCACGCACATACCGCTTGTTCCTTCGTTGCTGGGCCTGTGGTCGGAGGAGGCCGGGCGGGATCCCGAACCGCTCCGCTCCCTGCGCATGGTACTGGTCGGTGGCGCTCCGCTGGATCTGGACCTTGCGGCCGCAGCGCAGACCAGGTTCGGAGCGCATGTGCAAGAGGTCTTCGGTACGGCCGAGGGACTGGTCGCCTACTCGCCCCTTGAGATGGACCGCGTCCTCGAGCCTCGTGCGCATCGGCTCGTCCCGCTGTCCGAGCAGGACGAGATCCTCTTGTCCCGTGTTGTCGCACCGGACGGCACCGAAGGCCAGGAGTTGCTCAGTAGAGGCCCTTACACGGTCCCCTCCTTCATCGATGATCCGCCGCAGGCGGCAGGTGTTTTCGACTCAGTCGGCTGGTACCACAGCGGTGATCTGGTGGAGATCGAACGGGCCGCGGGCCCTGCCGGGCCTCTCGAGTTCCGCGTCGTCGGTCGGTGCAAGGCGCAGATCAACCGTGCCGGTGAGAAGATCTTCCCCGGCTATGTGGAGACTCTCCTGGAGGAGCATCCACAGATCCGCCACGCCTCGGTCGAGGGGGTGGCGCACCCGGTGCTCGGCCAGGCGATCAAGGCCACCATCCATCTGGTCCCCGACGAAGAAGGCGGCTGGTTGCGTCCCCTGGCGCTGCGCAGATACCTCCATGAGAAGTCGGTCGCAGGGCACTGCGTGCCCGACACATTCGATCTTATCCGTGACGAGGACCAGGTCTGAGACCGGGAAGAATGGGCTGAACAGAGATGATTGAGGAAACACCGCAGATCGAGCATGCGATACTCGAGGTCCTAGACATTCACAAGAGTTTCGGCAGGGGGAACAGGCGTACGGAGGTCCTCAAGGGGTTGACCTTCAATGTGCTGGAGCATCAGGTGGTCTCCCTGCTCGGCGCCAATGGTGCCGGCAAGACGACCCTGGTGAACATCGCCTCGACTCTCCTGCTGCCGAGCTCGGGCAGTGTACGGGTCTGCGGCGACGATGTCGTCCGTGCGCCTCGACGGGTGCGCGAGAACATTTCATTGACGGGTCAGTTCGCTGCCGTCGATGGTGAACTGAGCGGGCGGGAGAATCTCATCTTCTTCGCCCGGCTGCACGGTATGGGCCATAGCCAGGCCAGGGCCCGGGCCGATGACCTGCTCGAGCAGTTCAGACTCGCCGACGCGGCTGCTCAGCGTGTCAGCAAGTACTCCGGGGGCATGCGTCGACGTCTCGACATTGCGGCCTCACTCATCGTCGAACCTCGCCTGCTCTTCCTCGACGAGCCCACGACAGGGCTTGATCCGCTTTCCCGTCGCGAGCTCTGGGAAACCGTTGAGGGGTTGCGTGATCGCGGCGTTGCCATCCTGCTCACCACGCAGTATCTCGACGAGGCTGAACGACTCTCGGACGACATCATTCTCATCCGTGAGGGTCGGAAGGTGCTCCAGGGCCCGCCGGTCGACCTTCGTCAGCAGTTCGGCAAACCCGTTTGCTCGATCACCCTCGACAGCGCTCAGGAGGCGTACCGGGCGGCGACGGAGCTGCTGCCCGGTGCTGTTGCGCTCGGGGTCGAGAAATTCACCGTCGAGGGCTTGGCGCTCTCGTTCACCGCTGCGCGGGGAGCCGATGATCTGACCGATGCTCTTGACATCATGCGCCGAGAGGGGGTCGAGGTGCAGTCGGCCGCGTTGAACCCGCCGTCACTGGACGACGTGTTCCTCGGCATGGCCTTCACCAAGGATGAAGCATCCGAGGCCTCCGGGGGACCGGCTCTCCAAGAAGCGCGAGGAGAATCATGACGGCAGTCCTCGGATCCAGTGCACAGCGATCGCGGACAGTGCGGCCCAGCAGCTGGCGGGCCTTTTCCGGGGCGGCATGGCGCAACAATGTGCGGCTTAGTCGCAACGGCGCCTCCATCGTGTCGGCCTTCGTCATTCCGGGTATGTTCATGCTCGCCTTCTGGGCCGTCTTCGGCCATGCGGCGAGCAGTTCGGGCTTCGACTACGCTCTTTTCCTCATGGCGGCCTCGATGTTCCAGGCAGTCATGTTCACCGCCGGCGGCTCGGCCATGGCTCTGGCCGTCGATGCGGAGAGCGGTCTCCTGTCGAGGATGCGGGCCATGCCGATCAATGCTGGCGTGGCGATTGGCGGTCGTATCGCCACCGACGTGCTGCGCTCGATCCTCTCGCTGCTCACCGTCGTGGTCCTCGGTCTTCTCTGTGGTGCGCGACCGGACGGTTTTCGGGGATTGCTGCTGGCCTTCCTCGTCGCGCTGGCGATGGGCGTCGTGCTCGGTCTCGCTTTCACCGGCATCTGCCTGCGCGCAGCCAGACCCGTGCAGGTCGCGGGCCTCATCCAGGGCATCGAAGTGCCGGTCCTCATGTTCTCGACGGCGTTCATCCCGGTGATGACTCTGCCGGACTGGCTCGAGCCCGTAGTGAAGCACATGCCGTTCTCTCCGCTCATCGACACGAATCGCGCCCTGCTCAACGGTTCAGATCCTGGCGGAGCCGGCTGGGAGGCCCTGGCCTGGCTGAGCGCTGGGCTGCTCCTCGGCTCGGTGTGGGTCATCGGAGCATTCAGGAGGAAGTCGTGAGCACTCGGTCCCGGATGATCGGAAGAGCCAACTGGTTCGGCTCCGTGCCAGTTCATGCGGGCCGGCTCCTCAAACGCTGGCTCCGCTCACCATCGCTGCTCGGCTCGATGATCGGCATGCCCTTCATCATGGTCGTCATGATTGATGTGCTGTTCAGCGGCATGATCGAGCAGTTCACCGGACGTGAGGTGAACATGACCGGCATTGCGATCATGATCGGCGTCTCCCAGGCCTTCACAGGTGCCCTCATGGGAGCCGGTGACACTGTCCACGAACGTCACCAAGGGCTCCCCGACCGTCTCACGACGATGCCCGGTCCATCATCTTCGGGTTTCGTCGGTCGAATCCTCGCGGAGGGGCTCCGGGCATTCGTCTCGGCTCTGGTCGCACTTCTCACCGGATTTCTCTACGGCGCCGATTACGGGAACGCGACGAGCCTGATCCTGATCCTGGTCATCCTGTTCGCCATCGCGGTGGTGGCGGGTGCAGTGGGAGTCATGCTCGGCTATCTCGTCGACACCCCGCAGGGCGCGGTCACCTTCGCTCCGCTCATCATGGCGGCCATGTTCTTCAACACGGCCATGATGCCGCGCGAGATGTATGCGAAGGCCTTGCGCCCGCTTGTCGACGCCTCACCGATGACAGCAGTCGTCCAGCTCGTGCACGATGCTGTCACCGGTGATTTCGATGGCGGACATCTGATTGTCTTCCTGGCCTGGTTCGGAGGGCTGCTCGTGTTGAGCGTCGGTGTGCTGCTGCGGAAGAACCTTCGACGAAGATGACCCGTGCGCTGCCGTGCGACGGGCCGGGCGGCTTGTCCGCGAATGGGGGGAGGAGCTCCACTGCACCGGTGCGCACCGGCTCCTCCCCGCATTCGCGCAAGAGAACCTGTATGAACCTGTCTGTCGGCGAAGATGACCCCGTGCGGTGCGTGCGGCGGGCCGATCAGCTTGTCTGCGGCTGGGGGAGGCGCTCCACTGCACCGGTGCGCACCAGCTCCTCCCCCCATTCGCGCAAGGTTACCTTGTCCGTCTTCTTCAGCGCAGAACGCTGTGGCAGAGCGTCCACGAACTGAATGTACGACGGTCTGGACCACTTGCTGACCCGTTCCTGTATGAAGTCGGCGACGGCTTCCTTGTCGATGGTGGCCCCGTCCTTGAGGTGCAGCCAGGCGAAGACCACTTCCCCGGCATAGGAATCCTCGACAGGGTGGACGACGGCATCGCGTACACCGGGGTACTCGACCAGGGCTTCTTCGATGGGCCTGGTGGGAACGTTGTAGCCGCGATAGAGGACCATGTCGCGTTTGCGGCCGGTTATCCACAGGCGGTTGTTCACGCGACGGGCCAGGTCGCTGGTGGCCATCCAACCGTCTTCCGCGACGATTGTGACGTGGGTGCGTTCGGGCGTCCAACGCTCGGCGTTGATGTAGCTTCCCCGTACATAGATCTCACCGGACACCCCGTCGGGGACGACCCGGCCATTGTCATCACGAATTTCGACGTCCGCGGGCGAGAATATGACTCCAGCGCTGCTCAAGATTTCAGGATCCCCGGACTGATGGTCATCCTTGTCGAGTGCGGAGAGCATGCCTGATTCCGTTTGTCCGTAGACCTGCACCAGCTTGTCCCCGCCGATGGCGGCTATGGCTTCGGACAGATCGGTGGGGCTGATCGTCTGTCCGGCGTAGACGACCGTGCGCAGGTGGGAGAGATCGGTGAGTTCGAAGGAGGGATCGCGAACAATGGCGGTGAGCTGACTGGATGGCAGGAAAACGTCGGTGATCCGGTAGCGTTCCAGCTCGCTGAGAATACCAGCTGGTGTTGCGCGGCCGCGATAGACGCAGGGCACCAGACCCGCGGTTGCGAACATCTGGGCCATGCCGTTGCCTTCCAGTGAGGACAGCGGCATGGTGCAGAGGAAACGACCTGTGATGCCGACGCCACCGCAGCGGCTGATGTAGTTGTACGTCATGTCCTCGGTGCTCTGCGCACGCAGGTACATGCCCTTGGGCTCGCCGGTGGAGCCCGAGGTGTAGCGCAGTGTCATCCAGTCCTCGCCGCAGATCCGTTCCGCGTAGGGAGTCAGCTCGGCCGGGGACAGTTCTTGGGAGAAGTCGATGAAGGACTCCTCCTCGACGATCGGAACTCGGTAATCGGCAGTCATCACATCCTCGGCCATGTGACGGGTCTTGGCGTCCACGAGGACGAGCCTGGCGCCCGACTCGCTGAGCATGTGTTGTCGTGCCGGGGCGGAGGCGAAGGGGGCCAGGGCGGAGGTCACACGGCCCGCGAGCAGGATGCCGATGTTCATCGGGAATTTTGCGAGGGTGTCGGACCCGGTGAAGGCGATGATGCCCTCATGGGCAGTGCCGTGTTCGGTCAACATGTCGATGGTCGCCTTGGCTGCGGCAGCGGCCTGACGGCCGGTGAGCGTCCTGGTGTCATCGATGACGGCCGGCTCATCGGCCTTCTCCGACCAGGAGCGGATGATGTCCTTCAGGAATTGCAAGGGGTGTTCCTTTCGTCTTCTGCTTCTCGGGGGATTCGAGCAATGATGGATTCGAGGATCTCGCCGGCTGCTGCTTCGCTGCCCAGGTAGAAGTGATGCCCCGGATGGGCCAGCAACTCGGTGCCGGACGACGTGAACCGCTCCCAAGCGGGGGCGTCCTCGGCGCTGAAATCAGGATCTTCCGTCCCCATGTGGAGAATGATCGGTATGGCCAGCGGGAGCGGCGCCCGGTGGTGCGTCTCGGCCAATCTCATCTCTAGGCGGACCTGCGGGAGCAGCACGGCTGCGAGCTGCTCGTCCTCGAGCGGACAGGGCTCGTCCGGGGACATCGCCGCGATCGAGGCGACCAGCCTCTCGTCGGGCAGCTCATGCCTTGGGTTGCTCACCGGCTGGTCGGGTGCCCTGCTCCCCGAGATGTGGAGCCCCAGCAACTCACGGTCCTGACCGGCCAGCGCAATCGCAGTCTCGTAGGCGAGCAGCCCGCCCATCGAGTGGCCGAAGAGCACGGTGCGCTCGGCCTCGTTCCGAATGGTTTCGCCCACGATCAAGGACATTTCTTCGAGTGTGCTGGCTGGCGCCTCGGAGAAGAGCTCCTCGTGGCCCGGGTGCTGCACGACCGTCAGTTCGACTCCGAGCCGCTGAGCGGCGGGGACCCAGCATCGGAAGTACGAGGCGCTGCCGCCCGCATGGGGCAGGACCGTGACACTGACAGTGGGGTGCCCGGGCCGTGTGAACCGGTGCAGCGCGGTGCGTGTCAGCATCCCTCCTCCATGCGCAGGATCGTCTCGGCCAGACGCTTGACCAGAGGCGGCCGTACGCAGCTGAAATGATCTCCCGGAGTGCTGTAGTGCCGCACTTCGCCCACGGTCGCGGAGTCCCAGAACGCGGTGCGCTGTTCCTCCACACCCGGCATGTACGAGTTGTCCTGTGCGGAGGTGACCAGATGAATGTTGGTGAGGAGCACTGGGGGCCCAGCGAAGGAGGCCTCGTAGCTGTGTGAGAAGAGCGCGTGTTCGGATGACAGCCATTGCTGGTCGATGGTCTCGCCGGTCAGGCGGCGATGGTTCCTCGCATAACCGGCCAGGCGCTGTTCCTCGCTCATCCGGTAGAAGTTCTGGAGGCGTTCGATGGCTCCGGTCAGGGCCGGCTCGCCCGTCGCGGCGTCCTCGATCATCGCCGGGATGTCGATCGGTCCCTCGGAGCCGCTCGGCCGTTTGACCAGAGAGGCCATCGACATCAGGTCCTCGGGCTGCAGGCCGAGGATCGCGGGGGGCAGGCCGAGGGCAGACAGGAAGAACATGTCCTTGAGCATGGGGTCATTCCCGGCCAGGGTCGGTGGCGTTGCGTTGATGACGACCGGTGCGCGCGTCTCGACACCCAGATCGGCAAGTGCTCCCGAGATGGCTGCGGCAATGAATCCCCCGATGCTGTGCCCGACGACCCGCACCTGCTCGGGAACCAGATCGGTGATGAGTGGTGCGATGGCCTGCGCGAGTTCGGAGAAGGTCTTCGCGGGATCGAGCGTCAGATACCAGTCCGGGACGGACGACCTGACTCCGATGACGGGGCCGTCGGCCAGTTGCTCGGCCAGGGGCTGCAAATAGGCGGAGTCCAGCAGCGCCCCGGGCGCCATGACCGTGAGTAGCCCGCCTTGGGCCGGGCCGGCTATCCGCATCAGCGCGATGCCGTGCTCGGAATCCTCCGGGAGTTCGAGGGCCGGCCGTTCTTCGGCGGGACCTCCAGAGGCCGCCGAAGCGTTGGCCAGGAAGGAGTCCAGACCGATGGGGCGGGGATCGTCCATGAGGGCGCGCAGGACGGCGTCGAAGGGAAGGCCTCGGGCCTGCTCGAGCTGTTCGCGGACGGCCGTCACCAGCTGGGCCATGACGAGCGAGTCCGCGCCGTGCGCGAACAGATTGTCGGTGCTGGTCAGCTCGGGACGGCGCAGGACTGAACGGCACAAGTCGAGGCACCGGGATTCTTCGCTGGGGAGTTCTCGGGACGCGGCGCCCGCATGCAGTCCGTCTGCGATCGTGATCAGTTTCTCCCGATCAATCTTGCCGTTGCCGGTGAGAGGGAGTTCGGTGCGGACGCAGATGCTGGCCGGTATCCAGCCAGAAGGGAGATTCGAGGCGAGCAGCTCGCGCACATGCTGCTCGACCAGCTCCGAGCGACTGCGGTCGATCGTTCCGACAAGCAGAGTCATCGGGTCGGTGGCCTCGCCGATCATGTGCACGGCATCGACCCCGGTCGTGCTCAGCGCGGTGCGCACCTGCTCGACCGAGTCCTGTGTAGTGGCGACGATGATGCAGGCCACGCCGGCCGTGCCGACCGGTAGCCCGCGGAGGAGTGATGCCGGGTCGGCGGCGTCGATGATGATGAGGTTCGCCCTGCCCAGCTGCTCATCCCGGGGGACGGTCCCGTCCCACTCATGCCACTCGTGCGCTTCGAAACGCATGTCGGGGCCGAGTCCGGCGTGAACAGCCGGGTCGGGGACGAACAATTGGTACTGGTAGTCGAAGCCATGAATAACCGGTGTGACCGCGCCGGAGAAAGGAGACTCCCGGGCGAATTCGCAGCAGGTCATCGTGTGGCGCTCCTGCCGGGACAAATAAGCGGCCAAGCGCTGGGCCAGTGCTGCCACGCTCCGCTCCAGGAATTCCCGGCTCCCGGACTCGGCGTGTCCGGCCGCGACCCGTCGGGCCAACGCGATGGAGGTGGACATGTACTCGTCGAACTCGCAGTCCCGCGCATCGGGATCGGGAACGACGAACAGGGCGAGAGCCAGATCTCTCGGTCTCTCCGCCCGAGGCGCGTGGGCGACGGTGACGGCTCGGGCGACGTCGGGTGCACGCGTCGCGAGTGAGTCGATCTCTTTGAGTTCGATGCGGTGCCCGTGGACCTTGACCTGCGTGTCAGTGCGCCCCAGGAACTCGATCTCACCGGACGGGAGCCACCGACCCCGATCCCCGGTCCGATACCAACGAACCCCCTCGACGACCACGAACTTGGACGCGGTCAACTCCGGATCCGACTCATAACACCTGGCCAAAGAACCACCCGAGATCACGATGTCACCGGCTACCAAGTCCGGACGCGCCCGCCACGAACCATCCACCACATCCATGCACTGACCCGACAACGCCACCCCATACGGAATCGAGGAACCCACCTCATCCCCCGCACGCAACACATGAAAATTCGACCAGATACCAGCCTCAGTCGCGCCACCCAACGCGACCACCCGCATCACCGGATTGTGAGCCCACAACCTCACCCCCAGATCAACCGGAACCCAATCCCCCGACACCAGGACCAGACGCACAGAAGACAACCGCCCAACCGGCGCAGCCTCCAGAACCATCGACAACTGAGCCGGCGCAGAATTCCACACACTCACCCGGTACCGGGCCACGAGATCGGCCCACACGACCGGATCCGCATACCGCCCAGCAGGCGGAATCACCAACGACCCGCCCCGGCCCAGCACACCGAACAGATCGAACACCGACAGATCAAAACCCAACGACGACACCAGCAACGCACGATCATCCGCGGTCACAGCCCACCGGGCCACCACATCCGCAATCGTGTTCATCGCCCCCTCATGCGTCATCACCACACCCTTCGGCTCACCAGTCGTCCCCGACGTGAACACCACATACGCATCGAGCGACGAATCCAACGAGACCTCGACCCCGAACGGATCCTCGAGCACCGGAACACGAGCCAACCACGACTCATCCACCACGACACGAGCCCCGCAGATCCCGGCAATGCGCTCACGCCGAACACGCGGATGCCCCACATCCACCGGAACATAACAACCACCAGCCGCCAGCACCCCCAGCACCGCGACGACCTGACCCACACCACGAGGACAGGAGACCAACACACGATCCCCCGGCCGAAGACCCCCGCCCCGCAGCACCGCAGCAACAGCCAACGCCCGCCGAGCCACCTCACCGAAACCATGCTCACCCTGCTCGTCAATCACCGCGACCCGACCAGGATCAGCCCCCGCCACCTCGAAGAACCGCCCATGAAGACAACACCCCCCACCACCAACAAACGAGG
>NZ_AUFR01000039.1 GCF_000426605.1 Propionibacterium acidifaciens DSM 21887
CCCGACCACAACCCGGTCGAGCACGTCTGGAACGCGGCCAAGAACAACATCGCGAACATTCAGCACGAGACCCCCGAAGAAACCTTCGGCGCGTTCGCCTCATACATCGCCAGCCGAACATTCGACTACGACTTCGAAAACCTCCCACTCCGCGAAACCAGAAACGATTTTGTTTCATGACGGCCATAGTAGCGGTTCTTCGCCTCGATGAGGACGTTGGCGTCGAGGAGGAACATCATGCGGCCCTCAGCTCTTCAGCGAGACCCTCGAAGGTCGCGTGTTTCTTCGTCCCGAGCAGCTGATAGGCCTCCCGGTAGGTGGTGGATCCTTCGAGGGTGCTGGAGATGACGGCCTTGGCGAACTGACGACTCAACCGCAGGGGCTGGGTCTTGTAGTAGTTGCCCCCGCCGCTGTCCCCGTTCTTGTCCTTGACGAGGCTCATGACCCGCTCGTACTCGCCGCGGTAGCGTTCGGTGTACTCGTCCCAGGTCAGGAAGCCGGCATCGAAGATGCGTTTGAGCACGACCAAGGTGCTGACCTTGTAGCGCTTCGCCAAGCGTTCGAGCTCCTCAACGGTCACCTGCCCGCCGTAATCAGAGCGAAGGTCATTGAGCGGGAGAAGGACCTCGGCTGCCACGCTGTTGCACCACTGCTCCTCGGTTCTCCCCTCCCGGGAGTCCATGGCGGCCTCCGACAGTGCGCTGCGTCCGAGCCAGATGTGCGCCAGTTCGTGAACGAGGGTGAACAGCTGTGCCGCCTTCGCGTCCGCGCCGTTGACGAAGATCAAAGGCGCGAGCGGATCGGAGAGCGCGAACCCGCGGAACTCCGCCGGGTCGAGTTTGCGGTGCGTGTCGGCGCCCACCACGCCATTGACCATGACGAGGACGCCGATGTTCTCGATGCGGTCGATCAGACCACGCCGGACCTTCTCGTTGCCGGAGAGTTTCTGCCGTTCCTCAACGCCGAAGTCGAGCCTCTCAGCGATGTCACCGGCAACCCGGGCCGGCGGTGTGTCCAGTGTCGCAGACCCGACGAAATCGAGCGGCTCTGCCCCGTTGTCGGACGCGTAATCTCGGTACCAGTCCTGGCGCCTCTGGCACAGGTAGATCGTGTCGAGAAGGTCCACGGAGGGACGAAGCACCCCGACGTTGCCGATGGTGCGCATGTCCGGGATCGGCAGTGGTTCGTCCGGCGGTTCCGGCAGGAACAGGAATCCGAACGGTGCGTGGGTGTTCTTGGCGAACGTCTCGAGCTGTTTGAGTGTTGGCCGGGTCTCGCCCCTGACCCACTTGGTGAACTGCGGTGCGCGCCGGGCCGTCGTCTCCTCGTCCCAGCCGGCCCGCTCGACCGCCCAGCGGAGCAGCGCCGGAGCGACATCGACATGGACGACCACCAGACACCTCCTGTTCCGGCGGGCTCGGGATGCTCTGGGCCCGGCGCGAACGTTCACCACACCGAGAGCCGCACCCTTTCAATGGTTCCATCGCTTCCAATGGTTCCGCTGCCACCTCTGCCTCCAAGTCAAGCATCACTTCTTGTAACCGCACCTGGGAACTCGCCCAACGGACAACACCGGGCCCGTCCGGCCAGCACACGACCCCCTGCGCGAGCCGGACGCCGCAGCCCGGGCGTCCCCCGCCTCGACTTGACCGTCAATCCCTCATAGGCCGGGTGGCATGCCACCGCCCGAACCCGATGCCGCTCGGATCCAGCGCTGGTGCGACAACCGGGTCCCGGCCCCGTTCCGCAGTCGGGTGCGCGTCGGGGCCGAGGTCGCCGACCGGCGCGTCACGACCAGCCAGTCGCGGCCGCCCTGGGGCGGCGAGGGCGACTGGATCTCCACGCCCGTCGCGCGGTTCCGCTGTACCAGGGCCACCGGACTGTGGAGCCTGTACTGGGCCGACCGGAATTCGCGCTTCCACGAGTACGACCGGTTCCAGCCGACCCGGGCGGTGCAGGGCGTCCTCGACGTCCTCGACACCTGCCAGGACCCGATCCTCTGGGGCTGACCCGGGCCCCGCCTCACCCCGCCCCGGTGCGCAGCCAGCGGCCCGTCCGGGCGCGCAGGGTGAGCGTCAGGGCGCGGGCGGCGAGGAAACCTGCGTAGGCCGTCCACAGCCAGACCAGCCCGGCCGGCCCGCCGGTGCACCAGTGGGCGACGGCCGCGAGCATCGGCAGGTGGCAGGCCGCGACGAACAGGCCGGCCAGCGCCAGGTAGCGGGTGTCGCCGGCGCCGATGAGCACCCCGTCGAGCACGAAGACGAGCGCGGCCAGCGGCATGATCGCGGCGAGCACGACGAAGGAGTGCATGACGAGTCGCTGCACGGCGGCGTCGGAGGTGAACAGCCGCGCGAGCCAGGGCCGCACGGCGACGAGGACCAGACCGAGGACGGCGGCCTGCACGCAGCCCCAGCCGAGGGCGCGCGCCATGACGGTCCGCGCCCCGGCCGTCCCGCCCGCGCCGAGCCGGTGCCCGATGAGGGCCTGGCAGGCGATGGCCAGCGAGTCGAGGGCGAAGGTGAGGAAGGAGTACAGCGAGTTCGTCACCTGGTGGGCGGCCAGCGTCAGCGAGCCGAGCCCGGTGGCGACGACGGTCGTCGCCGTGAGCGAGAACCACAGGGTGGCGGTGCGCAGCACCAGCCAACCGCCGGCCGAGGCCGCCGCGCCCATGCCGCGCGGGCTCGGGCGCAGCCCCAGGCCGAGCCCCCGGCAGCGGCGGACGATGACCGCCACGAGCACGATGCACGACAGCCCCTGGGCGGCGGCCGTGGCGGTCGCCGAGCCGGCGATGCCCAGGCCGAGGCCGTTGATGAGCAGGGCGTCCAGGCCGATGTTCGTCACATTGACGCCGATCGCCACGGCCATCGGCGTCCGGGTGTCCTGCAGGCCGCGCAGCAGCCCGGTCGAGGCGAGCACGACGAGTTGGAAGGGCAGCCCGGCCGCGACGATCCGCAGATAGGTGACGGCCGCGGCGGCGACGTCGGAGGCCGGCCCGTACCAGCCGACGACCGTCGGGGCGAGCCAGGCGAGCAGTGCCGCGAGGACGACGCCGAGCGTCCCGCCCAGGGCCATGCCGTCTCGTCCGGCCTCGTAGGCGGCCCGGTCGCGCCCGGCACCGAGGCGATGGGCGACGACGCTGGTCGTCGAGTAGGCCAGGAAGACGCACAGGCCCGTGATGACGCCCAGCACGTTGCCTCCCAGCCCCAGCCCGGCCAGCGGCACGGCGCCGACGTGCCCGATGAAGGCGGTGTCGGCCATGACGAGCAGCGGCTCGGAGACGAGCGTGGCGAAGGTGGGCAGGGCCAGCGACAGCAGGTCACGGTCGGTTCTCGTCCACAGGGCCACGGACAGGCAGGCTACCCGGCCGCGACGCAGACGGAGGCGCCCCCCGGGCGCGCGGGCGCACGTTCGCAGCACGCCGGGATCCAGTTCGGCTCCACGAGACACCCGCGGGCGCGCGGACGCACGCCGAGCTCCGGGGCTGGAGGGACGACCGCGTCGGAGGCGTCCCCCGGGCGCGCGGGCGCACGAGCCGCTCGACATCGAACACGGCCGCAGCCGGAGACGGCAGACGGACCGGAGACGGCAGACGGAGACGCCCACGACCGGCGGCCCCACCTGCCCCCTGACGCGGCCCGGGGCGACGTCGGCCTCATCGGCGTCACGGGCCCGCTGCACCTCATCCGGGCCGCACGGGGGTGAAACACAATCGTTACAAATATCTTGACGTCAAGACATGAGATGGCTTCTCAACCGGCGTGCGCTGGTGCCATATTCGGTGGTGTCACCGGCGAGGAGCCGGACATCCGAAAGCGACAAGGAGCCACGCCAATGCGCGAAGCCGTTCAGTCCATCTACGACGGGGTCCTGGACCGCAACCCCGGCCAGCCCGAGTTCCACCAGGCGGTCAAGGAGGTCTTCGAGAGCATCGAGCCCGCGCTCGAGCGCAAGCCCGAGTACCTCGACGCCGCGATCCTTGAGCGGGTCACCGAGCCCGACCGCCAGATCATGTTCCGCGTGCCGTGGGTCGACGACTCCGGCAAGGTCCAGGTCAACCGCGGTTTCCGCATCGAGTTCAGCTCGGCGCTCGGCCCCTACAAGGGCGGCCTGCGGTTCCGCGAGAACGTCAACCTCTCCATCATCAAGTTCCTCGGTTTCGAGCAGATCTTCAAGAACTCCCTCACCGGCCTGGCCATGGGCGGCGGCAAGGGCGGCTCCGACTTCGACCCGCACGGCAGGTCGGACGCCGAGGTCATGCGCTTCTGCCAGTCCTTCATGACCGAGCTGTACCGCCACATCGGCCTCAACACCGACGTCCCCGCCGGCGACATCGGCGTGGGCGGCCGCGAGATCGGCTACCTGTTCGGCCAGTACAAGCGCATCACCAACCGCTTCGACGCGGGCGTCCTCACCGGCAAGGGACTCGACTGGGGCGGCTCGCTCGCCCGCACCGAGGCCACCGGTTTCGGCACCGTCTACTTCGCCGACCGCATGCTCGGCACGAAGAACGACTCCTTCGACGGCAAGCGCGTCGTCGTGTCGGGCTCGGGCAATGTGGCCATCTACGCCATCGCGAAGGCCCAGGAGCTCGGCGCCACCGTCGTGGCCTGCTCCGACTCCTCCGGCCTGGTCGTCGACGAGAAGGGCATTGATGTCGCCCTCCTCCAGTCCGTCAAGGAGCAGCGCCGCGAGCGCATCAGCACCTACGCCGACGAGCGCGCCTCCGCCACCTTCACGCCCGCCGGCAAGGGCGGCATCTGGCAGATCAAGGCCGACATCGCCCTGCCCTGCGCCACCCAGAACGAGCTGAACCTGGACGACGCCAAGGCCCTCATCGCCAACGGCGTCCAGGTCGTCGCCGAGGGCGCCAACATGCCCTGCACCCCCGAGGCCTTCCACGCCTTCCAGTCCGCCGGCGTCCTCTACGCCCCCGGCAAGGCCTCCAACGCCGGCGGCGTCGCCACCAGCGGTCTCGAGATGCAGCAGAACGCCGCCCGCGAATCGTGGACCTTCGAGAAGACCGACGCCGAGCTGCACGCGATCATGGACAACATCCATGACACCTGCCGGGCGACGGCCGAGGAGTACGGCCATCCCGGCGACTACGTCGTCGGCGCGAACATCGCCGGCTTCACCAAGGTCGCCGACGCCATGCTCGACTTCGGCCTGGTCTGATCGGCGCCCGCGCAACCGTTCCGACAGGAGGCGGCCGTCCACCGGGCGGCCGCCTCCTGCGTCGTGCCGCCGCCGGACGCCCTCGCGGCCCCGAACGCGGCCGACAGCCCCGACCCGCGGATGACGCACGGACAACCGCTCGCACCGCAGCTCCGGAACACCACCGTGCCGCTCGCGGCCCCGCAGGACGGATAAATTTGCCCCCATGGATCCTGTCGAGCGCCTCATCGCCGCCGAATCGCCCGAGCGCGCCGAGCACGTGCTCGTCGTCAACGCCCCGGGCCTCGTCGAGGCGGCGCGGCGGGCCGCGCCGCGGGTGAGCCTGTGGTGCGACGACCGCCGCGATGCCGGCACGGTGCCCGCCGGGCTGCTGCTCGAGGACTTCGACGAGTCGTCGCTGGCCGGCGTCGATCTCGTGTGGCTGCGCCTGCCCAAGGCCCTGTCGGCCCTCGACGACTACGCCGAACGCATCGCCGCATGGGCCGACCCGCGGGTACGGGTCGTCTCGGCCGGCCGTCAGAGGGCCATGACGCACTCGATGAACGACGTCCTCGGACGCCATTTCGACACGGTCTCGGCCTCCCTCGGCGTCGCGAAGTGCCGGGCCCTGCGCGCCTCGGGGCCGCGGAGGCGCCGCCTGCGCTGGCCACGCGAGCGCACCCACCCCGAGCTGGGCATCGGCGTCATCGCGCACGGCGAGGTCTTCGCCACGAACCGGGTGGACGACGGCACCCGCCTGCTCGCCGAGCTGTGCCCCGACATCCACGGCGACGAGCTGCTCGACCTGGGCTGCGGCTCGGGCGTTCTGGCCACCCTGCTGGCCCGCGCCAACCCGGGCGCACGGGTCCGCGCCGTCGACGTGAGCCGCGCCGCCGTCGCCTCGACGCTGCTGACGGCCGAGGCCAACGGCGTGGCCGTGGAGGCGCACTGGGCCGCCGCGCTGCACGACTGGCCCCCGGAGTGCCTCGACGTCATCGTCACCAACCCGCCCTTCCACCGCGGCATCGCCAAGGACTCCGAACCGGCTCTGGCCATGTTCGACGACGCCGCCCGCCTGCTGCGCCCCGGCGGGCGGATGTGGTGCGTCCACAACTCGCACCTGCCCTGGCGCAGGCGGCTGGCCGAGAAGGTCGGCCCGACGGTCGTCGTCCGGCAGAACCCCTTCTACACGGTCACCCGCTCGGTCGCCCGCTGAGAACCGTCCATGCTCCGGGGAGCGGTCGCCCTCGCGGCAGACCTCCGCCCCGCGGCGACCGCCGGGGCCGCGCCGCCCGGTCCCCGACGCGGCGACGTCCCGGACCCCGGACTTCGGGACTCCCCGTCGCGCCCGGATCGCCGTTATCGTGCGCCCGTGACCGGGTCGAGGAACTGGAAGAAGCGGTGGCTGCCGAATCAGCACGGCGCCTGGGCGATGCTCGTCGTCCCGTTCGTCGTCGGCGCCCTGACCCGCCAGCGCGCGACCGGCCTGCCCCTGTGGTGGATCCCGCTGGCCGTCCTGTGGATCGTCGGCTACTGCCTGTTCGCGCAGACCGTCACCTGGATCAAGACGCCGGCCCGGCGCCGTGCGGGCCTGCGCACCCCGATCCTCACCTACCTCGCCGTCTGCGCGGCGAGCGGACTGGCAATCCTGGCACTGCACGGGCTCTGCCTGGCCGTCTGGCTCGTCGGCTTCGTGCCCCTCGTCGTCGTGGCACTCGCGCTCGTGCGCAACCACGAGGAGCGCTCGGTCACCTCGGGCATGACGACCGTCGCCGCGGCCTGCCTCATGTTCTACGTGCTGCGCTGCGGCGGCTGGCCGCCGCTCGCCCCGGGCCTGCACGACGGCCTGACCGGCCTGCTGCTGTACGGCTACTTCGCCGGGACGGTCCTCCACGTGAAGTCCCTCATCCGGGAGCGGAACAACCCGGCCGCCGCCCGCAACTCGGTTCTCTGGCACGCGGCCTGGTTCGCCGCTGCCGTCGTCCTGTGCGGGCCCTGGCTCGGCACCGGCTCACCGTGGTGGATCGTCTTCTTCGCAGTGGCCCTGGCGCGCACGACGGCCATGAAGCGGCTCCAGGACAACGGCCTCACCTTCCGACCGGGGACGCTGGGGGTCGTCGAGATCGCCCTCAGCGCAGCGGCCATCGCCTGCGGGCTGACCTGAGGAGCCGCCCGGCCCACCGGCCGCGGGGGGAAGGGGGGACGTCACGGCCCCGGACGTCTGGAAGGCCCGCCCCGCAGTCGGAGAGGAGCGCGTCGGCGGGGCATCCCATGCCCCCGGACGTCACGCCCCACTCGCCCCGTGTCGCCGGGGCCCTGAGCCGCGAAAGGTCGCGGACGCCCGAGGGCCTGCACGAGTCCCCTCTCATGCCATCCGGCCGAGCGCTCCGCCTGACATTGCCCGGCCCCGGCGCAGGCCCCGGCCCCGCGTTCCTGCACTCCGTCCGCGGGAGCGCACACCGGATCCGCTCCCCACCCGCCCCGCCGGGCCTGCACGTCATCCCGCGGAAACCACCGGACGGGTCGGACAATCGACTCTGGCCGGACAGCCGATTACGGTGGTGGCATGACCGCAGTCCCCGCACCGATGCTCAGACTCAGCAACGCCGTCAACGGCGTCGTCGAGATCCCGCAGTTCGGCTTCGGCACCTACAGGGTGCCGCCCGAGGAGGCCGAGCGTGTCGTCTCCGAGGCGCTCGAGGCCGGCTACCGCCACATCGACACCGCCCAGATGTACGGCAACGAGGCCGGCGTGGGCCGCGCGCTCGCCGCCAGCGGCATCGACCGCGACGAGCTGTTCGTCACGAGCAAGCTCGACAACGGCAACCACGGCCACGACGACGCCCTGCGCTCCCTCGACCGGAGCCTCACGGAGCTGGGCCTGGAGCGCCTCGACCTCTTCCTCGTCCACTGGCCGATGGCCGCGGTGACGAACATCGTCGAGACCTGGCGCACAATGATCGAGATCCTCCAGTCCGGCCGAGTCCGGGCGATCGGCGTCTCGAACCACCAGGCCGAGCACCTGCGCGAGATCACCGACGCCACCGGCATCGCCCCGGCCGTCAACCAGATCGAGATCAGCCCCTACCTCACCCAGGAGCCGCTGCGGGCCCTGCACGCCCAGATGGGCATCGTCACCGAGGCCTGGTCGCCGCTGGCCCGCGGCAAGGTCGCCTGCGACCCGACGATCCTGGCGATCGGCGCCGAGCTGGGCCGCACGGCCTCCCAGGTCGTCCTGCGCTGGCACATCCAGCGCGGCGACGTCGTCTTCCCCAAGTCGATGCACCGCGAGCGCATCGTCGAGAACGCGCAGCTGTTCGACTTCGCGCTCTCGCCAGCCCAGATGGACGCGGTGAGCGCCCTCGACCGCGGCGAGCGCCAGGGAAGCCACCCCGACATGGTGCAGTGGACGGAGCGCCCCTGAGACCGAGCGCCTCACAAGCAGGGCGCCCCTGACCCGCCCGTCCGGGAGCCGCCCCGGGATGACGGCACGCGGGCACGGCTCGCGCAGCCCCGGACCCGCCCGTCTGGAGGCCGCAGGGCGATCTACCGACCGGTCTCGCCGGCAACTACCCCGGGCTCGCCCGTCCGGGAGCCGAAGCAGCCGGGTGGAGATGCCGGTGTTGGCGAGCCATCCGGACCTGTCTGCCTGGGAGCCGCAGGAAGTCGAGGCTCAGGCGGTTCCGCTTCCGCGACCCGAACCCGCCCACCAGGCCGGATCCGCCCACCCAGGGCCCGCCAAGGGTGGGCGGATCGGTGGGCGCGGGGCCCGCGGTGGCGAGCACGCTGGCCGGCTGGCCCGCGCGCGGTCGGGCCGATGGGCGCGGGCCCCGCTAGCCTTGGTCGCATGCCGCGCTTCGAACCCTTCCACGCACTCCGTTACGCCCCGCAGACCGACCTCGACGCCGTCATCGCGCCGCCCTACGACGTGCTGAGCGACGCCGATGTCGAGGCTTTGAAGGCCCGCGACCCGCACAACATCGCCTGGGTCGACGACCCTCGCGGCGACGGCGACCGCTACGAGCGGGCCGCCGCCACCCTGCGGCGGTGGCTCGCCGAGGGCGTCATGGTGCCCGACGAGCGGCCCAGCTTCACGATCTACCGGATGGCCTTCACCGACGCCACGGGCGCCGACCGCGTCATCTCCGGCGTGCTCGGCGGCCTGGAGGTCGTCGACGAGGGCGCAGGCGGCGTGCTCCCCCATGAGCGCACGACGAAGAAGGCGGTCACCGACCGCCTCGACCTGACCCGGGCCACCGCCACGAACGGTTCGCCCGTGTGGGGGCTGTCGCCGGCCCCGGGGCTCACGGAGGCCCTCCGGGAGCCGGCCGAGCCGGTCGGCGGGATCGTCGTCGACGGCGTCCGTCACACCGTCGAGCGCGTCACCGATCCGCGGCGCATCGCCGCGATCAGCGCGATCATCGGCTCCGACGACGTCCTCATCGCCGACGGCCACCACCGCTACACGATCTCGCGCAGCTACCGCGACGAGGTCCGAGCCGCCACCGGCCGCACCGACACCGACGCCGAGCTGACGCTGACCTTCGTCAACGAGCTCGTGGACGACCAGCTGTCGATCGAGGCCATCCACCGCCTGCTCGACGGCGTCGCCTGGGACGACCTGGTCGCCGCGCTGGAGCGCTTCTTCACCCTCGAGCCCCTCGACGGGGAGCCGACCCCGGCCACCCTGGCCGCCATGGTCGCGCAGGGCCGCCTCGTGCTCCTGCCCCCCGACGGTCGGGCGAGCTGGCTCATCGCCCGGCCGGGCGCCTTCGCCGGCGTCCGCGCCCTCGACGGCGCCTGGCTCGAGCGGGCCCTGGACGGCACCGGCGTCGTCCTCGGCTACCAGCACGGCCTGGACGAGATGCGCAGGGCCGTCAAGGATCACGCCGCCGGCATCCTCATCCGCCCGACGGGCCTCGACGAGATCATGCGCACCGCCCGCGAGGGCCTGCTCATGCCGCCGAAGTCGACCTTCTTCACCCCGAAGCTGCGCACCGGCTTCGTCATGCGCCCCACCGCCTCGCTGAGCTGAGCGGCGAGTGGCCGCGCCGGGCCGACGTCGTCGCGCGGGTCCTCCGCCCTGCCGCTCATCGCGACGGTCCGTCACGATAAAGTCAAGGCGACGGCCAGTGCGCCATCGGGCGTGCGCGGCCACGGACCAGGAGAGGAACTATGACTGACCGCATTGCCAACGCACAGCTGCGCGGCAAGGTGATGAGCGCGGACGAGGCAGCCGCCCTCATCCCGGCCGGAGCCCAGATCGGCTTCGGCGGATTCACCGGATCCGGTTACCCCAAGGAGCTCCCGAAGGCTCTCGCCGCCCGTATCAAGGCTGCGCACGAGGCCGGCGAGGACTTCACCGTGAACGCGTTCACCGGCGCCTCCACCGCCCCCGAGCTCGACGGCGTGCTCGCCGAGGTCGACGGCATGGGCTGGCGCATGCCGTACCAGTCCGATCCGACCCTTCGCAAGAAGATCAACGACGGCACGATCCGCTACACCGACATCCACCTGTCGCACTCGGCCCAGCTCGTGGCCGAGGGCTTCTGCGGCAGGCTCGACTTCGCCGCCGTCGAGGCCACCCGCATCACCGAGGATGGCAGCATCGTCCCGACCTCCTCGGTGGGCAACAACAAGACCTACCTCGACATGGCCGAGAAGGTCATCATCGAGGTCAACTCCTGGCAGTCCCTCGAGCTGGAGGGCATGCACGACGTGTGGAACGGCTACCTCACGCCGCCCAACCGCCCCGCCATCCCGATCACGAACCCCGGCGACCGCATCGGCGACGCCTTCCTGACGCTCGACCCGAGCAAGGTCGTCGCGGTCATCGAGACCGAGGACCCCGACCGCAACTCGCCGTTCAAGCCGATCGACGACGACTCGCGCGCCATCGCCGGATATCTGCTCGACTTCTACGCCAACGAGGTCGAGCACGGCCGCATGCCGAAGAACCTGCTGCCGCTCCAGTCGGGCGTGGGCAACATCCCGAACGCGGTGCTCGACGGCCTGCTGAAGTCCGATCTCGAGAACCTCACCAGCTACACCGAGGTCATCCAGGACGGCATGGTCGACCTCATCGACGCTGGCAAGCTGACCGTCGCCTCCGCCACGGCCTTCTCGCTGAGCCCCGAGTACGCGCACAAGATGAACGAGGGCGCGGAGAAGTACCGCAGGTCCATCGTCCTGCGCCCGCAGGAGATCTCGAACCACCCGGAGGTCATCCGCCGTCTCGGCGTGCTGAGCTGCAACGGCATGATCGAGGCCGACATCTACGGCAATGTGAACTCCACCCACGTGTGCGGCACCCGGATGATGAACGGCATCGGGGGCTCGGGCGACTTCACGCGCAACGCCTACATCTCGGCGTTCGTCTCCCCGTCGACCGCCAAGAACGGCGCCATCTCGGCGATCGTCCCGATGGCCAGCCACGTCGACCACACCGAGCACGACGTCATGGTCATCATCACCGAGCAGGGCCTCGCCGATCTGCGCGGCCTGGCCCCCCGCCAGCGGGCCCGGAAGATCATCGAGAACTGCGCCCACCCGGACTACCGGGCGCAGCTGACCGAGTACTACGAGGCCGCGCTGGCGTCCTCGAAGGCCAAGCACACGCCGCACGACCTGGCGCACAGCTTCGACTTCCACCGCAGCTTCCTCGAGAACGGCACGATGAGGCTGAGCTGACGTCCTCGGCAGTACGAGGGGGACCACCCGTCGGGTGGTCCCCCTCGTACTGCCGACGGCCGCCGCCGGCGCAGTCCGTCCGCCGTGCCCGGCGGTGGCATAGGCTGGGCGAGGGCCGCAGCCCGACCGGCCCGTCAGACGAGAAGCAGACGAGGTGAGCCCCGAGCGATGAGTTCCGACCAGAGCAGCCCGGACGCGCGGACGGACGAGTGGGCCCACTCCCCCGCACCGGCCGCCCCCGCCCCGGCGCCCGACGGCACGAACGAACCGCAGGGCATCGGGCTGGCCCCCGACCATCGTGTCGAGACGCTGCCCCCGTTGGAGGAGATGCACCACGGCGTGCCCGTGTCGGCCCGCACCGGGGAGCCGCACCGCACGGGTGCGCTCGTCGCGCTCCAGTGCTGCCTCTACGCGGCGGCGGGGGCGAGCGGCCTCGGCTACGCCCTGTACTGGTGGCGCGCCATGCACGTGGCGGGCTTCGACCGCTCGGCGTGGATCGTCGGCTGGCTCGACCCGAGGCCCGGGGGCGCGGGCTCCATCGCCCTCGTCCTGGCACTGGCGGCGCTCGTCGTCGTGATGGTGGGGGCGCCGTGCGTGGCGGCCTACCAGGCGTGGACGGGCGAGCGGCTCGCGCGGCGGCTGTCGCTCGTCGCGCTGGCGGCCGCGTGCCCGGGCGCGCTGTTCAACCCGCTGGCGTGCGCGGCGATCCCGCTTGCGGCCGCCGGCGCGGTGCTGGCGCGCGCCCGCGGCATGACGGACTACCTCGACGCCTGGGAGGCGCTGCGCGCGCCGGCCCCGAGGAGCGAGGACACCGGCGGGCCCGTCTTCTACGGTCGCCTGCCCCGATTCCAGTGAGAGGGGAGAGCCCGTGGCCGACCAGGTCCGGAACGCGCTCGGACGCATCGCCCGCGACGTGCTGCGCGCATCCCTCGGCGAGGCGGCCCGTGGCCCGCGCAGGTGCCCCGGGCTCGTCCCGGCCCCGCGCGCCGGGCGGACGGGGGTCCACGGGACCGCGGCGCAGCGGGGCCCGCGCCCGACGAAGGGCTACCCCGGCGACTACGACCGCAGGCCCCAGCTGAGCTACGACCCGCACCCCGACCGGATGGCCGATCCCGGCGAGGTCGTGTGGACCTGGGTGCCGTTCGAGGAGGACTACTCGCAGGGCAAGGACCGGCCGGTGCTCATCGTGGGGCGCGACGGCGACTGGCTGCTCGGCCTCATGCTCACCAGCCAGGACCACGACGACCGGGCGGACCGGGAGCACCGCGAGGGCCGCTGGTGGTGCAACATCGGCTCGGGCGACTGGGACTCCCGGCACCGCGACTCCGAGGTGCGCACCGACCGCATCCTCCGCGTCGACCCGGACAACGTACGGCGTCTGGCGGGCAGGCTGGCGAAGGACCGCTTCGACGTCGTCGCCGCCGAGGTGGACAAGCACTGGAACGACTGACGCGCCCCGCCGACGAACCCAGCGGAGGGCGGAGACGGCCGGTGTCGGAGCCCCGGACGGATGCGCTAGAGTGTGGGCCAGCCTCACGGCATCGCGGGCGTAGCTCAATGGTAGAGCGCCAGCTTCCCAAGCTGGACACGCGGGTTCGATTCCCGTCGCCCGCTCCATCCCCTCCAGGGTCCGGGTCTCCGGGCCCGGAGCCCTCACAGCCCGGCGACGAAGCCGCCCAGCCGCTCCAGCCCCTCGGCCAGCTCGTCCCTGCCGGCCGCGTAGGACAGGCGCACGTGGGTGTCGCCGGTCGCCGGGCCGAAGTCCAGGCCGGGGGTGAGGGCCACGTGCGCCTCCTCGAGGGCCCGCTCGCAGAAGGTCCACGCGTCCAACCCGGTGCCGCTGACGTCGAAGTAGGCGTAGAAGGCGCCGTCGGGGCGCACGGGCACCGGCAGCCCGATCCGCTCGAGCCCGTCGAGGACGATGCCCCGGCGGGCCAGGAGCTCGAGCCTGCGGTCCTCGCACGCGGCGAGCGAGGAGGGCGTGAAGCACGACACCGCGGCGAGCTGCGTCGGCGTCGAGGCGCACAGGAAGAAGTTGACGGCCAGGTCGTCGGCCGGCCCGACGAGCGCCTCGGGCAGCACCAGCCAACCCAGGCGCCAGCCCGTCATGCCGAAGTACTTCGAGAACGAGGACACGATGACGGCGTCCGGATCGGCCTCGAGGGCCGTGCGGGCGGACGAGCCGTCCGGAGCCGGATCGGCCAGCGACAGGTAGATCTCGTCGACGATGCGCCAGGCGCCGCGCTCGCGGGCCGACCCGCAGACGGCCTCGAGCTCGTCGAAGGCGATGGTGGTGCCCGTCGGGTTCGAGGGCGTCGCCAGCTGCACGGCGGCGGTGCGCCCGCTCCAGGCCGCCTCCATGACGGCCCGGTCGAGCTGGTAGCGCGTGGCGGGGGTCGTCGGCGCGAGCGCCACGCGGCCGCCGAAGGCGTCGACGAGCTCGCGGTTGCACGGGTAGCAGGGGTCGGCCATGACGACCTCGTCGCCGGGGTCGGTCGTGAGCGCGGTCGCCAGCAGCAGGCCCGCGGAGGCGCCGGCGGTGATGAGGATGCGGCGCGGATCGAGGTCGACGCCGTGGCGTTCGCGGTAGAGCCCGGCCACGGCCTCGCGCAGCGCAGGGAGCCCCGCGGCGGGCGTGTAGGGCAGGGGGCGCCCGTCCATCGCCTCGCGCAGCGCCTCGTGCACCCCGGGCGGGGCGCCGAAGGAGGGCTCGCCGAGGCTCAGCTTGGCGACGCCGATCCCCTCGGCCTCCAGCTCACGGGCGCGCGCCCCGATGCTCATGGCGTGGAAGGGCCGGGCGGACAGGGCCCGCTGCGCGATCGTCGGCGTGGTCATGACGGCTCTCCTTGCTCGGCGTCCACCCCCGGGCTGCGGTGGACCGCGGCATCAGGCTAGGCCGGGCGCCCGGGCCGGTCGAGCGCGGGTCCGCCGAATGGTCCGCTCCGACGCCCCCGACGGTTCTTCCTCGCCCCGGGGGTGGCGCCGCGATCGCCCCGGCCGACCGCGAAACCGCTCCACGGTTCCCTGTCCCGCGCGGTCGCCCGCCGCCTCGTGGCGGTCGCCCGGCGCCGTCGAGACCTCGCCCCGGGCGGTGACGAGCCGCACGAGCCCGACGAGGGGCCGGGATGCTCGCCGTCCGGCGCGGGGAGCGGCGTGCACGACGTGTTCCGCCTCCGAGGACCGACGAGGGGCCGGGCCCGCGGGGGCGGCAGACGGGTCAGGGCCTTCTCAGCCGGGCGAGCCCCAGCGTGACGCCGCGGATGAGCAGGCCGGTGGAGAGGAGCGTCACCCCGCCCTTGAGCACGGTGCGGGCCAGCGGCTTCGACAGGGTCGAGCCCTTCGCCGAGGTGGCGGAGGCCGTGTCGGCGGCCGCCGGGGCGGACGCGCTCGGCGCGGCGGGGGACGTCCCCCCGGCCGGGGGCGCCAGGGTCGGCGGCGGCATCGGGGCCGGGCTGGACGTCTCGGACGGCGTCGGGCTCGGCGTCCCGACGGGCGATGCCCCGTCCACGGTGACCCTGTGCGTCAGGGTGACGCCGTTGCTCACCATCGTGATCGTGGCGGTGCCGGGGCCGACGGCCCGCATCGTGCCGTCCGGGGCGACCGTGACGACCTTCTCGTCCGAGGAGCCGTAGCTGTCGACGATGACGGGCAGGTCCGTGGCGTTCAGATACGAGACGGTCGCCGTGAGCCGCTCGCTCCGGCCGACGTCGAGCGAGTCCGAGCCGTAGGCCACGTCGGCGGCCCGGTCGGCGGGGATCGCGACGGGGACCAGATAGGTGCCCGAGGACGCGGAGGGCCGGTCGGTGGCGGACGAGCAGGTCTGCGCCAGCCCGGCCTCGCCCATCGAGACGCCGGCCGAGGTGAAGCCGTAGCAGGTGTAGCCGGGATCGAGCAGGGTGTGCAGATGGCCGGCCACCTCGGGGCCGGAGTACCTGCCGTCGTTCGCCTTCAGGCTGTCGTACTCGCCGGACCACGAGCCGGGCCCGGCGCCGTCGATGGCGCTGTCGATGTCCCGGTACTCGGTGATGATCTCGCCGTTGCTCGTCGTCCCGCTGCGCTGGGCGGCGGTGAAGGTCGAGGAGCCGGCCGTCCGGTCGTGGCTCATGCCCGTGATCGAGTTCTCGGCGGCGCGCTGGATCGCGATCATCTCGAGCTCCTGGCTCCAGGTGAAGGCGTCGGCGTAGGCCTCGGCCGAGTCGTAGCCGGCCTTGGCGGCGTAGTCCTTGAGCGTCTCGGAATGCCCCAGGCTGCCCTCGAAGGGCAGGCTCGGGTCGTTGTACATCCTGATCCGCAGGGCGCGCAGCGCGGCCTGCGCCCGGTCGTGCACGGCCTGCTGGTCCACCGTCACGGCCGCCCCGACCTTCAGGCCGTCCTCGAGCGAGACCCCGGTGTCGAGCACGGGGGTCTGCGGGTCCACGGGGTCGGCGACGGCCGCCGGGACGGGGCCGCCGACGCAGGCGAGGACGATCGCCAGCGACGCGAGGACGGCCGAGGGCAGGCGGGAGCGGCTTCTCGAGAAGCCGCGGCGAGGGAAGGCTGAGGCCATGGGGGTGCTCCCTGTGCTGCGGAAGAACATGTCCGTCTGAGAATTTCTCAGTAATCTATCATATTCCGCAGACTGTGCGTGACCGACCCCGGTTCACGGGCCACCGCGGGCGCGGCTGTCCGTAGACCACGGCCGGTCCGCACAATGCGGACGGTCTCGACCCCACCGCGGGCGCGGCTATCCGCGGGACGATCATCGGGGCCCGCCCTCCCGCGAGGAGAATTCGCGCCCACGGCTGGGGGCGCGCAGCACCCCGAGGAGGACGCACACGAGCAGCAGCTGGGTCACGCCCAGTCCTCCCCACAGCGCGTGCGGCCAGCCGAAGGAGTCGATGACGAGGCATTCGGCGCCGATCCAGCAGGTCATGACCAGCCCGGCCGCAGCATGGGCGAGGACGGACCAGCGCGAGCCCCGCGCCTGGAGCCAGAGCGCCGCCCACTGGAAGCCGCCGACGAGCACGCCGAGGAGGACTGCCGCGAGCTGTTGGCGGCCGGCGAAGAAGGTGCCTTCGAGCTGGGGCGCGAACCACTACGGCACGAGCAGCAGCTCGACGAAACCGACGAGCGTCGAGACGCCCTGGAGGACGGCCACCACGGCCATGATCCGGCGGACACGACCCTCACGGGTCGTACCCGCCATCGTCATGCGCACCACCACACGTACATGGAGTGCCCGCTGTCGACCGCCTGGCGCGCGAGAAGACCGAGTTCGCGCATCACCTCGAGCAAGTCGTCGAGATCGATGAGTCCGTGGAACTCCTCGATCTGCGACCAGGGCCCCGCCGCTCGGACGAGGTCCTCGTCCGAGGCGCCGGCGAGGGCCGCCTTGACCGAATCGGAGACGGTCAGGACGAGGACCTCGTACTCGTCCTTCTGCGCCAGCAGCGTCGAGATGCGCTTGTCGGCGGCCAGCTCGTCGTAGGGGGTTCCGCTGAGGATCTCGGCCAGCTTCGTCAGCGTGACCACGGGTTCGATCTTCGTGTCGACCACGGGGAAGGCGTCCTGCCCCTCGGCGTCGCCGGCGGGCTCGACCGGACCGGAGGGCCAGTCGATGACCTGCGCCGCCTGCTCATCGTCGGGGGCAACGAAACAGCTGATCAACATGGGATGCATCGTATCGGCTGCGAGTCCGGCGGCGGGCCCGGCGGCGGGCCCGGGCCGACAGAAATCCCCGGAAGGGCGCGGACCGCATGACCCGGAGGCCGGGGGCGCACCGGGCCCACGCCGTCCGGCGCCGTCGACGGGCGCCCGAGAAGCCCATCATGGTTCACACCCCGCGGTAGGGCCGAGCACCGGTCGGGGCTCAGTCCGATCGGGGACGCGCGTCACCGGACCGGCGCCCGCGGCGCGGGTCCTGGGCCAGCAGCTGCGAGACCCGTCCGCGCGAGACGTGCGTGAGGAAGGCGATGTCCGTGACCGACAGGCCGAGGTCGCGCAGTTCCCCGACAACGGCGCGCACCTGCCGTGCGGCGTCCGCCTCGGCCCGCTTGGCGTCGGCCATCGCCCGCCATGCTCCGACGACGCGCATCATGAGCTCGTCGTCGATCCGAGGGGCCGTGATGACGCGCACGTCGGGGTCGTCGGTGATCGAGCGGACGAGCTCCCAGGCCCGCTCCTCGAGGCGCTCCAGCGTGGCGCACTCGCCGACCGCGACGACCTCCGTCTCGGGGCCGTCGGGGTTCGTGCGGCGCTCCAGTTGCACCCACCATCCCCTCCCCTCGCGCGGCACGGCCCGGCCGATGTAGGTCCGGTCGACCGGCAGGTCCGCGAGCGGTGCTCTTCCGGCGCCTTCGGCATTCATGACGATTCCCCCCTCTCGAGCCCGGGAAGACCCCGTACCCCGTACCATTGTATTTACCGCCCCTTGCCGCTTACTATCAAGAGCCTCTTGACAGTAAACGGCAGGGGCCCGGCCGGTCAGGCGCCGACGGGCCTGGAAGAATCCCCGACATGATCGAACCCCTCCGTCTCGACAACGTCATCCTCGCGGTTCCCGACCTCGCCCGGGCCGTGGACTGGTATCGGGAGCGGGTCGGACTGCGGCCGGTGGTCGTCCGCGAGGAGGTGGCGGTCCTCCACCCGGCCGACGGCGGCGCGGGACTGTGCCTCCGGCTCGACCCCGACGACCCCAGCCACTCGACCGTCTGGTTCGAGGTGGACGACGCCCGCGCGGTCGCCGCCGGGCTCGGTCTCGAGGCGTTCCGGATCGCCACGGGCTGGAGCGTCGAGATGACCGATCCGTGGGGCAACACGGTGGGCTTCACCGACTATCGGGGCTGACCCCGCATCCGACCGGAGCCACAGTGCGGGACCTTTTCATCAGGAGTCGTTCGCACGAGCGTTCCCACTTGTCAAGCCTCCATCCTGTCGTGCCGTGAACAAGCTTCCCAGTCCACCGGGCTTATATTCATGAGAGATCCGGCGAGAGGCGCAACCCCGGATAAGAACTTGGTTCACTGATGCCGAGAACAAGACTCATCGAGCCCGGCCCGCTGCCGCCCGCAGGGGTATCCCCGCGCACAGAGGAAGCGGTGGCTGGACGCGCTGAGGGACACGGAGCACACGGGGGCATCCCCGCGCACAGAGGAAGCGGCCCGCCGCCGAACCCGGAGGCTCGTTCAAGACCCCATCCGGTGGAGTCCTCCGACCAAGGTCCTCCTGGCATCGCCCGGGTTCTGAATGGGTCGTCCAGCCGCCACGGCGCCTCCGCATCATCGTTCGGACGACCCCACCCCGGCACTCCCCTATCGAGGATCCCCCACCCCGAACCAGCGACTTCAGCGTCCATGTCGCCCCACATGATCAGTGAAGATCCCGGAAATGACGAACGGTACCCTGACGATGAAGCCCGGAGCGGCGCCTCGTCGTCATCCCGTCACCACCGATGCCGCATCAACTCACTCGGATCATCACCATCTGATACGCCCTGGGTGCCCGACTCGCCAGATCCCCCGCAAATCCCTGAGCCGCGATGAACCGATTGACAGTACTATGGCTGACATGAAACGAAACCGTATTTTTCGTGGATTTCCTGTGCTGTTTCGGACATGATCGGGGCATGCAGGTCGGGGTCACCTTGGAAGAAACCGCCGTCCTGATCAGGTGGAAGAAGCGTTCCGACAATCATGTGCTGGTTCGGATGAAAGCAGAAGCGATCCTGTACGCCTCCGAAGGAGTCGGAATCGGCATCATCGCGAAGATGGTTGAGCGGGCCGAGAGGACAGTGCAGGAATGGCTGGCCGAGTGGCGGGCCACCAGGATGTGCCCGGTGCTCACCGGGCACGCCGGGAACCAGAACGCGGCGAAACCCGCCCGCGCACAGAAGGAAGAACTCAAGCCATCCTCGCCCAGCCGCCCTCCCGGACGGGCACCCACGCCGAGTTCTGGGACGTCCCAGCGATACGTGACGTCGTGAAGACCCTGTTCGACGTGGAATACCAGGCGGATTCTTCGAGGCTTATTCATAGGGTGTAGGTGAATATGATTCCGAGTATTGTTGTGATGGCGTCCGGGAGGGCGTCGATGGGGCGTCTATAACCGGTTTTGAGGGTTTTCCATGTTTTGAGGTGGGCGATGACTTGTTCGATCCTCCACCTGATCCGGTCGATGGCCCGGTTGAAGTTCTTGTCGGCCTCGGACAGGGGAAGACCCGGGAGTTTCTTGACAGGGGTGATCAGGCCCATCCCGACATACCCTTTGTCCGCGATGTGAGGCACGGAGGAAGAACCCGGATCGTGGGTCGTGGTCTCGCCCGGACCCTCGAGAAGGCCTGATTCGGTGAGGGCCCGGGCATCATGGACCCGGCCGGGCAGC
>NZ_AUFR01000040.1 GCF_000426605.1 Propionibacterium acidifaciens DSM 21887
TCCGAACCAGCACATGATTGTCGGAACGCTTCTTCCACCTGATCAGGACGGCGGTTTCTTCCGGGGTGACCTCAACCTGCATGCTCCAATCATATCCGGAACAGCACAGGAAATCCACGAAAAATACGGTTTCGTTTCATGTCAGCCATAGCCCCAAAACACTAGCCCCAAACCATCCCGCGCACCTAAAGCTAGCCTCCGGGTTTCCAATGCCTCAGATAACTCTATATAAGAATGCGAGGAGTTAGTTTGTCTCCATATGTAATGTGCCTCATCTGCACTTGATCCGACACAGCCAATACCCGATAATAAGAACTGTCACCTATACAATAAACCGGATAGAATTTACAGAGCCACTTGATTACGGGTAGTCAATTGTTGTGACTTCTCGAGTCCGACTCGGAGCGACGAGGAGCAGAATCAACGCCGCCGTGGCAAACCCCGCAGCAGTAAGAGGTAGAAGACCTGGTCCGCCATGAGTAAGCACAGCACCCCCTGCCGCAGCCCCCATGGAGACGCCAAGATAGGTGCCAGAGGTATTGATAGCTAGCGCATGCCCTGAAACTGGACCAGCGAGTTGATGCAGCCGGGTTTGGATAGCAGGAGAGTTCCAGAAAGCCATACCACCCCATAGGGTCACCACCCCCAACACTGCCGGTAGAGGGGAGGGTCTGGTGATCCAGAATACCCAAAGAACAAGCATTGTACCCATAATTGTTCCGACACCGATTAGCAAAGTTGAGTCTGAACCTAGGCGATCCGTTGCGATTCCACCGAGCCAGATTCCCACAATACCTGCAATCCCGGAGAGGCTGAAGGCTATTGCTCGTTCCTCTACACCGACTTCCGCTGTTGAGACCAGATATGGAGAAAGGTAGGTTAACATCATCATTGAACCTGTCATGAGAAGACAGTTTGCTAACAAGCCGAGAGAAATCGGAGCCTTTCGCAGTACGCGGAGTTGTTCGACCAGCTGTGGCACCTTTTGGTTGCCCTCTGGCCGTGGCAAAGTAGTGCGTACGAGAAGGAGAGTTACGGTTCCAGCGAAAGCCATTGTTGCAAAGGTGGCACGCCAGCCGAGTACGCCACCGATCCACGTTCCGAGAGGAACTCCTGCCGCAATCGATCCTGTGACGCCAAGTGAGACCATGGCAGTATATCTACCGACTTGGTGGGCTGGCGCATGTTGGGTCGTAAACGCAAATAACGCTGGTGTTATAGTTGCTGCCGCCAGCGCAGCGATAGCGCGCAACGCCGTCAGTGCGACAAAAGAATTAGTGGTCGTAGCAGTGATGTTAGAGGCGATGAAGGCTAACAATGCGATCGTGAATAATTTGCGACGTGACATGTTCGCGAAGACGACAGCCGCAATCGGTGCAGCAAGAGCGAAAGTTAGAGAAAACACGGTGACTAATTGTCCAGCATGACCTTCTGTAACATGCAGTTCGACGGCAAGTTCAGGTAAAATTCCTGCAATCACGTAGTCGTCGGTGTAGAGAACGAAAATGGCAACGAGCAGCGTAAACACCCATGTTGGCATGCGCATCATCCATGCTCCGCATTGGTGAGCAACATACGTAGGTGAGCACGCAGAACCGTTCGGAGGCGTTCAACGCTCAAACCTCCGTGAGGAGTCACTGTGTCAAGAGTCAACCCGCCGATTACCGCGGCAAGTTGTGCTGAGGCTAGGTCAGCGTCAGGCACGCGCAGTGCTTCAAGTGCGTCGCGCAAGACCATAGCAAGGTCGGCAGCCATGCGCTTTGATATTTCACGGAACACCGTCTTTGTCCGGGATGCCATGACAAGTTCGACGACGACGATTGCCTCATCGCGCCGTGGCTTATCGACTGGCATGACCGTCTCAACCAGTGCTTGCAAAGCATTGAGTGCCGCCTCTCCCGTGAGCCCGTGTAACCCATCAACTGGATGACTGGCAAGGCGGCGACCCATACGGGAGCCCGCCTCCTCTGCAGCTGCTGTGAGCAGGTCGTGGCGACCGTTGAAGTAGTGTCGCACTGAGCCAATGTTCAGACTAGATTCGTCAGCAACCTTCCTCAGCGACACGTCATCAATCCCATCGGTTACCACGAGACGGAAAGCCGCCTCAATGACGTGTTGACGGCGCTGTTCTGGATCAATTCGAGCGGGCATAAGTTCACGTCCTCCTCTTGACGGTCTTGGATTCACCCCAAACAGGCTCAGTACTCTCATAGACCTCTCCGCTAGCTCCAAAGACCAAGAAATGGTCAAAATCGCGTGCGAACCAGCGATCATGGGTCACGGCAAACACGGTTCCTTCGAACGTGTTAAGTGCCTGTTGGAGGGACTCGGCAGAGACAAGATCAAGATTGTCGGTTGGCTCATCCAGTAAGAGCATTGTAGCCCCGCTGAGTTCTAGTAGAAGCACTTGGAATCGAGCTTGCTGCCCACCTGACAGCGAGTCAAACTGCTGCTCAGCGGACTCGGCTAGTTCATAACGAGCCATAGCCCGTGACGCATCTTCTCGCGATAATCCTTGACGATACTCATCACCCCGGTGTAAAATATCTAACAATGTGCGTCCTGCAAGGTCAGGCCTGCTTCGGTTTTGAGCAAACCACCCCGGACGCACCCTTGCTCCGAGTCGCGCAAAACCTGTGTGTTTTACGGGGTTGATACTTGAAACGACAACCGGTTCTTGTCCGGCCTCAGGGTTGGTCCCTCCGGCAGCGAGTAAGCGCAGAAAGTGCGACTTCCCTGAACCATTCGAGCCGAGCACTGCAACTCGATCACCGAAAATCGCTTCGAAATCGAAGGGATGTATGAGCCCCGTTAGCTCGAGCGCTTCGCAGATCAATACGCGTTTCCCAGTACGCCCGCCTCGCAACCGCATTTCTAAACGTTGCTTACGAGGCTGCTCTTGTGGGGGGCCAGCTTCCTCAAACCGAATCAATCGTGTTTGCGCCGCCCGGTACCTTGACGCCATCTTAGAATTGTAGGCAGCTTTCTGCTTGTACGTAAGCATGAGCGAGCGCAGCTTTGTGTGCTCTTCGTCCCAGCGACGACGCAGTTCATCCAACCTATCAAACCGCTTCTCTCTTGAACGGTGATAGGTATCGAACGCGCCTGGATGTGTCCAAGCAGTGTTGCCCGCTGCGTTTAGTTCTAGTGTCACGATCGAGGTCGCCGTTTGGGCCAGCAGTTCGCGATCATGACTCACATACAGGACGCCCTTGTTTGTTGCACGCAACTGTTCTTCAAGCCAAAGTTTACTTGGCACGTCCAAGGAGTTATCAGGTTCATCCAGCAGCAACAGGTCATCTTGGCCACGCAGCAGCGCCTCTAACGCGAGTCGTTTCTGTTCGCCGCCCGACAGTGTGGACAACAGGCGGTTACGACAACGTTCGAACGGCACACCGAGAGCGGCTACTGTGCAAACATCCCACAACACCTCGATGTCATAACCGCCAGCTTCACCCCAAGCTGTAACCGCCGAGGCGAACGCCATCTGTGACTGGAACGTACCCCGCTCATGCATCATGGCCTCAGCCCGCACAAGCCGTGCCGCTGCGTCACGAATCCCCCGTGGGGCAAACGAGAGCAAGAGATCATTCACGGTTTCTCCAGTAACGAACTGACGCATAAAACCCATGCTTCCAGCACGGGATATTCTGCCAGAATTTGGCGCAAGGTCGCCGGAAATAATCCGAAGAAGGGTGCTTTTCCCAGCCCCGTTCGCGCCAATCAGAGCGACTCGCTCACTCATACCCACAGCGAGCGACACATCCTGTAGCAAGAGGCGCCCGTCTGCAAGCGCATACGTCACAGACGCGAGATTCAAGTGTGCCATACAGATATGGTATCACATCTGTGATAGGTAACGCCCAGGTGGCCATCAAATGAGTACCACACATACGGATCCGACCGGCCCGACCTACACCACCTCCGCTTCGACGCCCACGTAAGGAAATCCAGAAGAACAAGAGAAAGAGCTTGTCTGTTCAGAGCTAGAACTTAAGTTATCAACTATGGAGGGTTATGCAAAACTCTTTGTTTTGATGGGGTTGTTGCTGTTCTTGTCGGAGTGTCAGAATACAAGGGAAGGCCTACCACAGAGATAATTGGGTTGCCAAATACTCGATAATCTCAGGACAGGCCCTCACGGGTAACATACAACAGGTTTCTCCGTGGCCGCAATGGCAGCTCTCCACCAGATCCCGACCCACAATTACCCTAGCACCCTGCAGGAAACCGGACGCCCGCCTGCAATGAGCTAGTCCGAAGAAATCAGGGCCACCTTCGTCTACCACCGCAGCAACCGCACCCAGACAGAACTCGCCGAATCCTTCGGCGTGTGCCAATCCTCCATCTCCCGGGTGATCAACCGGTGGACACCCCGCCTCGCCGAGGCCCTTAAAGATTTCATCCCCACCGTGGAAGACCTGGACCCCTCCCAGACCCCTCATCGTCGACGGCACCCTCGTCATCGTCGACGGCACCCTCGTGACCTGCTGGAACTGGAAGAACCAGCCCGGCCTGTACTCCGGAAAACACCACCACACCGGCCTCAACCTCCAAGTCGCCTGCGACCTGACCGGACGTCTGGCCCGGGTGTCTGACCCGGCCCCAGGCGCCACCTAGAACGCGAAGGTCATCCGACTCACCGGCCTGCTCGAACACTTCCCCAACACCCCACCAGTAGCCGACAGGGGCTACACCGGACTGGGCATGATCACCCCGGAACGAAAACCCGTGGGCAGTGAACTAACAGAAAACCAGAAACAGTACAACAAAACCATCAACAAGCTACGCGCCCCAGTCGAACGAGCAATCCCCCAGCCTCAAACCCTGACGAATACTCCATACCGGCTACCGCAGACCCTTGCACACCTTCCCAGAAACCGTCATAACAATCATCGCACTAGAATCCTACAAAAACAGTTTTGCATAGCCTTCTTAACATATAAGCTAAGCTGATTATAATGCGACAGTCAAACGATCCAGAATTTCAGGAAGAAATATTCTCGGACAATTCAGAAAAGGAGGAAGCGTCGCCGCATAACAACCAACATCAGATTCAACGATTTAGTTAGCTGCTAGCTTCACGTCGCGCATACTGTTCTTCAACATTACGTTTATTCTCAATCCACCAGTCGACGTTTTCTTTATACCATTGGATTGTATCCTTCAGGCCTGCCCTGAAATCAGAATACCGTGGCGACCAGTTCAATTCGCTTTTTGTCGACGTCGAGTCAAGTGCATACCTCCTGTCATGCCCTGGCCGGTCGATGACACAATCGAAGTAATCTTCAGGAAATTCCATTATTTCTAAAATGAGTCGTAAAACGTCTATATTACTCAATCCTAGTCCACTAGACAACAGGTATGATTTCCCTATCTGTCCAGAGGTAAGGATTTTCATAATCCCAAAGACATGATCGTAGACGTGAAGCCACTCGCGTACATTTCTACCGGTGCCGTAAAGTTTCGGACGTCTTGTCGTCAAAAGGTTTGTAATTTGGCGAGGAATGAATTTCTCAATATGTTGATAAGGACCATAATTGTTGACACAGATACTGGTTGTTGCTTGAACACCAAATGATCTCACCCAAGCGGACACTAGATGATCTGCGGCCGCCTTAGTCGCCGAATATGGACTAGATGGGCGGTAAGGACTGGCTAAAGTGAATGAGGTGTCAGTTTCTATTGGCAAATCACCGTAGACTTCATCCGTTGATACATGATGATAGCGGATGTGAAATCTACGTGCAGCTTCAATAAGCACAAACGTTCCTTCAACATTTGTTTTGAGAAACGGTCCTGCAGCATAAAGAGAACGATCATTGTGGGATTCAGCTGCAAAATTTACAATTGCATCTGCATTTTTTGCGATGGAGTCAACGAGCTCCTTATCACAAACGTCACCAACAACGAACCTGACGCGGTCACTAGGTAGTCCATCGAGGTTCAAAAGGTTTCCAGCATAGGTGAGTTTATCAATTACAATGACTGACCACTGTGTTATCTCAATCACCGTTCGAATAAAATTCGAACCGATAAATCCTGCTCCTCCTGCGACGACAACAGTCTGGGAGCGGTCAGATTGAATGATTTTCGTCATACAAAATCATCCTTCCGAGATTATTACACGTTGAATCGAAGTTAATAGTACACACAACAGCGCGACTGTTCAGATGTCTGATAATTATTTATTTGACATTAATGATTCCCGCCTCGCTATGGATGCGTCAAGCAGCCGATCTGGTGTTCCAACATCAAACCAGAGAACGTCATCTGGAAGGGCGATGGCTCGCAGTTGATTTTGACCAAGATAAGATTCAAGAAGATCAGACATCTCGAGTTCACCTCGTGCACTATAGGTCAACTTGTCTATCCGGGAGAAAAGCGAAACGTCAAAGATATAAAGTCCTGTACAGACGAATGATGATGGCGGAGAGTTCGGCTTCTCAACAATTGCAGTGACGTTGTCTTTGGCGTCGATAGCGACGACCCCAAAGTCCTGCGGATGTGAATGTTCTTTGATGACGACCCAAGCAAGGGCTTGTTCCGGTTTTGCACGTCGTTCTATGCCGATAACTTGATCCAAGCCTGTCACGTACACACCGTCACCAACCGAGACGATATATTGGTCAAAACTTTCGCCGCCAAAGGCGGACCTAGCAGTGTAAACGGCACTAGCTAGACCGTCCGGTTTCGGCTGGACCGCCGTAGAAATCTGGAGATCCCAGAAACCTAGCCAGTCGCTAGCATCGGCATATGAAGCTTGATCTCGCTCATTGCATACGATTACAGCTTGGTCTACGTCAAGCACGCGCATAACTTCGAGTGGGTAACTGATGACTGGCTTATCGTAAACAGGGAGAAGGTGTTTATTAACCTTGTCAGTGATGGGGCTCATGCGGCTCCCGGATCCTCCAGCAAGAATGATTCCTGCTCTGCGCGTCATATTGCGCCACCTTCCTCAAAATAATTCGATCGGTTCAGCTTAATTTCCTTCTGTAATTAGGCTACGAATGCGACAGCCCATGTAATGCATGTCTTCTTCACTGAGCCCTGGATAAACACCAACCCAGAGTGCATCCCGAGCAATTCTGTTTGCTACAGGAAGATCACCAATTATGCGCATCTGACGTCCTCGAAACATGGGTTGCGCTGTGATATTGCCAGCGAACACGACCCGACTACCGATCCCAGACTGCTCAAGCGCTATCTGTAATTGACGTCGACTTAGCTTAGAGTGATTAGTGAGCATAAAGGTAAAACCGAACCATGAGGGACGCGTTCCCTCGGCATTCGTGAACAAAATAACACCTCGGCAATCATGCAGATATGAATAGAGTATTTCCCAGTTGCGATTTCGCCTTTCTGTAAAAGTGTCGACCTTTTGTAGCTGTGACATTAAGACTCGCGCTTGGAGATCAGACATCTTCAGGTTGAAACCAACGCGCGTGAAGACGTACTTATGATCGAACCCATCAGGAAGTCCAGGTAACCGCCAGTCGAATCGACTCATGCAGCGATTATCTTCGCCCGGCGAACACCAACAATCTCGACCCCAATCACGGAGGGAACGGACGATCGTTGCAGTCTGAACTGATTGAGCACTAACGCACCCGCCTTCCCCACTAGTGATGTGATGAGCAGGATAAAAACTTAAGGTTGATAAGTGCCCAAATGAACCTGCTGGTCGTTCAGCAACTGTAGCCCCTAGTGAATCGCAATTATCTTCAATGAACCATAAGTTATTTAAATCTGCAAACTCTCTAACGTGATCTGCTCTGAACGGACTACCCAAAGTATGTGCTGACATTATTGCTTGTGTTCGTGAACTCACTGCTTCTTCCAGAGCATCTAGGTTTAGGTTTCCTATCTGAGGCTCCACGTCTACAACGACTGGGACGCAACCATACTGCAGGATCGGGGCAACGGTGGTAGGAAACTCCACTGCGCTCGTTATGACTTCAGCACCCTTCTTAATATGGTTATCCAGCGATGGGTCACACAACGTGGCGAATGCCAGAAGATTAGCCGATGATCCTGAGTTACAGGCAATTGACGAGCGCATCTTAATTTTTTCTGAAAGACCACGCTCAAATTCTACGACAGATCGACCGCCGGTGAGTTCAAGATCAAGAGCCGCCATTACCGCTTCTGTTCGATCACGGTCATCGAAACATGCCCCCGCTGGCATCTTGAATTCGGGTCTGCGATGACGTGTTGCTCTGTCTTTGGTTAAATCATGATACTCAGCTGTAAGGTGTCGAATCTGCGATTGAATTTCAGCAATCCGACTGTACTCAAAATTGTTAACGTGTGTCATATCAGCCAATCTCCATTTCGAATTGAGTGTGTGGGATTCCAGCCGGTGTGAGACTTAAGTTGGCGCGAGGAAACAAGTTCGTACTGTGATGTTTTAGTAGGACAGTCATATTTGAATGGGAACTTGACAAACGTAAGTACTTGATTAGCCAGGTCACATACACGTAGGGCTTCGTCACCGCCACAGTTAAGTACCGTGGGAAGTCTGACTGTCCCGTCAGTCAGAAGACAACGAGTCACAGCTAGCACAGCAGATACAAAATCCTGAATATGGATTGGATTTCGCTTCATAGCAAGTATTGAGGGAGAAACTGGAAACAAATCCTTATTGAATAAGGCGGTATTCCTTACTTTTCCAAGCAGACTCTGATGGCTTATAGATGGAGACAAGATTAGCGATGAACGGAGAGAAAATGCGCCATGACTAGCTTCGGCTTTAATCCAATGCCAAGAACGAATCTTCGCTTCGGCGTACTCAGATTTTGGATACAAATCATCATTTTCAGCTAATAACGTGGGGGTCGAACGCGCACCATACTCAACAGCTGACCCGATATGCAGGATCGGACAATGCGAACTGCGAGCATGTAAAATCGCTGTGCGAGCGGATGACATGAGAGCTTGTCTAACAACCGTTATATCACCCCAGATGCGTCCACCAGCATTGATGACGAGGTCGTAATTTGCTCGTGTATCTGCTCGCACTCATTCGATGAGATACCCTCCACGCAGTACTGCTTCCGCGCTGCTTCATAAATGGAACTGCCGGCGAATCCTCGATGGCCCACGATAAGGAGCTTACTCATAAGCTACAAATCCTTCCCGGATGATGCGCTCCATGATGCCTATTCGCCTACGAATTCGAGGAGCGCCGACAACTCCAATACGGTGACTCCTAATTTCGTTCAGCGCATTGTCCAGACACAGTTGAGTTGCGTTGCAAGGTGAGAATTCTAATTCAGTGGGATCACTATTATTATTGACGCGTGTAGTCGTCAGTGTTGTTGCTTGGTCCACGGGAGGCGAAAAAGCGCGTTTCAAGTTCATCTGGAATGATTTTCCAATCACAGTGAAGGTATTTTGGTATATTTCACCAATAGCCCAATGGGCTTCACCACTTGGTTCTCCACCCGTGCGAATGTATCCCGAATGGCTATCGGCGTCGATTATCCCAGATGACGATTCGAGTTGACTTTGTTTGATACCAGCTTGAAGAAAACTATCTATGATATAAGTTCCCAGGTCAGCAGCGATACCACCGTGTTCAGGGCGATAACGAAAATCATCAGCTGATCGATGGGGTATGGTGAATACCGCACGTAGATGAACATTTTCTTGCTGATAATACATATTGAACTCGCTTAGCATGTGACGCCACCGGGGGTGGAAGGAATAGCTTAAGCATTCAGCCACAATGAGATTGTGCCGCTGGGCGATAGCTTCAATCTTCATCAGCTCTTTAACACCTAGGCAAATCGGTTTCTCGACGAGTACGTGCTTGCCATGATCGAGAGCGGCGACACAGTCCTGATAATGATTCCCTGTGGCGCTTGAGACATAGACGATGTGGATTTTTTTATTCTCCAATACTTCTTTTTTCGTCGTCGTTATAAAATCTGTATCAATTGAAGTTGCTGAATGGTCTGTGCCAACGAGGAGGGGCTCTCTTGGTGTCCCATTTATATTACGAAGCAACGACGCCGTGCGGCGAACTAAATATTCCGAATATCCAATCGCGCCAATCATTTGTAATTACTTTCTTGAGATAAGATAAACGCAGCTAACATGGCAATACATGTTCGGGCTTCGACACTTACACAGTCACCCCTAGCAATAAGTTCATGAACGACATCCAAATGAATCCAGTGCCAATGCCCCGGAACAAACGTATGATGATTTCTTTCCACGAAAATTAGCCTGTAGCGCGTCTGGGCATGGTAAAAACGTCCGCCTTCCTCAGCATGTTGGACTGTGACAACATGCTGGCCAGCGCTTTTCAGTCCACCCAGGTACTCCTCTGAAGAACCATGTACGCCTTCAGGAGGGTCATAATGGTTCTGGATAGTGGCTTCAAGAGTCCACCCTCGAGTAGAACCAAGTCGACATCGAGGAACAAGCGCAACTTCCCAACTGCGTCCAGATTCATCTCGGCGAGCAATGAGTGTGCAGCATGCTACCGCACTCGGGGAAAGGAATGGTTGATCCCATTCAGGAACTTCGCGTGTGGCCATATGGATGCGGCGTCCAATGATGCGCGCGGAAGGACAGTGGTAGCTTTCCAATGACGAATTCAAAGTCCACCCAGGTAGATCTAAGAGAGAGCGTTGCCTGATAATAACAGGGTCACCCAATCGCGAACGAATGGCATCGGCCGATAATCGAGCCCGTTCCGGTGCATGAAAGCAACCGATGGTATTTTCGATGGCGACCATTGATAAGATGGATCGCAAATCCATATTAATTAAATTATCGATGAGTAATCCGGCTATCAACGTATGCAACGGAACCCAAAACGAATTTGGGATCTCGTAATTGATCTTTTCAGCGAGATGCGTCGAGACAGTGATGACACGATTTCTGTTAACTTTACCGAGAAACCATGCTTCTTGCTCTCGCTGAAGAGCATCGGCAATAATTGGCATCTGGTTTGAAAACACGATCGCATGACCTGGTACGACGTATCCTCCATGGACCCTTTCATAATTGCTTTTAGTTGCCTGGAAACTCGGCGCTACTTCTATTCCCTGCGGCGTGCCGGGTTCGTATTTAAATACGATTAGTCCGTGAAGTTCGTCATCAGTCCTAGTCAGAAAAAGGCAGAGCATGCCGATTTCGGGCTGATATACCATTGGATGCCGGCGCGGGCCTGTCGTAACTGGGCTGGTCATAGCTTCGGCGCCCATGATCTGAAAAAAACGCCCAGTCTCATGTTCAATTGCGCCTTTAGCAGATAGGTGCCATTTTCGGAGTTGCCGCAGGTCGATTAATGTTGTTGATGTTGGAATTATTTCACGCTGATGATTACATATGGTCTTCAGTTCACTGATTGTTTTGATGAATTTCATTTGATCACATCGCCTTACAGATTTCCTGACGTACGTATTGAGCAACCTGCTCTGCGCCACGGTCACCCGTACGGGAGGCGAAATTTCGTCGAATTATACTAGGTATAGCCAACGCGTCGTCTATGGCCTGCAAAACCTCATCGTAGAGAATATTATTATCCCAGGCTAATCCAGCAGTGAAGGAATTAAGCACGGCATAGCAATATGCGTTTGCTACTGATTCGCCCTCGGCTCGTAGGTATTCAAGGTAATCATGATCAATGACACCTTCAGGCCATGACACTGAAGCTATCTCTCCCTGTATCCTGTTAAACCCTGTTGTCTGAACGAACCCAGCCACATTCTGAGGTGGCAGACGGACGAAGGGGCGCCCGGATGCGCTCACCTCGAGAAGTGTCATAAGCCCAGGTTGGCCAAGAACAAGCGCTGCCTTATCAACAAGTGCGCCAAACTCGGTCGTGGTGACATAGCCTGCCCAACAAGCAATCTTGTTAGCAGCGCAGATCTTACTGACAGAATTTGTTGCTGTCGGTGACAAATTACCGATAATCTTGAGTTTATGATACCCGCGGAACCGAATTGCTTGAACAACGGAGGATGTGATGGCTCGCACATATCCGTCCCTATCTTTTTGTTGAGGACTAAGAAGTCCACCGAGAATGAGTAGCGCGTATTCCTCCCGCTGTTCTTTACCCGAAGACTCCATCCGTTGGCATCTTTTAGGATCGATGATTGCCTCGATGGGGATGGCATGGGATGGTACTATCGGAGATATTCGATCCATACCAGCGATGTCTTGGTAAAGATATCGATCAACATCTTTTGGCACCCATTTTCGCTGCTCTTTTCCCCACAAAAATGGGAGAAGGTCCACGAATACGCTCCGAATGCCCATGGCAGCAGCAACTTTAGCTGATTCAGCATCTAGAACTGACAGATGTAGATGCGGACGATTTCCTCCCGCAACTAGGTCACTGAGTGAAGTCGTGGTAACAGCCGTGACCTCTGGTTTAAGGATATTTCTTCCGAGTTCGGAACCTACAATTCCTATTTTAGTGTCACTCCACCTGCTAAGATATGCCGTTATGATAGAGCCAAGCGCTCCACTACCACCCCATCCAAAATCGACGCTGGAAACCGTGATAAAGTAGTCAACGGCATGCGGGGAAACTTCATGTGTCTGCATCACAGCGCTCTCCGTGTAGATATTTTTCAATCTGGTTGAAGAGTATTGGAATTGGTAATTTCGAATCCTCAAGGTCTGCCGGGATATAGTTGACCTTGGAAACTCTGTGGAGCCCAGAGATCATCGTTGAAGCGGAAACACGTTTGCCAACAACGATAATCGGGATACCTAAAGCAGATGCCCAACCCAACTCGATGCAGACCCCTAAGGACGGTCTTGCGCCAAGCACTGCAACAACAACATCACTAAATGAGAGTTCGTGGTAATCAATTGAAACATACTCTTCAGGCTTCAAGGGAGCATTGCCCCAGTTTTCATTTCGCTGAGATGCAAAAACTGAATGACCAGATTCTTCGATACTTTTGTGCAATTGACTCAAGCGTTCACGATATTGTTTCATGAAAAAGCCTTGAGAATTAATCATGGAACTGAATGGTGCAGCAACGAATACTTTCACGACCCCTCCTTTTTGGATGCTTCGATGAATCCTTGCCCCGTTAAAACCCATTCAGATTTACCTGATGCATAATTGAAATAAATGATTCGATCGATATTAAACTCCGATATATTAAGTAGAGTTCGATATTCCTTTACTGATCCGATGTAAACCGGAGTCGATATCAGTTCTCCATTGATCGATTTAGTTACAGTGAATGTTGCGCGAGGTTGATGTACCAAATCTCTGAGGATATTAATCCCAGCGTTCCACGTCCCATATGCGCGCACATTCCAACGATTATTAAAATCGAGTAGTAATATGCCGTCATCATCCATCAATTGATGAAGAATCGTAAGCTGGTTGAGTCGAGCAGTCTGAGGATGGATATGACCAAGTACATTGCCTAATAGAGTGATGAATTGGAAGGATTCATTAGCTACAAAAGGAGGATCCTCCTCCAAAGTCCACCGCACCACCCGTCTTGAGGGCAGATGTTGTCTTGCAGTCTTGACCATGCCAAGACTGCTGTCACAAAGAGTAATAGAGCGCGGTGGACGGTGTAATGAATCCACAATTGAGGCTGCGCGGAGTCCGTCACCTGTCCCCACGTCAAGCCAACTACGAGCGCCATCGATGTGGCTTGCTACAACTCGATCAATAGCGGCCAAGTAGTGTTTACTGACTCCATGGAGGGAACTGTAATTATTACTGAGCTGATCGTAAAATTCTTCAGACCTCAAGAAGCCCCTACCTCTTCCTGCATCGATTCGGCGTAAACGGATAATTCCGAGGCTTCAGTTCTGCCCCACTCGGCTGCCTCTGCGAGAACACCACGCACAACCTCATCCCCATATTCAGTTCGGAGCGTTCGAATAGCTTGTCCCTCAGTCACCGACCAAGTCTTGTTGTTAAAGACTTCACTGCGGGTATACCACCACCGATCTGCTGGATTACCAAGTCCGTCTAGATCAGGTGGCTTGGTAACAGATATCTCTTGAGTCCGTTGTCGGCTTGTACGTGTGATATCACGAAAGGCATCCCATAAATTCTTTGTTAACTGGGACCATGGTTTAAACTTGAGACTACGAGTTGACCGTGCAAGGCTTCGATAAACCTCCACGTATCCCTCTACCAGATATCTAGTCTCAAAGGATTTAGCATGCTTGAGCCCGTGAGTAATCAAAGAATTGCGCAACGTATCGTCACTGAGACAGCGCCAGATTGCTGAAGCTAGTGGGACTGCATTTGTGTCACAGATATAGTAGGCACCTTTTTCGCCGCCAAGATACTCTGAGATTCCGCCAACCCGCGTTGCTAATACAGGCGTTCCTGCTGCCTGAGCTTCGACGTTGACTAACCCACCACCTTCAGCCTTCGAGACAACCGTCGCGAGGGTTGCACCCTTCATGAGGCTCGCTGCGCACTGTATATCGACTTCTCCGAAAAACTGCACTCGCTCCTCTAGGCCGAGCTCACGAGTCAGACGCTGTAGCTTGCCAGCCTGTTGGCCGTCTCCAGCAATAAGTAGGTCAACGTCTTTGTCATTTAGTGGAGGTTCTGCAAAGGCGCGAATTACATGATCGACTTGTTTCGATGCTTCAAGCCGCCTCAAGGAAAGAACATAAGGACGAGGCCAGGGTGTAGGCAATGCTTCTGAAAATAGTTGAGTATCGATACCAACACGCATGACAGAAACGTTATCTAGCTCTGGGAATTCTAATCGAACGAGACGTGTTAAAGCGATTGAGGCAGCGTTAACTTGATCGGCCTGAAGCATCGCGTTGCGAATCAGATGTCTACCACTTGTCCAGACTTTCCCTGGTTCTGGGTCGTCTGGATCTGGGATGTCCCATCCGCCTACTGTCATAACTACGGAATTTTTAGCAAGCGTGCTGCGAGTAACGCAAAGAAGGGAAGCGGGCGACGCAACCCGATCACATGAATTGCATCAGGCTTTACTTCCTGAACAACCTGACTGACAGCATGGGCCATCCGATTAAGTTCTGATGGCAAGATCGCTGAATCAACGCGGTGAACAATAGCCCCATTAATCGTTTGTTGATCTGGAAGGTCCTGAGGCCAGCGTTTGGTTAAGACATGAATTTCGTGCCCACGTGAAATCATATAAGGTGTCGCTTGATCGATAGGATCTTGGCATCCACCTGTCAAAGGTAAATAAATACTGAAGACATACAATATCTTCATCAGTTTATAGCTCCAATCAGATGGTCCACGATGTAATCAACATCGTCATCACATAGCGTGTCATGAACGGGCAGGCTGATCACTTCTTGTGAAAACCTACGTGCTTCGGGAACGTTGCCTTGTAAACCAACCCTAAATGAGTCAAGGGATTTGAAGTAGACGTCGGTCTGCACTCCGACACCCGCTAAGTGACGACGTGCTTGATCACGCAGGTTTGCCGCCACGCGTACTGAAAATGCAAACGCCCCTGTTTTATCGGTTGATCGGATAGGAACAACTGGCCGGACATTGGTCGATGAAAAAGCTTGAACATACCGAGTGATGATTTCTCGGCGCCTCTCAATCCGTTCACTTAACGAGGACAACTGACTACGACCAAGAACAGCTGCTATATCATTCATATTATACTTGAAACCAATTTCTTCAATTTCATAAGGTGAAGACCAGTTCGCCTGCGACGAGTCGATGCCCAGCCGTCTCAGTAACCGTGCCCGATCCGCCATTTCACTGGTAGGAAAGCTAACGCAACCACCCTCACCCACAGGAATCATTTTCGTGGCATGGAATGAATAAGCTCGAACATTGTCGTAATCCCGCAGATATCGCATCTGATGGACCGTCCCAATAGCATGTGCACAATCTTCAATGACCGTAAGCTGACGATCAGCAGCGATCATGTTTATTTCGGCTATTTCACATGGTATTCCAGAGTAATGGACAGGGATCACAGCTTTTACGTCGCTATGCTCTTGGAGAAGCTGTCGGACATGCTCAACGTTGATGTTCCCTGTATTAACATCGATATCTGCCAAGAGAACTCGACAACCATGCTGAACCACTACGGCTGCGGTCGAAATAAAAGTGTTTGCAGGCACGATAACAGAAGTACCTGGTTGGACTCCGCTGACATGAAGGGCTAGGCGAAGAGCTGAGGTTCCACTGTTCACTCCAACAATGTGACCACCGACTTCCGGAAGTTTAGAGAGTTCATTTTCAAATAGTGCTGTTTCTGGACCAAGACCGATCCATCCCTGTTCGAAGATTTTCTGTAAATGAGGTAAAGTTTCAGCTGCAACCCGCGGCTGATACATCTTGATTCTTCGCATTGGTATCACTCAAGCTCAGTGTACTTTTTCGCTGTTCCGCGCGCTTTCTCTAAAGGGTATTTTTCTTTGATTCGCGCTAGCTTTAAAAATGCTGTTTCGAGAAGATTGATATCTATGTGCCAAGATAGCCGAAGAAGATAATTATAAATATCAACAATTTCTGCTCCGATGCGGCCCCTATCTAGGTCACGCGTGAATGTCCGCGATTTCCATTGAAGCTCTTCAGCAAGTTCCCCGACTTCTGCCATCAAAGAGACCAGCAGTTCCTGTGGCGTCTCAAACGCATCCCACTGCCGTGCTGTGATTACCTCGCGCAGTGCTCTGTGATAGTTGGTCCAATTTTGTGGCTCCATAAAGGTACTTACTCCCTCAATAGCAACGTTGTCACTAGTGGGGGATGTGCTCCATTGAGCAGCTACTTCATGTTCGTTGTGAAGCCCTGGAATGAGCGCATCAAGTCGCCATCGGTGCTTTTGGAAAATGCGTGTGTTAATTAATTCTGCGGGTACGTGTACGTACACCCGCCCTACTGTTTCCCGAAACTCATCAACCTTGGTAAGCTCAGTTAGGAGATAGCTGAGCGCATCTTCATTAGCCCAGACGATAGTGGAAAGTTTGGTCGATCCACCTTTCTTCTTGCTTAAGATGAACCCGCCAAGACTCTGACCGTTTGGTGAAACCGAGATATAGGCAGTTTTCGTTTTACGATTAATTGGATCTGTCTCAGTACGGAGTGGACTATAAGTCACTGTTGTCACCGTAGGCAGAGGCTGATTCACGTGCATGGACTCAGAGATTTCCGTGAACTGGCGCCATTGCTTTGGCTCCGATACGCGAACAAGTTCATATGAGGCCGCGTTGTTTAAATGATGATGAGAACTTGTACGCTGTAACAGTAGCTCAGTCTTTCCACGACGGTATTGATCATGGATTTCTCCAACCTTCACAAATCCTTGCCGAATGAAGAATGTACAGGCCTCTATGTTATCTTGACTGACTGTGCAATATAGCATTCTGACATTATTGGGTGCCGTGTTCAGCAAGGCTTCTCCAACGCCTTTACGACGAGCTGAGGGGTCGACGATGAGTGGGCTCACCTTCGCTGTGCCATGCCGCTTGATAGCAAGATTAATGTAGCCGATTGGATGTCCTCCGGGCGTATGGCGAGCAACATATCCGACTTGAGCTAGCGAGTTGAAACCATTGGTGTCATATCCATCTGCATGATATGCCTCAATTAGGCGAGAAAGGTGCGCATCATGGTCTCCATCATAGTGTGGCGCCAGTGCTCTTGAGAACAGTCCTCGAAGCGCTTCGATGTCGCTCTCTTTGGGCTGTTCGATGATGACGTCATCATTCATTACTTGGCCACCTTCCAGCGCTGACTAGTGGTGCGGTAACAGTGTCAACTCAAACTGTTCTGTGCATCCTAGTGCGTGCTCAAGATTAATTATCACGGGTGTGATATATAACACGAGTGTGACACACTTGGTCTCTGAAGTCAAGAGCAGCGGCCTGAGAGGTCTAAGGTCACGGGGTGCGAGACCGTCGACCCCGCGCTGGCCGTAACTGGGTCCAAGAGGCAACGAGTGACTGTGGACGTGGATGCCGTCGAGCGAGGTCTTCGTTGGCGTAGGCGTAGGCAAAGCCGAGCGCTGTGTCACTGCCGCCACATGTGACGGCAAGGACGTCTTTGACAGACCCCTGCCCTACATGAAGACTTGACTAGTTCGATTCCTTGAGAGCGCGGAAGGGTACTCTGCTAGTGATGGATCTGCCCCAACCATCGTCCCCTGACCTGACTCGTGTCATTTTAGTGTGGGGCCAGGTGAGGCCGAGGGTGTCGAGGATGTCTTGGGCTGCTGGTGTGATCCGATCGTGGGCGTGCAGGGTTCACCCGGCGATGTTGACGTTCATCTCGTGGATCGGTTCGAGTGTCTCGATGACTTCGGCGACGGATTCCCCCGTGATTGTTTGCAGGCGGTGAGAGACGGCGAGTGCGGCCATCACGATGGTGAGGCGGGCTTCGATCTCCTCGTGGGTGCGATGGAGGATCGGGCGGGCTTTCAGATCGCTCTTGCCCATCCTGAATGATTTCTCGACTCGCCAGAGCCCGTGATAGTCGCCGACAACTTCCGCAGCGGAGATCCGAGTGGCGGGCATGTTCGTGACGTAGTCTTTCAACCCGACCAGTCGACGAGCCCGATCGAGGGCCTT
>NZ_KE384546.1:0-13631 GCF_000426605.1 Propionibacterium acidifaciens DSM 21887
GCCTCAATGGAGCCCGGTCATGAAGACCGGGAATACACATCCGCATTTTCGAGCCCGGCTCCGAGGAAGGCGCCTCAATGGAGCCCGGTCATGAAGACCGGGAATACGGCTCGCTTGCTTCGGTGCCGTTGGCTACCAGTGTTGCACACTCTTGCGAGGACTGCCACTCGGCACCCCCAGCCGATGGGAGGGAGCGCCGGCAGGGTAGACAAGAACCAGCCCTGACTAGGGCGCGAGCACTGTCGGGTGACCCAATCGGCACCAGAGCGCTCGCTAGACAATCTGGGATCCTCTCGTGGGGAGCTGCCTGCGGTGTCCGACGAACGTGAACCGGTCCCCGCTGGGGTCACCCAAGTCGACGATCACCACCGAGTCCACAGCCAAGTTCATGATATCCTCACCATCCGCACGCAGATGAATGAGTTCAGTCCTGTTCAAGTCGCAAACGAAAACAGAGTACTGGAGACGTTCACCGTTGGCCTCCATCAACTTGCAGATTCGACGAAGTCGCGCCGGATCACGAATATCATAGGCGATCAGGTATCTTCTTCTGTTCGTCCTCATCTGGTCATCATCGCCGTGTACTGATCGAGCTCTCCAAGCATGACCGCACCCAGCATCCGGGCCTGGATGTCCATGACACGCCGATACGACGCTTTGTACCCGAACTGTGGATGGGTCACCTCTTGGTCGAGCCGCCGCTCATAGGCCCTCAGGACGGCCTTGCGGCCATCAGCCTCAAGCATGCACCCTCCGGCGCGGAACTTGAAATCCCGAGGACCGACCTCACCATTGTTCAGCACCTGCAGCACAACGCTCTCAGCGATCAAAGACCTGAATTCTTCCGCCAAGTCCAGAGCCAGAGCAGGACGCCCGAACCGAGGCCTGTGGAACATGCCATAATAAGGATCAAAGCCAACCGCCTCAAGCGTCACCGTCAAATCCTTGATGAGCAGAGAATAACAGAACGATAGAAGCGCATTCACTGGATCCCCGGGAGGACGCCTGGTGCGTCCACCCTCACTGAAACCGGAAACATCAATTCGCACGTTCTCACCGAGAAGCGAAATAAAGTTCTCGAAGTAGAGACGTGCCGCAGTACCTTCGATTCCCAGCAGCCGCTGAGGAGAGTCAGCCTGCATGGCTTGAAGAGCCAACGACTTCAGCTGACCCCCGACATCGTCGACCACGCCGCGAGAATTACGGCGCAGCATTGTGCGACTATTACGAATCTTCCCGGAAATCATTCGACGGGAAATCTCCAGTCTTCTCAGCTCCGTGGCGCAGAACTGCGCGATCCTGAGATCGACGTTCTTCCCCGGCAGCCCTTCAGCAATTCCAGAGAACCATCCCCCGTAGCTGAACCACAGCACTGGAATGTCCCGTGACATCAGTGCCCGCACGGCTTGAGCCGATACCGTCACATTCCCGAAGACGCAGACCTGGCTGATGTCGATCAACCGATAGCTGACTTCCAACTCACTCTTGAGACGAATCTCCAGCCGCTCATGGCGAACGCCGATGACAGCTCCTTGCACGGTCACGTACACGGGACGACCCTCCAGAACCGGCGCCATCAGACGCTTCAGTGGACGCCGTTGCGCAGGAGGAACGCGCAGAGATTCCAGCTCGTCAGGAAGACAGATCCCCACCAGCGAGCACCGCGGGCACCTCGGGCTGTCATGCAGAGGCGGTGGCGCCACACGGGGTCGGCTGCCACCTCCCATGCCCGCTTCACGGTATCGGTGATCTCCTTCAGCGCGGCATCGTCCACCATGATGTGCACGCGTTGCCGGGTCTCGGCATACCAGATCTCGGCCCGCTCGACGACATAACCGGCCTCTTGGAGCAGCAGCGCTTGGACCAGTACCTGCACACGATCGCTCGGCCAAGCCTCACCGTTCTTGTCAGGATGGCCCTTCTTGTAGTCGACCGGCACGACAGTACCGTCGCCGCCGTCCTCCACCAAGTCCATCCGCGTGGCCATGCCGAGCCGCTGCGATGACAGCGAGACTGATCTGGCAGCCCTCCCGGCCAACGCCTCGGACTCGTCGGGAAGATTCCCCGTCTCCTGGTCGACGACGCGATGCAGGTAGCGGCCCTCCTCGACATCATCACTGGTTGCGAACTCCTGTTGAACCCATTCCAAGTGGAACAGTCTGGGACAGTACACGAACTCGTTCAGCATGCGGGCCGGAAGCGTCTCAGGCAAACCCGGAAGGTCGGGTCTGACGGTACTCATGGCAGCGGCACCAGGACGCCAGCAGACTTACCGCCCTCCGCCTTGCGGCGGTGGGCTCTGCACACATGGATCACACCCAACGTCCGGAGTGCGTTCTGGTCGATGTCATCCCAGTCCCCCTCAAGCACAGGATGTTCAACGAGCGCCTTGACAGCCGCGGGCCCCAGCGGTTCGCCCCACAGAGGAAGTCTGAGCTCCTCCTCATGGCGGCGCTCTTCACTCACCGTGTGCCAACCGCTGGTCCGCACGCGCGGACCAGCGGCAGTCGTGATCCACAAGGGGTATGACATCAATGCCAACCACGTTGCTCCCGGGACACCGCGCATCTCCGCTTTTCCACGACCGTCCTCACTGCTATCCCAATTAGCCCTGTGATCCAAGTACTCACCAGTGACCCCCGAAACACGTCGCCAGCCGACCAAAGCCTGACGCAGGTAGTCCGGAGTATCGCGCACCAGTTCCAATGGCTTCTGCAGCATTGTGGCCATGGACTGCTTCCCTGAAGGCGCAGCGTATTGGCTTATCGCCCCACGTCCCGAAGGATCGACAACGAGGTCCGTTACCAGACCTGAAATCCATGCCCGCACTGTTGGAGCCGAGGACTGATCCCTGCAGAGCATACCGGTAAAATGTCGTAGCTCGCCCAGTTCCAAGCGCAGACGATCTGGCGCCGCCCCCGGGGGAGGAAATCCTGGAGGACCACCGGGCACTACCACACCCTCAGGCATCGACTCAATGATCTGGGCAAGTCGGGCCACGATGTCGTCGACCGACGGCATCGAGGAGTGAAGCACCGGCGCACGGTCCGCGGCGTCCCAAGACAGCAGGGCATGATCATCAACGAAGTCGCAGATCAACTTAAGAGTGCCGATGGCGGCAAGGATGGCGAGCGGCGAGTCGCCCACGAGGGCGGGGAATTTGACGTCATTCATGATCCCTCCGATGAAACAGTCATGTCTGCGCACCGCACAATGGTCTCCAGCAGGGCGAGACCCCACCTGCCGTATCTGGCGTTGAGTTCAACGAATCTGTCGGCGTCTGCCAACCGGACTCCAGTGGGAAGTGAGACGTGGACGTGGACGTCTTCCACGTCGGCGTCCACGGTGTGCGTTCCCGGGTCGTCGACGGGTGGCAGCAGGGGCCGGTCATGGCCGTGGTGGCTGGCAACCAGATGGCGCAGCAGGTCCTCATCGCCCGGGTAGGGCTCCTCCAGGCTCTGCAAGTGCGCTGCGACGATGGTCTCGGACCATGCCTCGTGTCTGGCACCCCTGGGAAGGCCGCTGAGCCGTAGGGCACGAAGGCGTTGAGCCCTGTCGTCTTGGGGCATTCCCGACTTGGCCAGCGGTTCCTCGGCCAGCTCGGCAGCGATCTCACTGCCACCGAAGAGCATGGCTTGGAACCGCCGGTCGACCTTCCCCAGATCATGCCAGCGTGCGGCATCAACAATGACGCGGCTCAGTTCCTGCGGCAGACCGAGATTGTCAGCGATCTGCCCGCTGCGAGCAGCAACCGCCTTCAAGTGGTCGGCCAGGCTCACTCGCCGATTCAAACTGGAGCTGTCAGCAGGAGTCCCTTCGTCCACGCCCTGCCATGCCTTTCGGGGCGATGACGTGTGGAGAAGCAGGGCCGGGGGAGTCGAAGCGTCGTCGCCGTCGGAGACCACAGCCCCTTGGGAGAGGGCCTTCCGCAGGTCGGCGAGGTCTTCCGCGGTCCACGGGCTGCCGTCAGCGGGGACAATCTCACCGCTGAGCCATTCACGGACGGTCTCGACCAAATGCTGCGCTACTTCTTCGCGCTCTGTCGGGTCTTCGGCGTTCGACCAGGCTGCTCTCGATTCCGCCAGTACCGGCGGGGATTCCAGCCCCAATCGGTCGCCGAGCTCGGGGTCGAGTCGGAGCACGGCACGCCCACGGCGCAAGGACGCTAGTTCGGCAACGTCCCTGACGCTCTCGTGATCCACCGGGTTCCAGCCGAACCGGTCGAGACCGCCGTAACGGCTGGGCACAACAATGGCGTCCCCAGGCCGCAGGGCCGCGGCCGCGACCCACTGCCAGTCGGCATCGGCCGCGCGACGAAGCACCCGAGCGTCTGACTCGCCCTCGCTGAAGGGGATGTCGCCGAATTCGTCGACGTCCGCCATGACCGACGGCTTCTTGTTGAGAAGCCAGTCCCTCACCGCCCGCAAGGAGAGCTCGGCGCACTCCTCGCTGCGAACGGGCAGCGCATCGACAGCGGCACCCGCCTCCCGGGCCGACAGCAGTTCTCCCATGGCATCGACCAAGCCGTCTCGCCACGCGACGGTGACCTGGGTGGTGGCCTTCTTGATGCCGTGCAGGTAGGGATCGAGCGGCGGATCGTTCGAGGGAGCGGGGCCGGTGCGAGCCCACGCATCGAGTTGCGCCGGAAGGAGCACCGGCAGAAGTGGGGGCTCAGCGGTCAGGCCGCTGGGCACATCCACGTGTCGCAGGGCCAGCGGTGACACATCGAGCCCATCGCAGGCAGCAGCACGCAGGAATGCGGCCGTTCTGCTCTTGGCCTGACCGTAAACCGGAGGTTTCTCGGCATTGTCCTCGACGACCGTCACCGTGGCGTCCGAGAAGTCTCCGCGCCGGTTCACCCGTCCGAACCGTTGCACCAAGGCGTCCCACGCAGCGGTCTCGGTGACCATGTCGGTGGCGTCGAGGTCGATGCCCACCTCGATGGTCTGGGTCGCAACGAGGATGACCGACACCGGCGTCTGCTCACGTTCGGCTCCGAACAGTTCGGTGACTCGCTCGGCGATCCGCTCGCGATCCAACGGACGTGACCTGCCCATGAGCAGCATTGTCTCGGCGACGCAGGATGGCTTCTTCCTGGAGATCAAAGCGTCGTGCACCTCACGTGCCCGGTTGACCGTGTTGCACACGACCAGCACCCGTGCCCCGGGCCTGCTCGCCAGCTCAGCAGCCCGCCCAGCCACCTCCTTGACGATCGTCTTCTCGCTGGAATCGACGAAACTGAGCGTCTTGGCGGCCCGCAGCCGCCGATCCGCCGTCACGTTGAGACGGTGAGCCTCCTCATCGAACTGGGCACTCCACCCATCGGACTGCTCGACTGCTGTGGCACTCAGGTGGACGATCGACGTGCTCGGAAGACCGAGGACCTCACTGGAATCCAGCTCCGAGGCCGACGCCAACGCCGCCGTGAAGGCCTGAGCGAGGTGCGCCTCATCGATCATGATGACCGAATCCGTTCCCACCAGAGCAGCGTCGATGGGACGCCGTCGAGCACTGACCCCGTAGCCGCGGAAGAACAGTCGACTCCCCACCTGGTTAACGGTGCCGGTGACGATGGCTGGAAGATCGGGGCGCGACAGCCACGCCGCGTCCCATGTCGTGCCCCCGCGCATCTTCACCACGCGCAGTGCAGGATCGCCTTCACGAGCGGACGAAAGGCTCCGTAGTCGCTCGGCGATCTCCCAGCAGATCGTCCCTCGCTCCGCCTCATCCAGGGCATCGGCGATGAGTCGACCGTGCTGCTCCGCCTGATCGACGACGATCCTCCGATCCACCACCATGTAGATCCGGCGGCGGCCCAGGCCAACCGGCGCCTCGCCGCCTGCGCTCATGGCCAACAGGAAGACGGCGATGTCCAGCATCGAGGTCTTGCCCAGACCCGTCGGTGCGTCGACGAGCGCGGGCCATGCACCCCCTTCGACGGCCTCGGTCACCACCTGGGATTGCCAGGGGAAGGGCGGGTGGCCGTGCACCTGGCGCATGAACGAATCAAAGTCCCCGACGTTCATCGTTGCTCTCCCTCCTTCTCCGGGGCGAAGAGCCCGACTCCGAAGTAGCGGCCGGCGCCGGCGAGAACCGGCCCCTTCACCGGCTGGTCGAACATGACGCGGGCATGGGTGTAGAGACGCCCGCGGCAGCGCTTCGGCAGTTCATCGGGCCTCAAGCGGATGGCCCCCTGGGTCATCGGCTGCTTGCTCAGCTCGACCTCGCGGGGCGCCGGGAGGCCCGCCTGGACGAGGGACGTGGTGGCGGCCGAGGCCAGGTCGCGGTCCTTCGGGTAGCGGTCCAGCACCAGGGGCGTCACCGACACCCAGGTGTGTGAGGGCCCTGTCCACCGCGTGACGGTGGCGCTTCGGGGCAGCGGGTCGTTCGGGGAGTACTGCAGCTCGAAGCTCCCTTGGATACCAGGCACGTAGAGTGACACGCTGTGATTCGGATCACTGCCGAGGATGCCTCGCAGGATGCGCCGCCGCTCGGCCCGGTCCAGCCCGGGGATGGCCACGGCGAGGGCCATCAGTTGCCCGTCAGCATGCTCGTAGCCGGCGAACGGGAGCCCGAGGTAGGCGACGTGCGGCACCCCGGGAAGGCCGTGGCCGTGCAGGGCCGGCGGCAACGGCTCCTCGGTCTGACCCATCACCTTCCGACGGAGCGCCTCCGTGAAACGCCCGACGAGGCTCCCCGGCGGACGCCGGCCGACGAACCTGAGGACGACCAGGTCGGGGTAAGGGGATTCGACGGGTTGCCGGCCCGGAACCTCTTCCTCGGCGCCCGCCTCCCGGTAGGAGCGTCGGGACCGTGCCCCGGCGGCCTGCCAGGCGGGCTGGTCCGCCTCGTGGAGTGCGTCGAGTTCGTCGAGGTAGCCGGGGTAGGGGACTCTGATGCTCGCCGTCCCGGGCCCTTCCACCGGTTCGTAGGTGGTCAGCCCGGGCAGCGGTTCCGGATCCCTCACCCGGCTGAAGATGAGGATGGCCGGGGACGTCGATCGTCCGAGGTACGGCACCCGGCGGGCCAGCCTGTCGAGGCAGGCCAGGGAACCGTCGGACAGCGCATCACCGTCAGGCCAGTCGAACTGGACGCGGGCATCGTAGGGAAGGCTGCCGAAGCGCTGGCGGAAACCGGCGGTTCGAGCAGGATGATTCTGATGCGTGCCCTTCCGCTCCCGAGCATTCGTCACCACATAGCCTCTGGCGCGGTATTCCCCTGCCGCAGAGGCATGGATCAGCGGAGGCGAGAGCCGCTCCAGCTCGGCCAGCGGAGCCAGTTCGTCATCGGCCGCCACTGCCCGCAGGGCCGAGAAGACCCTGGCCGGGTGCGGCGGCCACTCCGCCGCATGGGGGTCATCCCCGCCGCCGGCGTCATAACGCCCGCTCAGCAGCGTGATGTCCAGACGGATGGGCATGTCATTCCCCTGCCGACTCGGCCTTGGTCAGGCTGAAGTCGAGGGCCTCGGCCAAGGGCTCGGACGGGGTGAGTTCCACGGTTTCCAGGTGCAATGGCACCCCGGCCGCCTGGGCCGCGCGGAGCGCCTCGTCGTAGAGCTGAACGGCTCCGTGCGGGGACAGGGAGAACTGCTCCGTCGTTCCGCCACGGCCGATCCACTCCAGTGTCTCGGACTGCGTCACCAGATCGCAGCCGCTGCGCAGCCACAGCCCCGCCTGACCGAAGGCGAGCCGGTCACCCAGCAGCCCGAAGGCGGCGAGCAGGACGTGAGCGGCATCGACGGCTGCGCGGTCGAGGGAGCCGAACCGAATGCGGCGGGTGGCGGTCAGGCTGAGAACGGCGGTGCGAGTCGCCTCGGTGATCGTGACGCCGCCGTGCGTGGTACTCGGGGCGATGTTGCCATGCCCGATCTCACTCAGCTTGGAGTCCTTCTTCTTGTCCGCCATCGGCGAGTACGACCACTCGTCGCCCTCGCCCGTGCGCGACCCGGTGAGGTTCGCCGGGTCCATGCGCCCCGCCCTGCGGACGCCCACCACGGGATCCCAGCCGATCATCTCGCTGCTGTAGATCCGCGGGAACTTGGCCTGCCTTCCCTTCCGATGGCTGTTCCAGCCGCCGTAGACGAGCGTGCCGGGGTCGTATTCGAGCAGCGCCGTCGCATCCGTCAACGAGGAGTTCAGCAGGGCCCGTCCGATCTCGGTGCTGTCGAACTTCGCCCCGTCGAGCCGCGAGTCGCGCCAGTAGGCGTCGAACGCCCGGTGCGGCGCATCGAGCCCCGTGAGCTCGAAACTCGACGCGCCCCTGTGAACGAGCCGAAGCATCGGCACGCGCACAACACCTTGGCGCCATGCCGCAGCCGTGGCCTCCTCACACCTGTTCGCCTGTGCAGGCACCTGGTCCAGGACCGTCGCCCTGCGGACCTCGCCATCACGATCACGCACTCGCTCCTCCATCAGGTATGGCGAAGGATCCGTCGCCGTGGTGGGGAATGTCGGAGGGAACACCCGACTTCCGGGCCCTCCGCTGGGCTGATAGGCAGCCACGATGCGAGCAGCCGCCCACTCCGTGTCCGACAGCTTCTCCTGCAAGGTGCTGAGCGTGAGCTCCGTCATGGTCTTCCCTTTCTCACTGGCCAAGCGCCCTCGAAGCTGGCTCCCCCGCGACCTTCCGGCGGAGGAGCGTCCGAGCGCAGAACGACGCACACAGCTGTCAACGCTGACTGCGCGAGGGCACGTTTCTTTCATACACGCCATGCTCGCGGGCACCACTGACATTTTTCGTGTCCTGCCGGATCCGCCGAGCCGCATCGCCCCACCGGGCCAGCAGAGGAACCGCTCCGTCGACCAGAAGGATCCGCAGCACTACCCTTGTGCAAGCACGATCACCGAGACCAACTGGGAACGGGCCCACCTGGGAAGACGGGGCAGGATCATCGGCTCGCCCAGTCGAGCACCCCACTCACACACGGCGGCCCGAGTCACGTCCGGCCGGGTGACCAAGCTCCTCGACCCGTGGGGACGAAGAGGAGAACCGACGGCGCGAACCTGAAGAAGGCCGTCGGTGTCGACCTCGGGCCTCGGTCTGAGGAGAACGGAGGGGGAGGACTGCTCGATGAAGCACATCTGCATGTACGTCCAGGACACCATGGCCGACTGGGAGCACGGCTATCTGCTGCATGGCGTCTCGCTCCAAGGAGCGACCCCGACGCCAGTTTGCACCATGAGCTTCGCAGCTGATGCGCGCGATGCCGTGACCACGGCGGGCGGAATGAGGATCATCCCCGACGAGACCCTCGCGGAGACTGATGCGGAGGGCATCGACGCGTTCGTCCTGATCGGCGGGGACACGTGGCTCTCGGAGGACAGGCACGCCGCCCTCGACCTTGCAGAAGCCGTACTGGCCGGGGGAGGAATCGTCGCGGCAATATGCGGCGCCACCCTCGGCCTCGCCAGTAGGGGTCTGCTCAACAACCGCAGACACACGAGCAATGCACCAGAACTCCTCGCTGCGATCACCGCGTACCGGGGCAATGACCTGTACGAGGGAACGCCCGCCACCGCGGACCGAAACGTCATCACCGCGGGCTCGGCCGGCTCCCTCCTGTGGGCCAAGCTGATCCTCGAGGAGTTGGAGCTGTACGGCAAGGACGTGCTCGATGCCTGGTTCGACTACTTCAGAACGGCGGACCCGGCGCATTTCACGCGGATGACGAGGGCTCTGGAAGCCGAATAGCTCCGGGAGAGGGAGGCGGCCCGGCCGCCTTCACCCCGCCCGGGTCGGCCCGCGGTTCCGCACCGCGCCCCTCCCCCGCTCTCACAGGAACGCGATCCCGACGCACACGACGGCCAGCAGCGGCAGCACGCCCTGCTTGAGCGCCGCCGGGCGCTTGTCGGGCGAGCCGGCGAACAGCACGACGGCCGCGGCGAGCATCGACCCCGCCCCCGCCAGCATGAGCGCCGCGCCGGCACCGTGCGCGCCGCAGGCCGACAGAGCCACGCCCAGCCCGGTGACGACGGCCAGGAAGAGGTTGTAGAAGCCCTGGTTGAAGGCCATCTCGCGGGTGGCCAGCGCCTCCTCCTCGCTCATGCCGAAGGTGGCACGGGTGCGCCCGCTCGTCCACGCCAACGACTCCATCGCGAAGATGACGACATGCAGCAGCGCCGCGAGCACCGCGAGAACCGAACCGAGACGAGCATGAGCTTCCTCTCTGACGGAACGGCCGCACGACCGCGTCCCCCGGGGTACAACGCCGCGGGGCCGCCGCCCATTCCGAGCCGGCCCGGCCCGGCCGATCGGACCGGCCCCGCTCCCCCGCGTGGTCCGCCGCCCGCCGGCGCGCCCCCGTCTCAGGGGCGGTAGACGGCGGGGTCGCCCCGCCCGCCCTGCTCCACCGGCATGCTCCAGCGCCCCGCGACGACGTCGATGACCAGGCCGACCACCGCGAAGACGGCGGTCGGCAGGATCCACCCGGTCTGGTCGTTCCAGAGGCCGGTGCGGGCGAGCAGCCTGCTCGGCGCGGTCCAGCCGAGGTCGGACAGGGCTGAGACGAGGCCGAGCGCCGTCGAGCAGACGACGCCCCACCGGTAGGCGGCGCGCAGATGTCCCGGTGCGACGACGTCGACGAGCGTCACGAGGACCAGGGTGATGGTGATCGGGTAGAGCAGCAGGGTCAGCGGGGAGACGACCGTGAGGATCGCCGCCAGCCCGAGGTTGGCCAGGACGAGCGAGACGAGGGCGGCGGCCAGCACCTCGCGGGTGAAGCTCACCCTCGGCCACAGGTCGTTCGAGAACTGGCCCCACGCGCTGAGCAGGCCGACGGAGGTCGTCAGGCAGGCCAGCAGCACGATGGCGGCGAAGACGACGACCCCCGCCGTGCCGAGCGAGGAGGCGGCGGCGCTGCGCAGCAGAGCGGTGCCGTCGCCGGCGTCGCCGACGGCGCGCGTCCCGAGCAGCGCCAGCCCCACGTAGACGACGGCGAGCAGCAGGGCGGCGATGATGCCGGACCAGCACGTCGCCCTCATGATCGAGCGCCGCGTCGTGATGCCCTGCGATCTCAGCGAGGTCATGACGACGATGCCGAAGACGGTCGCGGCGAGCATGTCCATCGTCATGTAGCCGCGGGTCAGGCCGGCGGCGAACGGGCGAGCGGCGTACTCGCCGACGGCGGTGCGGCCCTGCACGGGCATGCCGATGAGCACGACGGTGCACAGCACGGCGATGAGCACGAGCAGGGCGGGCGTCAGCCAACCGCCGACGCGGTCGGCCATCCGGGACGGCCTGAGCGCCAGCAGCACCGACACGGCGAAGAAGACGAGCACGTGGACGGCCAGCGCCGGACGGCCGGTCGGCAGGCCGAGGAGCGCGAGGACGGGCCGGGTGGCCAGCTCGTACGAGACGGTGGCGACCCGCGGGACCGCGTAGAGGGGCCCGATCGACAGGTTCACAGCCAGCGGCATGAGGACGCCGAAGCGCGGACCGACGCGCCCCGCGATGCCGGTGATGCCCTCGCCCGAGGTCGACACGGCGATGACGCCGACGAGCGGCATGAGGACGCCTGTGGCGAGGAAGCCGAGGACGACCGGGACGAGCCTCGAGCCGGCCGAGGCGCCGAGCGCCGGCGGGAAGATGAGGTTGCCCGCCCCGAAGAACAGGGCGAACAGCATGAGTCCAGTGGTCAGGACGCGACCTGCGGGGCCGGACTTGGTCGGCACGGGATTCTCCTCGAGCTCGTCGGCGTGAACCCGTAAAGGGTAGGCGCGACCGCCCGGTGAGCCGAAACCGGCGCATTCGGCGGCCTCGCCGCTCCGGTTCGGGCGGGCGTCGTTCGTCGATCTCGAGGACGGCTGTCTCGCCGCGCTCACTCCCGTTGCCTTGTTGGTGGCCCCGTTGGAAGGGGTCACGGTCGCCGGGCCCGGCATGACTCGCTGTCCCTGTCGCACGAATGGTCCCGGGGTGTTGTCGCCCCCGTCCCGGGCTGACGTCGTCACCGTCGACGTCGTTCGTCCGAGGCCCTCCATGCCGCGGGCCGGGCGCGCCCGGCGATCTCACACCTTCCGTCCGCCGGCCTCACACCTTCAGCTCGAGCAGCGACTCGATCCGGTCGACGAGGATCGGCGCCATCGTGCGCGCGTAGGAGCCCGAGATGTGGTTGTCGTCCAGGTAGACGTGGACGTTGCCGATGATCGTGCGGCACGTGCCCGCAGAGCAGTACAGGTCGGTGGGGTCGATCTCGTGGAAGCCGGGGATCGTCAGCAGCTGCTCGGCGGGGTCTACCGGCGCCAGGTGGTCGCCCTGGGCGAAGGAGCACCCGCCGTGCGTCGCGTCGTCCGAGCACTCGTAGAGGTCCTGCACCGAGCGCGGGTTGTCGCGGAAGCCGACGACGGTGATGCCGAGCGAGGTCAGGTGCTCGACGAGTTCGGCCACGCCGGGCCGCAGCCCCTCGGACGGGAAGTCGGGCGCGGACACCGTCGTGTCGAGCATGACGAGGTCCGGCGGGTCCTCGTCGAGGAGCGTCATGACGACCTCGTTCCTGGTCCGGCAGTCGCCCTCGTAGTACTCGGGCGGCCCGAAGGAGCAGCCCCCCATGAGGTACTGCGCCACGCCGAGACCGTGGCGCTCGGCGAACAGCTCGGCGGTGGGGATGATCGTCTGCTCGGCGTGGGAGTCGCCGACGACGACGACGGCCGGCCCGTCCCCGTCGGGCGCGGGCATCGAGCTGCACAGCGTCTTCATCCGGCCGAAGAGTTCGCGCTGCCCGGGCGGGCAGGGGCCAGGCAGATCGGGCACCCAGTTCTCGTGGATCGCCAGCGGCCCGGGAATCGGCCCGGCGGAGCCGTCCTGCCAGCCCTGCTCGGCGACCGCCCCGGCGCCCGGGTGCTCCGGGTCGTCGGCGTCGTTGTTGCGGGCGGCGGCCCGCTGCGCCTCGCGTTCGTTGTCGAAGGCCTTGTCCGCGACCGCCAGCGGGAGCAGGCCGACGGCGAGCGCGACGAGCACGAGCGCGGTCTTCTTGAGCACGACGTGCCCGCCGCCCTTCGGGAAGCGCTGGACCGGCCGGTCGACGAGCCGCGTCATGAGCCAGGCGAGGGCCAGCGAGGCCGCGATGAGGGCACCGCCGCTGCCCGCGTCGAGTTGCGCGCGCTCGGACTGGGCCAGGAAGAGCACGACAACGGGCCAGTGGATCAGGTAGACGCAGTACGACATGTCGCCGAGCGCCGCCAGGGGGCGCCACGACAGCAGATGCTGGACCGAGCCGGGGGTCGGGGACTCCTCGACGAGCAGAATCGCACTCACCGCGAGCATCGGCGCCGCGGCCATGGGCCCCGGGTAGTGACCGATCGGCACGACGCAGTAGACGACGAGCGCGACGAGCCCCGCCCAGGACAGCACCCGGGCGGCGATCCCGCGGGGCCTGATCCACGGCGCGGCGGCGGCGATGGCCGAGCCGAGCGCGAACTCCCAGAGGCGGGCGCGGGTGTCGAAGTAGACGGTCGGGTCGTCCGGCGCGGACGCCAGGAGCCACCACAGCGATGCGGCCGCAAGCACGGCGAACGCCCCCGCGACGATCCTCCGGGGTCTCACGTGCAGCGCCCCGGCCAGCAACACGCAGCAGGTCATGAGCAGCGGCCAGGCCAGGAAGACCTGACCCTGCATCGACATCGACCACAGGTGCTGCA
>NZ_KE384546.1:13846-17753 GCF_000426605.1 Propionibacterium acidifaciens DSM 21887
CTCGGCGAAGAAGGGCATGCGCCCGGCCTCCGTGCGCCGCACGAACGAGCCCGTCATGAGGTACGCGGAGATCATGATGAAGGCGTCCACCCCGACGGGAGAGCCGACGCGCCAGGCGTGGTAGGCCAGCACCTGCATCATGCACACGGCCCGCAGCCCCTGGATGTCCTTGCGGCGACGCCCGCCGCCCCCGGCCGGGGCGCCCGGGGACGCTCTGCGGCCGGCGTTGTCATCAGAGCTCATCGTCCGCCGCACCCACTCGCTCGGTCATCGCCAGGTCCTCCCGGGTGCGCCGGGCCCGCAGGTGGCGGGTCCGGGACGATCGCCCGGCTGGAAGCACAATGTAGCGGAGAGCCCGGTCCGCCCCCGACAACCGGTGGTCACGACGCGCGGCACCGTGGCTCAAGCCGGCTGGAGGAACGCATCGACCCGATCGGCGAGCTCGGGCGCCATGGCCCGCGAGTAGGTGCCGGTGATGTGGTTGTTGTCCATGTAGACGTAGACGTTGCCGATGATCGTGTAGCACTCGTCCTCGTAGCAGTACAGATCGGTCGGGTCGATCTCGATGAAGCCCGGGATCGAGGTGAACTCCTCGGCCGGGTCGAACTCGGCGAGGTACTGACGCTGGCTGAAGGAGCAGCCGCCGGCGACGGTGTCGGCGGGGCGGCGGTTGGAGCACTCGTACAAGTCGTCGGCCGAGCGCGGGTTGTCGCGCACACCGACGACGGTGACCCCGAGGGAGGTGAGGTACTCGATGGCGGCCTGGACTCCGGGGCGCTGGATCTCGTCCGAATGGTCCTGCATCGTCTCGGTGGACTGGAGCATGACGATGTCGGGCGGATCGTCGGTGAGCAGGTCAAGGACGGCCTCGTTGCGCTGCACGCAGGACGCTCGGTAGGCGTCCCAGATGCCGAAGGCGCACGAGCCGGTCAGGTACTCGGTGACCTGCCAGCCGTGGCGGGAGGCGAGCTCGGCCGCCAGCGGGACGATCGTCTGCTGGGCGTGCGAGTCGCCGACGACGACCACCCTCGGCGAGTCCGCGTCGGCTCCGGGCAGGACCGCGCAGTTGGTCTTGGTCCCGGCCAGGAGCGCGTCGTGGTCGGACGGGCAGGCCTCGGGGAAGGACGGCACCCAGTCGTCGTGCAGGGTGAGCGGCCCGGGGATGGGCGAGGTCGTGTAGTCCACGGGTTCGGCCGTGCTCAATGCGGTCGGGCCGGGGAAGCGGGGGTCGCCGGAGGCGTCCATGACCGTGGCGCGCTCGACGGCCCGCCGGTTGTCGAGCACGGCGCGGGTTCCGTACAGAGGGCCGAGGCCGAGGGCCAGGGCGACGGCGACGATGAGGCCCTTCCTCACGGCGAGCCGGTCGCCGGTGGGCCGGTCCTGGGCCGGGCGATCGACGTAGCGGCGCATGAGCCAGGCCAGGACGAGGGACAGCGCGATCGCCCCGAGCGCCCGCCCGGTGCCGAGCTGGGTGCGCCTGAGGACGGACATCGTCAGCACGAAGACGGGCCAGTGGATCAGGTAGACGCAGTACGACATGTCGCCGAGCGCCGCCAAGGGGCGCCACGACAGGAGCCGCTGGACACTGCCCGGCACCGGGGGCACTTCGGCGAGCAGGATCGCGCTCACCGCGAGCATCGGCGCCGCGGCCATGGGCCCCGGGTAGTGGCCGATGGGTTCGACGCAGTAGACGACGAGCACCATGAAGCCGGCCAGCGACAGGACGCGCGCCAGGTTGCCGCGGGGCCTGATCCACGGCGCGGCGGCGGCGATGGCCGAGCCGAGCGCGAACTCCCAGAGGCGGGCGCGGGTGTCGAAGTAGACCGTGCGGCCGGCGGGCGCGTCGGCGACGAGCCAGCGCAGCGAGACAGCCGTGAGCACGGCGAATGCAGCGAGGATCACCGGGCGCGGCCTGATGTGCAGCGCCCCGGCCAGCAACACGCAGCAGGTCATGAGCAGCGGCCAGGCCAGGAAGACCTGACCCTGCATCGACATCGACCACAGGTGCTGCAGCGGCGAGGCGACGCCCCGGTTGGCCGCGAAGTAGTCAGCGCTCACGACGGCGAGCCGCCAGTTCTGCCAGTAGGTCACCGAGGCGACGCCCTGCGTGATGAGCTCGTTCCAGCGGGTGCGCGGCAGGATCACCATGGACGCCACGATGGTCGCGAGGACCGTTGTCACCAGCGGGGGCAGCAGACGCTTGAAGGTGTGGGCCCAGCGCTCGGCGAAGAAGGGCATGCGCCCGGCCTCCGTGCGCCGCACGAACGAGCCCGTCATGAGGTACGCGGAGATCATGATGAAGGCGTCCACCCCGATGGGAGAGCCGATGCGCCAGGCGTGGTAGGCCAGCACCTGCATCATGCACACGGCCCGCAGCCCCTGGATGTCGCGACGGCGGGGCCTCGTGGCGCTGTTCTGCACGGGTGCCTCCGGGAGCGCGCCCACGAGCAGGGTGACAGAACTGCGGACCACTCAGACACCAATCTCTCGGGGCCGGATACGGCCGCCCGCGGGCGACCGCGCGGCGCTTCAGGGGGTGACGCCGCTCCCGGATGCTCCCCCGACTCTAGCGGACGCACCGCCGCCGGCTCGACCGCAGGCGGTTCGCGGACGCGCGGAGTGGGCGGCGCGGAGCAGGGCGACGGGTCTGCGCCGGCCGGGTCGCGACGTCGGACGCGCAGCAGACGTGCGGGGCCGGGCGTGAACCTGCAGCGGGATCCGGATCGCCCGGACCCAGGCGATCCGCGGACGCGGAGAAGAGCACGCACCACCGGCCCCGGCCGATCACCATGTCGGAGGCGGTTCGCGGACGCGCGAGGGGCGGCCCGACTCCCCCGCAGTCCACCCACCACGAGGGGGAGAGGCAGAGCATCGGCCCGTGGACGATCCCGGTGTCGCCATGCCCGTCCTCCACCGCTCGGCGACAGGGCTCAACGCAGTGCGTCTTCGGTGGACGCTCTGGAGCATCCTCCTCCCGCGTCCGGCGACTGCACGCCGAACCGCACTGCGCAGCCGGGCGGAACCCAGCACTGATCGGCGCATCCGCCATCACCGCCGTGCTCGACACGATCATCCTCGTCGACGTCACGCGCGGGGACCTGCTCGCAGCGGGCACGCAGGCACCACTGCGCTCCGCCGACGCGATCCACCTCGCCACGGCGCTCCGACTCGGCGTCGACGAGATCGTGACGTACGGCATCGGACTCACCCGCGCAGCAGAGGCGGCAGGCCTCCGCATCATCGCCCCGGCATGACGCGACCACCATTCAGTCGCCCCGGGGCGGACGAGGGCCGCGCGCCGGGTTCACGGCGTGTTGCGCCTCGTGGATCCCTGCGGTCCCGGTCTTGAGGGTCTCGTCGTGCACGCTTCTGGCCGACGGCGGGCGGGACCGGGCCGCGTGGAAGGCGGACGGGGTGATCCTGACCCCGGCGCCGGTCAGCGCCCCGGATCGGCCAGGCCCCGGGGATCCGCCCTGCTGTCATGGATGGAGGAGTCGATGACCCCTACCGGCGGCCTGGCTCCGCCCGGGCCGGAAGACGCGCTCGTCTTGCGCAGGATCTCGTCGGCCCGCCCCAGCCCGCGCACCGGCCTCTCCAGCTGTCTGGTGCTCGCCGTCCTGGCTGGTGGTCCCGGCCCTCCCACCGGCGTCGATCTCGGCCCTCCTGACCCGGGCCCGCAGCGCCTCGGGATGGACCCCCGGCTCATCGGCGACCCTGCCCCTTGGGCCCGTCAGGATCCCGACGGGCCTGCACGGCCATCCTCGTGGCCCGCCCACGCAACCCGGCGGGACACTTCCTCGGCGCACCCATGACAGTGACCCCTCCATGCATTCACTGCCCCCACCAAACCCGGGACGCAGCATCACTCCAGGCTGGTTGTCGGGTTCGGTTGGGTCTGCGGGGGTGG
>NZ_AUFR01000043.1 GCF_000426605.1 Propionibacterium acidifaciens DSM 21887
TGAGGCATGCAGGTTGAGGTCACCTCGGAAGAAACCGCCGTCCTGATCAGATGGAAGAAGCGTTCCGACAATCATGTGCTGGTTCGGATGAAAGCAGAAGCGATCCTGTACGCCTCTGAAGGAGTCGGAATCGGCATCATCGCGAAGATGGTTGAGCGGGCCGAGAGGACAGTGCAGGAATGGCCGGCCGACTGGCAGGCCACCAGGATGTGCTCGGTCCTGACCGGCCATGCCGGGAACCAGAACGCGGCGAAACTCACCCGCGACCAGAAACAAGAACTCAAGAAAATCCTCGCCCGGCCGCCCTCCCGGACGGGCACCCACGCCGAGTTCTGGGACGTCCCGGCGATACGTGAGGTCGTGAAGATCATGTTCGATGTCGAGTACCAGGCGGATTCTTCGTACCGGCTGCTCCTGCGCTTCTGCGGGCTGAGCCTCGAACTGCCCGACCCATTCGACAAGCACCGCAACGAGAAAGCCATCACCAGACGCATGACCGAAGTGAAAACCCAAGTCAAAAGCTTGTCGGACCAGGGCTGGGAGGTCTGCACGGCGGACGAGGCCCGCCCCGAGCACGAGGCCGAGACCCGCCGCATGCAGACCCCGAAAGGACAACGCACCAAACTGTCCGTGGACCGGCAGAAGACGTCCCAGTCCTTCTTCGGCGCCCTCCCCCGACCAGCAGAACAGTCACGCCGTACCCGACCGAGCAGAACCAGAACACCGAGCAGACGACCCTCGCACCGGACCCGCTCCAACAAGAAACCGGCACCGGCAAGACCGCGGTCGTCCCGGACAACGCCCGCCCCCACCACGCGAAAGCGTTGACCGGCCTCCACGAGCCCGGCCGGCTGCTGGAGCGCATCATGCCGATTCATCTGCCGCCGTACGCGCCCGACCACAACCCGGTCGAGCACGTCTGGAACGCGGCCAAGAACAACATCGCGAACATCCAGCGCGAGACCCCCGAAGAAACCTTCGGCGCGTTCGCCTCATACATCACCGGCCGCGCCTTCGACTACGACTTCGAACACCTCCCACTCCGCGAAACCAGAAACGATTTTGTTTCATGACGGCCAAAGCACGTAATTGTCCGTGCGTTTCTTCCACCTGATCAGAACAGCGGTTTCCTCCGGGGTGACCCCGACCTGCATGCCTCAATCATATCCGAAACGACACGAGAAATCCATGAAAAATACGATTTCGTTTCATGCCAGTCATATCTGTCAATACCGTGGAATAATCTCGCTTTGTGGATGAATAAAATTCTCTTCGCGTCGCCCTCAGCCGCGCGCCCGCGGGTGCGCGCTCGCATACACCTCCCGCAGGTGGCCGACGGTGACCTCGGTGTAGATCTGGGTCGTCGTCACGGAGGCGTGGCCGAGCAGCTCCTGGACGACGCGCACGTCGGCGCCTCCCTCGAGCAGGTGGGTGGCGAAGGAGTGGCGCAGGCTGTGCGGGCCGATCCGCTCGGTGATGCCGGCCGCCCGCGCGCGGCGCTGGAGAATCTCCCAGGCGCTCTGGCGGCTGAGCCTGGCCCCGCGGGTGTTGAGGAGCAGCGCCGGCGTCGCCCCGGCGGCCCGGGCCGCGAACACGGGGCGCCCGCGCACGAGCCAGGCCTCGACGGCCCGCCGGGCGTAGCCACCGAGCGGGACGAGGCGCTCCTTGTTGCCCTTGCCGATGACGCGCAGCCCGGCGTCGGGATCGTCCAGGACGCGGGTGAGGTCGTCGACGTCCCAGGCGAGCGCCTCGCTGATACGCGCGCCGGTGCCGTACAGCAGCTCCAGCAGCGCCCCGTCGCGCAGCCCGACGGGGGTCTCGCGCTCGACGGAGTCGATGAGGGTCGACACCTGGTCGACGGTGAGGGTGCGCGGCAGCCTCCGGCCGGGCCTGGGCGGACGGAGGGAGGCCGCTGCGTCGTCGGGGGCGAGGCCCTCGGCGGCGGCGAAGGCGTGCAGGCTGCGCACGGCCACGACGGCGCGGGCCACGCTCGCGGGGGCCAGCGGCCCGTGCTCCTCGTCACCGGCGGCCAGGGTCTGCTCGTAGTCGGCCAGCACGGCCCGGTCCACCCGGGCCGGGTCCGTGATGCCGCGGGCGCGCAGATGGCCGGTGTAGCGCTCCAAGTCGCGATGGTAGGCGGCGAGGGTGTTGGCCGACAGTCCGCGCTCCACGCTCAGGTGGTCGAGGTAGCCCTCGACCCAGTCCCGCAGGGCATCCGGCTCAGCCAAGCCCATCGAGCTCCGCGTCGCGGGCGAGCTGGTTGGCGCGGGCCGGCCACGGCGCATCGGCGGGGCGCAGCGAGTCGAGCCGGTCCTGCGCGATGGCCAGGGCCAGTGCGAGGGTCCCGGAGACCATCGATGGGTTGTGGAGGCGGCCCGCGTAGACGTCCTCGACGAGCTCGTCGAGGGGCCGCCAGCTGACGCCCATGTCGACCTCCTCGTCCTCGGCGACGAAGCCGTCGGGGTGCGGGGCCCGGTGGAGGCCGCGCGCCAGGTAGACGCGGACGGCCTCCTGGAGGCCGCCGGGCGAGGTGAACGGGTCGACGAGCACACGCCAGTCGTCGGCCGCGAGCATGGCCTCCTCGGCCAGCTCGCGCCGGGCGGCGGCGAGCGGGTCCTCGCCGGCGACGTCGAGCAGGCCGGCGGGCGGCTCGACGAGCCGGGCGGCCACCGGGTGGCGGTACTGGTCCACGACGGCGACCCGGCCGCGCTCGTCGAGGGCCATGATGGCGACGGCCCCCGGATGGGTGACCCACTGGCGCCGCATCGTGCCGCCGTCGGGCAGGCGCACCTCGTCCTCGACGAAGGAGCAGACCTTCCCGACGGCCTCCACCTCGTGGTGCACGATCGGCCAGTGCTCGACGGTGTCGACGGGCCCGCTCACTGCTGCTCACCAGCGCTGCGGCGGGTGCCGGCGCGGCGGGTCGTCGTCCGCGCCTTGGTGGCGCGGGAGCGGCGGGTGCCGGTCTTCTTGCTGGCGGATCCGGTGCGCACCGGCCGGTGGGTGGCCTTGTGGCGCTCGATGGCCGCCTCGACGAGGCCGCGGAACAGCGGGTTCGCCCGGGTCGGGCGGGAGGTGAACTCGGGGTGCGCCTGGGTGGCCACGAAGAACGGGTGCTGGTCGGCGGGCAGCTCGAGGAACTCGACGAGGTTGCGGTCCGGGGACAGCCCGGAGAAGATGATGCCCGCCTCCTCGAGCCGCTCGCGGTAGGCGTTGTTCACCTCGTAGCGGTGCCGGTGGCGCTCGGAGACCCTCGTCCGGCCGTACAGGCCGGCGACGATCGAGCCGCGCCGGAGCTCGGCCGGATAGGCGCCGAGACGCATCGAGCCGCCCATGTCGCCCTCGCCGGAGACGATGGACTTCTGCTCGGCCATCGTGGCGATGACGGGGTCAGGACTGTCGGGCTCGAACTCGCTGGAGGCGGCGTCGGCGATGCCGGCCACGTCGCGGGCCACCTCGATGACCATGCACTGCAGGCCCAGGCACAGGCCGAGGATCGGGATCCGGTTCTCGCGGGCGTACCGGATGGCGCCGAGCTTGCCCTCGACGCCGCGGATGCCGAAGCCGCCGGGCACGACGACGCCGTCGGCGTCGCCGAGCTGGTCGGCCGCGCCCTCGTCGGTCTCGCAGCCGTCGGAGGCGACCCAGCGGATGCGCACGCGCGCCCAGTTGGCGAAGCCGCCGGCGCGGATGGCCTCGACGACCGACAGATAGGCGTCGGGCAGGTCGATGTACTTGCCGACCAGGGCGATGGTGATCTCCTCATGGGGCCGGTTGACACGCGCGAGCAGGTCGTCCCAGGAGGTCCAGTCGACGTCGTGGAAGGGCAGGTTGAGCATGCGCACGACGTAGGCGTCGAGGCCCTCGTGGTGGAGCACCTTGGGGATGGCGTAGATGCTCGGGGCATCGGGGCAGGCCACGACGCCCTCGGCGTCGACGTCGCAGCTGAAGGCGATCTTGCGCTTGATGGCCTCGGGCAGGTCCATCGACGAGCGGCACACGAGGGCGTCGGGCTGGATGCCGACGCTGCGCAGCGCCGCGACGGAGTGCTGGGTCGGCTTGGTCTTCAGCTCGTGGCTGGGGCCGATGTAGGGCACGAGCGAGACGTGGATGTAGAAGGTGTTGTCGCGGCCGATGTCGTGGCGGACCTGACGGGCCGCCTCCAGGAAGGGCTGCGACTCGATGTCGCCGACGGTGCCGCCGATCTCGTGGATGACGATGTCGTCGCCCGGCTGGGCCACGCCGAGCATGCGCTGCTTGATCTCGTCGGTGATGTGCGGGATGACCTGCACGCACTCGCCCAGGTAGTCGCCGCGGCGCTCCTTGGCGATGACCGTCGAGTAGACCTGACCGGTCGTCACATTGGCGCGGGCCGACAGGGAGCGGTCGAGGAAGCGCTCGTAGTGACCGATGTCGAGGTCGGTCTCGGCGCCGTCGTCGGTGACGAAGACCTCGCCGTGCTGGAACGGGTTCATCGTCCCGGGGTCGACGTTGAGATACGGGTCGAGCTTCTGCATCGTCACGGACAGCCCGCGCGCGACGAGGAGGCTGCCGAGGCTCGATGCCGTCAGGCCCTTGCCGAGGGAGGAGGCAACGCCTCCGGTGACGAAGATGTGCTTTGTCTGCTTGGCGTTCCCCACGGGCCTTCAGCATAGAGGACGAGCGGCCCCGCACGCGAGCGGCCGCGGCGTCCGGGCCAGGATCAGCAGGATCAGACCGCGGGCGGCTGATCCAGCCGGCCCCTGATGAATGCAGCCCTGGGACGTCAACCGCGCACCATCCACGGACAGGACGCCATGACCGCGACACGGGGAACGCCCCGGCCGCGAGCCCCACGACCCGACCGGCCCACTCACCCCTCCGCCGCCCGGGCCAGGAGCTCGCGGGCGTGCCGCAGCGCCACCTCCGACGCCGTCCCGGCCATGAGCCGGGCGATCTCGGCCTCGCGCTCGGCGCCCTCGACGCGGCGCACGTCGGAGCTGGTGACCCGCCCGTCCGTCGACTTGGTCACCACGAGGTGGGAGTCGGCGAAGGCCGCCACCTGCGCGAGATGGGTGACGACGATGACCTGCGCATGGGCGGCGAGGCGCTTGAGGCGCCGCCCGACCTCGAGGGCCACCTGGCCGCCGATGCCCGCATCGACCTCGTCGAAGACGAAGGTGTGCCCCTCCTCGCCGCCGGCCAGGACGACCTCGAGGGCCAGACGCACGCGGGAGAGCTCACCGCCGGACGCGACCCGGGAGAGCGGCGCGGGGCTCTGGCCCGGGTTGGCGCTGAACAGCAGGCGCACCTGGTCGGCGCCGTACGGGCCCGGTTCGGGCAGCGGCTCGAGCTCGAGGAGCAGGCGCGCGTTCGGCATGGCGAGGGCGGCGAGCTCGGCGCCGGCGTCCCGCATGAGGCGCTCGGCGGCCGCCGCCCGCAGCGCGTGGATGCGCCCGGCCCGCTCGGCCAGGGCCGCGTCGAGCTCGGCGCGGCGGGCGCGCAGCTGCTCGATCCGCTCGTCGTCCCCGGACAGGTCGCGCAGGCGCTCGGCGGCGTCTCGGGCCCAGGCGAGCACCCCGTCGACGTCGGCGCCGTACTTGCGGGTGAGTCCGGCCAGGGCCGCGCGACGGCCGGTGACGGTCTCCAGCAGGGCGGGGTCTGCGTCGAGGTCCGCCAGGTAGCCGGCCAGGTCGACGGCGGCGTCCTGCACGAGGGCCGCCAGCTGGTCGAGCTGAGCCGCCAGGGGCCCCGCCTGGGCGTCAGTGTCGGCCATGCGGTGCACCTGCGTGCGCGCCCGCCCGATGAGGCCCAGCGCGCCGGGGTCGTCGTCATCGCCGTCATCGGCGCCCGACAGGGCGTGCCCGGCGCTCGCGGCGAGCATCCGCAGGTCGTCGAGCCCTTGGAGACGCTCGGCCTGGACGGCGAGCCGGGCGTCCTCACCGGGCTGCGGGTCGACCGCCGCGATCTCCTCGAGGCCGAGGGCGAGCATGTCGTGCTCCTGGGCGCGCTCGCGGGCGTGCCGGGTGCGTTCGTCGAGCTCGGCGACGACCCGCCGGCGCTCCTCGAAGTCGACGCGGTAGCGGGCGAGGGCCCGGGCCAGCTCGGGCCCGCCCGCGGCGTCGAGCACCTCGCGCTGGCGCTCGGGGGTGCCCAGACGGATCTGCTCCGACTGGCCGTGGATGGTGGCGAGCTCGCCGGTGATCGGGCCCAGGACTCCGAGCGGCACGGGCACTCCGCCGAGCCAGGCGCGGGAGCCTCCGGTCGAGCGGACCCGGCGGGTGACGATGAGCTCGCCGTCGTCGGTCTCGGCGCCGAGCTCGTCGAGACGTCCGGCGACCGGGCCGAGGCCGGTGAAGACGCCCTCGACCTGCGCGCGGTCGGCGCCGCGACGGACGGCGCCGGCGTCAGCGCGGCCGCCGAGCAGGAGGCCGAGGCCGGTGACGATCATCGTCTTGCCCGCCCCGGTCTCGCCCGTGACGGCGGTGAGGCCGGCGGCGGGCTCGATCTCTGCGGAGCCGATGACGCCCAGCGAGGAGAGGCGCAGGCCGGTGAGCACGTCAGAACCTCGGATTGCGCCTTGGGGCGCGCCAGCCCTCGACGTCGAGCCCGAACTTCTTGACGAGCCGGGTGGTGAAGGGCTGCTCGGACAGGCGGGCGATCTGCAGGTCCTGAGGGTAGCGCTCGATGACGATCGAGCAGCCGGAGCGCAGGTCGGCGCTGCGCCGCCCGTCGCACCACACGACGGCGTCGGGCCCCAGATCGCCGCCCATGAGCTGGAGCTCCACCTGGGAGCTGGGGGCGACGACGCAGGCCTGCGCGAAGAGGGCGTGGGCGGCGATCGGGACGACCTCGAAGGCCTCGGTGTTCGGCCAGATGACGGGCCCGCCGGCACTGAATCCGTAGGCGGTGGAGCCGGACGCGGACGCGACGAGCACGCCGTCGCACGCCCAGCGCGAGAGCGGCCGCCCGTCGATGGAGACCATGAGGTCGGCCATCCTGCGGCGCGAGGCCTTCTCGGTGCTCACCTCGTTGACCGCGAAGGAGTTCCACAGGGTCGTGCCGTCGGTGTCGAAGACGTGCGCGCCGAGCGTGAGGCGCCGCTCGATCGTGTAGTCGCGCGCCGCGACCTTCTCGATGAGCTCGCGGATCTCGGAGGCCTCCAGTTCCGCGAGGAAGCCGACGTGGCCCAGGTTGACGCCGAGCAGCGGGATACCGCGCGGCAGCGCCCACTCGGAGGCGCGCAGCATGGAGCCGTCGCCGCCGAAGACGACGATGAGCTCGACCCGGGAGCCGACGGCAAGCGGGCTGATGTAGGCGTCGGGCAGCTGCTCCCGCACCTGATCGACGTGGTTCGCCTCGACCACGCACTCGATGGTGTGGCGCCGCATGCCGTCGATGAAACGGACGGCGGCGGTGACCGCCTCCGGACGGGTCGGATGGACGACGACGGCGACGCGACGGGTTTCTTCCACGGCGGCAAGCCTAGCGGCCGCCGCCGTGCCGGGCCTGCTCAGGCCCGGCGCAGTCCGATGAAGAACTCGACGTTGCCCGCCGGCCCGGGCAGCCGGCTCGGGGCCCGCCAGAAGCACTCCCAGCCCAGCCGGGCGGCCTCGTCGAGCACCCGGTCCACGGCCCCGGCCCGCTCCGTCTCATCGGTCACCACTCCCCCGGCGCCCAGCCGCTGCCGCCCCACCTCGAACTGGGGTTTGACGAGGAGCAGCGCCGTGGCTCCGGGAGCGAGGACGCCGAGGACGGGCGCCATGACGAGGCGGAGCGAGATGAACGAGACGTCGCCGACGGCCAGGTCGACGGGCGCCCCGTCCACGTGGTCGAGGCCGAGCCCGCGCAGGTTGACCCCCTCCAGGTTCCGCACGCGCGGGTCGGCGCGCAGCGGCGGGGCCAGCTGTCCGTGGCCGACGTCGACGGCGTAGACCCGCCGGGCGCCGCGCGACAGGAGCACCTGGGTGAATCCCCCGGTGGAGGCCCCGGCGTCGAGGACCCTGGCGGGCACCGTCACGCCGGACTCGTCGAGCGCGCCGAGGAGCTTGTGAGCGGCGCGCGAGACCCACGGGTCGGTCTCGACGAGGAGCGCGTCGTCGGGCCCGACCGGTGTCGACGCCCTCGTGACGACGTCGCCGGCGACGCGCACCCGTCCCGATCTGATGAGTTCGAGCGCATGGGAGCGTGAACGCGCCAGCCCCCTGGCGGGCAGTTCGAGGTCGAGCCGGCGGCGCCCGGGACCCGGGGTCACGGGCGGCGGCCGGGATCGGGGGACTCGGCGCGGGTTCCGTCGAGGATCTCGGCGAGGCCCTGCTGGGCCGCGGTGAGGCGTTCGAGCCGTTCCCCGACGGGCAGGGCGTCGACGCCGGCCAGCTCGGCGAGCACCCCGTCGACGAGGCGGTTCCCGGTGACCGGGGGCTCTCCGGCCCGCGGCCCGGGCACGGCCTCGGGCTCGGCGGGGTCGTCCTGCGGGGATGCGCTCATGGCGCCGAGCCTAGGCCACCGGCGGGGCGGGGTCCAAGAGGCGGCCGCTCAGGCGAGGAGTTCTGCGAGCAGCGCTCGGCCTGCTCCAGGCGCCGCGGCGGCCGCTCAGGCGAGCCCGCGGGCGCGGACGAAGGCCTCCGCCCGGTCGAGCCGTTCCGCGCCGAAGACCTGGAGCAGTTCGGCGATCTCGGGGCTGACCGGACGGATGAGCTCGGCGGCGCGCAAGTAGTCCGGGGCTGCGGCCGTCGCACGGAAGAGCTTCCTGCACCTGGCTCGCGGTCGTCCTCGGCAGGCTCCTGATGAGCGTCGCGACGGGGATCTCGGAGACCCCGTCGGCCTCGCGGCCGATGGCGTCCGCGGCGGTGAGCAGCCCCGTCCTCACCTCGTCCGCGAGCGAGACCATCCGGGTCAGGCGGGCCGCGGCGACGGGGTTCGCGATCTTGATGCGGCGGGCGTTGATGAGCTGGGAGAGCATGGGCGCCGAAATGCCGAGCAGGCGGGCCAGCTCGGACTGGTTCAGCCCCAGCGCCTGCCCGCACCGCTTGAACACATCGGACAGCGGGGCCCGTAGAGAGCGGTCTGCTGCATGCGGACTTCCTCGGGAGCGACCATGCGAGCCACTCGACGCCGATTTGCAGCAAGTCTCGACATCGGGCGGTGCCCCTCCCAGGATCAGGACGACCGCCACGAGGATGCACAGCGCACCGCCCCCGACCACCAGCGGGGAGGCCACGCGCCCGCGGTTCCGCCCCGCGCCTGAGGCGCCGTGGACCGGAGCGGCCGGGACGGCCTGGGCCGACGCACCGCGACCGGGCGCGGCGGGACCGCCCTGGACCGGCGCGGCGAGAGCATGGGCCACGACGGGGACGGGCGAGGCGTGCCCGGGCGGGGCCATGGCGCCGATCTCCCATCCGGGGGCTGCGGACCACGGGCCGGGCGAGGGGCTGGTCTGCGCGAGGACCGGCCGGGGGCTGACCCCGGTCACGACGCCGTCGGCGGCCCGGACCGGCACGTGGCGCTCCTCGGCGCCGCTCCTGCCCGCGGGCAGGAGCCCGTCCGACCCCCAGCAGGGGTCCGATCTGGTCGAAGACCTCGACGGGCTCGTCGACGGCGGGCGCCGGCACGACGGCGGCGAGCTCCTGCCAGGCCTGGGCCGCGCTGGCGGTGCGCCGGGGGACGTCGGCCAGAAGATGCGCCATGAAGGTCCCCAGCGGGGTGCCCGCGAACCGGTCCGGGACAAGGGCCGGGCCGTCCTGGCCCGGGCGGGCCCCGTGAGCAGCTCGATGAGGACGACGCCCACCGCGTACAGGTCCTGGGCGGGTTCGGGGTCCGCCCCGTACCTGGCCCCGGGGGACACGTGGTCGGGCGTGCCGATCACCTGGGTCACCCGCGCGAGCCGGGGCTCCGCTTCTTGGCAGCCGGGCTCCAGGGACAAGAAGACGGGTCGCCCGCGCGAGCCGGGGCTCCGCGATGGGTGCCGCCGTGCCGGAGTCCGAGAGGACGATGTCCGGCGCGCAGCCCGGGCGCAGCAGGATGTCGGCGGGCTTCCGTCGCGGTGGACGAGCCCTGCCGAGTGGATAACGTGGAGGGCCTCGAGCAGTTGGCCGATGGCCGGCAGCACCCAGGCCTGCGGCAACGAGCCGTAGTCGCGCAGCAGCCCCGACGCGGAGCCGCCGTGCACGAGCGGCATGGCGAAGATGATGCGGTCGTCCTCGACGCCTCGGGCTCGATGGCCTCCGAGGACGGCACTGGAACGCCCACGATCGACGCCGCCCGCAAGTCACTCACCTCGCTCGTCAACTCGCTGCCCACCGACGCGAAGGTCGGCATGCGCGTGCTCGGCGCCACCGTGAACACCGACCCGATGCCCGCCGAGGCCTGCGACGACACCCAGCGGACCGTCGACATCGCCTCCGGCAACCGGGCCCAGCTCATCTCGGCCATCGGCAAGTACTCCCCCAACGGCTGGACGCCGATCCCCAAGGCGCTCGAGCAGGCCGGCACCGACCGGGGCGGCAGCGGCAAGCGCTCCAACGTGCTCGTCTCCGACGGCGAGTCGACCTGCGGCGATCCCTGCCCCACGGCCGAGTCGCTGGCCTTCACCGGCGTCGACCTCACGATCGACGTCGTGGGCCTGTCAGTCGACGAGACGACGCGCCAGCAGCTCCAGTGCGTGGCCGACAAGGGCAAGTACTACGGGACACCGGGACCTGACCAAGGCGCTGCAGCAGGCCGTCCAGGACCGCGACGTGCGCCCCTTCGACTACGACGGGGCCGAGGTCACCGGCACCGCCAATGCGGGCAGCGCCCCCACGGTGGGCTCCGGCTGGCTACTGGAAGGACACGATCCCCGCCACCGGCAACGAGTCCGACACCCTCACCCGCTACTACGTCGTCAAGCGCAGCGCCAAGCAGACCGACATCGCCGCCACGGCGCTGATCCCCAGCACCTCCCATGAGCAGGAGACCGAATCGGGCAAGAATCGTCAAGGCCGAGCTCCTGGTGGGAAACGACTCCCGCGCCAGCTCGAGCTGGGACGGCATCAGCGGCTCCTCCTACGATCCCTACCTCACCGCCGGTGCCATGTCGATCAGGGACGACTACCAGACCGACTGCCGCGACGCCGACCAGATGATCCTCAAGGTCGACCTGAGCGACCTCGACCTCACCACGAACCGCTCGCTCCAGCTCAAGGTCGGCGAGTGGCCGCGGGTGGCCGACGCCGACGCCCAGGGGGCCGCCGCCGAGAACGCCGACGAGGGCGACTTCCAGGACACGACGAGCAAGTTCGGCGGCGCCACAACCCAGATCCAGGGCGGCAGCTCCCCGGCCTCCGGCCCCCGGCTCGAGACGAACAAGCTCTACCAGAGCACGATCGTGCCCGGCGAGATGCAGACCTTCACCGTGCCGGCCCGCTGGGGCCAGTCCATCGCGAGCAGCATCAACGTCATGCCCGTCACGAACGACCAGGCGGGCAAGCTCAATCGCAAGACCGACAGCCTTCCCCGCATCGCCACGAGCCTCATCGGGGCGGACGGCGAACCGCACAGCGTGACCAGCCGCGCCGTGGACAAGACGGGCTCCGACACGGAGACCCCATGGTCACCGATCCCATCGTCCACGCCCCGGGGAGCAGTGCGCTGACCGACCAGGCCGGCGACCACACGGTGACCGTCGCGATGTCCGACGACGAGGCCCTCGCCGGCTCGGAGTTCGGCTACCGGCTCTACGTGCAGGCCGTCGGCGACATCCTGCCGCCGCCGAACTACCGGACCTACGAGGAGTCCCTCACGGCCACCCCGTCGCCCTCCGACAGCAGGACGACCGCAACCGCCGGCCCGACCGCGAAGGGCCCCTCCTCCGCCACGTCGGTGAAGCACATCCTGCTCGTCGTCGGCGGCAGCCTCGGCATCTGGTTCACCACGCGCCGACGCCGTTGCCGCGCACGGGCGCGCCGCGGGGCCTGGTCGACTCAGTCGTTGTCGGCCAGGCCCCGCGCCTGGAGGGCCTCGCCCATCTCGAGGGCACGGCCGACGGCGCCGACGATCACGGGCGCGACGAAGCGCCAACCGGCCCGCTCGATCCCGCGGGCCCGGGCGGCGTCGCGCACCTGGCGCACGCTCAGCAGCAGACCCGGGATCGAGTTCCACATGATGTTGATCGTCAGCGCGAACCTCTCCGGACTGGCCCCGAGCGGTTTGAAGGGCCTGGCGAGCGAGGCGATGGCGTCCATGAGCACCGAGGCGGGCGTCGTGCAGGTGAGCACGCGGGCCAGCCACAGGCACGAGAGCGTGCCGCAGACGAAGACGACGCCGTTGCGCCAGCTCAGGAAGAAGGAGTCGTAGACGAGGATGAGCGCGCTCATGACGAGCACGCCGAGCATCGGGTCGAGCTCGCGCGGGCTGCGCCGGGCGCCCACGACGAGCACGAGCGCCGAGAGCACGAGCGTCGCCGCCGAGACGGGCCAGCGCCCGGCGAAGAAGGGCACCACGCCCAGCACGACGAGCAGCAGGTACTTCACCACCACCGGGGCCCGGTGCATCAGCGAGTCACCGGCCCGGTAGGCGCCCAGGTAGTTCTCGAGCCTCATCGACGCCCGCCCGCGGGTTCATCCGCTCGCACGGCCATCTGCTCGCGGTACCGGGCGATGATCTCCTGGGGGGAGCCGTCTCCCATGACGCGCCCGGCATCGACGAGGAGGACCCGGTCCATGCGGGCGGCCAGCTCCAGGTCGTGCGTGGAGCACACGAGCTGCTGGTCGAGCCCGTCGAAGGCGCGGCCGAGGATGATCCTGTTCCTCAGGTCGAGCAGGGTCGTGGGCTCGTCGGCGATGACGATCGAGGGCCCCACCGCCAGCACCGCGGCCAGCGCGACGAGCTGGCGCTCACCACCCGAGAGGGTGTGCACGGAACGATTGGCGACATGCTCGAGGCCGTGCGAGGCCAGCACCTCCAGGGCCCGGCGCTGGCGCTCGACCCGGTTCCTGATGCTCGCGCGCAGGCTGAGCTCGATCTCCTCCAGCGGGGTCGCCATGACGAGCTGGGCGGCAGGATCGGTGAAGACATGGCCCACTCTCCGGCGCACGGCCCTGCCCTCACGGGCGGGGTCGAGCCCCTCGACGAGCACCTGCCCGCTGGTCGCCCTGATCAGGCCGTTGACGAGCTTGAGGAGTGTCGACTTGCCGGAGCCGTTGGCGCCGATGACGGCGATGCGCCGCTGCGGCAGGCTGAGCGTGACGTCGCGCAGGATCCGCGTCGTCACCGCGCGTCCGTCGAGGTCGTAACCGTCGACCTCCACACCCGCCTGCCGGTACTCGATCATCGACGGTTCACGCCTTCCTGGCGGGCATGAGCCGCGGGAAGGCCGACAGCACCGCCACCGCGAGCAGAGCGGCGATGACGACCTTGAGGAGGTCCAGCGGGAAGAAGGGGGCCGTGGTCAGCAGGGCCGCGCCGAGACCCATGTGCAGATTGGGCGCCACCATGAACCATGCGACGCCGAACAGATGGGTGATGACGACGCAGACGACACCTGCCACGGTCAGCCAGACGGCGAGCAGGCCCTTGCGGGGGCGCCTGCGCAGCAGCGCGGTGCGGAGGGCCCCCGCGACGAGGACGGCGACGACCCAGCCGATCACATAGCCCCCGCTGGCGCTCACGAAGATGCTCGGGCCCGAGCGGCCGCCGCTGAAGACCGGCAGACCGGCCACCCCGACGAGCAGGTACAGGAGCACCGAGCAGACCGAGCGCCAGGCGCCGAGCACCAAGGGCGCGAGGACGATGATGATCATGTGGAAGGCGAAGGGAACCGCCCCCACCGTGAAAACGGCCGGAATGAGGGCGAAGACCGCGATGAGGGCGGCGAAGACCGCGATGAGGGCCAGGTCGGAGGCGGTGAGGCCGCTCCGTGACGCGGTGTTCTTCTCATCCTCGGTGATCATCGGCGAGCTCCTGTGTGTCGTTCCGGGCGCCCCACTGCGGTGGCGCACACCCATCGTACAGACACTCCTGAACAGTGTTCAACCAGCTCGTGCCGTGGGCACCCGCTCCGCGCCGGCGCCCGGACGGCACCGCCCCGGACGAGCACGCGTCACCGCACCGCCCCGCGCCCCCTCGACGCGGCGGAGGAGCCCGCTGCGAGCCGCACCCCCGACAGAGGCGGGCGGGGCCGGGCTCAGTGCAGTAGGTCGAGCGCGCGGGCGAGCTCCTCGGTGTCGACCACGACGCCCTCGTCGGCTGCGCGCCAGGCCAGCTGCAGTGCCGCCCACAACGCATCGAGCTGGCCCCGCCGGTCGGTCCCGACGCCGTCGACCCACAGCTTGCCGTCGACGACGGTGGCGACCGCCGAGCCGCATCTCGCCGAGTCCTCGACAACCTCGGCGCTGCGGACCGGTTCCAGCAGCGCACGGATGTCGTACCCGATGCGGGTGGGCCGCCAGGGGGCGTCGGCGGCGAGCAGATCGCGCACGCCGTGGGCCCCCGTGAAGACGAAGAGCGAGTCCATGTCGACGTTGTGGGCGCCCTCGATGTCGGTGTCGAGGCGGTCCCCCACGAAGATCGGGCGCTCGGCGGACAGCCGGCGGACGGTCTCCCGCAGCAGCGGCGGGTACGGCTTCCCCGCCATCTCGGGCTCGGCACCGGGACCCAGGCAGACCCGCAGGGTGGCGATCTGAGTGCCGACACCGGGCTCCAGGCCGAGGTCGGTGGGACGGGTCATGTCGGGGTTCGTGGCGAACCAGCGGGCACCGGCCTGCACTGCGTGCGCAGCGTCCGTGACGCGCGGCCAGGTCATCTCGGGGTCATAGCCCTGGATCACGGCGGCTGGCTCGTCGCGGCTGCACCACACGGGGGTCAGACCGGCGGCCTCGATCTCGGCGGCGAGCGCGCTGGTGCCGCTGATGAGGACCCGGGAACCCGCGGGCAGGGTCTCGGCGAGCATCCTGGCCGACGCCTGGGCGCTCGTGACAACATCGGCGACATCGCAACGGACGCCGATCCGCGTGAGGTGCTCGGCGACCGTTCGCGGGGTGCGGGCGGCGTTGTTCGTGACGAAACCGACCCTGACGCCCTCGGCGCGCAGACCGTCGACCCCCTCGGGGGCTCCCTCGACGGCCCGTGGACCGAGGTAGATCACACCGTCCAGGTCGAACAGCGCAGCGTCGTACCGGGCGCACAGCTTCTCGCTCACCGATTCTCCTCGGTCTCACCATCATCGGCCACCGCTTCGGACGCCGCCTCGTCGCTCGGACCGGCTCCGGCGTCGTCCCGCCCGGACGGATCGGCCGCACCGTCCCCGCCGGCAACGGCGACCTCCACGACCTCGCCCGCGCAGGGCCGGTCCTCCTCGTCTGGGCGCGGCGCCCCGGCGCCGTCCTCGTCGGTCGGGCCGGTTCCCCCGAGGCCGGCTCCGGCGTCGTCCCGCCCGGACGGATCGGCAGCGCCGCCCCCGCCGGCAACGGCGACGTCCGGACCGTCGACGACGGGTCCACCAAGGGCCGTCGCATCGACGGGGATCACCGCACCGACCGGTCGGGAGCCGTCGGGTTCGTCGCCCTCGCGGGGGTCGGGGGCCTCCTCGGAAGGCCGTTCGGAATCGCCCGCACCCGTCGTGCGCCCGTCCTCGGGTCGGACGTCCTCGGGCTCCTGCTCCTCGACGTAGAGATCCTCGTCGGTCTCGTCGATCGGGGGCCGGAAGGCATCGGGCACCTCTGCGCCCAGGGCCTCCAGACGGTCGGCGACGTCGAGGGCGTGCTCCCCGTCGAGCCTGCCGGCGGCCGTGAACCATGTGACGGCATGGTGGACGTCACCGCGCTGGGCGAGGATGTCCGCATAGGCGTAGCGCAGGCGGGCCTGCGACGAGGGCCTGCCGAGCTTGGCCTCGATGGCCCTGCGAAGCACGCGCAGGGCCTCCTCGTCCTGACCCACGTCGTGCCGGAGGCCGGCCTCGACGAGGACCAGTTCGACGTGCTGCGCCGCCCCCAGCGGGGCCGCATGGCCCTGACGAATGGTCCGCAACGCCTGGTCGTGGCGGCCCATGGCGCGCTCGCAGTCGGCGATGACGGGCAGGTACTCGTCGCTGCCGGTCATGCGGGCCACGGCCCGGTACTCGGTGAGCGCTGTGGCGTAGTCCTCCGCCGCGTAGGCGGCCTCCGCGGACGCCTCACGGATCACGGGCAGACGGGCCGCGCGCCGACGGGCGGCCCGGGCATGCCGGTTCGCCAGCGCGGGATCCTCGTCGATCAGTTCGCCCGCGGCGATGAGGTGGGCCATGACCTCGCGGGCCAAGTCGAGAGGAAGACCGCGGAGTTCGGCGCGCACCGCCCGCGGCAGCAGCCGTTCGTCGAAGTCGAGATCGACCTCGGGCTCGTCGTCGGGACGCTCTAGACCGGGGGGTGCGACGCGTTCGTCACGGCGGACGCGATCGTCGTCACGACGCCGGTCTCCGCGGTCGTCCTGCCAGGACCGGCGCCCCGGGCGATCGGCGCGCCCGGACCGGGACCCGTCACGACCACCCCGACGGTCGCCGCCGCGCCCGGCGGAGTACCCGCGGGAACCTCCACGGCCCTCGCCTGAGCGGCCCCAGCGGTCGTCGCGCTCGGAGCCGGCGGTCCGCCACCGGTCATCCCGGCCGTGACCGGTGCGCCGCTCGTCGCGCCAGTCGCGTGCGCCTCGGCCCCCTCGGTCATCATGACGGCCGGCCCCGGTACGGCCCTCACGACGGCCCCCATCGCGTCGGGACTCGTATCGATCCTCACCGCGACCGCGGCCGCCGTCACGGCGGGCCCGGTCCCCGCGATCGTCCCAGCGACCGCACCCCTGACCTCGCCGATCGTCCCGGGCTCCGCGCTCCGCGCTCCGCCGGTCGTCGCCCCAGCGACGATCACGGGAGCTCCCCGAGCCCCTGACGGGATCGGGACGCCGTCCACGACCGGCCCAGGGCCCGCCGTCACGGCGATCCTGCCCCTCCCGGCGGTCACCGGTGTACCGGGAGCCCCAGCCCCCGTCGCCGCGGGGCGAGTCGTCCCGCCGGGAGCCCCGGCCGCCGCGGTACACGCGGCGCTCCTGACCGCCACGACTCCGACCGCGGTCGCCCCGCGGGGCGGAACCGTCACGGTCGCCCCAGGAGCCGAAGCCACGCTCGCGGGCGGGACCGCCACCACCGGAACGACGACGACCGGAGGAGCCGCCTTGGGAACCGCCCCATCCGTCACCGCGGTCACGATGAGGCCCCCGAGCGTTCGAATGATCCGATGACCTGTTCATGTTTCCGTCCTGCCCGGCTACGAAGCGACCCTATTGACGAGTGAGATGAAGAGCACAGGTGAACGAGCGGATCGGCGCCGTCCGGCCTGTGGGTTTGGTTGGTGGTTGGTGGTGTTGTCGTGTTCGGGTGGCTGGTGCGGGGTCTGGTCGGGTGGTGTTGTCTGTGGTTCGATCGGGGGTGGGGGTCCTGCCGGTCGGCTGCCCGGTTGTCTGGTGGTCCCGGTTGTCTGGTGTGCTGGTGTGGTTGTTGAATGGTTATCCCCCGCAGGGTTTCGGAGCCCCTTGTCGGGGGTTCCGTGTGCCTGCGGGGGATGGTGCGTGGTCCGGCGGTCTCCTACTCTCCCACACGCTCCCGCGTGCAGTACCATCGGCGCTGGAAGGCTTAACTTCCGGGTTCGGTATGGGACCGGGTGTTTCCCTTCCGCCATGGCCACCGGCACGGTCTCTGACACCGGACGGCGGAGCCCCCTGGCCGGGGTTTCCTGTCCGTGTGTCCAGAACAACACAGTGGACGCGAGCACCAGCAGTCACGGGCCCACCCCCTCTTCGTGGGGCGGGGTGCGTG
>NZ_AUFR01000044.1 GCF_000426605.1 Propionibacterium acidifaciens DSM 21887
CGGATGCGCCCGCCCGGGACGGGACGCCGGAAGTCTGCACGGGCTGGTCGGCGGGCGTGCTCACACTGTCGTACAGGCCCTCGTTCTGGTCGCTCACAGGCTGGTCCTCTCCGCTGCTCGATGCGCTGCGCCCATCAGGGCGCTGGACATACACACGTCATTGTCGTGGAGCCGTCGCGGGACGAGCCGCTTCAACACGCCCGGCGGGGGCGGATCGGGTCGCCCGGCCCGGGGCGGCGGGCGCGTCGCCCCGCTCAGCGGGCCGCGCCGACGAGCCGGACCAGCATGGCCTCGACGGCGAGCACCTCGCCGACGTTGTGCTCCAGGGCCTCGCGGCAGGCCAGGATCGCGTCGATGCAGGCGAGCGTGCGCTCGGGCGTCGAGGCCGCGGCGGCCGCCCGCACCTTCTCGTGCATGTCGACGTTGATGAGACGGGGCTCCGGCGCGGAACCGCCGGCGGACGACGGCGGGACCTGCCCGGGGTCGACGGCGCCGGTCTGGACCGCCAGGACGTCGCGGTACCACGTGGTGAGCTCGGTGAGGCTGCGGTCGAGGGCGTCACGGCGCAGACGCTTGGCGCGGGCGGCCTGCTGGTCGGCGAGCGACCTGAGGGCGGCCGCCGCGTTCCGCGGTCGGGCGCCCCTGGCCCCGTAGCCGAGGGCCTCCTGGAGCTCCTTCTTCTCGCGATCGTCGAGCTCGTCGGTGACCTTCCGGGCCTCGGCGGCGGCGCCGTCGACGAGCTCGGCGGCGATCGACAGCGCGGCGCCGAGATCGGTGAGCCGGGCGGGCACCCGGAGCACCGCGCCGCGGGCGACGCGGGCCTCCTCGCTGCGGGCCAGCGCCTTGGCCCGGCCGATGTGCCCCTGGGCGGCGCGGGCCGCGGACTCGGCCATGGCGGGGTCGACCCCGTCGCGCTCGACGAGCAGGCGCACGACGTCGGCGTCGCCGGGGGTGCGCATGCCGACCCGGCGGCAGCGCGAGCGGATGGTGACGATGACGTCGTCGGCGGTGGGCGCGCACAGCACCCACACGGTGCGTGCGGGGGGCTCCTCGATGCTCTTGAGCAGCGCATCGGCGCCCTGGACGGTGATGCGGTCGGCGTCCTCGACGACGAGCACCTGGTAGCGGCCCAGGGTGGGGCTCATGGCGCCCTTGCGGACGAGCTCGCGCACCTCGTCGACACCGATGGACAGCTTCTCGGTGCGCACGAGCGTGACATCGGGGTGGGCGCCCGACAAGGCCGAGCGGCAGTCGCGGCAGCGGCCGCAGCCCCCCGAGGGGCACTGGAGCGCGGCGGCGAAGGCGCGGGCCGCGTTGGAGCGCCCGGAGCCTGGCGGGCCCGTGACGAGCCAGGCGTGCGTCATGGCGTGGGCGCCGCCGGCGACGGCCCGGCGCAGGGCGGTGACGGCGTCGCGCTGGCCGACGAGGTCGGCCCACACGCCGGTGAGGGGGTCGGGCGCGGAGGGTGCGTCAGGCTCGGGGACGGCCCCGGACTGCCCGGGGCCCGTCTGCCCGGTGTCTGATCGTCCGACGCCCGCAGGCGCGGCGTCGGATGTGCTTCCCGTCATGATGGCCCTCCCCTCGGCTCCGCCATTCGCCGACGCCACCCGCCGGCCGCGGCCGCACCGGTCAGCGCTGCCTGCCGACACCGTCCACCGGCCAGGGCCCATCATGCCAGCAGGCACGGACAGGGCCGACCCGTCGGGGACGATCAGGTCCCGTGGCGCGTGGAGCGGTTCTCCCGCGCCTCCTCCTCGGCAGCCCGCTTGGCCGCGGACCGGGAGAACACGGCGTTGAGCCCCAGGGAGACGAGGCAGCAGCCGAAGAGGACGCTCTCGACGAGGACGAGATCAGAGGGCCGGGACCGGAGGACGATCAGGCAGACGAGGGCGACGCCGCTGATGCCGACAAGATCGAAACGGATGAGCCACAGAGCCGTCGCGTACCCCGCCCGAGAAGGCGCCAGGGAGTTCGCCGGCCCCCCGGCCGCCCGGGACGACCGGGCCGCCTCGGCCAGCGCCCGGCTCCTCCGGGAGATGATGGCCGTGGCCGTCACCGGGACGACGACATCGGCCGCGAACATCACCCATGCGATGACTGGAATTCCTGACATGGTGTCACTTCCTCGGTTCATTGATTCTTGGAGGCTTGTTCACAGGGGTCGTCAGCAGGAGGGTTTCTCCTTGTCAGGCCTCTATCCTGTCGTGCTGTGAATAAGCTTCCCGGTTCGGTGGTCTGCTGCGCGCGCCGCGCCGCGCCCCACCGTCCCCCGTCCGCACTCGCGCCGTCCGTGCCCGGGACCCCGACGACCGCGCGGGAGGGATCGGGGCGGCCAGGCGCGCCGGATCGACCGGCGCCCGGGCCGAGCGGCGCTCCACGAGTCGGCCCCTCCGGCGGGGCCCCGCGAGGTCCCCCGCGAAGGCCGGCGGCCTGAAGAGCGAACATCTGGGCGTAGACCCCTCGTCTCGCGAGAAGCTCCGCATGCCGTCCGACGTCGGCGATGCGGCCGTCGAGGCAGCAGACGATCAGATCGGCCTGGCGCGCCGTCGACAGCCGGTGCGCGACGACGATCGTCGTCCTCCCCGCGCGGTCCGCGAGGACGCCCTCGATGACCCGCTTCTCCCCGAGCGAGTCGAGGGCTGCGGCGGGTTCGTCCAGGACCATGACGTCGGCATCGCTGAACAGGGCGCGGGCCAGTCCGATCCGCTGCCACTGCCCGCCCGACAGCTGCGCGGCGCCGCCGAAGGCGTTGCCGAGGACCGTGTCGAGGCCGGCGGGCAGACCCCTCAGCCATTCGCCGAGCCCGACCCGCTCCAGCGCGCGCACGATCTCGTCGTCGGAGCCCGACAGGCGACTGACATCGCCGAGGGCCACGTTCTCGCGAAGGGTGAGGTCGAAGCGCACGAAGTCCTGCTGGAGGACTGCGACCCTCGATCGCGCCGGCGCATCGGCCAGCAGGCTCGCATCGACGCCGCCCACGCGGACCCGCCCCTCGGTCGGGGCGTAGTACCCGGCGATGAGTTTCCCGATGGTCGACTTGCCGGAGCCGTTCGGGCCCACGACGACCACGTGCGCGCCGGCGGGCAGGTGGACGTCCACGTCGTGGAGGACGCAGCGGTCGGAGCCCGGGTAGCGGAAGCTCACGCCGTCGAGATCGACCGCCGTGTCCCGCGGCCGGGGAACGACCGGTGCGGCGTCGCGCTCCGGACCGTTCAGGAAGTCGACGAGCTCGCCGAAGAAGAGCCCGCCCTCGTAGATCGACCCCAGCTTCGAGAAGAGCCCCTGCGCCCCCGACTGGACCGTCGTGATCGCGGCGAGGAAGCCGGCGAACCGGCCGACCTCACCGGACGCGATGGCCCCCTGGGCGGCCATGAAGATGGCCCATCCCGTCGCCACGACCGACAGCGAGCCCAGCCCGCCCGCGACGAGCGTCCGACGGTTGAGGAGGCGGGTGTCGGTGCTCTCCATCTCGTCGTCGAGCCCGACGATCCGGCCCACCAGGGCCCTGGAGCAGCCCAGCCCGCGGATCTCCCGGAACGTGGACTCCGTGGTGAACAGGCCGGAGAGGTAGGAGACCCGCCGGCGCAGTGCGGTGCGCTCGTGCTCGATGCGCCAGGCGACCCGTCCGTACAGCGCGCTGGCGACGATGCCCGGCGCGGGGCTGACGATGACGGTCACGGCGACCATCGGGCTCCACGAGAAGAGCAGCACGGCCGTGCCGACCAGCGACAGCACCCCCGTCATGGCCGAGACGAAGTCCGTGAACAGCTGGTACGCGCGCTGACCGCCGTCGCGGGACGCGCGATCGATCCGGTCGTAGGTGTCCGTCTCCTGGAAGCTCGCCAGGTCGAGCCGTTCGGTCTTGCGCACGATGTCCTCGGTCACCGTGCGGGTGACGCGGAGCCGCACCAGCCCGGAGGCGTGGTCCCGCAGCACGGTGAGCAGATACGACAGGAACGCCAGACCGATCAGCAGGGCGACCGAGATCATCACGCCCGCCCCCGTCGCGGGGCCCGAGGCGGAGACGGCGTTGGCGACGGCGCTCACGGCGACGGCGAGCAGCAGAACGTTGAGGGTCGGCACGAGGGCCAGCAGGACGTAGCAGGCGCAGACCGCGGACGATCCCGGCGGTGACACCCGGAAGCAGAGCCTGATCGCCCTGCCCGCGTTCACCGTTGCCGGCGGGTTGGCGCGATGAGCCATCTCGGCTGTCCCCCTCGGTCGGGGTGTGGCCTCCCGGCGATCCGGGAGGCCACCCCGGTGTTGATGCGATCAGGCGGCGACGGCCTCGGCGTCCAGAACGATGATGTCGTCGATGCCCACCTTCGACTCGACACGCAGGCGGGTGCCGTCCGCCTCGAACTCGACGACCTTGTGCTCGTAGCCGTCCTCGGTGAACTCCGACCGCTCGGTCTCCCCCTCGAGAACGCCGCGCCGCAGCAGGGCCCGCAGCCTCGCCGGGCTGAGGTCGAATCCCTCCTGAAGGCCGGAGATGAGGCCGGGGTCGACGCTCTCGTCGAACTGCAGCCGCAGGGCATGCGGAGTGCTCTCCGAGGGCTCGGATGGATTACCGGTCAGAGTGAAAGCGGCACCGGCAACAACAACGACGACGGCGCCTCCCATCGAGTAGACCGCGGCCTCATGGTAGACGACGCCATTGGCGACGACCTCGGCGTTCGCCGCACCGTTCGTGTTCGCGCCCCAGAATGCCGCCGGCTGCCTCGGGGCGGAGTCGTCGAGCAGCGTCCGCACGGTCTCGATGCTCGAGGACGCCGAGGCGGCCGGGACGGCCCGGAGCAGCTCGGACAGCGTCGCGGGCCCCGCCTCGACGGGCAGCTCCACGTCGAGCGAGCGGGCGACGACGGCCCCGGACGGGTCCGAGGCGAACTGCTTCTTGAACATCTCGTCCTCGTCGAGCAACCGCTCCAGCTCGAGGACGCGATCCAGCGGTCGCGTCGGAACCGAGGTGGTGATCGGTTCAATGGTGGTGGTCATGGTGGTGTTCCTCTCTGTGAAGAAGTTCTCGTACCCCTCACCGACGGCGAAAGGCACTCCGTGATCCGCAGATTCCGACCTCCTTTCAGCTGTTGTCAGCGCCGGCATTGAGCGAGAGCTCACCCGGCGAAGAGCGGCGCGTCACTGCCGCACCCGGCCGATGGCCGGGGAGGGGCGCCGGAGGCGACGTACTCGGAGAACTGCGCGGCCGCGCACGACGATCCCCGCAGCACCCCGTGCCCCCAGCCGTCGGCGACGACGACCGCCGCGCCGCGGGGGCCGAGGCCCTTCACCCGGTCGGCGCCCCATTCCCCGACGACAGGATCATGGGCGTTGCTCAGGACGAGGAAGGGCACGTCGATCGTGCCGTAGTCCGGAATGCCGACAGAATCCTCGAGGTTCCCGGTGGCGGGCCAGCCGTTGCAGATAGAGTCCTGGGAGATCCAGTAGTAACCGAATCCCGGGCTGTCCGCCTCGGCGGCCGCGGCGCTCATGAACCATGCCTCCCGCTGCGGCGGCTCATGGGCGTCGGCGCACATCACCGCGTCCACGGTGAGCATCCGGGAGACCGTCGTGTCCTGCGATGGCGCCCCTGACCCGGCGCGAGTCTGCGGACCGATCACAGAATCGCCTGATGCGGGTTCCCCATCCGGCGCCGTGCCGTCGGCGACCTGGGCCAAGGCATGGATGAGACCGAGCAGCGTCTCGTAGTCATCGCGGCCGTTCTGGTTGAACCGGTACAGCGCGCTGACGACCGTGCTCTGGAACGCCGAGGCGTCGAAGCTCCCCGTTCCCGGGACCGTGAGCCCCTCCGTCCGCAGTGCCCTGGTCACGCGCTCGTAGTCGGATCGGATCATCGGTGCCCACTGGCAACGGCTGCCCGCCGACTCGCAGGCGCTGAACAGGTCCTCCAGGGTCTTCCCGCTGTACTCCGCCGTGCCGAGCCGGGCCCACAGGGGGTCGGGCTGGCCCGCACCGAACCAGGCGTTCGGGTCGTCCGGGCTGTCGAGGGTCAGGGTGCGCAGATGCGCCGGGAAGAGCCGGCTGTACGCGGCGCCGATGACGGCTCCGTACGAGATGCCGTAGTAGTCGATCCGGTCGACCCCGAGAAGACATCTCACCTGCTCGATGTCGCGTGCCGCGTCGACACTCCCGGCATGCTTGAGAAGGGGCGAGTCGGAATCGCAGGTCCCCCGCAGCCACGGGTCGAGGGCGTCGAACTGCTCCGCCAGCTGCTCGGCGTTCGCGGGGAGGACGCTGTAGGAGGTCGACGGGGGCTCCGTGGTCATGGCCCCGCAGGGAATGCCCTCCGAGCCGCCGACGCCACGGGGGTCGACGCCGATGATGTCGTGGTCATTTCTGAGTTGCGGGCTCAGCCTGGCCGCGAAGGACGCCAGACCATCGATCGGGGAGAGGCCGGGGCCACCAGGGTTGTAGAAGATCGTCCCCCTGGCGTTGCCACCAGTCGCGGGAATCCTCCCCACCCTCACCGCAGTACCCCCAACCGAAGGATCCGAGTGGTTCAGGGGAACAGTGACGACCGCGCACTCGACGCTCTGATCACCCCGATCCGAGGAGCACGGGCCCCAGTCGAACGGACTCGGGGCAGCGCCCCGGGGCGTTGCATCAGCGCCACCCGCATCAGCCGACGCAGGAACCGGGAAGGACGAGAGGACGACCATCGCAGTCATCACGGACAGGCACGTGATGCACCGCGTCATGTGTACAAGGCCCTGACCACGAGCACGCCAGCCGGTCAGGACGCCTGTCATGAGCCGCGATCCTCGTCATGCCGGCGCTGGGAGTGAGCCATTTTCCCAGCCATCGTGCTGGTGTGCCAGAAGTTGAGCAGGAACGAGATGACATAGCCGCCGAAGATGATGCACTCGGCGAGCACCAGATGCCACGACCTGAGCGTGAGCAGGCAGATCACCGCCGCCCCGCAGACGCAGATGACGTTCACCCTCTCCCACCGGAAGGCCGCCCGGTGCGCCGCCCGCCACACCTCCGGCGAACTCGCCACCACCCTGATCCTGATACCGGCCCAACGATTGGGCCTACCGCCGGGCCTCACCTGAAAATAGTAGGACAGAAAGACCGCTACCGGAAGAATGATGTTCGCCGCAAACATGATCCATCCAGTGGACGTGACGTCAGACATCGCATTACCTCCTCATCCCTGTCAACTCCTGCATGACCCGATCGCGAAGCCCTGACCAAGAGCACCCCGTCCGATCAGGACGCCATCCATCGGCACCTCGGACACGACGCGAGGCACCCACTCGTACGCCCCCGCAGCCGGCGAACCCGCCCTCGGCAACCATCATGGGTCGGGCCCCATCCTCACGGCGACTCTGGGAATCGACCATTCTTCTCGCCACCGTGCAGGCATGCCGGACGTTGAACCCGAACGGGATGAGATAGCCGCAATAGAGAATGCTCTCGGCGAGCACCAGATGCCACGACCTGAGCGTGAGCAGGCAGATCACCGCTGCCCCGCAGAAGCAGACGAAGTTCACCCTCTCCCACCGGAAGGCCTCCCGGTGCACCGCCCGCCACACCTCCGGCGAACTCGCCACGACCCTGATCCTGATACCGGCCCAACGATTGGGTTTGGCCTTGGGACGACTCTGAGCATAATAAGTCAGGACAGCCGCCACCGGCAACACCATATCGAGCATGAACATTATCCATCCGGTACTCGAAATACCGGTCATCGCCTTGCCCCCTCACATCTTTTCATTTCGACCCCTTCCACGGAGGTGCTCATAATCCCACGAAAGAACTTTCTCGGCCGCCGTGACGGCGTGCCATGTGTTGAGTCCGAGCGAGGCGAGGCAGCAGGCGAAGACAACGCACTCCGCCAGGACGAGCCACCGCGCCGGGAGGAGGAGCAGGCAGATCAGGACGGCGCCGCAGACACCGATGACATCGAGTCTCGACCAACGGAAGGCCGCCGGGTGCGCCGCCCGCCACGCCTCGGATGATTTCATCGTCGCCCCGACCCGAATTCCGGCCCAGTGCGTGGGTTCGACCTTCGGACGGCTCTGGAACCGACTCGTCGCAGCGACTGACACCGGCGTCACAATATTGGCTAAAAATATCACCCACGTCGTGATCGAGATTCCGTTCATCTTGCTGCTCCTCATATTCTCTAACTCGCGCCCAGTCACGCGACATACCAACCTTGATGATTCTGAGGATGCTCGGATCGGACATCGAGAACCCCGACAGATCCGTGCTGTTCCTCGGCAACCGTCATGAAGAAGAAAACCACCCTGTGGACTCCCAGATCCGCGTAGCCTTGGACAACCTTGCTGGTCCGTTCCTCGAGAGAGGACTGAGTGACCGCCGAGCCCTCGAAACTGAGTGATGTGGCGGCAATGGCCCTGTCCCAGGTGCTGCCGGATCCTGCATCGTGTTCGGAGGTCACTGTGAGCCTGATCCGCAGACCGAGCCGGCGGGCCTCGGACCGCAATGCGCCCAGTGCGAGCGGGAGCTCATCGCCGGCAGCGGCGACCCCGAGGGTGTAGGCGGCCCCTCGGGGCGCAAGACGCCCGGGCAGTTCCTCGATGATGCGGAGGATCACTCCGAATCCGTCCGGGCCGCCGTCCCCGACGAAGGGATACGGTATTCCGGCCGGGACGGCGACCATCGGCGGATTCGCCACGACGACGTCGAAGCTCCCCTCCGGAAGCTCCGCACAGAGGTCGGAGCGGAGGAGGTGGACCCGGTCGGCCACGCCATTCAACCTGGTGTTCACGCCGGAGAGCAGAACGGCCCGCTCGTCGATCTCGCATCCGGTCACCCGCATGCCACGGGCGGCGAGCCAGAGGGACTGAAAACCAGGCCCCGAGCACAGGTCTAGGGCAGAGCCCCCGACGAGGGGGATCCGATCAGCCAGCGCCAGGGAGTCCGCTCCGAAGTACAGGGTCCGCTGAGCCGACGGCCTGCCGGCCAGGAGCCACAGCCCGTGGACCCGCTGGAGCACGAGATCACGGATCGACCATGTCGGCCGTGGTCCACTCCGCGTCGCGAACCCGGCGTTCGTCAGGTCCTCGAGGGCCGGCACGGTCACCGGGTCCAGGTCCGCCTCGGGCACCTCACGGCCCAGGCAGAAGAGCTCAACAAGTGGTCGCAGGCTGGGCGGGATCACCGAGTCCGTGAGGACGCTCGTCTGGGCAGCGGGTGTGTAGCTGCACAGCAGATCGGCCAACCCGGCCCGCTCCAGATGCAGGCCGAGCCGTTCGAGCGGATCATGTCCCGGCATGAGCTGGCCTCGGCTCCGCGTCACGACCGGAATCCTGATGATCGTGATCGTCGCCCTGCTGGATCCTCTCCGCCAGCGCGACGTCGAGAGCGATGCGCTCCTTCGCCGTGTCCAGGGCGGCGAGTGCGCGCCGCGAGGCGGTGACGTCCTCGCACACCTCGCAGATGCCTGCATACGCCGGCCTCATGCGCACCTGCGGATCGATGCTCCTCGCGACGTCGAGAAGATATTTGGGCCCCAGGAATCTGAGCGCACGGATGAGGACGTCATGCTGAGCCGCGTCAGCCAGTTCAGCGTATGTCGACTCACGGAGGGAGCCGATGCGCAGCACCCGGTTGTTCCTCACGCTCAGCCCGCAGCAGATACCGGCATCCAAGCGGGCATCGACAACCGGTTGGCTGAGGATCTCAGCGCAGCAGCAGTACTGCGCGAGCATGCTCTCATCGGGCACGATGTCCTCCTCGCCGAATCCCCGAGCGCGCCCGACCCGGCTGTACCCGTGATGGGCGATCTCGTAGAGGGTCCCATCGGCCGAACGAGGAGGATGGGCACCCGCTCTGGAGGACCGCTGGTCGACGAACTGCACTCCGGGGGCGATCTCGTGCTGCACCCATTCCCTGGTGATGGTGCTCCGCGGTCCCTCGGCGAGTGCGATGACGACCGCCTCGAAGCCCTGCCCTCGGCTGGCGTCGAAGGCGCGTCTGACGTTCTCCGGGGGTATCCACGAGGCGTGGTAGTCATCCATGCTGAAGTTGATCTCGGCGAGGCCGGCCGATCTCAGCTGCTGCACCATGACGTTCGCGGCGTCATCATCCGTCGCCCATGAGGCGTTCGTCACGACGCGGGTCACCGGGCCCTCAAGGCTGATTCGGGCGATCGCCTCGAGGAGCTCCTCACCGAGGAGGGTCGGTTCTCCTCCCGTGAAGACCACCGTTCTCACGGGGCGCGTCGCTGCGATCGACAGATAGCTCTCGTACATCTCATCGGCGGTGAGCATCGTCGTCTGTTTCGGCGAGCACAGGGCGAGGCAGTGCGCGCATCTCACATTGCACTGGTCGGTGACCGAGAAGGTCATCATCTCCTTCTCATGGGCGACCATCCGGGATGATGTCATGATGGGCACTCCTCTTTTCTCTTGGGTTGAGTGATGTGTGCGGGCCATGCCGCATCGACGGAGGCCTCGGCATCCACGGGTATGGGCAGGGCGAGCATCCATGTGCCGTCGACGAGCATGAGCCCGGCCGTCACGAGGCGTTCGGCGGCGGTCAGCAAGGCGTCCGAGTCGTAGGGGCCGTTTCGGATCAGGCCGGGAAGGGAGCGGACCTCGGCGCACTCGCGCAGCAGGAAGAGCTCCGCGGCGTCCGCCACGGCCGTGAGGGACTGCGCGCCGTTGAGCGCGCGACGGGTGATGAGGATGCAGTCCCCGCAGTCGTCAGCGGTGAGCGAGGGTGCCCGCGCAGAAGAATGATGAGCGGCGATCCACTCCTCGACCGCGCGGAATGCGGCGAGGTACTCCGGATCCCGATGGGAGGGAAGGGTGTAACGGTACATGGACACGAGGTCTTGGAGGACAGATTCGGGAGCCTGATAGGCCAGCCGTTCCGCCTCGAGCGGCTGCACGTCCTGGAAGCCGTACGAGTCGCGCTGTTCGTAGTAGTCGCTCGTCTGGAACAGGAGCAACCAGTTCAGCTGCTCCGGGGCGTCGAGATGCTCGATCGCCCGCAGGACGCTCAGCACCTGCCGGAGGTCCTCCGCCGTCTCACCGGGCGTCCCGGCGATGAGTCCGTAGCCGGCATGGACGCCGTACGCCGAACACCACTTGAGGAAGTTGACCTGCTGGAGCGCGGTGGCGCCCTTGCGCATGTGTCTCAGCGTCCTCGTGCTGAAGCTCTCGATCCCGGGCTGAACCTCCCGTACACCCGCGCAGGCGAAGCGGGCGATGGTCCGTCGGGGGACCGTAGACTTCGTCTCATAGAAGAGACTCCAGCAATCACTCCGGCTGTCCTCAGCGAGCCGGGCGAGATGATCCTCACGGTAGGAGTACGGGAATATCGAGTCGGTATAGAGCACGACCCGTGGGCTGTAGGTGACCCAGAGCTTGCGGAGCTCAGCGATGGTTCGGTCGCTGGACTTCGTACGGTATGGCCTCGTCCTGCTGTCGATCGCGCAGAAGGTGCATCTGCTCCTGGCCCCCCACCAGCAGCTTCTCGAGGACTCGAGGACGAGAACGGAACCACCGTCCTGTGACCACTCGCTCGCCTCGTACTGCCGGATGTAGTCCCGATAGTCCGGCGTCGCGCACCCGTCGAGATCCTCCGGGGGCCTCTCCGGCGGGCCGACGAGGACAGTTGAGCCCTTGCGGCAGAGGATGCCCGGGATGCCAGCAAGATCCGTGCGGCCCGCGTTGATCCGGTCCAGACAGCTCACCCAGGACTCATCGGCCTCGCCCACCAGAACGGCGTCGAATTCGGTGAATGTTCGCAGGAACGCCAATGGCGATCGGCCGTCCATGGCTGAGCCGCCGGCCACCAGACGACCGGAGAATCCCTTCTCGCGCAGACCCCTTGCGATGGCCGCTGCCGGCATCTTCTGAACGTCGAGAGTGATACTGAAACCGACGACATCCGGGGAGTCGTCGAGAATCTCAACAACGGCACGCCGCACCACATCACGAGCAGCATTCATGGCGCGGATGTATCGTTTCGTCATGTAATCAGGAGGAGCGATCCCAGCATCACCGAGCTGGGGTCTGAGTACCCTGAGATCAGCGTGGACAGCCGCAGCCAGTTCCTGGGCGAACTGTGGCACGCTCTGCCCGAAGTACGTGGGAGAATAGAGCCCAGCCGTCGAGATCGAGAACTCCTCGAGCGAGTCCCCCTTCGGCTGGAGGAGTTGCGCATAGTGCACTGTGGTGTCGTGCCCGGCACGACGGCTCACCGCAGCGATCACCTCGGCACCCATGGACGGCCAGTCAGGATTGGCCGCCGGTGGAACCACGATACTGACACGCATGGGCGCCCTCACTTCCTTAGGAGACCGGGGATGACTCCCCTGCAGTAAGCACCACCGCACGACCCCCCAACACAGGGGAATCACATCGCACCGCAAAGGACGACGCGCCTGTCCGGCGGCCCCATGAGTTCCGGATCTCAGCAGCAACGGACATACCGATCATGTCGATCCGATCATGTCGATCTCATCTTCTTCCATCACCGGTGATGCCACGGGTTCCGCACGGGCATTCGGCGACGACCGCCTCTGACGGCCAGCAGCCGTGGAAGCACCGTGACTTCACAGAACACCCCGACGCGTTCCACTGTCAAGGACTTCCGAACGGCCCCGAAGAAGCTCCAGGCCGTGCATGAACGCATCACTCAGGGTGATTTCAGGGAATCGGGGGAGAACCCCGAGAAAAGACTACGTTCTCACCATTGAATCAGGTTATGCATGCCTGAATTCTCACGCCGGGGAGCCGCGGGCGCAGCCCCCGCCGGAACACCGCTCGCATGCCGCCGGATCAGTGCGCACAGCCACCATCGGGGCCGGTCGCCCGGCAGCGTGTGCCCGTCCGCGCCGGGGCGATCCGCGTGCCCGGCGGCGCCCACGGGCACGGCCCCCTGGAAAGACCCGGAGCAGGGGCCGTGCAGCACGGTGCTCGTCAAGCACGGTGCTCATCAAGGCTTGTCGAGCGGGGAGACCGGCGCGGCTGCCGAGACCGGCGGCGCCAGCGGCGGGTACCAGCCCTCGTCAGGGCTTGTCGAGCGAAGGACCGGCGCAGCGGGTGGTGACGGTCGGCCGATCGGGCGGGAGCCGCCTGGGGCGCAGGGGCTGTTCACCGCATGGGATCGCCCGCCGAGTCGGTCGATGCGTCCCGTCTGTTCCGCGCGAGATCGCTCGGAACCGGGACGGACCGTGAGACCCATTCACAGCCCCATGGATCAGCCCGCAACCAAGGATTACCCTTCCGTCGAGCCTCCTGTGAACAACCCTCTGCGGACGAAATGGTTTCCGGTGGAGTTCTTGCCGTGGAACCACGCAGAACCGAAACGGGCCCGGACGCGCGGGCGCCCGCGCGAGCCGTCAGACGCGGGGCCGGGCCGCGGAAGAATCACACCCTCGGCACCGCCTTCGTCGCACCATCGTGCTTCTGGTCCGCTGCGACGCCCCTCGCCGCCCTGTACGCGGAGAACACATACGGGAAGGCGGTCAACACATCGATCACGAACGCGGTGCGCGGACCCCAGATCGCCCTGCGGACCCCATCATCCACAAGAAGAAGCACGAATCCCACGGTCAGGCAGCAGACATCACATCCACGACCGCGACGATCCCCCATCTCAACGCCGCCCTGTGCCCGGCCCGCCACGCGGCATCGCTCGCGGGGGTGGGCCCGAGCCCTTGTCTCGACCCACCCGTTCCTCGGCAGCACCCCGGTCGAGGCGAGAAGAGCACAGCAGAACGCCACGGCACCGAGCACCATGCAGCAGACAGTCAGCACGACGAAATCAGTCATGACCCGCTCCCCTCATGTGAAACAGAGGCAGAATCCTTCGGGTCCTGGTTCGCAGGGCCCATGCAGAGGCGCCGCCTTCCTGCCACACCCTCAGCAGTCGCAGAAGCCGCGAGGCTTGTGCAAGGCTTCATTCCATGAGACTCATTCACAGGGGTTGAATCACGACCACAGCTCCTGGTCGAAGCACCCTCCATGGGTTCTGCGAACAAGCCTCCATGATCCCACTGACCAAGCTTATCTGTGAATTTCTAATGATTATCAATTGTTGAGACATCTCTCGTCGCCTTGTACGCAGATACGAGATATGGGACAAAAATTAACACATTAGAGGCAAGTGCCGCACCCGGGCCCCAGACAGCTCTTTGCGGCCCTCCATCATAGAGAAGAAGCACTAACCCTGCCGTCAAGCAGCAAACATCATCCATAACAGCCACAGCACCCCATTTCAATGCTGCTCGATGCCCTATTCTCCATGCGACATCACTCGAAAGCGTGAATCCTAATCTAATCCCAATCCAACGATTTCTTGGTAAAATTCCCCTCGAAGCAAAAAAAGCACTGCAAAATAATGCAGCTCCAACTATTGCACAGCAAACAGCTAATGCCACAAAATTAGCCATTGGCAACCTTTCGATCTAAAAACTTATGCAAAGAGGTTTATTAAAATCCTTGTCAGATCCAATCTTGGTTCTCCCTTGATAACGAGCTAGTTTTAAATAACCCTCAAAGTCTCGCTTCACGATCCTGAAGGTTTATTCACAGCGCCTGTGGATTACGCTGTGATCAGGGGCGATGATCGCGATCTGGTCCCCTGTTAATAAGCCTCCTTTTTAGCAAGGATTCCATGTATGGCTGACATGAAACGGAACCGTGTTTTTTGTGGATTTCCTGTGCCGTTTCGGATGCGGTGGGGGCGTGCGGGTCGGGGTCGCCCCGCAGGAGACCGCCGTCCTGGTCGGGTGGAGGAAGCGTTCCGACAATCATGTGCTGGTGCGGATGAAAGCAGAAGCGGTCCTGCACACCTCCCGAGGCGTCGATGCGGGCACCATCGCTGAGACGGTCGAGCGCACGGAGAGGACCGTGCAGGAACGGCCGGCCGAGTGGCAGGCCACGCGGATGCGCCGGGTCCCGGCCGGGCACGCCGGGAACCAGGACGCGGCGGAACCCACCCGCGCCCGGAAGCAAGAACCCAAGGCTGTTCTCGCCCGGCCGCCTTCCCGGACGGGTGCCCGCGCCGGGTTCCGAGACGTCCCGGCCCTGCGGTGACGCCGTGAAGATCCTGTCCGACGACCGGTACCAGTCGGACCCCTCCCACCGGCTGCTCCCGCCCCTGTGCGGGCCGAGCCCCGAACCGCCCGACCCGTTCGACGAGCACCGCGACGAGCCGGCCACCACCAGACGCGCGGCCGAGGCGACGACCCGAGTCAAAAGCTTGTCGGGCCAGGGCTGGAAGGCCCACACCACAGACGAGGCCCGCCCCGAGCACGAGGCCTGGACCCGCCGGATGCAGCCCCCCAGAGGACAGCGCACCAGAGCGGTCCGTGGACCGGCAGAGGACGTCCCAGTCCTTCTCCGGCGCCCTCCCCCCGACCAGCAGAACAGTCACGCCGTATCCGACCGAGGGGAACCAGAACACCGAGCAGACGATCCTCGCACCGGACCTGCTCCAACGAGAAACCGAGACAGAGAAGATCGCGGTCGTCCCGGACAACGCCCGCCCCCCACCACGCGAAAGCGTTGACCGGCCTCCACCAGCCGGGTCAACTGCTGGAGCGCATCACCCCTGTTTTCCTGCCGCCGTACGCGCCCGACCACAACCCCGCCGAGCACGTCCGGAACACGGCCAGGAACAACACCGCGAACATTCAGCACGAGACCCCCGAAGAAACCCTCGGCGCGTCCGCCTCACACGTCACCGGACACACCGTCGACCACGACTCCGAGCACCTCCCACCCCGCGAAACCAGAAACGATCCTGTTCCATGACAGCCATAGAACCGAATCATTATAGTTTCCATCTTCTTTCCCAGTCAGCCCCGTCATGGACCTGCGAACAGCGCACCACGACGACGACAACTAAACTCTTGCCCCTACGCGTCGTATTCGCATGAAGGAGAAGCATCCATCATTTTTAACGAGACACCCGACCGAGCACCCGTGTCAAGGGGGTGAGACGGTTTCATGAGGCCTCTTTGGCGCGTATGAGCGTGCCCCTCAGGGAGATCCCAGGGAAACGAGACGAGCCCCCTGAAGGGAAATCCTGAGTTTCGCCGTTTGATGGCTCTTCCCGGATGAGGGTGTAGGTAGGGGTTTCGGCGTGGCGGCTGGGCAGAGGGGTCGAGGCCTTCCGATGATGGGAGCTCTCACACACCCGTCTGGAGGGCCTCGACGTGCCCAACGCTCCCTTCACCGCGCCTGAATGGCGCACAGAGCATCCAGAACCCGGGACGGAGAACTCGTCGAGCGAGGAGAACGCCGGAGGCCACGACGGTTGAAGGCCGAGCTCCGCGAAGCCCGAATGGAAGCCGAGTTCCTGAAAAAGCGACGGTCTTCTTCGCCCAGGAGTCCCGGTGAACGCCAAGTACGGATTCATCCGCAGCGAAGAAGGCAACCACCCCGTCGGGTCCATGCGCCGGTGGGCGAAAGTATCCAGATCCGGCTACTACGCCTGGCGCGAACGACCCTTGCCGGCAACAGCCCGGAGAAGACAGGACCCCGGCCGCCACCATCGCCCGGTTCTTCGACGAGTCCGAGCAGATTCTGCGGCCACCGGCCGCATCCGGGCCGAACTCGCCCGCCACGGAATCCAAGCCAGCGCGCTAGAGCCTCCGGAAGATCATGGCCGCAAACGGCATGACTCCTTGTCAACCCAGGAAGAAGGCCCGAACCACCATCCAGGCCGCGGACCTCCCGGGCCGGCCGGACAGGCTCCGCAGGAACGTCACCGCCGACGCGCCGGCGGTGACACGGGTCGGTGACACCACCCTGCATCCCGACCTGGCAAGGATCCGTCTACCTGGCCACGGTCACGGGGCTGCATCTGGCAAGAAGATCATCGGCCACGCCATGGCCGGCCACATGCGCACCGGGCTGACCGGCGAGGCCCCCACCCGTGGTCACCAGGGTCCGCCCACCGGTCCGGGGCGCCACGGTGT
>NZ_AUFR01000045.1 GCF_000426605.1 Propionibacterium acidifaciens DSM 21887
GGCCGGGTCCATGATGCCCGGGCCCTCACCGAATCAGGCCTTCTCGAGGGTCCGGGCGAGACCACGACCCACGATCCGGGTTCTTCCTCCGTGCCTCACATCGCGGACAAAGGGTATGTCGGGATGGGCCTGATCACCCCTGTCAAGAAACTCCCGGGTCTTCCCCTGTCCGAGGCCGACAAGAACTTCAACCGGGCCATCGACCGGATCAGGTGGAGGATCGAACAAGTCATCGCCCACCTCAAAACATGGAAAACCCTCAAAACCGGTTATAGACGCCCCATCGACGCCCTCCCGGATGCCATCACAACAATACTCGGAATCATATTCACCTACACCCTATGAATAAGCCTCAATGTCGAACACATGGCTGGATCTTGATGACAAGGTCGTCATCGTCACCGGAGGCGACTCCGGCATCGGCAGGCACATCGTCGAGGGCCTGCGCTCGGCGGGCGCGCAGGTCGCCTGCCTCGACCTGACCGTCGAGGACGGCGTGGACGTCTCCGGCGTCCTCGACGTCGGCGTGGACATCACCGACGCCGGGGCCGTCGAGGCCGCCGTCGCCACCGTCGAGGAGCACTTCGGCCGCATCACCACCCTCGTCAACAACGCCGGCGTCAACCAGCCCCGCCTGCTCGTCGACGCGAGGGGCGAGGCCCCCCAGTACGAGCTGGACGAGAAGTCCTTCGCCTTCATGTTCGACGTCAACGTCAAGGGCGCCTTCCTCATGGCCCAGGCCGTCACCCGCCGACTCGTCCGGGCCGGCGCGGGCACCATCATCAACATCACCTCCGAGGCCGGCGCCGAGGGCTCGAAGGGGCAGTCGGCGTACTCGGCGACCAAGGGCGCCCTCAACGGCTTCACCCTGTCGTGGGCCAAGGAGCTCGGCCCGCTGGGCATCCGCGTCGTGGGCGCGGCCCCCGGCATCCTCGAGCCCACCGGCCTGCGCAGCCCCGCCTACAACGAGGCGCTCGCCTACACGCGCAGCACGACCGTCGACCGGCTGTCGCCCGACTACAGCAGGACCATCCCGTTGGGCCGGCCCGGCACCCTTGACGAGGTGGCCGATGTCGTGTGCTTCCTCGCCTCCGACCGCTCGGCCTACATCACGGGCACGACCGTCACCGTCACCGGAGGCAAGTCCCGGGGCTGAGCCGTCGCCGACCCCGTACGATCCGCGCCGGTCCACCGCCGGCCCGACCCATGCACCGTTGCACGAATCGCTCTCATCACCAGGATCATCGTGAACAGACGAGCAGAGATACTCCTCCAGCTGGAGCGACATCTCTCCGCCGATCCCGAGGCCCTCCAGGACCGTCTCGGGGTCGGCGCGAAGACGATCACGAACGACGTCCGCGAGCTCAACTCCGTCCTCGACCGGGTCGCCCAGGTGCGTCTCGACCGGGGCCGCTACCGCCTGTGGGTGATCGACCGGGACCGCTACGCGCGGCTGCGCGCCGAACTCGTCGACGGCTCCACGTCCTTCAACGATCCCGGCACCCGCTGCGGGCACATCACCGCCCGCCTGGCCCGGGCCGCAGGCCCCCTGCTCGTCGACGACCTCGCCCACGAGATGTCCGTCGGACGCTCCACCGTCCTCGGCGACCTGGGCACGCTGCGCGAGCGCGCCGCCGCCTACGGCATCACCATCGTCGGGCGCCCCAACCGGGGCATCGAATGGCACGGCGACGAACTGAGCGAGCGGCTGTTCATCCTCGACCACCACTACCCCGCGGTCTACTCCGGCTACCCGCTCGACGAGAACCTCGTGGCGGTCGTCGAACGGGTCGTCGAGGACTTCTCGATCTCGATCCTCGCGGCCCAGGAGATCACCCGCTGGTACACGGTCATGCTCGACCGCACGCTCACCGGCCATCCCCTCGAGACGCTGCCGGTGGAGTACGGGGCCGTCCGCGCCAGCAGCGCCCACGCCTTCGGCGCGGAGCTCATCGCCGCGGTCGGCGCAGAGCTGCAGCTGCCCGTCCACCCGAACGAGGCGGTCTTCATGACGCTGCCGGTCATCGGCATGCACACCCCGCACGACGAGCGCCGCCTCGCCCGGTTCCCCACCTCGGCAGAGGTCCGCCCCCTGCTCGACGTGATCCTCGCCGAGATCGCCGCCGAGATGGGCATCGACATCCCCTCCTCGGAGATGCTGACGAACTTCGCCCACCACCTGGCCTTCATGGTCAACAGGCTGCGCTTCGGCATCCGCATCCCCGCCGCGCCCACCAGCGATCTGCGCAGCGCCTACCCCGTCGCCGCGCAGATGGCCGCCATCACGGCCGGGATCATCGACCGCGAGCTCCGCCTGCGGCTCCCCGACGAGGAGATGCAGCTGCTCACCGGGTACTTCCAGGTCTTCATCGAGGAGCACCGCACGCTGACCAGCCCCGACTACCGGGTGGGCGTCGTCACCCGCGGCGGCGGCGTCTCGGCCCGGCTCGTGCAGCTCCAGCTCGCCACGGTGATGGCCCCGTCCACGCGCTACGAGCTGCTCAGCCTCGACGAGGCGGACGAGGACGGCCTGGACGGCTTCGACCTCGTCGTCGCGACGACCGACCGGCCGCTGCGCACGGACGCCCCGCTGATCCGCCTGACCGAGGTCTTCGACCGCGAGGAGCTGCTGCACCACATCAACCGGCTGCGCTTCGACAAGGGCGTCGACGTCCTGCTCGGCGCCGGCACCCGCTCGCTGCTGGCCGGTCTGCTCACCGCCGAGCGCTTCGTGGTCCTCGACCCGGCCGACGACCACGAGGAGCTGCTCGCGAGCATGCTCGACCGGCTCGTCGCCGCCGGAGAAGTGCCGCCCGGCTTCCGCGAACGCGTCCGAGAGCGCCAGGAGCGGGCGTCGATGCTCCTCAGCCCGCAGGTCGCCTTCCCGCACGCCACCCTGCCCGAGGGCTCGGACCGCATCGTCCTGGCCGTCGGCGTCGTCCCGCGCAGCGGGGACTCCGACGGGTTGCGCCTCCTCATCCTGCTCGGAGTGCCCGACAAGGGCGACTACGACGACACGGTCCTCGTCGACATCTACGACGAGGTCATCCGGCTGGCCGCCGACCGGCCCGGCCTCGACCGGATCTGCCGACTCACCTCGTACGAGCAGTTCTTCTTCCACATGACGAACGATCCGGCCCACCTCAAGGAGAACTGACATGAACTACTGGTTCGTCCTCACCGCGCTCGGCGCGGCCTGTCTGGCCCAGATGCACCTGGCCGCCGTGCAGATGAAGGACTTCTCATCGTCCTACGGCGCGCTGCGCAGGCGCGGCAGGGTCGCGATCGGCAAGCGCAAGAACGCCTTCAGCGCCGGTGCCATCGCGATGCTGCTCCTCGACGGGGACGGCACCGTCATCGACGCCAGGGCCATGTCGGGCCTGACCGTCATGGCCCGGTTCAAACCGTTGGACGGCGTCACCGGGCGCCGCATCGACGACTTCGACCCGGCCGCGCTGCGCCGCTGCCCCAGGGGACTGCGGCTCGCCGTGGCGAACGCCCAGGAGAACTGGGCGACGGCCCGGAACGGGGGCGTGCCCGAGGATCCGCCCGGCCCGCTCGGCCGGCTGCTCGAAAGGCTTCCCGGCCGCGCCGGGACGGGACGGGCCCGCCGCCGGGCGGGCTCCCCCGGCCGGCCCGCCACCACCGCCACGGCCCGCAGGAGAGTCGTGCGGTCGACCCCACCCACTCGACTGGAAGGAGTGATCTCATGAACGTCATCGTCAAGGCGGCCGAATGGTTCATCGGCCTGTTCCAGGAGGGCGCCAACACCTTCATCGGATGGATGGGCACGACGGTCCCCCTCGTCCTCGTGCTCATCATCTTCATGAACTCCATCATCGGCATGATCGGCGAGGACCGCATCAACGGCCTGGCCCGGCACGCCGCCGGCAACCCCGTCACCCGCTACATGGTTCTGCCGTTCCTCGGCGCCTTCATGCTGGGCAACCCGATGGCCCTGTCGCTCGGGCGCTTCCTGCCCGAGTTCTACAAGCCCTCCTACGCAGCGGCCGGAATGCAGTTCTGCCACACCAGCAACGGCGTCTTCCCGCACATCAACCCGGGCGAGCTGTTCGTCTGGCTCGGCATCGCCAACGGCATCGACCAGCTCGGTCTGCCGACGATGCCGTTGGCCATCCGCTATCTGCTCGTCGGCCTGCTCATGAACTTCCTGGGCGGCTGGAGCACCGACTTCATCACCCGGTGGGTCGAGAGGCAGCAGGGCGTCAGGCTCCGCCGCGAACTCCGGGCCGCCGCGTAGCCGCGCGAGAAGAGAGGAACCCTTCACATGACACACCAGGCAATCACCATCACGCGCGGGAACTCCGGCTACGGCGGCCCCCTGACCGTCAGCGCCAGCGGGACGAGGAACAAGATCGTCTACATCGTCGGCGGCGGCGCCAAGCCCGAGGTCGTCGACCGGATGGAGGAGCTGTCCGGGATGGAGTCGGTCAACGGCTTCGGCACCTCGGTCCCCGACGAGGAGACGGCCGTCGTCGTCATCGACTGCGGCGGAACCCTGCGCTGCGGGCTCTATCCGAAGAAGGGCATCCCGACCGTCAACGTCATGCCGACCGGCAAGGCCGGCCCGCTGGCCCAGTTCATCAACGAGTCCATCTACGTCTCGGCCGTCGGCCCCGACCAGGTGAGCCTCGCCGACCCGGGCGCGACCCCGGCCGGACGGGCCGCGGCGCCGGACGGCGCCGAGAGCACGACTCCGGCCGGGCCCGCGGCACAGGACGCCGACGACGCCGTGCACTACTCGTCCGACATGAAGGTCTCGGAGGCGCTGGCGCAGAAGAGGAGGAAGAACCTGCTCGAGAGAATCGGCCTGGGGGCGGGCAGAGTCATCGCGATCTTCTACCAGGCCGGCCGCGACGCCATCCAGACGATGATCACGACGATCCTGCCGTTCATGGGCTTCGTCGCCATGCTGATCGGCATCATCAAGGCCTCGGGCCTGGGCAACTGGTTCACCCACTTCCTGACCCCGCTCGTCGGCTCCGGCCCGGGTCTGCTGGTGCTCGGCCTCATCTGTTCGCTGCCGTTCCTGTCGCCGCTGCTCGGCCCGGGCGGGGTCATCGCCCAGATCATCGGGACCCTCATCGGCGTCGAGATCGGCAAGGGCGCCGTCAGCCCGAGCCTGTCCCTGCCGGCCCTGTTCGCCATCAACACCCAGAACGGCTGCGACTTCATCCCGGTCGCCCTGGGCCTGGCAGAGGCCGAGGCGGAGACGGTCGAGATCGGCGTCCCGGCCGTGCTCTACTCGCGCTTCGTCAACGGCGTGCCGCGCGTGGCGGTCGCCTGGCTCGCCTCCGTCGGCCTCTACGCGGCCTGACCCCGCCGGGACGCCCCGGCGCCCCTCACCGACCCGACCGACCTCATCCACCCGATCGCATGCTGCGCCCGGCGCAGCGCAACGACAAGGAGACCGACATGGCTCAGATCTACACCACCACCGTCAGGGGGATCGGCCCCGAGGCCGCCTCGTTCGCGGAGCAGGGCATGTACGTCCTGTTCGGCGACGGGGCCCCCGCCTCACTCGCAGACTTCTGCTTCACCATCGACATCAACCGGTCCGCCGACGACATCAGGCCGGGCGACCGGCTCGTCATCGACGGCACCGCCTACCCGATCACCGCGGTCGGCGGCCTCGTCCGCAAGAACCTGGACGGGCTGGGCCACATCACGCTGAACTTCGACGGCGCCGCCCGGGCCCAGCTCGAGGGCACTCTGCATGTGCAGGGCGAGGCCCCTGCGCTGACGATCGGTTCAACGATCTCCATCGAGAACTGAGCCGATGATCGGCAGATCCGTCACCATCGGCGACCCGCTGGGGGTGCACGCGCGGGCGGCGGCGCTCCTGGCGCGAACCGCCGGGCGCTTCAAGTCGTCGGTGTGGCTGAGCTGCCACGACGGGCGGGCCTCGCTCACCAACCAGCTCAGGGTCATGGCGCTCGGCATCGGCCCCGGTGACGAGGTGCTCGTCCTCGCCGACGGCATCGACGAGGACGAGGCCCTCGAAGCCGTCGCCGCCCAGCTCGGGCTCCGCGTCGACCCCTCGAGCGGATGAGGTCGACCCCTCGAGCGGATGAGGGGGCGCCCACCGACACGGGCGCCCCCACCATTCCCACCTCACCTTTGTGCTCGCACCTCGGACATAACCCGGGTGCGAACCGAAAAGCGAGGTGCGAACCGACGGACGAGGTACGGGCCGACGGACGAGGTGCGGGCCGATGGACGAAGCGCGGAGGACCCAAGAGCCGAGCCGGTCAGAGACTCCCCGTCCCCTCATCCTGGTGGTGGCCCCGTCGGGAGGGGCCACGGCCGGTCGCCGGACCCGGCATGACGTACAGCCCCTGTCGCACGAACGATCCGGGAAGTGCCGCCACGCGCAGCACGGTGAGAACGGTCTCGCCGTCCGCGGCCCTGGAAACCACGAACGATCCGGGAAGTGCCGCCACGCCCTGTTCGAGAGCGCCGATCACGTCCTCGCGGCCCGGGAAGCCACGAACGATCCGGCACGAATGATCCGGGAAGCGCCGCCACCGGGCCTGACGGCGCCAGCCGACCGCTGACAGGTACACTCCCTGCGGAGGATCGCCCCTCCTGACGGAGGACCGCTCCCCTGTCGGAAGGCCCCGTTCATTCCTATGCTTAGGGCAGCCTGAACTTAGGAGCCCGCCGTGTCCACCGTATCCTGCACCGCCCCGGATCCTGCACCCCGCGGGGAGGCGCCCGACCTCGCCCGCGTGGAGCATCTGACGAAGAGCTTCGGCCGGGACGGGGCACGCACCACCGTCCTCGACGACGTCACCCTGGAACTGGGCAGGGGCGAGATCTGCGTGCTGCTGGGCCCCTCGGGCTCGGGCAAGTCGACCTTCCTCAACCTCGTGGGCGGCCTGGAACCGGCCGACTCCGGGACCGTCGTCGTGGACGGCGAGGAGGTCACCGCGCTCGCCGGGCGACGCCTCGTCGCCTACCGCCGACGGATGCTCGGCTTCGTCTTCCAGTTCTACAACCTGGTCCCCGATCTCACCGTGCGCGAGAACATCGAGGTCTGCGCCTGCCTCGTCCCCGAGCCCCTCGACGTCGACGGGCTCCTCCGCGACCTGGGCCTGTGGGAGCACCGCGACAAGCTGCCCCGCCAGGTCTCCGGCGGCCAGCAGCAGCGCTGCGCCATCGGACGCGCCCTGGTGAAGAAGCCCGATCTGCTCCTGTGCGACGAGCCCACCGGCGCCCTCGACCACGAGACGAGCAAGGAGGTGCTCGGCGTCCTCGAGCGCGTCAACCGCATCCACGGCTGCACCATCGTCATTGTCACCCACAACGACGCCATCGGCGCCATGGCGCACCGCACCCTGCGGCTGCGCGACGGCCGGCTCGTGCAGAACGAGGTCGCCGAGCATCCGGTGGCGGCGTCCGAGCTCGAGTGGTGAGCGCCGTGACCGGATCCCCCGCCGCCCGCCCGCGCAGCCCGCTGCGTCACCGGTTGCCCCGCCAGCTGCGCGCCAACGCCGGCCGCTGGGCGGCGATCCTGGTGCTCCTGCTCGCCGTCTCGGCCACCGGCACCGGCTATCTGTCCGCGGCCGCCTCCATCACGAAGACCACGCACACGCTCCGCGCGGACTACGCCGTCGAGGACGGGCGCATCACCACGGCCGCGGAGCTCACCGACGAGCAGTCCCGGGTGCTCTCCGACGCCGGCCTCGAGATGCACGACAACCGCTCCCGCGACACGCCCCTGGTCATCGACGCCGCCCACCTGGCCGACGGCGAGGACCCGGACGCGACGGTCACCCTGCGCCTCCACACGCCGCGCGACGGCTTCGACCTCGAAGCGCTCCACGAGGGCGCGATGCCCGCCGCCGACGACGAACTCGCCCTCGACACGACCTTCGCCAGGGCGCACCGGCTGGGCGTCGGAGACACCGTCACCGCCGCCGGCACGAGCTGGACGATCAGCGGCCTCGTCACGCTCCCCGACTACACGGCCCTGTTCAAGACGAACTCGGGCATCGTCATGAACACCCTGACCTTCGGGGTCGGCACGGTGACCCCCGAGGGCTGGAAGCGCCTGGACGGCGTCGGCGGCGTCCCGACCGCCTTCACCGGCTCCTTCTTCCTCGACGACGCCCTGTCGGCCGACACCACCGCGCACGTCGGCCTCGACGGCTCCGCGCTCACCGACGGCGACGGCACCCTCACCGCCGGCGAGCGCCACGACGTCGAGACCGACGCGGCGGCCCGTCTCGTCGCCGCCGGGGCCCGGGTGACCTCGCTCATCGACGCGGACGACAACATGGGCATCACCTACGGGATCGACGACGTCGACCACGACTCGGTCTTCATCACCTGGCTGCTCATCGTCCTCGTCGTCGTCGTGGCCTTCATCGTCACCGTCATCTCCTCGGCGACGATCGAGTCCGAGAGCTCGGTGATCGGCACGCTGCTGGCCTCCGGCTGGCGCCGCGGCGAGCTGCTGCGCCACTACCTCGCCCTGCCGGCGCTCGTCGGCGCGACCGCCTGCCTGGCCGGCAACATCCTCGGCCACACGGTGCTGACCGCCCCGATGCGGAGCATCTACTACGACATGTACAGCCTGCCGTCCTGCACGGCGAGCTTCTCGGTGCGGGCCCTCCTGCTCACGACGGTGCTGCCGCTGGTCCTCCTCATCGGCATCACGGCCCTCGGCCTGGTCCGCGCGCTGCGCCGCACCCCGCTCCAGTTCCTGCGCCACGAGCACCGCCGCCGCGGACACCGCGCGGTGCACCTGCCCGCGCGGCTGCCCTTCCGCACGAGATTCCGCCTGCGCCTGCTGCTGCAGGCCAGGGCCGCCTTCGCCACGCTCTTCGCCGGCATCGTCCTGTCCAGCTTCCTCCTCATGGCGGGCCTGTCCTTCCTGCCGATCGTCGACAACTACACCGAGGACACCATCGCCGATCTGCCCGCCGCCTACACCTACGCGCTGAGCGCGCCGGTCGACCCGGCCGACGCGGGCCCCGACCCCGGCGCCGGGGCCTCGGCCGAGCGCATCACCACGACCGTCCTGCGGGTCGAGCGCCGCTGGGACGCCGGGCCGATGGACGTGCAGCTCCTCGGCATCGACACGGACTCGCCCCACCTCGGCGGCCTCGACGTGGCCGACGGCCGCGTCGTCGTCGGCGCGGGTCTGCTGGACAAGACGGACGTCCGGGTGGGCGACGAGCTCACTCTCACCGACAGGTACACGGGCACGCAGTACCGGTTCACCGTCGCGGGCACCCGGGGCAACAGCACCGATGTGCGCGTCTATCTGTCGCGCGCCGAACTCAACGGGATGCTGGGCGAGGCGCCCGACGCCTTCAACGGCTATCTGTCCGACAGCGCGCTCGAGCTGCCGTCCGAGGCCGTCGCCTCGGTCATGACCGAGCAGGACGTGCGCACCGCCGCCGACCAGGTCTCGGCCTCGGCCTCCACGATCATGCGGATGGCCGCCGTCCTCGCGATCCTCGTCTTCGTCATCGTCGTCCACCTGCTGACGAAGACGGTCATCGACCGGGGCGCCCGCACGATCTCCCTGCTCAAGGTGCTCGGGTACCGCGACGACGAGGTCTCGGCGGTCTACGTGCGCACCGTGACGCTGACCGTCATGGCCTCCCTGCTCGTGAGCCCCGTGCTCGTCGTCCGGTTCCTCGCGTGGGGCATCGCGCGGGTCTTCATCGGCTACGACGTGAACTTCGTGCTCGCTGTGCCCCCGGTCATGGTGGCCGAGGAGATCGCCATCGCCCTCGGCGCCTATCTGCTGGTGGCCGCCCTCCACCTGCTCCACGTGCGCCGGATCCCGCCGGGCGAGGCGCTGCGCGTGCAGGAGTGAGCGCGAGGACGAACCGGACGCCCGGCCCCGCCGAGGCCGGGCGTCCTGCACGCGAGCCGCCGGCCCCGGCATGCGCAGCCGGCTGCGCGCCGGGCCCGGCGGCCGCGCGGCTGCGGACCCGGCTTGCCCATGAGACCTAGTCTGGAAGACGTCATCCCTTGTCCCGGGTGACATGCCCTTCTTCCATGATCAGAGGAGACCACCACATGGACGAGACCATGCGCGGCGTCATCATGCACGCTCCCGGCGACGTCACCGTCGAGGACCGCCCGGTCCCCCACGTCGTCGAACCGACCGACGCCGTCCTCAGGGTCGAGATCGCCTGCATCTGCGGCTCCGACCTGTGGCCCTACCGCGGCCTCCAGCCCGTCGAGGAGTCCCCGATGGGCCACGAGTACATCGGCACGGTCGTCGAGGTCGGTTCCGAGGTGAAGAACGTCGCGGTCGGCGACTTCGTCGTCGGCTCCTTCTGCCTGTCCGACAACAGCTGCGAGATCTGCGCCTCCGGATACCAGTCCCGCTGCGTCAACGGCGGCTTCATGGGCGACACGCAGGCCCAGTACACCCGGGTGCCGCAGGCCGACGGCACCCTCGTCGTCGTGCCCGGCGGCAGACCCGACGACCCGGAGCTGCTCGCCTCCCTGCTGGCCGCCTCCGACGTGCTCGGCACCGGCTGGTTCGGTGCGGTCGCCGCCGAGGCCGGCCCGGGCCGGACCGTCGCCGTCGTCGGGGACGGCGCGGTGGGCCTGTCCGCGGTGCTCGCCGCGAAGACGCTCGGCGCCGAGAGGGTCATCGCAATGTCCCGCCACGAGGACCGCGCGGCCCTGGCGCGCGAGTTCGGCGCCGATGTCGTCGTCGCCGAGCGCGGCGACGAGGGCGCGGCCAGGGTCAAGGAGCTCACCGGCGGCCTGGGCGCCCACAGCGTCGTCGAGGCGGTCGGCAACCAGGTGTCCATGGATCAGGCCATCGCCTGCTGCCGCCCCGGCGGCAACATCGGTTTCGTCGGCGTCAGCCACGACCAGCAGATCGACGGCGGCGCCCTGTTCTTCTCCGAGGTGCACCTGCACGGCGGCCCCGCACCGGTGCGTCGCTTCCTGCCCGACCTCATCGACCGGATCCTGAGGAAGGAGATCGACCCCGGCAGGGTCTTCACCATGCGCCTGCCGCTGGAGCGGGCGGCCGAGGGCTACCGGGCGATGGACGAGCGCCGCGCCATCAAGGTGCTGCTGGAGCCCTGAGGCGGGGACGACGAGGACGCAGCCGCGCCGGGGCCCCGGGTCGGGGCGACGGCTGAGAAGGAGAACCGTGAGCCGCAGAGGAATCGTGGTCGCCGTCACCGCTGCCGTGGGCGTCCTGGCGCTGCTGGCGGGGGCCCTGTTCCTCCTGCTGCCGCCCGGGAACGGGGACACGAGCCATGTCAGCAGGCGGGTGGTCGACGCCGGGGGCCGCAGCCGGCAGGACATCGATGCCGCGATGGACGCCGTCGAGCGGGAGTTCGCCGGAGGCTACGAGGACTGCACGCTGACCGATCTGTGGTTCGACGGGAGAGCGGACCGCGAGCCGGAGTACCAGGACGAGTACGGCGCCGAGAACGTCCTCGTGCTCGATTCGAGGTTCACCACGGGGCGCCGGGCGCATCCCTCGTTCACCCGCAACACGAGTTACGGGTGGGAATGGATCCTCGTCAGGGACGGCGCCGACTGGAGGGTGGCCGACGCCGGCCAGGGCTGAGGACGGCGGGCGCCCGGCGGGATCGTCCCGTCGGACCGCCCGGACACGTTGTGGTCGGCAGCGGTCCGTAATCCTGGGGAGCCCTACTCTTGGGGGCGAGGAAAGGACCCGGCAATGCCAACACTGCGCTCACGCATCACGTACGAGGGGCGCCCGATGGCCGGTGCCCGCGCCCTGTGGCGCGCCACCGGCATGGGCGACGACGACTTCGGGAAGCCGATCGTCGCCGTCGCCAACTCGTTCACCGAGTTCGTGCCCGGGCACGTCGGGCTGCGCGAGGTCGGCCGGATCGTCGCCGACGCGGTGAAGGAGGCCGGCGGCGTCGCCAAGGAGTTCAACACGATCGCCGTCGACGACGGCATCGCCATGGGCCACGGGGGCATGCTCTACTCGCTGCCCAGCCGCGAGATCATCGCCGACTCCGTCGAGTACATGTGCAACGCCCACCAGGCCGACGCGCTCGTGTGCATCTCCAACTGCGACAAGATCACCCCCGGCATGCTGCTGGCCGCCCTGCGGCTGAACATCCCGACCGTCTTCGTCTCCGGAGGCGGCATGGAGTCCGGCAGGCCGATCACCAACGACGACGGCACGACGAGCTCCCGGCTCGACCTCATCCACCCGATGACCGCCTCGGCCGACGACTCCGTGTCGGACGCCGAGCTGGCGCGCATGGAGGCCAACGCCTGCCCCACCTGCGGATCCTGCTCGGGCATGTTCACCGCGAACTCGATGAACTGCCTCACCGAGGCCCTCGGCCTGGCGCTGCCCGGCAACGGCACGACGCTGGCCACCTACAACGCCCGCCGGGCCCTCTTCGCCGAGGCGGGCCGGCTCGTCGTCGCCAACGCCCGCCGCTGGTACGACGCCGACGACGATTCCGTGCTGCCCCGCTCGATCGCCACCCGTGAGGCCTTCGCCAACGCCATGACGATGGACATCGCCATGGGCGGCTCGACGAACACGATCCTCCACCTGCTGGCCGCCGCCCAGGAGGCCGGCGTCGACTTCGACCAGGACGACATCGACGAGCTCTCGCGCCGGGTGCCCTGCCTGTGCAAGGTGGCCCCGAACACCAACGAGTACTTCCTCGAGGACGTCCACCGGGCCGGCGGCATCCCGGCGATCCTCGGCGAGCTGCGCCGCGGCGGCCTGCTCGACCTCGGCGTCCACTCGGTGCACCACGACTCCATGGCGTCCTTCCTGGATGACTGGGACGTGCGCGGCGGCTCGGCGCTGCCCGAGGCCGTCGAGCTGTTCCACGCCGCGCCCGGCGGCGTGCGCACCACCGAGATGTTCGGCTCGACGAACCGCTACGACGAGCTCGACACCGACCCCGTCAACGGCTGCATCCACGACGTCGCCCATGCGTACACCGCCGACGGCGGTCTGGCCGTGCTGCACGGCAACATCGCCGTCGACGGCTGCGTCGTGAAGTCGGCCGGCGTGCCCGCCGACCAGTTCGTGTTCAGCGGCCCGGCGCACGTCACCGAGTCCCAGGAGGAGGCCGTCGAGCACATCCTCGGCGGCCGGGTGAAGGCCGGCGACGTGGTCGTCGTCCGCTACGAGGGCCCCAAGGGCGGCCCCGGCATGCAGGAGATGCTCTACCCCACGAGCTACCTCAAGGGGGTGGGGCTCGGCCCCCAGTGCGCGCTCATCACCGACGGGCGCTTCTCGGGCGGCAGTTCGGGCCTGTCGCTGGGCCACATCAGCCCCGAGGCGGCCGCCGGCGGCGCGATCGGCCTGGTGCGCGACGGCGACATCATCGACATCGACATCCCGGGCCGCACGATCAGCGTGCGGGTGTCGGACGAGGAGCTGGCGAGACGCCGCGCCGAGCAGGACGAGGCCGGCTGGCGGCCCCGCCACCGCGACCGTGAGGTCTCGAACGCGCTCAAGGTCTTCGCCCTGCTCGCCCAGAGCGCCGACAAGGGCGCCGCCCGCCGCAGGCTCGACTGATACGTGGGGGTCCCCTGTCAGATGGCAGGGTCAGGCGCCCCGTGCTGGTTGCATGGGGACGCCTGACCGTTGCCGGGTGTCGGGGCGCGGCGTGTCGTACGACGCGTGGTCGGTCTGATGTTCACGAGTTGGTTATCCCAATTCCCGGAAGCCTATTCAAGACTCTTGACAAACCCGGCTCTGACTATGGCCGTCATGAAACAAAATCGTTTCTGGTTTCGCGAGGTGGGAGGTGTTCGAAGTCGTAGTCGAAGGCGCGGCCGGTGACGTATGAGGCGGACGCGCCGAGGGTTTCTTCGGGGGTCTCGTGCTGGATGGTGGCGGTGTTGTTCCTGGCCGTGTTCCGGACGTGCCCGGCCGGGTTGTGGTCGGGCGCGTACGGCGGCGGATGGGTCGGTGTGATGCGTTCCAGCAGCTGACCGGGCTCGTGGAGGGCGGTCAACGCTCTCGCGTGGTGGAATCGGGCGTCGTCCAGGACGACAGCGAGCCGGTCGGTCTTGGTTTCACGCTGTAGCCGTTCCAGCGCGAGGGTTGTCTGCTCGGTGTTCTGGTTCCCCTCGATCGGGTACGGCGTGACTGTTCTGCTGGTCGGGGAGGGGGCGCCGAAGAAGGACTGGGACGTCCTCTGCCGGTCCACGTGAAGTTCGGTTCGCTACCCCTTCGGGGAGCTGCATGCTGCGGTTCTCGGCTTCGTGCTCGAGGTACTCCTCGTCTGTGGTGTGGACCTCCCAGCCCTGGTCCAGCAGAGCCTCGACTTGGGTTTTCACCTCGGTCATGCGCCGGGTGATGGCCGGCTTGTCGCAGCGCTTGTCGAACTGGTTCTCGGCAGTTCGAGGCTCAGCCCGCACAGGCGCAGGAGCATCTGGTAGGAGGAGTCCGTCTGGTGTTCGGCGTCGAACAAGGATCTTCACGACCTCACGTATCGCCGAGACGTCCCAGAACTCGGCGTGGACACCAGACCGGGAGAGCGGCTGGGTCAGGATGGTCTTTAGTTCTTGCTCCTGCGCGCGAGTGGGTTTCGCTGCGTTCTGGTTCCCGGCGTGCCCAGTCAGGACCGAGCACATCCGCGTGCCCCGCCATTCCTGCACTGTCCTCTCAGCGCGCTCAACCATTTTCGCGATGATGTCGATTCCGACTCCTTCAGAGGTATACAGGATCGCTTCGGCCTTCATCCTGACGAGCACGTGACTGCCGGGCAGCTTCATTCATCTGATCAGGACGGCGATTTCTTCCGGCGTGGCCTAAACCTCATATCTCTATTGCATCCGAAACAGCGCAGCAAACTTATAAAAGGGTTTCGCTATAAATGGGATTCGTTTCGTGTCAACCATACTTGCCGAAACAGGTGAGAAATTCACCAGCCGATACCATTATTGCGTAGACTTCGTCATACGGATGAACCCAAACCGACCGCCGGCAATCATCCATCGATTCCATCAACGCCATATTCGGCTTTAAGAAATTCTGTAGAAAATTCGGCATAAGAGACAAAATCTTCCAGAAGCATCGGCCAGAAATAATCTGCACGGGAAAAAGCGGGTGGATCGACAGGTTTTAAAGTTTCGGCAATCTCTTTTGCTTTCAGCTGTATGAACTCTGAATCATCGTCATCTGAGTAATAGGGGTACGAGTCTGCGAATACGTTAAGAAAATAGATAAACGACTCAATACTTGAATTGACGAAAACATGTGAAGTTACCCGTCTCTTCCACACGCCATTGTTGTTCTCTTCTACGTAAATGTCGTATGGCGGTGTTCCAATTATTAAACACGTAGAGTCTTCCGTCTGACTAGGCTTTGCAGCACGAGTGAAGACTCCATAAACTTCATTGGGAATCCTTTCTAATTCAGCGAGAGGGCAAAATTTTTCCCATTCGGGGTTGATGCAAGTGGAGCTCCAAGGAGTTTTATCTATAATTAGGGTCACAATCATCTCCCAAATAATCCTCGTACAGCATTTCCCAAGGCCTGATTTGAAACTGTTTGAACTCCTGCATCACCAGAGGTCCATGGGAATGAATATGTTATTCCTGGTGGGTTTTTCATCTTGTTTAACTCATCCATACAGCTGGAGCAAGGGCGTCTTTCTGTGTAAAGATCAATGATTCTATCGCCATATTGATTTATCGCATTGGTTTCAGCGTGGCCTCCACCTCCAGATCTAGCTATGAGGGTTATGCAAAACTGTTTTTGAAGAATTCTAGGGCGATGATGGCCGTGATGGTTTCGGGGAAGGTGTGCAGGGGTCTTCGGTAGCCGGTGTGGAGTGTCCGCCAGGTTTTGAGGTTGGCGATTGCTCGTTCAACCGGGGCGCGTAGCGTGTTGATGGCCTTGTTGTACTGTTTCTGGGTTTCTGTGAGTTCACCGCCGGCAGGTTTTCGTTCCGGGGTGATCATGCCCAGCCCGGTGTAGCCCTTGTCGGCCATCGGCGGGGGGTCGGGGAAGTGGTCGAGCAGGCCGGTGTGCCGGATGGCTTTCGCGTCGTGGGTGGAGCCCGGGGCC
>NZ_AUFR01000046.1 GCF_000426605.1 Propionibacterium acidifaciens DSM 21887
GTCGCCATCGTCGGCGTGGGCAATTGCGCGTCGTCGCTGGTGCAGGGCGTCACCCACTACGCCGACGCCGACCCGACCAGCACGGTGGGCGGGCTCATGCACGTCCGGTTCGGCGACTATCACGTCTCGGACATCGAGTTCGTGGCGGCCTTCGACGTCGACGCCGCCAAGGTCGGCCTCGACCTGGCCGACGCCATCAACGCGTCCGAGAACAACACCATCACGATCGCCGAGGTCGCCCCGACCGGGGTGCGGGTGCAGCGCGGCGTCACCCTCGACGGCTTCGGCAAGTATTACCGCGAGACCGTGACGGAGTCCGCCGAGCCTTCGGTCGACGTGGTCCGCGCCCTCAAGGACGCACGGGCCGATGTCGTCGTCTCCTACCTGCCGGTGGGTTCGGAGGAGGCCGACAAGTTCTACGCCCAGTGCGCGATCGACGCCGGCTGCGCCTTCGTCAACTGCCTGCCGGTCTTCATCGCCTCCGACCCGGCCTGGGCGCAGAGGTTCGCCGACGCGGGCCTGCCCATCATCGGCGACGACGTCAAGTCGCAGATCGGCGCCACCATCACCCACCGTGTGCTGGCCCGGCTCTTCGAGGAGCGCGGCATCACTCTCGACCGCACCTACCAGCTGAACGTCGGCGGCAACATGGACTTCAAGAACATGCTGGAGCGCGAGCGGCTGGTCTCGAAGAGGATCTCCAAGACCCAGGCCGTCACCTCGAACGTCGAGAAGGAGTTCGCCGACAAGGACATTCACATCGGGCCGTCCGACTACGTCGGCTGGCTGAACGACCGCAAGTTCGCCTTCGTGCGACTGGAGGGCCACAACTTCGGCGGAGCCCCGGTCTCCCTGGAGTACAAACTTGAGGTCTGGGACTCCCCGAACTCCGCCGGCGTGGTCATCGACGCCATCCGCGCCGCCAGGATCGGCCTGGACCGCGGCATCGGCGGCCCGCTGCTGTCGCCGTCGTCCTTCTTCATGAAGTCCCCGCCCGAGCAGCGCCACGACGAGTACGCCATGGCCTCCACCGAGGACTTCATCGCCGGTCGCGTCGAGCGCTGAGGATCGGGGGATCCCGGACGGGGCCGCGCAGACCCCGCGCCGGCAGGAACCTCTCGCGCTCCGGCTGCGGGGCCTGCGCGTCAGAGTGCAGTCCTCGTGGCCGTCGGTGGACCTCCGCTCGCGGGGCGCGGGGCCTGCGCCGCATCGACCGTGGTCGGAGACCACTCGTAGTCCTTCGTCCCCGGGGCGGGGTCTGTTCCGGCGGCATCCCGTGTCATGGCTCCGGTTCGGGTGGTGGAGGCCTGTCGCGTTTTCCTGCTGATCGATGACGGGGCCATGGTCTCCTGCCCGGTCCCGGCCGGTTCGGGCCCTGCCCGGGCCCGTTCGTCGTCGGTGCCGTGCCCGGCATCCGCCTGCACTCCGATCGCCTCGCTCCGAAGGCTCCTCGGAGAGGCCCTGCACCGTGGTCCGTGCACGTGGCCGGGCGGCGCGGTTGCCGAACCGGGCGGAGGAGACGGACTGCACGAGGTCGTCCCCGGTGCGATGCCGCGCATCGGCGGTCTCTCGGTCCACGTGGCCGGGGATCGCCACGCCGAGCTGAGCCCGACTCCGGCGGGCCCGGAGGACCGCGCCTGTCTGGTCGACGAGTCGGTGTTCGTCATCGGCGATGAGCATCCGGTTCCCCGAGGCGTCTCACCGCCCTCGTCACCCCGGCCGACGCGCCGTGGCTGCGCGCCAGCGACCTGATTCGTTGTGTGCGTGCCCTGCGACCGGGCTCATCCTCGGCGTCCACGACGGTCTCCTCGACGAGGACGGCCGGCCGTCGCTCGGCACGTGGTCGCCTCGTTGCAGGACGAGGGTGCCTCCCGGCCCACCATGCTCGCCGATGGCGAGACGATCGGCGTTCCCGGGCGGTGATGACGGTTCGTTTCTCCGCCCGGTCGTGTCCCTTAATGCGCTTAATGCGTTTGTGGGGGTCTGCGCGTGGATTGTGCGGGGGTGGGTGCTGTGGCTGCGGTTGAGGGGCGGGGGCCGCGGAGACGGCAGACGGGGATTCGGCCGGCGCCTGAGGATGCTGCGGAGGCCGCGGAGACGGCAGGCGCGGGGTCTGCGGGGTGGGCCGCCCCGCTCTGCTTCCCCGTGTGTCAGAGGCCGCGGCCGTCCCTTGATGCGTTTGTGGGGGTCTGCGCGTGGATTGTGCGCGGGCGGGCGCTGTGGCTGCGGTTCGGGGACGAGAATGGGGTTCGCCGGAGTAGCCTGGCTGGCACTGGGACGGCGGTCAGGACGGTGATGATGACGGACGAGGGCGGCGATGCCCGCAGTGCGAGGGGGAGGCGGGACTCCTACCATGTCGGGCTCGACACGGGCGCCGTCATCGATGCCGCCGTCGAGCTCTCCCGAGGCGCCGGGTTGACGGCCTGGTCCCTGCGCGATCTCGCGGAGCGGCTGGGGGTCGCCCCCTCGGTCATCTACCACCATGTGGGCGGGCGCGAGCTGCTCAGCCAGCATGTCGTCGAGCGGGTCCTGGCCCTCGTGGGCCTGCCGACGCGGGTCATGCCGTGGCGCCAGTGGTTCCGCGAGGCGCTCTTCCCGATCCGGCCCGTCCTGGCCGCCTATCCGGGCACGGCACGGTGGATGCTCCTGCACGGCCCGGTCCTCACGGGCCTCTCCCCGGTCATCGACGCGGGGATCGCCTCCTTGCGGCGGGCGGGTTTCGGGCGCAATGCGGCACTCGCCTGCAGTTCCCTGGCCAACATGGCGGTGATGACGATCGCCGCGGCGGACGATCGCGTCCTGCACGAGGGCGACGCTCCCCGCGATCATGCGGGCCTCATCCGCTCGCTCGATGCGGTTGCGGCCGACAGCGCCGGCATCTGCGAGGTGAGTCGCGATCTGCTGAGACAGTTCACCGGTTCGGCGCAACAGATCGAGGCGGCCCGGGACCGCTACTATCGCTACGTCCTCGAACGGCTGATGGACGGGCTCGAGGCCTGGCTCGAGGCCGGAATGCCCGATTGACCAGGTATTCTCCTTCGTCTTCTTCCCTTTCATCGGTTCCAGCGGGATCCCCCCGGCTTGTAATTAGAACAGCATTCACATAGGCTGTCCTTAGTTCGCCGGGAGGGGTTCGGATGGGCTGTCCAGCAGGTCCCGAAGCCCAGTCCCGGTGCCGATCGAGCAGATGCGAAGCCCGCCCGGCGGCGGGTCGGAGGGGGTGGGCCATGTCGGCCTCGCAGACGGTACGGAAGCAGCGGCGCGGCAGGAGTTCCTCGCAGGTCGGGGTCGTCCTCTCGGCGGTCTTCCTGGCCTATCTGGGGCAGACGACGCTCAACCCGGTCATCGCGCCGTTGTCGCGCGAGGTCGGGCTGGCGGAGTGGCAGATAGGCCTCACGATCAGCGTCGCAGCGGTGATGGTCGTCCTCACCAGCCAGTCCTGGGGGCGTCGATCCCAGTCCTGGGGGCGCAAGCCGGTCCTCGTCGCGGCGCTGGGGATCTGCGCCACGACCATGGCCCTCTTCGCTCTCATCGCCGCCCTGGGGGTGGGAGGGGCCCTGAGCGGCACGCCGCTGTTCTGCCTGTTCGTCCTGACCCGCGGGCTGGTCTTCGGCGCGGCGCTCGCAGCGATCATGCCCACGGCCCAGGCCTACGTCGCCGATGTCACCTCGAACGAGGAGGAGCGCGTGCGCGGCATGGCCGGCGTCGGGGCCTCGCAGGGCATGGCCTCGATAGCCGGCGCCCTCGTGGGAGGCCTGCTGTCGGGCATCTCGCTCATGGTCTCGGTCGACATGGTGCCGGTCTTCCTGCTCGCGGGTCTGCTCGTCGTCCTCGTCGCCCTGCACCGCGAGGAGGGCGCCGAGCTGGTCGCGGAGCCGACGCATGTGCGGCCCTCCGATCCCCGGGTCTGGCCCTTCCTCGTCGCGGGCTTCGGCATGTTCACCTCCCTGGGCCTCATCCAGGTCGTCACCGGCTTCCTCGTGCAGGACCGCCTCCGCCTCGACGCGAACACGACCGGTCTCGTCACCGGCGGGGCGCTTCTGGCCGCCGGCGTCGGGATGGTGCTGGCGCAGAGCATCATCGTGCCCCGCTCGAAGTGGTCGCCCCCCACTCTGCTGCGGGTGGGGAGTTTCACGGGCGCCGTCGGCTTCGCCCTGCTCGCCGTCAATGGCGGGGCCGCGCTCCTCATTGTCGCGGTGACGGTGATCGGGGCTGGTGTCGGCATCGCCATGCCCGGCTACACCGCCGGCCCGACCCTGCTCATGAGCCGTGAGGAGCAGGGCGGCCTCGCCGGCCTGATCGGGGCGACCAATGGGCTGACCTACGTCGTCTCGCCCACGGCCGGCACCGCCATGTACGGGATCTCGCCGATCCTGCCGATCGTCGCCGGCGGCGTGATCCTCGCTCTCGTCCTCGTCTTCGTCCTCGTGCACCGCAGTTTCCGCCGCGCGCCGGCTGAAGCCGCGGGGGCGGCAGGGGCGGCAGGCGGGGGCGCCGGCTGAGGCCGCGGAGGCGGCCAGACCGGGGTGCGCCCGGGGCCTGGTCCCCTCTCGGCCTGCTCCACAGGGTGTGGTCGCCCGGTTCCACGTCCCTGGATGCGTCTGTGAGCGCCGGCCCGTGGACTGCGCGGGGGGTGGGCGCTGTGGTTGCAGTCCAGGGACGGGGATCGGCACCGGCCCGCCCCTCTCGTCTTCACCGGGCCAGATCGCGGCGCCGGTGGCCGAGCAGGCCGGCGAGCATGCCGGCGAGCCCGATCGCCGTCTGCACGGCCAGGGGAGTCCAGTCCGGGTCGCCGATGACATCGAGGTGGTGGCCGAGGACGCTGAGCTCCTGCGCCCAGTCCGGCAGCCCGACGAGCGCGCCGAAGAACTGCGCGAAGACGCTCCAGCCCAGCACCGCCCAGGACAGGGCCGACAGACGCGGCGCCAGCCCGACGAGCGCCAGCGCGATGCCGATCGCCGCCAGGACGCCGGGCGCCTGGCTCACCGTGAGCACGAGGGCGCGGCCCACGGCGTGATCGTCGGTGAGCTGGGTGCCCGTCACGGCCGCGAGCACCCCGCCCGAGAGCGCCAGCAGGACGACCGACTCCACGACGGCCACGCCCGCCTGCGCTAGGAACAACCGGGCGCGGGAGACTCCGGCGGCCACCTCGAACTCCACGAACCCGGCCCGCTCGTCGGCGGCCAGGGCGGTCACCCGCTGCACCCCCGCCACAGCGACGAGCAGCACGGTCATGACGGTGAGCAGACCCATGAACTGCTCGACCGGACTGCCGCTCGCCAGCCTCCCGACGTAGGAGCCGGTCGCCGAGTCCGGCCCGAGCAGGCCGGTGACGCTGCCGGTCATCGCGCCGAACAGGGCGGAGGTCGCCGCCACGGTCACCGACCACGCCACGGCACTGCGCAGCGCCAGACGCGCCTGCAGATCGGCGTACCCGCCCAGCCGCCACCGCCTCCGGGACGAGCCGCGGTCGGGCAGGCAGCCGCCCAGGTACTCCCGGCGGGCGAACAGCCCGTCCGCCACGGCCTCGAGCAGCACGGCGATGCCGGCGCACACGACGAGCGGCCAGACGCGATCGTCGCTGTAGGGACGCACGAGATCGCGCCAGGCCAGGGGCGTGAACCAGCGAAGCCAGCCGGCCCCGGACTCGTCCGCCAGCACCCGCAGCGCGAAGGAGCACCCCAGCGCGGTCAGGGCGAGCCCGCGGGCCGGGCCCGCCTGCCGGCACAGCTGGCTGGACAGGGCCGCCAGCGCGGCGAAGGCCCAGCCCGTCGCCGCGACGGCCCCGGCGAGCGCCCAGGCCCCCGAGACCGTCAGCTCCGACACGATCCTCGTCAGGCCGGTGAGGACGAGGCCCGCCCCGCCGGCGACCAGGGCGACCGCTCCCCAGACCACGAGGACGGGTGCCATGAAGGGCACCAGATGGCCGGCGCCGCTGCCGCGCTGCACCTCGACCAGGCCGTCGTCCTCGTCGGCGCGCATCGCCCGGCAGGTGAGCAGCGTCGCCATGAGGCCCACGCAGATCAACAGGTAGGTGCCCGTCTCCCACTGGACGAGCTGCCCGATCCGCCCGGGCAGCGGCAGGGCGCCGTAGAGCAGCCGGGTGCCCGCCGTGTCGCGCATGCTCTCCACGAGCGGTTCCCGCTCCTGCAACGAGGGGTAGACGTCCTCGTAGGCCGGGGGCGTGACGGCGAGCAGCAGCCACAGGGGCAGGGCCCAGGCGAGCACCTGCACCCGCAGACGTCGCACCAGCAGACGCAGGGACGGCTCCAGCCCCTGCAGGGGGCCGGTTCTCCTCGGCCATGTCACGGCCCGGCGCGGCCCGGCACCGCGAGGGGCCGGGGCCGGATGCGCCGTGGCGCTCATCGGGAGTCCTCGTAGTGACGCAGGAACAGGTCCTCCAGGCCGGCCGGCCCGCAGCTCACGTCCGTCACCCGGCAGGTCGCGACGGCCCCCATCACCCGGGGCACCAGCGCAGACTCCACCTGGACGGACAGCAGCTCGTCCGTCCGATCCGCCAGGACGCCCCGCTCGTCCAGCTCGGCGGCAACGCGTCCCAGGGTCCGGCCGTCGGCCCGCAGCTCGATCCGGGTGAGGGCCAGCCTGCGCAGGGTCTCCAGGTCGCCGTGCTCGACGACGCGGCCCTGCTTGATGATCGTCACCGCCGAGCACAGCCGCTGCACCTCGGCGAGGATGTGGCTCGACAGCAGCACGGTGCGCCCCTGCGCCGCGGCGCAGGCGATCTCCTCGGTGAAGGCCCGCTCCATGAGCGGGTCGAGACCGCTGGTCGGCTCGTCGAGGACGAGCAGCCGCGTCGGAGCGGCCAATGCGGCGACGAGCGCGACCTTCTGCCGGTTGCCCTTGGAGTAGGTGCGCACCTTCTTGCTCGGGTCGAGATCGAAGCGCTCGACCAGCTCGTCCTCGTGGGCGCGGTCGCGGCGCCCGCGCAGCCCGGCGAGCGCGTCGAGCACTTGCCCGCCGGTCAGGTTCGGCCACAGCGCCACGTCGCCCGGCACATAGGAGATCTCGCGGTTGATGGACGAGGCCTCGCGGGCCGGGTCGCGCCCGAGCACGCGCACGCTGCCGGCATCGGGGCGGTGAAGGCCCAGCAGGATGCGGATCGTCGTCGACTTGCCGGCCCCGTTGGGACCCAGGAAGCCGTGCACCTGCCCGGCGGCGACCTCCAGGTCGAGGCCGTCGAGGGCGGTGAGGCGGCCGAAACGTTTGACGAGGGAGCGCACCCGGACGGGTGAGTCGTCGGTGATCGTCGTCGTCACAGCGACAGATCCTCCCTTCCCGCCGAGCGGCGGATCGTCGCGGCGAAGTCCGGGTCGGCCAGCATCAGGTCGAGCAATCCGGCGGTGAAGATGCGCTGGTTCTTCTGCGGATAGCTGGCGCTCGACAGCACCTCGGTGAGTTTCCACAAGGCGCGCCCGAGGGGTCCGCCGGGCAGGTCGTCCAGGACGGCCAGGGCCTGCTCCTTGTGGCGCAGCGTCAGATCCCAGGTGTCCTGGGCCAGCTGAAGGGCGCCGGCCTCGCCCGTCTCGTCCAGGCGGGCGAACGCGATGACCTGGCGGACGCACTCGTCGCGCTCGTCGCCGTCGAACTCCTCCACGTACGGGCCGACGCCGGCCGGGACCATGCCGCGCGAGGCGAGGATCATCGTGAGCCTCCGCTCGGTGCGCAGGACCCGCAGGCCGCCGTCCGAGGCCGCTCGCCCCGTGGCGCGGATCCGGCGCTCGAGGTCGTCGTAGAAACGGGCGAGCACGGTGGGCAGCGGTGAGAGCGTCCCGCCGTCGGCGACCCGGGCGATGAGCCCGTCGATGCGGTCGGCCTGCTCGCGCAGCGCCCGCTGCTGCTCATCGATGCTCAGGCGGGCCGAACGCAGATCGCGCAGCACCGAGTCCCGGTCGGTCTCGGACTCGTCGGCGGCGAGCATTTCGGCCACGCGGGGCAGGGGCAGCCCGCCACCGGCCAGCCAACGGATGCGCAGCAGCCTGGCCAGGTGCTCGACGCCGTAGTCGCGCCGGCCCCGTACCGTGGGCGGCAGGTCGAGCAGGCCCAGCTGGTGGTAGTGGCGCACGGCCCGCGGGGTCGTGCCGGCCAGGTCGGCCATCTCCTTGATGCGCATGGGACCACCCCAGCAGGTGACGCAACGTCACTGTCAAGCGGCACCGGCGAGGAGGTCCTCGGGTGTGCACGCCCGGCGGCCATGGCCGTCCTACCGGCCCATGATGGCGGGGGCGTGCTCCCCGCTCGCGCAGGGCCGACGACGGACGAGATTCACGAGACGATGGGGGGCAGCTCGTCGCTCCCCGCTCGCGCGGGGCCCACCCCCGACTACCGTCGGCTCATGCGCGACGACCCTGTCGCTCCCCGCTCGCGCAGGGCCCACCCTCAGAAAGTCATGATCGATCCGGGCGCCGAAGGTCGTTTCGTTCCCCCTTCGCGCTGGGCCCGCACGCGTTTCCGGCATGCCACGCCGGGGGTCTCGTCCGTCCGCCGTCGGAGGCGCGAGGCGCCGGGCCGGATCGGAGGCCTGAGCGGGGAGCACCGCTCCTCGCCAGGCCGTGCTCCGTCGCCCGGGCCGGATAGGCTCTGTGCCATGAGCGACCGCGAAGAACTCCTGCGCCACATCGTCGACGAGGCCGTCGTGCACGAGCACGTCGTGCTGTCCAGCGGCAAGGAGGCCGAGTACTACATCGACATGCGCCGCATCACGCTGTCCGGCGCGGCCGCCCCGCTGGTCGGGCGGGTCATGCTCGACCTGGTCGCCGGCTGGGACTTCGACGTCGTCGGCGGCCTCACGATGGGCGCCGACCCGGTCGCCGCAGCGATCCTGCACGCCTCGGCAGCGGCGGGCCGCCCGGTGGACGCCTGCGTCGTCCGCAAGGAGGCCAAGACCCATGGTCTGCACAAGCGCATCGAGGGCCCCGGCGTCGCCGGGCGCCGCGTGCTCGTCGTCGAGGACACCTCCACCACCGGGGGCTCCGCGCTGACCGCCGTCGAGGCGCTCCGCGAGGCCGGTGCCACGGTCGTGGGTGTCGCTGATATCGTGGACCGTTCCGGCCGGGCCGTCGCGGAGGCCATGGCCGAGTCCGGTCTCGAGTACCGTTTCGTCTACTCAGCAAAGGATTTGGGGCTCTGACATGATCATCGGAATCATCCTCCTGGTCGTTCTCCTGACCATCGTCGTCGTGCTCTTCATCGGCCCGTACAACAAGCTCGTCGGCCTGCGCAACAAGCTCCAGGAGGCCTGGCGCCAGGTCGACGTCGAGCTCAACCGCCGCTACGACCTCATCCCGTCCCTCGTCGAGACGGTCAAGGGCTACGCCGCGTACGAGCGCACCACGCTGGCCGACGTCATCGCCCTGCGCAACCAGGCCCGGACCCTCGACACGAGCGGCGCGCCGAGCGCCGAGCGCGTGGCCGTCGAGTCGCAGCTGAGCGGCGCGGTGGGCACCATCATCGCCACCGCCGAGGCCTACCCCGAGCTCAAGGCGGACGCCGGCTTCCGCCAGCTGGTCGGCGAGCTCTCCCAGACCGAGGACCGCATCGCCAACTCCCGCCGCTACTACAACGCGGTCGTGGGGGACTACAACACGAAGGTCGAGTCCTTCCCGTCCAACATCGTGGCGGGCATGTTCCACTTCACCCAGGCCTCCTACTTCCAGGTGGACGACCCGACCATGCGCGCCAACCCGGACGTCGACTTCAGCGAGCTCGGCACCCGGGGCAACACCCAGCAGACCCCCGGGCCCGTCCAGCAGCAGGAGCCCGGAGCGATCGCCCAGGGTCAGCAGAACCAGGCGCCCGGCTTCCAGCCCCCCGCCCAGCAGTACCCGCGGGCCCCGCAGCCCCAGCAGTACCCGCAGGGCCCGGGCTTCCAGCCCCCCGCCCAGCAGTAGCGGCGCCGGCGCGGTGATGACCCGCGCGGCACGACGGAAGGGCCCCGACACCATCCGGTGCCGGGGCCCTCCTCCGTCCGCGGGGGTGCGCCTCGATGGGTCCGGGCATCGATGGAGTCCGCGCCCCCGGCGGGTCCGCCTCGTTCCGAGGGGCGCGTGCCGCGAGAGCCCTCTCCCGCTCGGGGTGCGACTGCGGCCGGGCCGGCCCCGCAGGGCGCTTGGCGGGGTGCGGGCTCCCGCTCGGGGACGGTCCCGGGCCGGGCGGTCACTCGACGAGGTCGGCCAGGGTCTCCTCGACGGCGGCCTCCTCCCTGGCCTCGCGGCGTTTGCCGTTCCACCACTCGATGACCATGGGGATGGCCGAGACGAGGACGATGAGCACGAGGATGAGATCGATGTGGTTGCCGATGAACGCCACATTGCCCAGCAGACAGCCGGCCAGCGTGATGCCCCAGGCCCAGAGGACGCCGCCGACGGCCGTCCACGAGATGAAGTGGCGGAAGGTCATCCCGGCGGCGCCGGCGACCATCGTCACGAAGGTGCGGACGAAGGGCACGAAGCGGCCGAGCACGAGGGCCTTCGAGCCGTAGCGCTCGAAGAAGTCGTGGGTGTCGTCGAGGTGCCTGGGGCTGAAGACCCTGCCGATGAAGCCGTCGCGCGGCTTGAAGAGCCACGGCGCGACGGTCCTGCCGATGTGATAGCCGGCGATGTTGCCGCCGACCGCGAAGACGGTCATGATCGCGCACGCCACGACGTAGACGAGCGGCTTGGACATCGTCCCGAAGGTGATGGACGGCGGGTTCATCGCGATGAACATGCCCATCGTGAAGAGCAGGGAGTCGCCGGGAAGGACGGGGAAGATGGCGCACTCGACGAAGAGGATGAGGCAGACGCCCCACAGCGCCCCGTTCCCGAGGGCGTGGATGATCGTCGCGGGGTCCATCCAGGAGGGCATCATGGGCACGAGCGTGAGCAGGGTCATGAGATTCACCACACAAGGGTAACCTGGGGCGGCGTGGAAAATCCCGGAAGCGACCTCGAGCCTCCCCGTGGGAAGGCGGGACGCGCGGACGCCGGGTCCGCCGATCCGACGGTCCCGCGGGTCGGTGTCGGGCCGGCCCCGCTGCCCTGGCCGACCGGCGGGCGCTATGACCCCCGGCTGCTCGCCGAGGGCGACCGGCGCAATGTGCTCGACGGCTACCGCTACTGGAGCGTCGAGGCGATCGTCGCCGACCTGGACGCGCGGCGTCACCCGCTGCACGTGGCCATCCAGAACTGGGCCCACGACTTCAACATCGGCTCGATCATCCGCACCGGGAACGCCTTCAACGTCGCCGGGGTGCACATCGTCGGGCGCCGCCGGTGGAACCGCCGAGGCGCCATGGTCACCGACCGCTACCTCCACGTGCACCACCACCCCGACGTCGCCTCGCTCGTCGATCACTGCCGTGCGCAGGGGCTGACGATGATCGGCGTCGACAACCTGCCCGGCGCGGTGCCGCTGGAGGGCGTCCGGCTGCCCGAGCGGTGCTGCCTGGTGTTCGGCTCCGAGGGCGGCGGCCTGACCGACGAGCTCGCGGATGCCTGCGCGGTGCTCGTCTCGATCACCCAGTACGGCTCCACCCGCTCGATCAACGCCGGTGCCGCTGCGGCCATCGCGATGTACCACTGGGCGCTCCAGCACGCCGGAGGCGGCGACGGGGGAGTGTCCGACCCGACCGGCCGGCCCGCCGGCGGTTCCGGGCGGTCCCGGTGACGGTCTCCGGCTGTGCGGGCCGCACGTCTTCCGGCAAGTTGAGATGGCTGCGCGGGCCGCACGGCCCCCCGGGCGCCCGGCGTCGCGCCGATCGCCGGACGACCGGAGGGGGCCGCACACCACGGTCCGGCGGCGGCCGGTCCGCGCCGATTAGACTGACCGCGTGAGCCAGATCAACGTGAGCACCGACCCGGGCGCCGTCGCGCGGCCCGTGCACACCGCCTTCACGGTGTCGGTCGTGCCCGATCTGCTCGTCCGGCGCGCCGCCCTCGCCCGGAAGGGCCTCGTCGGCCTGATCCTCTCGATCGTCATCAGCGCCGCCATCACCGGCTCCCTGCTCATGTCCTATCTTCCGTCGGCGCCCCTGTTCCCGCTGAGCCCCGGAAGGCTGTTCGTCGTCGTGCTCATGTGCACGCCGACGCTCTACGCCCTCGGCCGGCTGCTCGTCCGGATCATCCGGCGGCACGACCTGCGTCGGGCCCTGAAGGCGCTCGTGCCGGGCCAGGTGATGCGCATCGAGCGCCTCGGCCTCGTGCTGCGCCACGGCGACCGCGTCGAGTACCTGCCCTGGAGCGAGGTGGCCGCCGTCCGCGGCGTGCGGCGCTGGGACACCCCGGGCCCCGAGCTGCGCGTCGAGCGCACCGACGGCACCCACTGGGCGGTGCCGTTCAGCATCCTCGACGTCCTGCCCGGCGGGATCGACGGGGGCCTCTACGCCTACTCCGGCGGGCGCCTCAACCTCGACATGATCGTCTGCGACGACATCTGGTCCGGTCAGGGCCGGTGACCCCTGCTCGGCACCGGGAATCCTCCGCCGCGGGCCGGGACGGGTTCCCAAGCGGTGACGGTGTTTGAAAGAATCGGAACCGGCACGGCCCGCGGGTCGTGCCCGCCAGGTTGAACCGTTCGGCCTGCGGGCCCGGACAGTCCGGTTCGTTCGGATGACAGCAAGAGAAAGAAGCATCCATGCCCATTGCAACTCCTGAGGTCTACGCCGAGATGATCGATCGCGCGAAGAAGGGCGGTTTCGCCTACCCCGCGATCAACATCACGTCGTCGCAGACCCTCAACGCTGCCCTGCGCGGCTTCGCCGACGCCGGTTCGGACGGCATCGTGCAGATCTCCACCGGCGGCGCCGAGTACGCCTCCGGCCCCACCATCAAGGACAAGGTCACCGGCGCTGTCGCCCTCGCCGAGTACGCCCGCGTCGTCGCCAAGAACTACCCGGTCAACGTCGCCCTCCACACCGACCACTGCCAGAAGGAGAAGCTCGACAGCTACGTCAACCCGCTCATCGCCATCAGCCAGGAGCGCGTCGACCGCGGCGAGGATCCGCTGTTCAACTCCCACATGTGGGACGGCTCGGCCATCGAGGTCGAGGAGAACCTCCAGATCGCCAAGGAGCTGCTCACCCGCACCTCCAAGGCCTACATCATCCTCGAGATCGAGGTCGGCGCCGTCGGCGGCGAGGAGGACGGCGTGACCGGCGAGATCAACGAGAAGCTGTACACCACGGTCGCCGACGGCATGCGCACCCTCGAGGTCCTCGGCCTGGGCGAGCAGGGCCGCTACATCACGGCCCTCACCTTCGGCAACGTGCACGGCGCCTACAAGCCCGGCCATGTGAAGCTGCGCCCGGAGATCCTCAAGGAGATCCAGGACGCCTGCGGCGCGAAGTACGGCAAGGACAAGCCGTTCGACCTCGTCTTCCACGGCGGCTCGGGCTCCACCCCGCAGGAGATCGCCGACGCCGTGAGCTACGGCGTCATCAAGATGAACATCGACACCGACACCCAGTACGCCTTCACGCGTCCGGTCGCCGACCACATGTTCAAGAACTACGACGGCGTCCTCAAGATCGACGGCGAGGTCGGCAACAAGAAGACCTACGACCCGCGCAGCTGGGGCAAGTCGGCCGAGGCCGGCATGTCGGCCCGCATCGTCGAGGCCTGCCAGCAGCTTGGCTCGGTGGGCACCCACCAGGGCTGACACGGCGCACGAGACCCATCGGGGCCGGTCCTTCGGGGCCGGCCCCGATCCGCGTCCGGGATGGGTGGCAGTCCCGCCGGGAACGGAGTCACCTTCTTCCGCGGCTAGGGTCGATGGGGTGGACACCTACCTCACCGGCCTCGTCACGGGGCTCGGCCTCATCGTCGCCATCGGCGCCCAGAACGCGTGGGTGCTGAGGCAGGGGCTGCGTCGGGCGCACCTGGGCTGGGTGGTCGGCGTCTGCATCGCCTCCGACGTCGTCCTCATGAGCGCGGGCACGCTGGGCATCGGGTTCGTCGTGGAGCGCGCGGCATGGGTGCTCACCGCGCTGACCCGGGCCGGGGTGGTCTATCTGTGCTGGTTCGCGTTCGTCAGCCTCCGCGCGGGGCTGCGTCCCGATGACGAGGCGCTCAGGGCCTGCGGCGAGGCCGGTCCCGGGCTGGGCCCGGTGGTCCTCACGACGCTCGCGATGACCTGGCTCAACCCGCACGTCTACCTCGACACGATGGTCCTCATCGGCTCCCTGGCCAACCAGCACGGCGCGCTGCGGTGGCTCTTCACCGCCGGCGCCGTGAGCGGTTCGGCCTGCTGGTTCTGCGCTCTCGGCTTCGGGGCCCGCGCGTTGTCCGGACCGTTGGCCCGCCCGGGGCTGTGGCGGGGCCTGGACCTGGTCATCGGCGTGGTGATGGTCCTGCTGGCCCTCAGGCTGGCGCTCGGAGCCGGGCGGGGGATGTGGTGACCGGGTGATCCCGGTCCGGTCCCGGGGCCGATGCGCCTGCCGGCCTCGGGGCCGTGCAGGGAGCCCTGGGGAGCGATCGGCCGGGTGAACGCTGCTGGTCGGGAGGTCTGGAGGGTCCTGCGGGACTCCGTCCCCGTGCCTTTCGGCCGGGATCTTCACTTGATGACGCTGGGTTCTGACTGCGCAGTTCGGACGGGGCTGTTGACCGTGCCGGGTGCGGATCGGCTGGAGAACCTGCTCGTCCACGGGGCCCTACAGGTTCTCGGGCAGTGTACGTGTCCTGTGTCTCTGTGGGGCTTCGGGTCCCCAGCCCCCTGAGGGGGTTCCCTGGTTCCTTCCCCACCCGGGCCGGGCCGGCCCCTGTCGGGGTGGTGTTCGCCTGGTGTGGGGGTTTAGCGTCGGTGGGGTGTGGCCGCCCGCCCCCGGTGTCGGCCTGTCTGTACCTGTGTGGGGAGGATCGTGTCGTGGCCGAGTACTCGGGCAGGCTGGGAGCCTATGACGAGCCGGTGGCGTTCGACGACGCCACGGCCGACACCCTGAAGTCGGCGGCGACGGCGCTGTCGGGCACCCTGACGGGGCAGGCGGCCTCGCGGTCGTCGTGGGCGTCGACGGCGTCGACGGATTTCGAGGGCCACTACGCGGACGTGTTCGACACGAACGCGAAAACAGCCTCGACGGACTGCACGAACATCGCGTCGGCGTTGGACGACCTGGTGGCCGAGGTGCAGAAGCTGAAGGAGGCCGCCCAGGCCGAACGTGAGCGGAGGAGGCGGGCCAGGGAGTGGGCGGACCGGCAGGACCGGGAGAACATTGTCAAGAGGGGCTGGGACTGGGTGTCCAACGGCGACAAGCCCCCCGCAGGACCCGCCCAGGTACCGCTGCCGCAGCCCCACGAGGTCACGACCACACCCTGGTCCGAACCCGCCCCGGGCCAGGCGGGGGGCGTGTCCTCGGCCCGGCCCGATGATCTGCGGACGTACTCGTCGAATGTGACCGGCGCCAATGACACGGTCACGACCCAGAAGGGCACCCTCGACGGGGCGCTGTCTGATTTCGCGGACAGGTGCTCGTGGTGCAGCATCGAC
>NZ_AUFR01000047.1 GCF_000426605.1 Propionibacterium acidifaciens DSM 21887
GCCGGTGTGGAGTGTCCGCCAGGTTTTGAGGTTGGCGATTGCTCGTTCAACCGGGGCGCGTAGCGTGTTGATGGCCTTGTTGTACTGTTTCTGGGAGGGTTATGCCACTACACTGGGCATGTTGTTTCGACTCAGAGATCCGCCCAAGTCGACCGCTGGGGACAGAGCACGGGAACGATCCGGAGGAGTACTCCCAAGAACCCTTGAAGGAACTTCAGTCCAAACTCGGTGAACGTGGAGAGAAAATAATTAGGGCAGGGTTCAAACATCGCAAGGCAGGACCGATGATCCTTAGCATCCGAGAGCCTTCCACAAATTCCGGGTACTTCTTGGTCGATCTTGCGTTCGCAAGCGATGAGCTTGGTATTCCAGTGGAAGCGAGAAAGAAAGAAGATCGCTCAAGCGCAAAATGGCGCTGGAGATTCACTCTAAAACTATTGGACCTGATCTGCGGGGCGCCGGACTGTCTTTACGCAGGCGCTGGAAACGAGGTTGATGTACCCACACCGGAGGAGATCACGACAAACAAGATGATGCGGCAGAGTCTGCCGGCCGTGTGGGGCCTTCCATCCTCCCTCTGTGATTCTCGGGGTCGCGTCACAGAGGATGTCCTGTCTTCTGGGTGTCCTGCCGCCGTGGAGCAGTGGAACGACCACGTCACTGCCATCAAGGTCTGGAGCCCGCTTTCCGTGGTTCCAGCGGACCACAACGCTGAGGCCATCGTTCTAGGTTTTCTTGGGACCGTCTTATGACCGGCATGAAACGAAACCACATTTTCGCGTATTTCATGCGTCGAGACTTATTCATAGGGTGTATGGCCAGCATGAAATAAAACCGTATTTTTCGCGGCTTTCATGCGCGGTTTCGGATATGATTGGGGTATGCAGAGGCTTATTCACAGGAGTCGTCTACAGGGGCGTTTCCCTTTGTCGGGTCCTCGTCCTGTCATGCGGTGAATAAGCTTCGCAGGTTGAGGTCACCCCGAGGAAACCGCCGTCCTGATCAGATGGAAGAAACGTTCCGGAAGTCACGTGCTCGTCAGGATGAAGACCGAAGCGATTCTGTACGCCTCCGAAGGAGTCAGTACCAGCATCATCGCTGAAATGGTTGAACGGACGGAGAGGACCGTGCAGGAATGACTGGCCGAATGGCAGGCCACGCGGATGTGCTCGGTCCTGACCGGGCGTGCGGGGAACCAGAACGCGGCGAAACTCACCCGCACCCAGAAAGAAGAACCAAAGGCCGTCCTGGCCCAGCCGCCCTCCCAGACGGGTGTCCACGCCGAGTTCTGGGACGTCCCGGCCCTGCGCGACGTCGTGAAGATCCTGTTCGACGCCCGGCACGAGCCCGACTCCTCGTGCCAGCTGCTCCTGCGGTTCTGCGGGTTGAGTTTCAAACTGCCGGACCCGTTCGACAAGCACCGCGACGAGCAGGCCATCACCAGGCGCATGGCAGAGGTGAAAACCAAAGTCAACGACCTGTTGGACGCCGCCTGGGAGGTGTACGCGACAGACGAGGCACGCCTGGAGCACGAGGCTTGGACCCGCCGCATGTGGCCCCCCGGAAGGACAGCGCACCAGACCGTCCGTGGACCGGCAGAAAACAGCCCAGTCGTTCTTCGGTGCTCTCTCGTTGACCAGTAAGAAGGTCACGCTGTATCCGGTCGAGGGGAACCAGAACACCGAGCAGATAATCCTCGCATCGGTCCGAGCGTCACCGGACCGTCACCCCTCACCGAAGGACTGCACGCCATGATCACGCCCGTTTTCCGTCCTCTCGCAGACGACGAGACACCGCTGCTCGAGCGAGCGACCCTGGGCAACCTCAACTGGTGCGGGGAGCGGTTCACCGTCTCCGACCTCCACACCACCACTGACTTCGCCCACTACACGGCCGTCGACCCGGCCCGGGGCGACTTCGGAATCGTCGCGACGGTCGAGGACGCACCCGTGGGAGTCGTCTGGGCGGTCTTCCTGCCCAGCGACTCACCGGGGTACGGCTTCATCGACGACGAGACCCCCGAGATCAGCGTGTGGGTCGACGCGCCCTTCCGGGGCCAGGGGATCGGGCGGCGGCTGATACGGCAGATGATCAGCGAGGCGCGCGAACGCGGCCTCGCCTCGCTCTCGCTGTCGGTGGAGCAGGGCAACCATGCCGAACGCCTCTACTCCTCCGAGGGCTTCGTCCACGTCGACGGCAGGGAGGACGCCGGAGTCATGGTCGCAAGGCTGACCAGCCCGCCGCACCGACCAGGAGCACCGGACGGGCATGCGATGGATTGACGGCTCCCCGCAGGCCGAGTGGAGCCGGACTGCTCCACGACTCCCGCACACGGCGAGACTCGTCCACAACACCGCTGAACCATGCCATGGCTGAGGGCTGCTTGCGCCACTGAGCCCCCGCGAACAAACCCCGTGGCCCTGTGGAGCGCGGATCGGCTGGTGGGCGACGGCCGGGAAGGCACCAGAGATCGTGGCCGAAGGCGCGTCCGGTGGCAGACAGGGCCCGCCGATCGAGCGGGCTCCTGTCGGCCGTCGCGCCGGGAGCCCGAGGACCGGCTCGGACGCCCGGACCACGCCCGATGCATACTGACCGCGTGCATGCACTGGTCTGGGTCACCGGCGCCCTGGGGGCGGTCTGCGCAGCGCTGTGCGCACTGACGATCGTGCTGCGCCGCCGCCTCGTCCTGCTGCGCGCCGACAACGAGTACCTCCGCGGAGCCGTCAGGCACCGCATGGAACGCCCCCAGCTCTTCTCCCACGAGGTGCGCACCCCGCTCGCCCTCATCCGGGGCGCCGCCGAGCTGCTCCTGGAGGGAGCCCCCGGCCCGCTCACCGAACGCCAGCGGGAGTTCATCGAGACGATCGCCGACAACAGCGCGCAGATGACGCAGCTCTCCGAGACGATGCTCACCGAGGCGCGCATCGAGGCCCAGCTGCTCTCCCTGCACCGCGAGCGCATCGAGATCCGCTCGCTCGTGCGCCAGACGATCTCGCAGCTGCGCCACTTCACGCGCATCCCCATCGAGCTCGACAACACCGGCCCGCGCATCGTCCTCGACGGGGACCCCGCCCTGCTGCGCCAGGCGCTGTGGAACCTCGTCAACAATGCGGTGCGCCACGCGGGCCCCGGCGCGGCCATCACGGTGCAGGTCACCACGGCCGACGACACCGTCGTCGTCGCCGTCACCGACGACGGGTCGGGCATGACCGAGGCCGAGCGCGCCCGGCTGTTCCGGCCCTTCAGCGCGCCGATCGGGCAGGACGAGGGGCGCGGCACCGGCCTGGGCATGCTCGTCGCCCAACGCGTCGTCGCCGCACACGGGGGCCGCATCCTCGTCGACACCATCGACGGGCGCGGCACCTCGATCCTGTGCGCTCTGCCGCTCGGGACGGCCCCCTGGCCCGGCACAGACGCTCCCCCGACCGCGCCGGGCGCCTCCGGGGCGACGGCCCGCGAGCGGGAGGCGGCGCCATGAGTCCCACGGCCCTGGTCGTCGACGACCAGACGCAGATGGTCTCGATCGTCGCCTTCGCCCTCGAGACGCAGGGCTTCACCTGCCTGACAGCGCACAGCGCCGAGCAGGCATGGGCCGTCCTGACCCGTCGGCGGGTCGACATCGTCATCCTCGACATCATGCTGCCGGGCGCCTCGGGCATCGCCCTGTGCGAGCGCATCCGGGCCACGAGCGGGACGCCGGTGATCCTGCTCACCGCCAAGGACAGCACGGACGACCGCATCGCCGGGCTCCTGGCCGGCGCCGACGACTACCTCACGAAACCGTTCAGTCCCCGCGAACTGGCCCTGCGCGCGCAGGCCGTCCACCGCCGGGCGCAGGGCGGCGCCGGGGACGGGCTCCTCGTCAACGGCCCGCTCGTCATCGACACCGTCCGGCGCCGGGCCACCTGGGACGGCAGGGTGCTGCACGTCTCCGACGTCGAGCTGCGTCTGCTCACCGCGCTGGCCCGCCACAAGGGGGAGGTCGTCACCTGGAGCACGCTGCTCAACGAGGTCTGGTTCACCGAGTCCGGCAGTGGCGGCCGCGAGATGATCAAGACGACCGTCTACCGCCTGCGCCAGCGCCTGGACACCGAAGGGCGTCCTCTCATCGTCACCGTTCGCGGCATGGGCTACCTCATGCCCGACCAGGACCCCCGGTGAGACGCCCGAACCGCGCCCGGCTGCTCGCCCGGATCGGCGGGGCCCTCGTGCTCTGCCTCGTCATGACCGCCTCGGCGACGATCGTCGTCTCCCATGCGCGCGGCCCCCATCTGTCGGTGCTGTGCTCCTCGATCGAGGACCTCTGCCAGGAGTGGGGCCGCGTCTTCCGCGAGCGCACCGGCATCACCGCGACCATCACCCGCCGCTCGGCCGGTGAGGCCCTCACCCTCATCAGCCAGTCCGACAACCAGTTCGACCTGTGGATGGGCGGGCCCGCCGAGATGTACGTCCTGGGCGCCGAGCGGGGCCTGTTCCTCGACCACGTCCCGGCCGGCGCGGAGCACGTGCCGGACGGGCGCAAGGATCCGGACGGCGCGTGGACCGGCATCTACCAGGGCGTCCTCGGGTTCTGCTCGAACAGCGAGGTGCTCGCCCGGGCCGGACTCGACGCGCCGCGGCGCTGGGACGACCTGCTCGACCCCCGTCTGCGGGGCCTCGTCTCGGTCCCGAACCCGAACCTGTCGGGCACCGGGTACACGATGGTCGAGACCCAGGTGGCCAGGCTCGGCTCGGACGCGGCGATGGACTGGCTGTCGCGCCTGGACGTGAACGTCCTGCAGTACACCTCCTCGGGCCTGGCGCCCTCGGGGGTGGTGGCGCGCGGCGAGGTGGCCGTGGCCGTCACCTTCACCCAGCACTGCGCCAAGCAGATCGACCAGGGCCACGACGAGCTGACGATCACCTACCCGGATGACGGCACCGGCCACGAGATCGGCGCGATCGCGGTCCTGGCGGGCACCGACCAGCCTGCCGCCGCTCAGCGCTTCGAGGGCTTCATGCTCTCGGCGGACGGCCAGTCGCTGGGCGGCGAGACCGGATCGAGCCAGTTGCCGGCCCGCGACGACCTCGGCCACGACGAGCGGCTCGCCCTGCCGTCCGGGACGTCCCTGGTCGAACTCCCCCTGGCGGAGGCTGCGGCACGGCAGAGGGAGCTCATCGGGCTGTTCGACGAGAGGGTGCTGTCGTGAGGCGGCGCGGCCGGCCGCCCCGCGCCCCGCGGCGGGGTCCCGCCGGCGGACGGGCGCTCGTCGGGGCGTTCCGGGGTCTCGGTGCCGCGGCGATCGGGGCCCTGCTGTGGCCGGCGCTGACGGTGCCGTTCGTCCCGGCGGGGCGCGCGGCCCTGGCCGACGCCGTCGTCCACCAGCACCGCCTCGTCGTCGACACGCTCGTGCTGGCCCTCGTCACGGCCCTTGCCGGGACGATCGGCGGCGCGCTGACGGCCGGCGTCCACCACCACTTCCGCTTCCGCGGGCGCGGGCTGCTGCACCTCATGCTGCTCAGCCCGCTGCTCCTGCCCCCGGTGGCACCCGCCATCGCGCTGCTCGAGCTGTGGGGCCACAACGGGTTCGCGACGCGCCTCCTCGGCTGGCGCTCGGTGCCGGTCTACGGCTTCACCGGCCTCGTCATCGCCGAGGTGATGACGCTGCTGCCGCTCGCCCATCTCATGACCCTCGTCGGTCTCTCGAACCTGGACGGCTCCCTCACCGACCAGGCGCGCGACATGGGCGCCTCCGAGGCCCGCGTCCTCGCCCGGATCGTGCTGCCGGGCATGCGCGGGGCGCTGGCCGGCGTCTTCCTGCTGCTCGTGGCCCACGCGACCGTCGACATCGCCAACCCGCTGGCCCTCGGCGGCAGCTACCCGGTGCTCAGCACCAGGCTCCGCGAGGCGGCCGCCGGCGAGGACGACATGACGGCGGCCGGCGCCTACGGGCTGATACTCCTCGTCATCTGCGCCCTGGCGGCACTGGCCATGCCGGGGCGGGATCACCGCCCGTTCCAGGAGCGGCTGCGCCGCCGCCGCCGGGTCCCGCCGTCCGGTGTGCGGGACCGCGTGCTCGTCGCGGCGGCCTGGGCGCTCGCCTCGGTCGAGGCGCTGCCGCTGGTCGTCTGCGCCGCGGCCTCGGTCCTGGCGGACGTCGACTCCCCGCGGCTGACCGGCCGGCACTACGCCGAGCTGATCACGAGCGGCACCGCGCGCCTGGCGGCGGCGGATTCGCTGCTCGTGGCGGCCGCGGCCGTCGTGGCGTCGACGAGCATCGCCCTCGCCGCCGTGGCGGTCGCTCCGCGCACCGGGTCGGCGAGCATCTCGCGCGCGCTGCTCGCCTCGTCCGCCCCGGTCCTGCCCCTGGCCCTCGGCGCCCTCCACTGGTGGCGCGCCCCGGAGTGGGGCGCGACCTCGGGCTGGGCCGCCCTCGGACTGGTCGCGACCATCATGACGATCGGCTCGGCCCCGATGATGATCGTCCTGCTGCGGCAACGGCTGGCCGCGATGACGCCCTCGGCCGCCGAGTCCGCCGCGGGCCTGGCCGTCCGGGTGCGCCACGTGGTCCGTCCACTCGTCGTCCCCCACCTGGCCCCGGTCGTGCCGGCCATGCTCGTCGTCGCCCTGGCCGGGGCGGTCAACGCGTTGTCCCCGGTCATCCTGTTCGGCGGCGCCGACACGCCCTTCCTCGCGACGCGCATCATCACCGACGTCGAGGCAGGGCAGCTCGACCGGGCGAGCGCCCTGGCGACGACGACCGCCGCCCTGCTGGGGCTGCTCGGCGGCTGCGTCACCGTGCTCGTCGCCCCGCCGCGTCGGCCGGCCGTCCCGGACGACGGGGGCCCGACGTGAGGAGGCGGCAGTGAGGGCGATCGGCATCACCAAGACCTTCCCGGGCATGACGCGTCCGGCGCTGCACGACGTGACGATCGGGGCGGGGCCGGGCGAACTGCTCGACCTCATGGGGCCCTCCGGTTCGGGCAAGTCGACGCTCGTGACGATCATCAACGGTTTGACGAAGCCAGACGCCGGCAGGGTCGTCATCGGCGGCGAGGACGTCACCGACCGTGCGCCGAGCCGACGGCCCACGACGACGATGTTCCAACAGGACAATCTCTTCCCGGAGATGAGCGTGGCCGGCAACGTCGCCCACCCGCTGAGGCTGGCCGGGGCGTCCCCTACGCACGTGCGGGACCAGACCGAGGTGATGCTGCTGCGCCTGGGGCTGGCGGGCGTGTCCGACGCGCTGCCGCGGCACCTGTCGGGCGGCCAGCGCCGCCGCGTCGCCCTGGCCAGGGCGCTCGTCTCGCGTCCGGCCGTGCTGCTCCTCGACGAGCCGCTGTCCGGGCTGGAGCAGGGGCTCAAGGCCGGCCTTCTCGAGCTCATCGACCAGATGCGCCGGCGTCTGGGCATGACCGTCATCCACGTGACGCACGACACCCCGCTCGCCCTGGCGACGGCCGACCGGATCATCGTCCTGGACCGCGGCCGGATCGCCGACGAGGGCGCGCCGCGCGACGTCTACCAGCGGCCGACGAGCTCCTTCGTCGCCTCGTTCCTGGGCGCCTCGAGCTTCCTCGACGTCCGGGTCATCGGCCCGGGCGATTCGGCCTCGACGCGCCGGGTGGACGTCCTCGGCACCGCGATGACGGTGGCGGGGCCGGCGACGGTGCCGACCGCGGCGGGCCGCGAGGCGACCCTCCTCGTCCGCCCGAACGCCCTGTCCGTCGTCCCGGCGAGCGGCACGACGACGGTCATGGGTCAGCCCGAGCCGTCCGGGATGCTCGGCATCGTCCAGCGCAGGCTCTACCGCGGCGAACGGATGGAGTACCTCGTCGAGACCGAGCGGGGCTCGGTGCTCGGCACCGGCGACCTGTGGGGGCCGGCGCTGGAGCGCCACGAGCCGGCGCGGCTGGTCCTCCACCCCGAGCGGCTGTGGCTGCTCCCCCGCTGAGGGCACCGCCACGGTGACAGGGCTGTGACCAACCGTGACCGCCGGTGATCGACTCCCGCCTCGCGCGCGGCCGACGATGGGATCCAACGCCGCTCATCCGAACGGCCCTCACCACTGGAGCCGCACATGTCCACGACCTCGATGACACGACCCGGCGGGGAACGGTCCTGGCTGGCCGCGCCGCCGCCCGCTCCCCGCCTCCCCGACGACGAGGCGAGGCGCCGCTACCCGCGCCTGCGCTTCCAGGTGTTCATGGGCATCTTCATCGGCTACGCGGGCTTCTACCTGATCCGCAACAACATCTCACTGGTCTCGAAGATCCTGCTCGACGGCGGCCGGATCAACAAGACCGGCATCGGCCTCATCGCCAACGCCGTCCTCATCGCCTACGGCTTCTCGAAGTTCTTCATGGCGATGATCTCGGACCGCTCGAACGCCCGCTACTTCATGCCGCTGGGCCTCGTGCTGTCGGCCGTCGCCAATCTCGTCGTCGCATTCGTCCCGGCCGTGTCGGGCTCGCTGGCCGTGTTCGCGATCGTCATGTTCATCAACGGCTGGTTCCAGGGCATGGGCTGGCCGCCGGCCGGCCGCGTCCTCGTGCACTGGTTCAGCACCAACGAGCGCGGCTGGAAGACCTCGATCTGGAACTGCGCCCACAACGTGGGCGGGATGGGCGTCGGCGCGGCAGCCGCCTGGGGTCTGGCGCTGACCGGCGACGACTGGCACGCGGCCTTCTGGCTGCCCGCCCTCATCGCCATCGTCGTCGCCGCCGTCGCCTTCGCCCTCATCCGCGACACGCCCGCCTCGGTGGGCCTGCCCCCGATCGAGGAGTACCGCGACGACCCGGCCAAGGTCGCCTCCGACACGAGCGAGCTCGAGAGGCTGAGCTACTGGCGGATCGTCATCGAGCACGTCTTCAAGAACAGGGCGATGCTCCTGCTGGCCTTCGCCAACGTCTTCGTCTACGCCCTGCGCTACGGCGTGCTGAGCTGGGCCCCCACCTACCTCTCCCAGGTGCACAGGGTCTCCGTGGCCAAGGGCATCGCCGGCTTCTCGCTGTTCGAGCTGGCCGGCCTGGTCGGCACGCTGGCCTGCGGCTGGGCCTCGGACCGGATCTTCAGGGGGAACCGCACCCGCACCGGTGTCACCTTCCTCATCGGGGCGGGCGTCTTCCTCGTGCTCTACTGGCTGGCGCCGGTGGGCACCCCCTACTGGCTGCTCATGGTCCACCTGTTCTTCATCGGCGCCTTCATCTACGGCCCGGTCATGCTCATCGGCCTCCAGGCCATCGACATGTCGGCCGCCCATGTGGCGGGCACCTCGGCCGGCTTCACCGGGCTGTTCGGCTATGTGCTCGGCGCGACGATGGCCTCGACCGGCGTCGGCTACGTCGCCGAGCACTTCGGCTGGTACGTCACCTACGGCATGCTCGTGGCCTTCGTCGTCGTCGCCGTCATCCTCCTGGCCCTCATCGGCCCCGAGGAGAGACGCCTCATCGAGGCCCATCGGGTGAGGAGCGGTCGGCAGTAGTCCGCTCCGCCCGGACGAGCAGAGCGGCCGGCGGGCCCTCGACGGTCCCCGCCGGCCCACCAGTTGACCGGTCGGTCCGGGCGGCGCGGCGGCCTATGCTGTGGTCGACGGCGCGTTCCGGGCGCGTCGCCGGGACGAGAGGCAGGGAACCATGGCGAGCACCCCCGAGGGCGTCCGCGCCGGCGCGGACGCCGCACCCGGTCCGTCCGGCACGGCGCCGGCCGGGCTGGACGGGGAACGGCGGAGGCTCTCGGCCGGGGCCCGGGTGGCACTCGTCCTGGTGAGCCTGCTCGGCGGGCTCCCCGTGCTCGGCATCGGGGCGGGCGCGGCCTTCCTCGCCGTCCAGACGGCGCGGATGGACGCCTACAACGACGCCCGGGCCGCGCAGGCCCAGCAGACCGTCCTCGAGCACTGCGCCCGCACGTACGGCTTCACCCCCGAGATCACCAGTCGCGAGGGGCGCTCGAAGCTGAACGGCGTGGACCAGATCGGCCACATCGGCATACCCCGCGACCGCACCGTCGCCTTCGAGGCCGCCCATGACGGCACCGCCTTCCAGATCGAGGCCGACTACGCTCCCGACGGCTCCGACCCCTTCGAGGTGCCCGAGGGCCCGATCGACGCCACCATCGACCGCCTGCGCGACAACTACCAGGCCGATGAGATCATCTCGGGCGTCTACACCGAGGTGGTCGCAGTACTCGGGCTGCCGGCGCCGGCGTCCACCAATGCGGCGACCATCAAGCGCACCGAGATGCTCACCGACGTCCACTACGACGGCACCAATGCGCGAGAGGCGTTCGGCGCGACGGATGCCGGCGCCCTGGGGACGCTCGAGCTGCTCTACGGTGCGGACGTCGATCTCGACGAGACCCGGGTCAGGGCCGATGGCCTGCTGCCCGAGGGGACGGGCGGTCACCCGGTCGAGTTCTGGTGCGACATCTACCAGCTGCGGGCCGGCGCCGACCCGGCCCAGTGGGACTGGACGCGCGATCCCAAGGACTACTACCCCATCACCCGCAGCGTGCTGGGGATCTCGCCGCCCCTGTCCATGCCGAGACGGCCCGGGGAGTGGCCCGAGGAGCAGGGAGTGGGCACGACCTACATCACGGACTCCCAGCTCGCGTACTGGGAGTCGACGCACTTCATCGCGCTGTTCGCGCCCGTGACGCCCTCCGAGCTGCCGGGCGACCTCGACTGGTCGGAGACGGCCCGACTCACCGGGGGCACGAGCCACGACCCGGTGGGCACCGTCCACCGGGTGAGCACCTCCGAATCCGAGCGGATGTCCGGGCAGTGGGTCGGGCCCGCCGATGACACGGTCTACATCCCCGCCTCCCTCATCGACGACTACCTCGGGCAGGGCTACCGCGACGCAGCGATGCTCATCTTCGATCCCTCGGTCGAGGTCGGGACCCCCTACGACGTCGAGTCTCCCGTGCGCTGCGGCGACTACTACGTCATCGACAGGCCGTTCCACAAGGGCGAGTACTTCACGCTCGCCCTGGCCCGGTGAGCGCCCCCGTCAGGAGGCCGAGCAGCAGGCCGGTGACCTCCTCGGGGGCGTCGACGGTCACGAGGTGGCCGGCGCCGGGGATCTCGTGGAGCGCGAGCCCGTCATGGGCGGCCCAGCGGCGCATCGAAGCGCGCACGTCCGCGGCGTCGGCTGCCCCGCAGACGAGCAGGGTCGGCACGCCGACGCGCTGGTCGGGATCGGCGCCCAGCTCCTCATCGACCACGACCGGCGTCCGACGGAGCAGGCCGGCGGGCAGCGCGGCGAGGCTGCGCAGCGCCAGAGCGCGCCCTCGCGGGGTCGTCGACGACGAGTCGGCCAGGCGACGCAGCGCTGCCCGACCGGTCGGGCACCGCGGCAGCGCCCGCCGGAGGACCCCCGGCGGCCGCGGTCCGGTCGGACGGTCGGCGTTCCAGGCGGCGCCGAGCGCCGCCAGGGCGCTCACGCGCTCAGGGTGGCCTCGGGCCAGACCCTGAGCGATGGCGCCGCCGAGCGCCTGGCCGACCAGCGCCGCACGGTCCATGCCGAGCTCGTCCATGACCGCCAGCACGTCCCGTTCGAGCACCCCGGCGCTCGGGGCCGTCGCGCTCGGGCGCGAGCGCCCATGCCCGCGAAGATCCGGCACGGCAACTCTGAAACCCGCATCGACGAGGGGCATCACCTGGTCGTCGAAAACGGCCCGGTCCATCCCCGCACCGTGCAGGAGCATCACGGCCGGACCGGCGCCCCGGACCCGTCCCATGAGGACGCAGCCCGCGGTGCGCACCGCGAACTGCTCGTCGTGTCCGTCCATCTCGACCTCCTGGGCCATCTCAACCCTTAGGGGTGATTCTGCCAGTCCCTCACCCGGACGCGCGAATTCTCGGGCGCCCGCCGGGAGTGCGGGCGCTGTGAGTGCCGGCCGACGGGTGGGGCGCCATTGCCCGACTACCTACCGAAGCGTAGGTTTGATGGTGTTTCCGGGATCGATCCGCTCGCGGGGCCCGAGGGGAGCGCCGGCCCGCGTCGCTCCGGACCACCGGCCATCAGCACGAAGAAGGACGCAGATGACGCTGCCCATCGAGGCCCCCAACACCGACTACGACACGGCGGCCCTGCGCGAGGTCGTCGAGCGCCGATTCACCTGGGCCGCCGGCTTTGAACGCAATGCGCACCGCTACGCGCACCGCACGGCCATGACGGATCTGCCCAGCGGCCGCGTCTGGACCTACGCCGAGCTGGGCGCCGATGCGGGCCGTCTCGTGGCCGGCCTCGCCGCCCACGGCGTCGGAGTCGGAGACGTCGTCGCCCACCAGCTGCCCAACTGCCCCGAGTTCGCCCTCCTGTACATCGCCGCGCAGGGGCTGCGCGCCGTGAGCTCCCCCATGAACTTCCGCCTGGCCCCCGGCGAGACCGCCTACGCGCTCGACCAGCTGCGCCCGGCCGTCTACGTCTACGACACCGAACGCTCCGAGCAGACCGCCGAGTCCCTGGCCAAGGCCGATTTCCGGCCCAGGGTGCTGATCGGTGCCGGCGGCGGCGCGCTGCTGCCCGGAGCGATCCGCTTCGAGGAGCTCTGCGCCGAGCAGGCCCCCGTCTTCACCGCCCCGGCCGACGGCTCCACCTGGGACGAGACGAGCCGCCTGTTCACCTCGGGCACCACCGGCATGCCGAAGGCCGTTCCGCTCACGAGCTTCAACGAGGTGCTCACCGCGCACGACGTCATCATGCACTTCCCGGTGAACCCGCACGACCGCACGCTCAACATGTCGCCGTGGTTCCACCGGGGCGGCAACTACTGCGCCGGTCCGAACACGATGTTCTACGTGGGCGGCGAGGTCGTCATCATGCCCAAGTTCGACGCTGGAGCCGTGCTCGACGCCGTCGAGGAGCACCGGCTGACCTACCTGGTCGGCGCCCCGACGAATCTGGAGCGCCTGGCCGACGCGCAGGAGGCCGGACCGCGCGATCTGTCGAGCCTGCACGGCATCATCACGATGGGCGCCCCCCTGGAACGGGCCGCCGCCATCCGCTACCAGGACGTGCTCACCCCACGGCTGGGCAACGGTTACGGCGTCACCGAGACCTTCTGGAACACCTTCCTGCGCCCCTACGACGTCACCGACATGCCGGGCACCGCCGGTCAGGCCTGCATCGACGACGACGTCGCCGTCGTCCGCGTCTTCGAGGACCGCGTCGCCGAGCCCGACGAGCTGGCCGCCAAGGACAACACCGAGGTCGGCGAGGTCATCATGCGCTCGGTCAAGGCCGGCTACGCCTACGCCGACAACCCGCGCGAGCAGAAGAAGAAGTTCCGCGACGGCTGGGTCTACCCCGGGGACCTGGCCACCTGGGACGAGAACGAGACGATCACCATCGTCGGCCGCAAGGACGACATGATCATCTCCGGCGGCGAGAACGTCCACCCGGTGCAGGTCGAGGAGGCCCTGGCGGGCCATCCGGGCGTCGCCGCGGCGGCCGTCACGGGCCTGCCCGACACGGAGTGGGGCCAGCTCGTGGCCGCCTACGTCGTGCCCCGTCCCGGCTTCTTCACCGACCGGCAGGCGGCCGCCACCGAGCTCGACCGGTTCTGCAAGGACAGCGACGACCTGGCGAACTACAAGCGCCCGCGCCGCTACGCCTTCGTCGACGAGCTGCCGATGACCGCGACCGGGAAGAAGAAGCACTTCGTGCTGCGCGGCCAGGCCCCGAGAGATGAGGACGACGGTCTTTTCCTCAAGCCGTGAGACTCGGGCCGGCCGGGCCCGGTGGGTCGCGCGCCGGGCGCTGCGCAGCGGCCCGCAGGCGCCCCGGCCTGCGGCGGGCCGGGTCCCTCAGATCATGCCGAGGGCCTGGCCCATGAGCACGGCCGAGGCCCGGTCGTGGACGCCGAGGCGCTTGTACATCTGCTTGGCGGTGGAGCGGATCGTCTCCTTGCCCAGGCCGAGGTCGGTGGCGATGCGGCCGAGCGTCTTGCCCTCGGCGAGGCCCCGGAGCACATCGACCTGCCGCGGCGTGAGACGGACGGCACCGGC
>NZ_AUFR01000048.1 GCF_000426605.1 Propionibacterium acidifaciens DSM 21887
CGAGCCGGTCATGCAGAACAGCAGGACGAGGACCGCCACGACGATGATGAGCGCCGACCAGGGCGCCCGATCGAGCATGGCGTTGATGAAGTCGGTCTGCTGGGCCGCCGCCCCGCCCACCCAGAACGGGTGGTCGGCGGTCATCGCGCGGATCCGGTCGACGGCGTCGACGGCCTGCTGGCCGACCGGGTCGTCGACGTCCATGAGGACGCTGATGAGCGTCATGTCCTCGTGGCCGGGCAGCGGCGCGGCCGTCACATGGGTGACGTCGTCCATGGCCTGGATGTCGGAGACGAGTCCGGCCGCTCCGGTCGTGTCGGTCTGGGCGACGATGCTGATCGTCGGGGTGGCCAGCGCCGGGTAGTCGTCCTGCACGATGTCGTAGCCGGTGCGCACGGAGGAGTTCGCGGGCATGTACTCGACGATGTTCGTCCGCATGTGCAGGGAGGCGACAGGGCTCGCCATGATCGACAGGGCGATGGCGATGACGACCATGATGATCCACGGGTGCGCCACGACCCGGCGCGACAGGCGGCTGAAGAAGCCGTGGTCCGACGAGGAGTCGCCGATGGCGCGCATCACCCGTCTGATGCCCGGCACCCGGCTCAGCGGGCTCGGGCGCACCAGATGGGATCCGAGGAGCGTGATGATCGAGGGGACGAGCGTGACCGTGCCCAGCACGGCGAGCAGTGCCACGATGGCCGCCCCGGCGGCGATCGTCTTGAACATCGGGGTGCGCAGGACGAGCAGGCCGGCGATCGAGCAGGCGATGGTGAGCGCCGAGAACGAGACGGTGCGCCCCGCGGTGGCGACCGTGCGCACGACGCAGCGTCGCACGAGGTCCTTCATCGCCTCGCCGACCGGCGGTTCACCGCCCCCGTCGCCGGACTCCGCGAGCTCGTTCGCGAGCTCCTCGCGGTAGCGGCTGACGAACAGCAGCCCGTAGTCGATCGACAGGGCCAGCCCCAGGATCGAGATGACGTTGAGGATGAACGAGTGCACATCGAGGACGAAGGTGAGGCACCACAGCGCGCCCATGCCGACCAGGATCGAGACGATCGCGTTGACGAGCGGCAGGCCGGCGGCGAGCAGGCCGCCGAAGATGAGGATCAGCAGGACGAGCGCGATCGGCAGGCTCACGGACTCCCCCTGGGCGAGGTCCTCCTGGACGAGCCGGCCGATGGAGTCGCCGATGAGCTCCGTGGACACCGCGTGGGCATTCGCATCGGGCGCGTGCTGGCGCAGCGCGTCGAGATAGGCGCCCTCGGCCGTTTCGGCCACCCGGTCGTTGGCGGCCTGGGAACGGTCGTCGTCGAGGCCCGCGGCGAGCGTGACGAGTTCCACGTAGCCGTCGCCGTCGGCGGACAGCAGCGCCCGGGCCTGCTGCGAGGCGGGGTCGGGCATCGAGAAGGCGTCCTGCACCGAGGCGACGTCCTCGAGACCGGACAGGGTGCTGCGCGCCGTCGACACCGCGGCGGCGAGCCCCGCCGGGTCGGCGTGCACGTCGACGCCCTCGACGACGACCGTCACCGTCTCGCCATCGGTCCCGTCGGAGTCCGTCAACGAGGAGACCTGTTCGGACTCGGTGTCGGGGGTCGGGGCGTTCGTGCTCGTCAGCCGCTCGAAGAGCCCGCCATGCCCCAAGCCCTGGAAGGCCAGGCAGGCCATGGCGGACAGCAGCAGCGCCCAGGCGACGACGAACACCACCGGGCGCCGGGAGACGGCGCGGCCGATATATGTGAACATGGATCTCCTCGGTCTGGTCGGTCTGGTTCTGGGCGGGCGCACGGCCGGGCGTCCGTGCGAGTCCCGGATCCTCAACGGTCGATTTCGTCGTGCTGTCAGAACCTCGTGCGCCAGGCGGCGAGCTGCGGTTCCACGGCGAATCCTTCACCGGGGAGGGGGTGGGCGGGTCGTCGGATGGCAACCGGATTCCGGCTTGTCCATGCGGCCGATACGGGAACCTACAAGGCGTTTTCGGACGGGTCAAGGTTCCGTCGGGGGCCCCGCATTCCGGTAGGGGTGGATTCGGGGTTGCAATGACTTCAACGACGGTGTTGACTAGAAATTTTTCCCGCTCGGCCAGGAGAGCGGAATCCCACGTGCGGAGCGGCGCGGACGAATTCCTGCGATTCCTGCTGGAGCGGACGGGAACCGGGCCGGTGGAGGCCGTGCGAGCGGGGCCCGGACGCCTGCCGTCGGAATACCCAGGAAACTCACAGCAATTGTCGGGATGAGCGCGTGCTCAGGGGATGATCAGGGGTGCGGGACCGGTCGCGGATGCCGCGGACGGCGCTCGTGGATGGCGCGGCGGGCGACGACGCGGCCGCGGCGAGCCGGTCGTGCCCCCGTCCCGTCACCTGCCGGCGCTCGGCCCCCGTCGGTCGGCTCCGGTTCACCGACCTGCCGCCCTGCCCCGGCACGGGACGGCGGGGGGCCGGAGCCGTTGCGACGCGCCGGGAGCGCCGGGCCCGGTCCTGCGGCCCCGCGCCGCACGGCGTTCACGCCGCGTCCGGAGCCGGGGGAACGCCCCTGCCCAGGGTGACCCGGTCGAAGACGGCCAGCGCCGTCGAGACGACGATGAACACGGTGATCGCCGCGTAGGAGCCGGTCAGCGCCGCGGCCCATCCGGTGGACAGCATCGAGTAGAAGATGGCGGTGGTGACCGCGTTGCCGACGGCCGTGGCCATGCGTTCGGTGGTGGACTTCACGCCACCGGCCACGCCGCCCTCGGTGGAGGGGATCTCGCTCATCGACAGGGTCTGGTTGCAGCCCGTCATGCAGCCGCTGCCGAAGCCGATGAGGGTCAGCGGGAGGACCAGCCACCAGAAGCGGACGTGGGCGGTCTCGATGAGGCGGGCGGTGACGGCTGCGCCGACCACGCCGACGGTCATGCACGACAGCCCTGCGATGACGATGGTGCGCCCCTTCGCGAGCGCCATGCGTCCGGTCAGGAGCGAGGTGACCGCCGTGACGACCGCGTAGGGCAGGCCGAGGAGGCCGGTCGCCAGGGCCGAGACGCCCATGCCGTTCTGGAGGAACAGGGCGGCGAGGATGAGCACGGAGGTGCTGCCGAGGAACTGCGTGCCGCTGATGGCGGTGGCGTGGGTGAAGGAGCGGTGGCGGAACAGCGCCAGGTCGACCATCGGCTGGCGGCCGCGGGCCTTGTAGGAGCGCTCCCAGCGCACCCACAGGAGCAACAGGGGGACGGCTGCCGCGAGCAGGCCGAATGAGACGCCGGTCTTGAGGATGAACGGCAGCATGATGCACAGCACCGCCGTCATGAGCAGGGCGACGGCGAGCGGGTCGAGGTCGAGGCGCCGGGCCCGCGCCGTGCCCTCGCGCCGCGCCCGGGCCCGGCGCCGCTCGGTCTCGAAGGGGAACCACCGCGTGGCGAGGGCCGCGCCGAGGATGCCCAGGGGGAAGGTCCAGATGAAGGAGGCGCGCCAGCCGATGTCGGGGCCTGCCGCCCTGATGATGAGACCGGTCAGCAGCGGGCCGGCCGTCACCGACGCCGAGATGACGAGGCCGAAGATGCTGAACGCCTTGGCGCGGGCCTGGCCCTTGAAGTACTGCTGGATCATGCCGGTCGTCTGGGGGTTGTAGACACCGGCGCCGAGGCCCTGGACGAGCCGGGCGAGGTTGAGCATCATCGGGCTGGTGGCCAGGCCGCAGGCGAGCGAGCCGAGGCTGAAGATCGCCATGCCGGTGATCCACACCGAGCCGCGGCCCAGCGCATCGCCGATGCGGCCGGCGGCGACGAGGACCATGCCGAAGGCGAGGGCGTAGCCCGAGAGCATCCACTGCACGGAGGCGTCCGAGGCCCCGATCGAGTGCTCGATGGTCGGCAGGGCCACGCTGATGGACGAGATGGCCATCACGGCCATGGCGAGCGGGACCATCAGCACGGCGAGCACCTTGATGCGATTGAAGACACGGGACTGGCCCTCGACGTGGATGAGATTGTTCTCGGCGGTGAGGGACATGGCTTCCTCCGTCATACCGGTGTCGGCCCGGCGTCGGCACGCATTGCGTCGTCCCGGCCCGTCCGGTCGCCGGCTGGGCGGCGGAGGATCCGGCAGGGTCGTGAACGGTATGTATTCTTGCCGAAAAAACGTCGTTCTCTAGGGCGTTCGCAGTATGGGACGCTCAGCGGGGCCGGGCCGCCCACCACGCCCGCAGCGCCTCGGCGGCGCGCTCGGCGCCCAGCGGGCCCTCGTCCATGCGCAGCCCGAGCAGGTAACGGTAGGCCGTGCCCACCTCGGGGCCCGGGCCGATGCCGAGCACCTCCATGATCTGGTTGCCGTCCAGGTCGGGGCGCATCGCGTCGAGCTCCTCCTGGGCGCGCAGTTCGTCGATGCGGGCCTCGAGCTCGTCGTAGGCGCGGCGCAGCCGCTCGGCCTTGCGCCGGTTCCGGGTGGTGCAGTCGCTGCGGGTGAGGATGTGCAGGTGCTCGAGCTGGTCGCCCGCGTCGCGGACGTAGCGGCGCACGGCCGAATCGGTCCAGTCCTGCTCGCCGTAGCCGTGGAAGCGCAGGTGCTGCTCGATGAGCTGGCAGACGGCGTCGACGACGCTCCGGGGGTAGTGCAGGGTCCGCAGGCGCCGGCGGGCGAGCTTGGCGCCGACGACGTCGTGGTGGTGGAAGGTGACCTTGCCGCCCTCGAGGGCGCGGGTCGCGGGCTTGCCGATGTCGTGCAGGAGCGCGGCCAGCCGGATGACGAGGTCGGGCTCGTGGTCGGGGTCGGGGCGCCCGTCCTTGCAGTCGCGGGCCTTCTCCAGCGCGATCGCCTGGTCGAGGACGGTGAGGGAGTGCTCGAAGACGTCCTTGTGGCGGAAGTGCTCGTCGCGCTCGAGGCGCATGGCCGGCAGCTCGGGCAGGACGACGTCGGCCAGCCCGGAGGCGACCATGAGGGTGAGACCGGGTCGAGGGGCGTCCGACAGCAGCAGCTTGCTCAGCTCGTCGCGCACCCGTTCGGCCGAGACGATCGCGATGCGCTCATGCATGGCGGTCATCGCGTTGAAGGCGGCGGGCTCCACGGTGAAGCCGAGCTGTGCGGCGAAGCGGGCCGCGCGCATCATGCGCAACGGGTCGTCGCTGAAGCTGACCCGAGGAGCGCTCGGCGTGCGCAGCACCCCGGCGGCGAGATCCCTCAACCCGCCGTGCGGGTCGACGAAGACCCGGTTCACGACGTCGACGGCCATCGCGTTGACGGTGAAGTCGCGGCGCACGAGGTCGTCGATGATGTTGTCGCCGAAGGCCACGACGGGCTTGCGGGAGTCGGGGGAGTAGGCGTCCGCCCGGAAGGTCGTGATCTCGACGACCCAGTCGCGGCCCCCGGCGCTCCGGGAGGCCCCGATCGTGCCGAACTCCTTGCCGATCGACCACACCGAGCGGCTGAAGCGGCGGAGGATCTCCTCGGTGCGGTCGGGCCCGGCCGAAGTGGTGAAGTCGAGGTCGTTGCCGAGCCGGCCGAGCAGCGCGTCGCGCACCGAGCCGCCGACCAGGTAGAGCTCCTCGCCGGCCTCGTCGAAGAGCCGGCCCAGCTCGTCGACGAGCGGTGCGGTGCGCAGCAGCTCGGCGACTGCGCGGCGCTGGACCTGCGACAGGGCGGCGGTGGAGTCGGACACGTCGGTCCAGTCTAGCCGCCGCGCCCTCGGCGCTCAGCGGTCGACGCGGGGCAGCTGGTGGGTCGAGTCCGCCGGGCCGGCCGGCGCGTCCCCCGCCCCCTGGGTACCGGACCGGTGAGCGTCGGGCCGGTCGGACGGCCCCTGGGAGCCGGTCCGGTCCGAGGGCGCCGTGGCGCCGGAACGACGGCCCTTGCGGCGGCGCTTGGTGCCCTCGGCGACGGACGCGGGGTCCAGGGCGATCGTCTTGTCGGCGGCCATGTTGCGGCCGCTGTCGCCGGCCGAGACCCAGCGCACCCGTCGGTCGGCCGAGTCCTCCAGCCACTCGCGGGCACCGGTGAGGGTCTGCGACGGCGCGGGCGCCTCCTGGCCGGAGGCCGGCGCAGGTGTCGGGGCGACCGACCCGGGCGCCGTCGCGGGGGCCTGGGCGGCCTGCTCGGCGCGGTGTTCCTTGGCCGCCTTGCTCAGCGGGTGGCGCCGCTGCCCGGACTGGGGCGACGCGTTCGTGTCCTTCTCGGACGTCAGGGGCAGGATCGCCCGGCGCGGCGTGCGCATGCCCGCCCTGCGCATCGCCGCGAGGATGCGGCTGCGGATCTCGCGCTCGACGTCCCACTGCTTGTTGGCCGGGCAGGAGATGAGGATCTGGTAGACGGCCGCGTTCTCGTCCAGCGCGTTGAGGCCGAGCACGCTCGGGGCCTCGAGCATCTGGTTGTGCCAGTCCGGCTCGGCGTCCATGCGGGCGCAGGTGCGCCGCAGCAGTTTGATGACGGCCGCCGGGTTCTCGTCGATGCTCACGGGGATGTCGATCGTCGACTTCGAGAAGCCCTGCGAGATGTTGCAGACGGTGGTGATCTCGCCGTTGCGCAGGTACCAGACCTGGCCGTTGAAGTCCTGCACCTCGGTGACCCGGAAGCCGACGGCCCGCACGGTGCCCTTGATGTCGTCGACCTTGACGATGTCGCCCACGCCGTACTGGTCCTCCATGATCATGCAGATGCCGTTGAAGAAGTCCTTGACCAGGCTCTGCGCGCCGAAGGCCACCGCGATGCCGACGACGCCGGCCGAGGCGATGGCCGGCATCACGTTGATGTTGATCGAGTTGAGCACCGTGAGCACGACCACGATGATGATGAGCACATCGGTGATCGACTTGAGCACCGTGCCGAGCGTTCGGGCCCGCTGGGCGGCGCGGTTCGCGTTGATGCCGTCGGTGGTGATGTCATGACCGGCCCGCTCGGCCCGGTGCTGGCCGGCGTGCTTGATGAACTGGTCGATGAGACGGCGCATCACGAAGCGCGTCACGACCGCCAGAGCGATGGTGACGATGATCTCGATGAGGGTGTTCGGCCAGACGAACTCGATGTCCAACGGCAGCACTCAGGTCCTCCTGGAACGGCTCGACGAGGCGGGCGGACGATCGGCCCACCGCATCCATTGTGACGCGGCGGACCGGGGACCGGGTGCGGCGGCCCGCGGTGGGGGGACGAACCGGGCGGGCCTGCGCCCGTGGGCGGGGTCGGCCCGGCCCGCGCTCGCCCCGAAGGGGCCCCTCCAGGGGCGGGGTCCGCCGCGTCGCGCGGCGCCCCGGGGCGGATGGACTCGACTCCGATCACCCAACTATCCAGCTATCTAGAAATTTTTCTAGAGCTGATGAGAGTGACGTACAGGCACCTGCCGCGCCGCCGCCGGCGGGGGCGCGCCGGTCACGGGCCGGATCGGGACGAGCGCTCCGGTCCGCGTCCCCACGACCGCCTCGTCCGCTTGTCCGGGGCCGGATCCCCGGGGGTGGAGGACCTCGGGGACGGACGTTCCCGGGGACTCCCGGTCGGGCGGTCTCGCGCGTAGGGTTGTCCCATCGGCGCCACGTACCATCGGCGCCACGTAGACGTCGGCTCCACCGGCGGAGCCGGATCTCACCCAGCACGGAGGTCGACATGAACATGAACCAGCAGCAGCGAGAGCGCATGGGCAGCGGTCGGGGCTTCATCGCGGCACTCGACCAGTCGGGCGGCTCCACGCCCAAGGCGCTGCGCCTCTACGGCATCGACGAGAGCGCGTGGAGCACCGAGGAGCAGATGTTCGACCTGGTGCACCGGATGCGCACCAGGATCATGACGAGCCCCTCGTTCACGAGCGAGCACGTCCTCGCCGCGATCCTCTTCGAGCGCACGATGGACAGCACCGTCGAGTCCGTCCCGACGGCCCGCTTCCTGTGGGAGCGCAAGGGCATCGTGCCGATCCTCAAGGTGGACAAGGGCCTCGTGGACGAGGCCGACGGCGTGCGGCTCATGAAGCCGATACCCGCCCTCGACGAGCTGCTCGACCGGGCGGTGGCATGCGGCGTCTTCGGCACGAAGATGCGCTCGGTGATCGCCGGCTGCAACGAGGCCGGCATCAGGGCCATCGCCGCCCAGCAGTTCCGGATCGCCCAGCAGATCCTGGCCAAGGGGCTGGTGCCCATCATCGAGCCCGAGGCCGACATCCACGCTGCGGACCGCGAGGCCTCCGAGCGGATCCTCCACGACGAGCTGAGGGCCGGCCTTGACGAGCTGCCCGAGGGCCGGCAGGTGATGTTCAAGCTGTCCATCCCCGTCGAGGACGATCTCTACGCCGACCTCATCGCCGATCCGCGCGTCCTGCGCGTCGTCGCGCTGTCCGGCGGCTACACCCGCCAGGAGGCCTGCGAGCGCCTGGCCCGCAACAGGGGGATGATCGCCAGCTTCTCGCGCGCCCTGACCGAGGGGCTGTCGGTGAATGACACCCCCGAGGAGTTCGACGCGAAGCTCGGGGCGTCCATCGAGCAGATCGCGGCGGCCTCGGCCACCTGATCCGCTCCGGGCGCCGCAGCGGGCAGACGGTTCCCGGGGCCTCGTGGCCCGGGAACCGTCTGCCCGTGACCGCCGATGCATCCTCCTGCCCGTGACCGCAGGGTCCCGGGCAAAGGGGTCACAGGGCGCTCTGCTTCTGCCAGCCGTCCCAGTCGTAGGTCCAGCAGCCGATGCCGTCGCCGGGCTGGAAGGCGAGGTAGGCGCCGCCGGGCGTCGTGCCGTTGAAGACGACGGGGTCGCCGATGTGGGTGACGCCCATGAGCCATGCCGCGTCGTCCGGGCTGAGGTTCGTGCAGCCGTGGCTCGTGGGAGCGACGCCCTGGGAGCCGACGGACCAGCTGGCCGAGTGGAGGAATTCGCCGCTCCAGGTGATGCGCTGGCAGTTCGGCACCTCGGTCTTGTAGCCCTCCGCCGAGTCCGCCGGGACGCCGTAGGTGGACGAGTCCATGGTGAAGGTGTCGTACTTCTGCATGATCACCTTGGTGCCGCTGTAGGTCTCGTGCCCCACCTTGCCGGTGCTCACCGGGCAGGTGCGCAGCAGCGAGCCGTCCTGGTAGACGTCCATGTGCTGGGAACCGAGGTCGCAGACCAGCTCGACCTTCGTGCCCGCGATGGAGATCGAGTAGTTCGTGTCGTCGGCCAGGTACTGCTGGTCTCCGACCTTGACGCCGGCGAAGGCCAGATGGACGTCGACGGTGGTGCCGGGGGCCCAGTAGTCCTTCGGGCGCCACATGAGGATGCGGTCCTCGACCCAGCCCCACGAGCCGGGCTGCTCGGGGGTGACGGTGACGCTGGCCTGCTTCTCGATGGCCGCTCGGTGCTCGGGCAGGTCGATCGTGTCGGAGAACTGGACGTAGACCGGCATGGCCACGCCGAGATCGCTCTGGGAGTAGACGGGCTCGTAGACGAGGGTTTCGACGGAGGCGGTGGTGATCTTCTGGGTGAGGGTCGTCTCCTGGTTCTGAAGGGTCATGACGTCGACGGAGACCGTGTACTCGGTGCCGGGCCAGAAGGCGCGGTCGGGTTTCCAGGTGGTGTCGTCGAGCGTTCCGGTGAAGGCGACCCCGTCCGGGCCGGTCGCCTTGACCGAGACGGCGGAGCCGTTGGCGACGGTGACGGTGAGCGTGTCATCGGGCAGGACGGCGTCGGTGCCGTGCGCGCTGGTGACTGCGACGGTGGGGGACTCGGTGCCCGTGGGTGTGCTGCTGCCCTTCGCCGAGCCGTTCTGAGAGGGGTCGGCCGAGCCGCCGGCGCACGCCGCCAGGCCGAGCGCACCGGCTCCTGCGGCCGCTGCGGCGATGACTCCGCGACGGGTGAGACGCGGATCAGTGTGCTGGGTGGTGGGCATCCAAACTCCGAATCGATGGTTCTCCCGAGCCCGCCGGCGCTGCGGCTGTGCGGCACGGTCGCATCCCGGAACGACCCGGGCGCACTGCCAGTGATGATAACCCGCCGACATGTCAGCAGGGCCCCGTTTCGAGAGCGCTTATTGAATGTTCACCCAAGGGGTGAATTCCACGCCCCGGGAGGGGGTATTTCTCAGCAAAAATTCAGCATGTTTTAATGAAACACGAGTGCTTCGCTCCGGGTTCTGCGGTGCATCCGCGGTGCATTCGATGCGCCCTGGCGACGCGTTCCGGTCCTGCACGTTCGGGGAGGGCGCTGCCCGAGGAGGCGGATCAGGGGCGTGATCCTCGACGCCGGGAGGGAACCGGGGCGCCGTGCCGCCCGGGGCGCGGGGGAGCTGCCGTACCGGGGCGACCACGCCTCACCCCGGCGCGGTCCGGGGCACGGGGTCGGTGCGCAGGCCGGTCCTGCACGTTCAGGACGATGGCAGCGGACGCGGCACCCAGCGCGTCCCGGCGGGCTCGGTGCGGGCCGCCCCCGAAGTGAGTGCGGCGATCGTTCCGACGGCACGGTCGGCGGCGTCCGCGGGGCAGGCGATGCGCGCGACCGGGCCGGCCGGATCGTCCCAGCTGGTGCCCATGACGTCGAGACCGCCGGCGCGCAGGACCGCCTCGAGGCGGCCCGCGTCGGCCGGGGGCAGGCGGGCGTCGAGGAGGGCGCAGCGCTCGTGGAGCAGCATCGGGACCAGGCGCAGGGACTGTGCGACGGTCCCCCCGTAGGCGCGGGCCAGGCCCCCGGCGCCGAGCTCGACCCCGCCGAAGTAGCGCACGACGACGGCCAGCACGTTCGACAGATCGGCCCGCCCGGTGGCGGTGACGTGGCTCGTGAGGGCCTGCATGATCGGGACGCCGGCGGTCCCGGCGGGCTCGCCGTCGTCACTGGAATGGGCGCTGTCGCGTCCCGGGCCGAGCAGCTGGGCGCTGCAGTGGTGCCGTGCGTCGTGGAACTCGTGGCGCAGCTCGCCCAGACGGGCGCGCGCCTGCTCGTCGTCGGTCACGGGGAACAGGCAGGCGATGAACCGCGAGCGCCGGATCTCGACCTCGTGGCGGCTGGGGCCGACGGGCGAGACGTAACGGTCTGCGGGCATGGGCCCATCCTGCCATCGACGTGAGGCCGGCATGCGGTTAGCGTGGTGTCATGAACGAGATGACTCCCCTTCTCGCCGGGCGATGGAGCCCGCGAGGTTTCGACCGGACGCATGTGGTGGGCTCCGGGCAGATCGAGTGCATGCTGCAGGCCGCGCGCTGGGCTCCGTCGGCCATGAACCGCCAGCCGTGGGCCTTCGTCGTGGGACGCCGCGGGGACCGGGTCCACGAGCGCCTCGAGGGGCTGGCCCGGGGCCTCTCCGACTGGGCGCTCGGCGCGTCCGCGCTCGTCCTGGCCGCCTACCGCACCGAGGGCGACGAGCCCGACTACGCCCTCCACGACCTGGGCGGAGCGGTGGCGCACATGAGCGTCCAGGCCGAGGCGATGGGGCTGCACGTGCGCCAGTTCGCCAGCTACGACCACGAGGGGGCCCGTACCGCGTTCGGCATCGACCCGCCGTGGACGCCCGTCGTCATGCTCGCGGTGGGCATTCCGGGGCCGGGGACGAGCCCGGCCGGGCGCGAGCGCAAGCCCATCGGCGAGCTCACGCCCTGGCAGTGACCGGCGGGCGCACCACGATGACGAGGTCGGCGGGTCCCGGGGAACGGTCTTCTGAAGGGCCTGCCGCGCGGACCGGTCAGATGTCGTACTGGTACAGGTTGTAGGCGTTCATGAGGTTGATCACCTTCTGCGTGTAGTTCGGGTCGGTCGCGTAACCGGCCCGCGCCACCTCGCGGATGAACCGGTCGGGGTCGTCCGTGTGGGCGAAGGCGCCCCCGTAGCGGCTGTTGTGCGTGAGGAAGTAACCGTGGTCGAGGAACGAGTCCGTCCGCGAGCCGTAGGTGCGGAAGCTGCTCGAGATGATCTGGTACGACGAGTGGAGGTACTCGCCGCTGCCCATGTTGATGCAGCCGCTCTGGTAGGGGCTCGAGGTGCTGCACTTGATGCCGAAGTAGTTGTTGTACCGGCTCGACAGGGTGCTGCCGCCCCAGCCCGATTCGAGGATCGACTGGCCGAGCGCCACCGAGACGGGCACGCCGTACTGCTGCGACTCGGCGACTGCCGCAGGCAGGGCCTGCCGCAGGTAGTCCTGCTGGGTCGGGGTCAGCCCCGAGGAGTTCATCGTGATGGCCTCCGTCCTGCTCCCGTTCGCGGTCCAGATGATCGCGCCGCCCTCGAACATCTGGTACGAGCCCGTGCCCGTCGCGATCTCGTCCGATGTGGGATAACCGAGCGGGCCCTGCTCCCAGTTCTGGGATGCCCACCTCTCGCCGATGGCGCCGTGCGTGGCGTGCGCCCCGGTGGCGGACGTCCAGTGTATGGACCCGTCCTGGTAGGTCTGGTAGCAGCCGCCGTTGCGGAGTCCGCAGACCTCGTCGGTGGTGGGGTAGCCGAGGGGCCCGTTCTCCCAGCCGGTCG
>NZ_AUFR01000049.1 GCF_000426605.1 Propionibacterium acidifaciens DSM 21887
CCACCACGCGAAAGCGTTGACCGGCCTCCACGGGCCCGGCCGGCTGCTGGAACGCATCACACCGATCCATCCGCCGCCGTACGCGCCCGACCACAACCCGGCCGGGCACGTCCGGAACACGGCCAAGAGCAACATCGCGACCATTCAGCACGAGACCCCCGAAGAGACCTTCAGCGCGTCCGCCTCACACATCACCGGCCGCACCGTCGACCACGACTCCGAACACCCCCACCCCACGAAACCAGAAACGATCTTGTTTCATGACGGCCATAACTTTATCACACGATCATTTTCCCACTGTCCGAAAAACACCAAGCACTCCAGAGCGCTGCGGCAGCTCACCCCAAGCGGCTTCGATGACGTACGAGCGCCTACAACGCATGGGCATTGGTCCACATCCGATCGGTGTATCCAGCTCGCCACGCTCCCTCCACGTCGCCCATGAAGCCCGGTCGTGGCAAGCGGCCAGCTTCCATCCTTCTTCTGATTGTCGACCAGCCACCGGAACGCCTCGATCAGCGGACGAGCGCGGGGAGTCTCAAGTTCCCCGAGCGCCAACAGCGTGTATGCGGCCTGCTCAGAGGTTATCGACGACGTCAACTGGCAATCATGCCAGCTGCGCTTGGAAGATGCGGACTCCTACTAAGGGACCAGCATCGGGGTTCATCCCGGCGGCACGGAATGCCCGCACCACCCTCCAGCAAGCAATCTGAGGCTGTACGTACCACCGGGTCGCCCACGAGCCGTCGGGTTGTTGGTGGTTGAGCAGCCAAGCGATGCCCCGCTGCGCCGCGGAGCGATGCCGCTGTGTCGAAGAAATCATCAGTGCTGCCGTTGCAGCGGCAGTGTCCTCGGACAGGTTGGCCCCTACATGACGCGGATAACCCCATGAGCCGTTGCGGTTCTGACTTCGACACAAGAAGTCCAACGCATCACACACGTCAGTGTCGTTCCCATCGCTGCCTGCTGCCACCAAGGCGAGGACTGCAGCACCGGTGTCGTCTGCATCCGGAGGAGCCGCGATGTGTTGTCCCCATCCGCGCTCGGGCGAGCGCCGTGCGCGTATCCACGTCGCGGCCCTGCTGATACTCGTCTGCACTTGCTGACCAGCCAGATCACCCAAGCAGCCTACGGTTAGCGCGGTGTCCAAGAACTGCCCTTCGGGGCACCATGACCATCCTCCATCGAGGTTCTGTCTTTCATGCGCCCAGGACCTAGCACGTCGAACGACCACCGGATCGAACCCCTCGCCATACTTCGCCAGTGCGGCCAGTGAAAGGCCCGGCATGAACCATCTGCCTTGACGATCCCACATCGAACTGAGCAGACGACTGGCCTTCCGCATGATGAACCTCCCCCCGACATCAGAGGTCATCCCTGCGAAAGCCATGGTTGAAACCACGATGAACTCGTGTAAATGTCGGGCACGATAGGTATGCGTGCCAGAAGTGGCGGTGCAAGAACACCGATGTACCCCAGCCTCCTCATCATGGCAGGCGAGCGGTCAGACAGAAGTGCAGAATCATCGCGGACGAAGGCACGCATCACGCGCGCCATTCCGAGGACCTCGCCATCGTCGACCTGTGCCGGGGCGCTCTGGACTTCCCTGCCACACGCCCCAAGAACCGAATGGACGAGTTGAGTGACATCCCGGTGTGAGGGCTCCCCCGCCGCTCCTCCCCAGCCTCCATCAGGATTCCGAGTCCGGCACAGCCAGTCCAGAGCATCCTGCGCGGTCTCATCACCCCACAAATGAAGCCCATAGGCAAGCCAAGCAGTCACCGTCGTGTCCGAGCTCAGATTTCCATCCCAGTGCCCATCGTCTGCTTGATGAGCGAGCACCCATTCAGTAGCCGAGACGATGGCCCGGTCCACATCATCAAGACTCAACGCCCCTCCTGCCCATTCGGGAGAGTGATCTATGCAAGACAGCAAGGCTCATCGCTACAACACCCACCGTCATCACGGCGAGAACACCGACGCAGGCTAGGAGCACTGATTCCTCCAGATTGGAGCCCCGCAAGACATCGAACGCGTATGACGTCGGCAACACCCTTGACAGTGCAAAGAGGAATGTACCCCGCACTGCCACCAAGTCTTGGAAACCACCACTAAGGAACCACAGCAGGATGGCTGTGATTCCGGCCACGGGTAAAGTGGCATAGAAGCGTCGTGTCAATGTTCCCACCAGCATCCCGATCGCCGTTGCAAAGAATGACGTAAGCATCAGAACAGCCGCCATCATCCACTTCTCTTCCGGGAGCGAGAAATCGGTGCATGTCACAGCCACGACAACCATGATCATGCCGATCACGATCGACCGAATAGCATTGGCCAGAAGAAATCCAGTACCGATCAGAATACCGGACACCGGGGCCACCCTGAGACCTTTGATCGTCCTCATCTCCCACTGACGCGCAGTTGCCACACCACCGAACAGAACGCCAGCAAAAACAATACCGTAGATGATTGATCCGGACGCCAAGAATCCAGTACGTGACACGACCGAGCCATCCTTCGAAACAACCCTCACAGTGAACGGAGCATGATAGGTGTCTCGGGAATACGCGTTGAGGGCGCGCATCACGCTCAGTCGAACGTTTTTGTCAACATCCGCCATTGCATTGTATGTTGTCAAGCGCACTTCCACAGATTCCCCTTGAGCAACCTGTTCCTCAAAACTAGATGGAAGTTCGATCACGCCGAACACCCGTCCAGCGGACAAAAGATTCCTAGCTTCTGCTTCATCATTTGTAACGACATGAAGATACATCGGCACACCCTCACGGGATTCGAGAGCACGCTGGATACGCTGCGTCTCGATACCAGAAGTGCCCTGAGGAACGACCGCGATCGGAATGTCACGCCCGCCCGGACTGAATAGAAAAGACGCTAGCACCAGAATGATGACCGGAGCGGCCAACGCTAGCACCATCTCGAACGGCCGACGCGCAGCCACTCTCAACTCCGCCTCAAGCACCGCCATCGCAGCTCTCATGACACGCCCCCTCCCACAGGACTGCGCCTGACCACCGCAATAGTCAGGATCATGAACACAAGGAAGGATACGGAAGCAGCCAACCACACCACCTCGAGATCATGATCGAACACCGTACTTGGGCCGGGCATGTTCACCAATCGTTCGACTGCAGCAATTGCATATGTTGAAGGCAACTTCCACGCAATGGCCTGTAAATCTTCCCTGTAGAACGACACTGGCCCGAATCCTCCACCGACGAACCACAGAGAAATCGCTACGAGAATGCTGCCCATCATCGCCGGTACTGATCGACGCATCACGACCCCCAGAAGGAGCCCGAGGCCGCATGATGCAACCACCGTCAGCAGGAGGACCGCAGCAATGGTGAGAAGATTACCCTCCGGCGACACATCCAGGAACAGGACACTCAGTAGGGTGATCACAGCGACCGAAACGATCGTCTGGACTGCACCGGTGACGAGCTTGGCGAAGACCACCCCCAGCAGCGGCTGCGGAGTGACCAACAGTGACTTGATAGTCGATTCTTCCCACTCGCGAGCAGACACATACGAGGTGTTCGCCATTCCACCAAAGAGGGCTGTGAAGACGATGATTCCTGTGGCAAGATAGGTCATGTCACTGATTGATTTTCGAGTAACCCCGGTTGTTTCGAGATCCAGACGAGATTCTCCACTCTCGGCAAGATGATGGCTGTTGAGGTCGAAAACGAGTCCCTCCTGACGCATGATAAGATTGCGACGTAGATCTTCATCTCCGCGCGCTGTGACGCGCAGGATTGCCATGTTTCCGCTGCTGTCAACAAGCCCAGCCAGCGAGCCCTCATCCACTTTCCGCTCCGCCTCCGCTCGCTTCAAGGCCAGACCGTTCAGGAATGGGGAGTCAAAAGCGACGTCCTGCACCTCCTGTGGTTGCTCATCCACGACAGCCACAGTGAACTGCTGACCAACCGTACCAGCCAATGCCGCGAAGAGCAGGAGCGCAGCCGGGACCAACACCGACACTAGAACGCTGCGCAACGACCGGAACCAGGCCAGCAGGTCTTTCCTTAGAATAAATACCATCGTCAGTCTCCTAATCACGCAGTTCCCGGCCCGTGATCGCGAGGAACACGTCGCTCATCGTGGGCTCATGCATCTCAATACCGAGGATTGAAGTGTGACCCTCGATCGTGGACAGCAACCGAGGCAGGTCTGCGGCTCCTTGTGGTAGCCGGAAAGACAACACCACGTGTTGGTCAGAGGTCTCCCATCGCATGTCCTGGAGTCCCTCCAGCAGATTTGACGGGGGGACTTGCCCCATGCTGAGGCGAACCGCAACACCTCCAGCACGTGCCCTCACCTTCTCCATCGGCTCGTTCACCACGACACGACCATGATCGAGGATCACAACATGGTCCGCAAGACGATCCACCTCTTCCATGTAGTTAGTGCACAACAAGATGGCATGGCCATCCTCTCGCAAAGTCAGTATCCGTTCCCAGATCGCATTGCGAGCCTGCACATCGATCCCCAATGTCGGTTCATCGAGTACGAGCATCGGAGGCTCATGAAGTAAGACGACGGCCATCGCGAGACGCCGCTTCATCCCACCCGAATAGGTGGACACACGCCTTTTCCTGTGATCTGTGAGTTGCACCAGCTCCAGTACCGAAGAGATACGGTCCCGTAGCCGCTTCCCACGGAGGCCATGCAGTCCACCGAACAGGCGAAGATTCTCATCGGCGGTGAGATCTTCGTACACGATTGTGTCTTGAAACATCACGCCAACGTGTGAGTGGATTTTCTTGGGGTCCGATACCACATCGTCACCGAGAACACGAGCATGGCCGCCATCGGACCGCAGAAGCCCGCACACCATTGACACAGTAGTCGACTTGCCCGCTCCGTTAGGACCGAGCAGGGCAAGAACTGATCCAGTCTCCACGGTGAAGGACACTTGGTCAACCACCGTGGTGCCCCGGAACTTCTTGGAGAGTTCAATGACCTCCGCTGCCGCAGCCATCACACCACCCGCCCACTTGAACAGAAACCATCATTGATGCATTCCAACAGGTCCGCGGGGGTGCGCAATGCACGCAAGACATTTCTGGGAACATCGATGCCATAACGTTCCATGAGCATGGCACTCATCGCCATCATTGCCAATGAGTCATACCCCAAGTCCGTAAATGGTATGGAATCAAACCCCGACGGCAGGTCTACAGGGTCATCCAAGACGCCAGCCATGAGGATCCTCAGCTCCTCGAGCGTTAGTGATTTCATCTTGCTCCTCTACTCATCAGGTGTTCAATGATCACGCACGGCAATGTCGCGAGCCAAACGCGCAAACTCCTCCTGCCATTGAACGACCAGTTCGCCACGCCCCAATGTTCCCACGGCAGCAACGACGAGGTCGGCAATGCGCATCTCACCCAACATGCGAACTTCATCGGACAGGCTCATACAACCATCGCACACCGACGATCTGGATCCCCCCAATGTTGCCAACAGGTTGAGTTTCCCCTGCTCTTGGTCCAAGCCGGATGGCTTGCCAGTGCGTTGAGTGTCCCCGAAGGCCCCGATGAGGTCGTCGCGGAGTTGAAAAGCCTCGCCCAATAAACGAGAATACTGAGAAAGGAAATTTGGGATCTGCTTTCCGGTTGCCAAGGCCGCACCGAGCATCATCGGGTATTCCACTGAATACTGCCCAGACTTCAGGCGAGCGATAGTCCGAATGGACTCGGGAGACGAAGTAGGCCGCGCAGCTAGAACAAGATCAAGATGCTGACCAATGATCATGGCTGTCCGCATCTCTCCCCAGTGCTTCCGGACCATCATCGGTTGGTGCACCATGAAGGAATCCGCATATACCATCGCCAGATCACCAGCGAGGATGGCAACACTCTCACCGAAACGCTCAGACTCGCCACACCATTTCGCGTCGAGATGATGCTCCGTGGCTACCCGGTGACCGGTGGGGTATCCCCTGCGCACATCACACTCATCCATCACATCGTCTTGGAGAAGCGCGAAACAATGAAGCAATTCTAAAGCTGCAGCCAACTCCACCAGTTCATGCCGGTCCGGATCACCGCCTAGGCTCAGGTAGGTCGATATGGCCAGAGTTGGTCGAATACGCTTTCCGCCGGCTTTGAAGAGGCGTGAAACCAATTCAATGGGTAAGCTCGCCTCCGAATCAAGATCGCCCCAAACTTCTGACTGTTCGCAAAGCCTTACGGAGATGACTCGCTCGACGCGAGCTAAGATGTCCCTACGTTGAGAGGGATGCGTGACCGCAGCGATGGAACCGATAGTTGTCATCGTGATGTCAATCCCCCGTCCACCATCAGGGATGTTCCGGTGACGAAGGACGCCTCTCGCGAACAGAGCCAGATCACAGCGTGCGCCACCTCCGATGGCTGGGCAAAGCGATTCATCGGCTCGACATCTCTGAAGCGTTGCTCGGCGGTGGCGTCTCCACCCGTGAAGTGAGTCGTGAACGGCGTGTCCACGACGCCAGGACACACGGCGTTGATTCTGATTCCAGTTGAGGCGTATTCCAGAGCTGCACTCTTCGTGAGCCCAATGATTCCGTGTTTACTCGCTGTGTAGGCACTTAGCTTGTCGAACCCGACGAATGAAGCAACTGAGGCACCGTTGACTATGCTCCCATACCCCTGTCGCACCATGACCGCGAGCTCTTGCTTCATGCATATCCACGTACCTTTGAGGTTGATGTCCATGACCTCGTCAAAGTCCTGCTCGGTGACATCGTGAAGATCGCACTCGCCCTGCCCCGCCACGCCAGCATTGTTGAAGGCACAGTCGATCCCCCCAAGTGCATTCACTGTCGCTGAAACCGCCTCCCCCACCCCTGACCACGAGGCAACGTCAGTCTCCAGAGACAGAACGCGACCCCCGAGAGCGTTGATACGACCTGCGGTTTCCTGTAGACCAACGGGGTCCCGATCCAACAGCGCCACAGCGTACCCGCGCTCCGCGAACAGATCCGCTGCTGCCCTGCCGATTCCTGAACCTGCCCCGGTTATCAGGGCACTGGGTTGACTATCAGACATGGTCCTCAGCTCTTATCAAAAGTTCCGGCGACCAAGAAACTGGTGCCCGAGCCTCCAGCCACAGCTTCATATGCGCTTGGTTTGCCTCGACATGTTCAGCCATGCGTTCAGCCCATATCTGTTCCTGCACACGTATCTCTTCCTTCAAACTGAAGAACATATCCCAAGTCATGATCGTCATTCCCCCCGGCGTCGGAGCATATGTCCACGTGATCTGGTTGAATTCGAACGGGCCCATCGGATCGAGGCGCTCCGCATACGCCAACACCGGCGGCGCGAACATCCTCCATGACACCCACGAGTCCTCATTCGCATTGGTCAACCGAAACCAAACCTTGTGACCTTCACAGCGTATAACCTCGACCGAGAGGTACTCGGGAATCATCTGCGGCCATTGGTCCAATTGATTGGATTGCTCGAAAACAAAACCGAGGGGAGCTTGTATGTCGATCGAACGCTGTAAGTGGACTGACATGAGACCTCCTCAATGCTGGGGAATGGAACGAGGAACTAAGGCGAAGACACGAGACCAAGCAGCAGTCGCCTCGCCCACTAAGACAGGTACGGCGACGACGAGAAAACCTTCCTGGGGCAATTGATCGAGATTGCTCAAGCGCTCAAGTTGATAATACGGGCGCGTCCGACCTAGTACATCAGCAAATCCAGGCCCCACAGCCCCGACTCCTGTAATTGCGGCCATATTAGACATCATTCACCGTTGAGCTAGGGTCAGCGAGAACGAACGTAGGAACACCTCGCACGAAGAAGAACGTCAAGATGACATTGATCGCCAGCCAATTGAGGCAAAACAGCATGACAAACCACACCCATGCATCAAATATGACTACATCCAAATGTGCTATGACCGGCCAACAGGCGACGGTCAACAGGATGGACCCCAACCACGAGATAAACAACAGCAGCCCCCACAAGCCACGGTTCATGAACGGACCTCCTTCGACGAGCTTCGTGAACGAAGAGCAGGGATGAGCATGGGTACTTCTCGGCAATACGCCTCGTAATCATCACCGAAACGCAGGACCAGATTCTTTTCTTCCCAGATTTTCAGATACAACCCGTACAAGACCAAGAAGATCGGATACACCACCAAGCCAATGAGCGTCTGCTGCAACAGCGGGATGCCCAGGCCGAAAGCAGTGAAGTATCCGAACACCATCGGATTCCTCACGCGGGAGTAGACGCCCGATCTGACTAACGTCGTCGTCGGAGCCAAGGCCCTACCCGCAACCTCGAGGGAGGTTCCTCGGCCAACCTTCAGCAGGAGAAGATTCGATTCCACAACCCAGTACCCACCGAACACCAAGGCCGCTATGGCTCCGAGGTAATTGAAAGGACATCCTGGCCATACCGGACCACCAACGACTCGTCGGAGGTTATCGACCAGCGCAAGAACCACCATCGGTATCACCATGAAGAACAGGTAGGTGATGACGACGAACGCCACAAGAGCGCGCACCTGTCTCATCATTGGCGGGCACCTCCGCCCCCCAAACGGCTTGTCACAGACTCTTCAGCAGCCAAACGCCGCCAAGGGCGAGGAACAAACGCCGGGACCGAGCTACGGTAGTCCAAGTACTCTTCACCGAAACGTCGCACCAAACCCTTCTCTTCCCAATACGCCAAATAGAGGCGCAAGAAGAGGAACGACAATGGCGTCAAAACCAAGCACCACACAGTGTGCAGAAGTAACCCCAAGCCCAGAACATAAGCTACAACGAAGCCAAAAGCCATTGGGTTACGAGAATAAACATACGGACCAGTTAGAACCAAGTGACGCGTCGGATTATTGACCCGCCCAGCAACTTCCAACGAGGTGCCCTGTCCACGTCCAAATATATGAAGATTTGACCAAATCATCCACCACCATCCGAAGATAAAGGCCGCAGCTGCAGTCAAGTAGCTCCAAGGAGTCGGGATGATGCGAAGGTCGATAAAGAGATCGCACCCCATGTAGGCCAGAACAACTAAACTCGGAAGAACCAAGAAGAACAGAATGAAAGTCAAGACAAAGGATAAGATAAACCTAACCGGTCGAGTCACGGATTCCCCCCTCAGCCTTCCTCACTCGAACACTTGTACAGGACAGCACAACCTCATTCGATACCAGCAAGGCTAAACCTTTGACTCATTCAGACATCCGGAAGTTGCACCAAGGTACAGACATCTCTGGACATTGGTGCCATCCTCGAGCTTTCCAGCTAGACAAAAAGGTATACTAGTCACGTAATTAGCACCCGGGTCGCGGGACCAACATCGCGTTTCGCCTTCAACGACCCACGGACACGAGTATGATGACCGGACCTTGGGTGGCGAGGACACAGCTCAAGGAGTGAGCATGTCGGGTCAACACGTCGCGTCTACCCCACCCCTCACCCTTGGCGTGCTCCGCGCTTGGAAACCGCACGTTCAACCAGCGATCGTGTTGCCCGTACTGGTCGGCGCCACGACCGCGGGACAGTCACGACCAGCTCCGATGGACTGGCTCGTCGCAGCGTGTGTGGGGTTCTTCTACATGGGAGGGGTATCAGCCCTCAACGATGTCTTCGATCTGGAACGGGACAAGGTCAACCATCCGAACAGGCCTCTGACAAGAGGTGACCTCAGCCTCAGACACTATGTGATGGGTTTGGTGATCGCTCCCGTCGTCATCTCCCTGCTTCTTCTCTTGATCACCCTCGCTCCCGCTCGAGGCCTCCTCGTAGTGGGAATCCTGTGTCTGATTGAGGTAATGCATCTGGTGTACTGCTTACATCCTAACCTGGGGATGGCCGGTTTCGGCCGTCAACTCCTTCTCACTGTAGGTCCCATGTTGCTGGTTCTCGTCGGTGGACTTGGCCATGGGTTGGTGACATCCCGGCTGATTCTGTGCGCTGTGTCGATCGGGTTGTTCTTCGGGTCGGGAATCATACTCAAGGACCTCAGCGACATCCCAGGAGATCAGAAGTCAGGACTGGTGACTCTCCCCATCCACTGGGGACGGAACTTAGCTGTGAAGGTCTCGTGTTTCGGCCAACTAGTAGCGACCAGTCTTGGCTACACTTATCTCATCCTGGTACGCGCCAGCGTGTCGGTCTTTGGGTGGATGACTTTGAGTCTTGTGATGAGTCTCACAGGCACGATGACTTTACTTCACAGAAAACAACGTTACTGGGGCCCTGGAATGCTTATGGCCTACACAAGCCAATTCATCTTCGAGTTGGCACTGATCTTGAGCAACAAACAATGAATACACGTAAGCGATGACCCATGCGCCAGAATAATGAAATTATACCCCTACGGCGCGCCCACGGCCTTGACGGGGATGTCGAGCTCGTAACTCAGGACGGAATTAGCCTCGGGCACATCAGCGCAGCAAAGGCGCACACGAGACCGGGTGCTTTGCATCGAGCTTTCAGTATCATGCTGACCGATTGTAGCGGTCGAGTTTGCCTGCAACGGCGAGCATCATCAAAAGAGCATTGGCCAGGGTATTTGGCGAATACTTGTTGTGGACATCCACGCTCCCAGGAACTACTTCTCACCGACGCCGCCACGCGCCTAGAAGAAGAGCTCGGTCTACATTCACCAGCACTACATGAGGTTGGTCGCTTCGTGTATTGGACACAAGATCCGGAGAGTGGGGCCGTGGAATGGGAGTACGATCACGTCCTCATCGGAGTATGTCAGGATCACAACTCATTGAAACCCAACCCGCGCGAAGTAGAGGAGGTATTCTGGTGGACCCTTGACGAGCGAGCCATCGGACCATTCACCCCGTGGCTACCCCTTGTCTTGAAAACAGCAGTTCCATTTCTGAGCGGCCTCCCAAATTCACCCTGATATTGAAAAGCAGCCAACGCTCGTCTCGAGACACCAGGGCATCAGCATCGATGCTCGAGACTGTCCGAATAGCAGTGTATGAGTGGAGTGAAGTATGGCCGTCATGAAACAAAATCGTTTCTGGTTTCGCGGGGTGGGAGGTGCTCGAAGTCGTAGTCGAATGTTCGGCCGGCGATGTATGAGGCGAACGCGCCGAGGGTTTCTTCGGGGGTCTCGTGCTGAATGGTCGCGATGTTGTTCTTGGCCGCGTTCCAGACGTGCCCGGCCGGGTTGTGGTCGGGCGCGTACGGCGGCGGATGGATCGGCGTGATGCGCTCCAGCAGCCGGCCCGGCTCGTGGAGGCCGGTCAACGCTTTCGCATGGTGGGATCGGGCGTCGTCCAGGACGACCGCGATCTTGCCGGCCTCGGTTTCGCGTTGGAGTCGTTCCAGCGCGAGGATCGTCTGCCAGGTGTTCCGGTTCCCCTCGATCGGGTACGGCGTGACTTTTTTGCTGGTCAGCGAGAGGGCGCCGAAGAAGGACTGGGACGTCCTCTGCCGGTTCACGGACAGTTTGGTGCGTTGTCCTTTCGGGGGCTGCATGCGGCGGGTCTCGGCCTCGTGCTCCAAGCGGATCTCGCCTTGCGGTGTGGGCCTCCCAGCCCTGATCCAGCAAGCTCTTG
>NZ_AUFR01000050.1 GCF_000426605.1 Propionibacterium acidifaciens DSM 21887
CGGCCGGGCATGCGGGGAACCGGGACGCGGTGGAACCCGTCCGCGTCCGGAAGCAGGAACCCGAGACCATCCTGGCCCGGCCGCTTGGAGCACGAGGCCTGGACCCGCCGCATGCAGCCCCCGAAAGGGCAGCGCACCAGACCGTCCGTGGACCGGCAGAAGACGTCCCAGTCCTTCTCCGACGCCCTCCCCCCGACCAGCAGAACAGTCGCGCCGCACCCGACCGAGCAGAACCGGGACACCTGGCAGACAATCGGCGCGCTGGACCTGCTCCAACGAGAAACCGAGGCCGGCAAGATCGCGGTCGTCCCGGACAACGCCCGCCCCCACCATGCGAAAGCCCTGACCGGCCTCCACGGGCCCGGCCGGCTGCTGGAGCGCATCACGCCGATCCATCTGTCGCCGTACGCGCCCGACCACCAACCCGGCCGGGCACGTCCGGAACGCGGCCAGGAACGACACCGCCACCATCCAGCGCGAGACCCCCGAAGAAACCCTCGGCGCGTCCGCCCCACACATCACCGGCCGAACACTCGACCACGACTCCGAACACCTTCCCGCCCCGCGAAACCAGAAACGATCCTGCTCCATGACGGTCATTGTTTCGTGACGGCCATGGAAGGGACTTGACCCGGCGGTGCCGGATCAGCAGGGGTCGTGAAGGTGGTGCCAGGCGCGTCGAGGTCTTCCAGACGGACGGTGCAGGAATCGCCCGTCTTCGGAAGACCTCAACATTCGCACCAGGACTGACGCGCCAGCCCGTACCACGCCCGAACCGTGAGGAGCCAGTTCCCCCTCCGGCCCGCCGCCGGAGTTCGCAGCCCCGGGCTCCGTGGCCCGTGGTGCGCGGGCCGGCGGGCGCGTCCCGGAACCTCCCCGCCCGCGTCTATCGTTGGGGTGCGGCTCCGCCGGTTGGACGGCGGGCCGGGGAACCGGGACCGAGCGAGGGGGAACCGAGCGTGAGCGGAGCCGTCGGCGTCGTCGAGGTCTACCTGGCGCGTCATGGTCAGACGTGGTTCAACAGGCGCGATCGCGCCCAGGGCTGGTGCGACTCCCCGCTGACCGGCGCCGGGCACGAGCTCGCCGCCGCGGTCGGGCGCGGCTTGGCGTCCGGCGGCGTCGTCCTCGACGCGGCGTACAGCGGCGACATGGCCCGCCATCACGAGACCGCCCGCGGCATCCTCGACGGCATGGGTTCGTCGCTGCCGGTCGTCCAGCTCAGGGAGCTGCGCGAGATGTCCTTCGGCGGCTGGGAGGGCGGCTCCAACGCCGACATGTGGAGGGCCTGCTGGGCCGGCCTCGGGGTGACGACCGACGAGGAGGTCTTCGCGAGGGGCCTCTCCCTCACGGACGTCTACGACGGCATCAGCGCCTCCAACCCCGACCCCGAGTACCCGGCCGAGAGCACGGCCGTCGTCGCGGAACGCGCCGGCGGGGCCCTCGAGGAGATCGCCTCCGCGGAGGGCTCCCGGCGCGGGCGTTCCCGCGTCCTCGTCGTGACGAGCGGGATCACCATCGTGTGCGTCCTCGCCTCGCTCGGGCTCGCCTCGCGCACCCGCATCCGCAACGGCTCGGTGAGCCTGCTGCGCCACGACGCCTCCGGCTGGACCGCCGAGACCGTCGACGACCTGAGCTGGGCCCGACGGGGCGGCTCGTCCCCGGCCGGCACCACGCCCTGACGACGGCCCGGGGCCGCCCGGACCGAGCAGAACCGCGGCTCTCGGGCCGCCCGGACGAAGGAGGACGGTATGACCGACGGACCCGTCGAGGTCTACCTGGTGCGCCACGGCGAGACGTGGTTCAACAAACTCGACCGCGTGCAGGGCTGGTGCGGCACGCCGCTGACGCCCAAGGGCTTCGCCGTCGCCGAGGCGATCGGACGGGCCTTCGCCGCCGGGGGCGTCGACTTCGCGGCCGCCTACAGCGGCGACATGCTGCGTCACCACGAGACGATGACCTCCCTGCTCGAGGGCATGGGCTCCGAGCTGCGGCCGGTCTCCCTCTTCGGGCTGCGCGAGATGTCCTTCGGCGCCTGGGAGGGCATGCCCAACAGGTTCATGTGGGAGGCCGCCTACCGGGTGCTCGGCGTCTCCTCGACCGAGGAGGCGCTCGGGGCGGGCCACAGCCTCATCGACATCTACGACATCTTCAGTCGCACCAATCCCGACACCGATTACCCGTCCGACACCGTGCGCCAGGCCGCCGACCGGGCCCTGTCGGCGCTCGACGACATCGCTGCCGCGGAGGCCGTCCCCGGCGCCCCGCCCGCGGTGCTCGTGGTGAGCAGCGGCGTGACGATCGCCTGCATCCTCGACCGTCTCGGCGCCGAGCTACGGGCGCCGATCCACAACGGCGGCGTGAGTCGGCTGCTGCGCGGGGCGGACGACACCTGGCGGGTGCTCGGCCACGACGACACGAGCTGGGCCGAGCGGGGCGGCTGGCGGGGCTGAGGCCCGGCACGCGCTCCACGGCGGCCGGTGCGGCGCACGCGGTGCGGCAGGGACGCGTGCACCGGGCGCGGCGGCGGCCCCTGCTCGCCGGGGCCCGTTCGCGCCCGTCGCCCGCACGGCATCGTCCCGGGCATGCCCCTCGTCCGTTGGGATCGTCGTGCCGTCGTCCCGCCTGGTCGGTGCGCCCCGCGGGAGGCCCTCCGACCCGCCCCGGTACGGTGGAGCCGTCCTGACCGAGGAGGGGCCGATGACCGAGGACGGGGGAGCGACGGGCCGGCCGACGGTGCTGCTCGGCATCAGTGCGAGCATTGCCGCCTGCAAGGCGCCCGGTCTGGCGGGGGCCCTCATGAGGGCGGGCCTCGACGTGCGGACGGTCATGACGCCGCGGGCCACCGCCTTCGTCTCGCCGCTCGTCCTGGAGGCCCTCACCGGCCATCCCTGCCCGGTCGAGGTCATCCCGTCGGGCCCGGGCCGCGCCATGGAGCACATCGAGTTGGCCAGGGCGGCCGACCTCGTGCTCGTCGCCCCGGCGAGCGCCGACGTCATCGGCCGGCTCGCCAACGGCCTGGCCGACGACCTTCTCACGACGACGGTGCTGGCCTGCACCTGCCCCGTGCTCGTCGCCCCGGCCATGAACACCCGCATGATCGCCAACCCGGCCGTCCGGGCGAACCTCGCCCGCCTGGCCGGGCTCGGCCACGAGGTCATCGCACCCGACTCCGGGCGACTGGCCTGCGGCGACGTCGGGCCGGGACGGATGCCCGACGCGCCGGTGCTCGTCGCGCGGGTGCTGGAGCGCCTGGACCTCGGCCCCGGGGACGAGCCCGCCGGGGACCTCGCCGGCCTGCGGGTCCTCGTCACCGCCGGCGCGACGATCGAGCGCATCGACCCGGTGCGCTACATCACGAACCACTCCACCGGTCGGATGGGCTTCGCCCTCGCGCAGGCCGCCCGTGACCGCGGCGCCCGGGTGACGCTCGTGGCGGGCAGCACCGCCGAGCCCCCGCCGCCGATGGACGCCGTCGTCCGGGTCGAGTCGGCCGAGCAGATGTTCCACGCCGTCGAGGACGCCTCGTGCGACGCCCACGTCGTCATCATGGCCGCGGCCGTGGCCGACTACCGGCCCCGCCGCGTCGCCGAGCAGAAGATCAAGAAGACCGACGGCCCCGCCGTGCTCGAGTTGGAGCGCACCCGCGACATCCTGGCCTGGCTGGGCGCCCACCGCCGCGACGGGCAGACCCTGTGCGGCTTCTCGATGGAGACCGCCGACCTCGTCACGAACTCGCGGCGCAAGCTGGTCGAGAAGGGGATCGACCTCATCGTCGCCAATGACCTGTCGACCCCCGGCGCCGGCTTCGGCGTCGGCACGAACGTCGTGACGCTCATCACCCCCGACGGTCAGACCCGGTTGCCCCTGGCGAGCAAGCGCGAGGTGGCCGACCAGGTGCTCACGGCCGTCCTGCGGGCCCGGGCCGGTCGCTGAGGCGGGTGCCCGGGCCCCGGCCCGGTCCGCCGTGCGCCCCGTGCGGGAGGACGAGCAACCACCGCGGCGGACGCGTCCGGCGGTTCGGCAGGGCCCGCCCCTGAGCGCCCGGAGCGCCTCGCCGACATCGGCGTCGAGGAGGATCGACCGGTCGGCCGTCCCGGCCGGCACCTGCGGCGCCGCCGGACCGGTTCACTGTGCGCTCCGTGCGAGAAGACGAGCAGTCTCCGCACAGTGAAGCTCCGGCCCTCGGCCGGGCGGATGCGGCCACCCCCACGGCCGCGCCAGAACGCACCCGGGCCCCGGCCCTCGGCCGGGTGGACGCGGTGGCGTCCCGAGCGGTGGCGGCGCTTGCCGGGGCTCCGGCACCGACGGGGCGCGCGAGCCGGTCCGGGACCGTCGGAATTCAGGGTTCTTCAGCGGTCTGGTTCAGGGTTCTCTGCATCAAAAGACTCTTCCACAAGGGAGAATGCACTTCTTGGAGGGTCGGGGTCGGGGCTGTCGGGAGCGTCGGCGGAGCGTCCGGTGGAGGGTTCCCATCGGAACGGGAATCGTGGAAGACTCACTGTGCCCCACCCCAATGGAGCACCTGATTCATTCGGCAATTCGAAGGAGCCAACATCATGAAGAAGTCGATTCCCGCCGCCCTCGCGTGCACGGCGGCGGCACTGCTCATCCCCGCCACCGCCAGCGCCTGTCCCGCCGGTTGTGGAGACACGGGCCAGGGAGGCGGTCAGCTCCAGATCGAGGACCGGCCCAGCGTCCAGATCGACACCCAGACCGCGCAGAAGGAGGTCGACCACGCGAAGAGCTTCAAGGACGCCGGCGCCGGCCTGAGCCAGAACGACCGCGACTGCTTCCTCGGCAAGATCCTCGAGGGCGACTACTACGACGCGGGCAGCCACTCCATTCGCAATGACAGCGGCGCCCGACTGAGCGGGAACGCGAACCTGGAGTCCTACCATGCCTCCGATCTGTCCCTCTGGCTCTACGAGCACGAGGACACCTGGTGGGCCGGCTCCCAGAGCTGGCAGGTGGGCGACGTCCTGTCCTTCTCGCAGGGCCAGTTCTCCAGGACCGAGACCACCTCGGAGTTCTTCTCGAGCGTTCAGGTCGTGGCGATCTACGTCGGTGACGGGCAGGTCATCTACTGCCCCTGCAACGGGGCCGGTGCGAAGGTCGAGCAGAAGAGCATCACCAGTCTGGAGGCCGAGCTGAACCTCACCGTCTCGGTCGTCTCGCGCCCCTGCGACAAGGGCGGTGCGCCCGCCCCGGCCGCCCCGAGCAAGGAGACCCCGGCCCCCTCGAAGGATCAGGGGAAGGCGTCCCAGGGTGACGACGAGACCCAGTGCGCCGAGCACGACGGGGATGACGACGGGTCCAAGTTCGCCGAGCACGACGGGGACGATGACGGCGACGAGAACGAGGCCCCGTGCGACGAGGGCGATGACTGAGTCGAGCGAGCGAGCCCGTCCCGGGTCCGGATGACCCCTCGAGGTCGGTGGAGGGCCGTCCCGCCGTCCGGGCGTCCTCCTCTCCTGACCGTCACGGGTTCCGCGTCTTCGGGGGCCGGCGTTTTACCGGCCCCCGAAGACGTGCCCGGACCCCGTCGCTAGCCTGAATGACGAGGACCTGTCCCTCGCCCTCTCCCGAGCCGTCGACGTCCCGGGGACGCACCATCGAGGAGTCGTCATGCTTGATGGAAGGCCGACCCCCGGCATCGGCGGGGACCAGTACCTGCCCTACGAGCGGCGCACCGGGAACGAATCCATCGTCTGCTTCACGCGGGAGCTGTCGGCCGCCGGCCTCCGCGAGGCCTGTTCCCGAGTGGCCGGGGACATCACCGGCAAGGTCCGCACCGGCGAGGGGCACGGGCCGAACATCATCCCGCCGGCATGGGTGCGGGAACCCCTCGCCGACGACCTGCCCGGCGCCACCATCGTCGAGACGAACACCTGCTACGAGGGCAGCCGTGGCACCGCCGAGCAGCACCGCAGGGCGCTGAAGGTCAACGGCTGGGACGTCGCCCCGGTCGACATCCTCGGCGAGCGGGGCACCGCCCTGCTGCCCGTGACCGGAGGCGCGTGGTTCCGCGAGATGTCGGTGGGCGCCGACCTGCTCAACTACGACTCGCTGCTCGCCCTGACCCACTTCAAGGGGCGCACCCTGGGCGGTTCCGGCGGGGCCGACGAGAACGTCGGCATCGGATGCGCCGACGGGCGCATCGGCAAGGCGTGGATCCACACGCCGGTCGGCACGGACGACCACGGGGCATCGGCGAGGAGGAGTCCATGGAGCGCATGACCGAGTCCTCGAAGGCGGTCCTCGACCGTTTCGGGCGGCACGCCGCCTTCGTCAACGTCATGCGGAGCATGTCGGTCTCGTGCGACTGCGAGGGCGTGGGCGCCCAGCCCGTCGTCACCCCGGACATCGGCATCCTCGCCTCGACCGACATGCTCGCCGTCGACCAGGCCTGCATCGACCTCGTCCACGCCATGGCCGAGGACGACCGCCACGACCTCGCCGAGCGCATCGAGTCCCGGCACGGCCTGCGCCAGCTCAGCCGTCTCGAGGAGCCGGGGCATGGGCAACGGCCGGTACGTGCTCCTCGACATGGACCACGACGACGCCCGCATCCGCGCGACCGACGCCGTCGCGGGGCCCGCCCGCTCGGGGGCTGACGCGCCGGGCGCCGGAGGACCAGCGATCCGGTCGCTGACCGGCTGCGAGCGGGCTCGCCCGCCTCACGGCGTCAGAGCGCCGTCGAGCTGATGGAAGTAGTTGTACCCGGCCCATGAGGCACGATCGCCGATCACGTAGAGCCGACGTTGCGCGCGGCTGGCGGCGACGTTGACCAGGTTGACGGTGGATGACGCCCACGCCTTGGCGCCGGGGCGCTTCGGGTCCCCGCCGAGGACCAGGACGACGACGGGCGCCTCGCGTCCCTGAGCGGTGTGGATCGTGCCGGCCCGCAGCCCGTGATATCGAGAGGTCAGCGCCGCCAGGCGGTCCGCAACATCCCGGAAGGGTGCGATGGCGATGACATCGGAGGCCTCGACACCGTGCTCGATGAGACGGTCGAGAATCTTCTCGAGGCGAACGACCTGGTTCTCCTGGAGGTGGCTCCCCGGAGTGGGTGCCGGCTCATCCACCCAGCAGCTCCGGGCGATCCTGGGTCCGTCGGGCGCGTCGAACGGATCCGGATGGTCCGGGTCGTCGAGTGCGCGGTGCACGCCGTTGATCATGATGCCGTCGTAGGCGATCTCGTTGCACAGGGTGAACATGGGTTCGTCGCATCGACGGTGCACCCTCAGCGGAGCACTGATCCACACGGACCCCTCCCCCTGTCGCAGTCGTGTGCCGTACGGGGAGACCCTGTCGGCGAGGGTCTGGACGGAGGCCAGGGGCGGGATCCATGTCGAGGAGATCCCGTGGGCCGCGGCGATGTCGTGCTGCGCCTTCTGCGGGATCGTCACCACGGGTCGGAGCTGGAGCGGATCGCCGACGACGACGACTCGTCGGGCCCGCCAGATCGCGCCGACGGCGTACTGCGGCGATGCCTGCCCGGCCTCGTCGATGAGGAGCCAGCCGAGAGCCTCCGGTCCGATCCCACCGAGCATTCGCCCGCATGAGGCGAAGGTCGTGGAGACCAGCGGTACGACGAGGAAGAAGAGCTGCCATGCGGCCCGCACCTTCTCGGGCTCCAGGTTCTTCGGGGCCCCGCCCGCGACGACCTCGCATGCCGCGCGGAGCCCGTCGAGCATGGTGCGGGCGGTGTTGGCGAAGAAGTCCTGGTGAAGCTGGAGTGCGGCGAGGAACAACTCCGAGCGGGCTGTGTCGAGTTCTGCGTCGAGCCAGGGGGCGTGGAGCTCGCGCTGCTCGGCGGATTGTTCCGCATCGGGATGGGCCGGGCCGTATCGGCGCTTGTCCTCCGCGCATTCGGTGCGGAGCCTCGACAATCTGTCCCGTGTCCGGGACAGCTCCCCCTCCAAGGAGCCGAGGCCGGCGGCGAGTTCCGCGGCCCCGTCGCGCAGCCGCGAACCCTGCGCCGCCAGACTCCGGCCCCGTCGTTCGGCGTCGCTCAGTTCCTCGAGGAGGGGATCGAGGGAGGCCCTCCAGGCACGAGTGGCGCGGCCAAGACTGAAGATGGTCTCCAGCACGCCGGGTCTGGTGGCCATGTGGCGGTCGTACTGAGCGGCGATCTGCGTCAGGCGCTCCTGCGCCTGCTCCTCGAGCACCCGGTGATCGCTCACGTTCTGCTCGGCGGCCCGCAGCTCGATGCGGGCCCGCTGAACCGTGTCCACCAGTGCGTGCTCGCTGCTCCTCGCCTCCTGCAGGTCGACGAGATGCCGGTGGGCCCGGCGCCGGGCGTCGATCAGGGTCGTCACCCGCTTCTCCGCCAGCATGAAATCCTTGAGGGCCTGGCTCCATCCCTTGTGGGGGACGACCCCGTCGCGCCACTGCGTGAGCCTGGACTGCATGCGCGGGATCTCGGCGCCGTCGGCGGGGGACTCCCCGCCGCCCCACGTCCCCTTGTCGAACCAGAAGGATGAGCGGAACTCGCTCCTGTTGCGCTTCTTCCCCAGTCTGGCCGCGATCATCCCCCACGCCCGCTGGTCCCCGGTCCTGCCGTCGTCCGCCGTCCCCCGCCCCGCTGTCTCCCGAAGCACCGCCGAGGCGATGTCCCCGAAGTAGTCCGCCCGCGCCCACCAGTGCCGGTCGATGGCGTCCTGCGCCGGTATCTCGACGGTCACGTTCTCGACCGCCGCGTTGTTGGCCGATGCGACGATCATCTCGAACCCGGTCAGTTCCGGTCGGAGCCGTGGGACCCTGCGCGGATACCCGGACCCGGTCTTCCAGCAGTACGGGGCGCCGACGAATGCATCCATGGGGTTCGGCAGCGATGCCAGGCGCCTGGCCCGTTCGACCACGTTACCGGCGAGGATGTCCCGCAGCATCGTGGTCTTCCCCGTCCCGGGCGGGCCGTTCACCCCCATGAGCCCGCGCGAGGGGGAGAGGTCGTTCAGCGCATGGTTGACGGCGAACTGCTGGCTCAGCGCCAGCCCGTGGTCCGGGTTGGAGGGCCATCGTCCCAGGGGGAGCCGGTCGAGCGACACGCCGTCATCGACGACTGCGGGATTCGCCCGGACGTCGATCCGGCGCCTCGTGTCCAGCCGGTGATCGCCGGTGAGGTACGAGGCCAGCGCGCTGCCGGTACGGATCTCAGAGGCGTGATCGCGGACGGCTGTCAGGTCGTCCAGGTAGAAACTGTTGAGGAAGTCGATGTCCGGGGCCTCTTCCACGCGGTGCCGGGGTACGACGATGGACTGGACGACGACCTCGTCGGTGGACAGATCGGCGATGCCGCTGATGCCCGCGGCCCGCTGCGCGATCCGGAGCAGGTCGCGGATCGATCCCGTGTCGTGGGCGGGCGCCTCGCGGCCCTGTCCGAAGCGCTCGTCCTCGTACTTCGCCACGGCCTCGGCGAAGGCCACCTGGGCCTGTGGGAAACCGTCTGCCCACGAGGGGCTCCAAGGGCCGGGGTCCTTGATGCGGGCGACCGCCCACAGTGCCGAGGACAGCACCGACGAGTCCGGGACGGACCGTCCGTCCTCGTCGACCAGCAGCCCTGCGCACGCACTGCGCCCACCGCCCCGCTCGTCGTACGCGTCCTTGTCCGCGCCGAACATCCGGTGCAACCACTCATAGGTGGCCTCCAGATCGTAGACGCCCAGGTACACCGTGTGCTGCCAGACCCGTGCCATGCCGTTGCGCGGCTTGGGCGGCGGCAGTCTCTTCCAGGGAGGGGGATCCCCGGGCGCCCATCTGATGACTCGGCGGTCGTCCGGGTGCGCGGGGCGACCCGTCAGCGCCGGGACCCGCTGCGGGTTGAACAACTCCACCATCCACCAGAACCGCAGGAGCCGGTACTGCTCGTCATCGATCCGAGAAAACCCCATGCCGACCATTCTGAGCGCTGCCGGACGAGCAGGCCCCCGTTCGGGGAGCGCCGTACTGCTCGCCCCGGAGAAGACCCGGGGCGCCTCGGGGAGGACCCGAGGCCCCTCCGCAGGCGCTCGGTCGGGGAGGTCAACAGCCGGCCAAGGCGAAGCCGGCCTCGTCGCCGGCGGCCTCTAGGGCTAGGCGCGTGATGTGCCGCTGCTCCTCCTGGCCACCGCTCACACAGCCACCCGAAGCCGGGGGAACCGTCCCTCCCACAAGACGCGCACGTGCGGGTCCATGTTCAGGATCGGCCACGTCTCGATGAGCCGATCCCGGTTCATCAAGCGGCCCTGCTCGTCAGCAGTCCCCTCGGCGAGCAGCGCCTGGTAGGCCATACGACGCCAGCCCAGGTTTGACACGTCCACACCGAGCCGATCAGTCTGCCAGCGCACAGAGTGAGGCAGGTCGATGGGCCCGTCACAGGGCCCGCGCAGCTCGTTGAGCGACGCGGGCACGTCATAGGGCTTGACGTCGCGGAACCGCACGCGAGTCGCTGTCACCTCAGCCATGGTCTGCCTCTCTTTCATCTCACCACCAGTCTACCGGCTCAGCCGAAAACGGTCTATGGCCGTCATGGAGCAGGATCGTTTCTGGTTTCGCGGGGTGGGAGGTGCTCGAAGTCGTAGTCGAATGTTCGGCTGGCGATGTATGAGGCGAATGTTTCGAAGGTTTCTTCGGGGGTCTCGCGCTGGATGGTGGCGATGTTGTTCTTGGCCGCGTTCCGGACGTGCTCGGCGGGGTTGTGGTCGGGCGCGTACGGCGGCAGGAAAACAGGGGTGATGCGCTCCAGCAGCCGGCCGGGCTCGTGGAGGCCGGTCAACGCTTTCGCATGGTGGAAGCGGGCGTTGTCCGGGACGACCGCGGTCTTGCCGGCCTCGGTTTCTTGTTGGAGCGGGTCCGGTGCGAGGGTCGTCTGCCAGGTGTTCTGGTTCTGCTCGGTCGGGTACGGCGTGACTGTTCTGCTGGTCGGGGAGGGCGTCGGGGAAGGACTGGGACGTCTTCTGCCGGTCCACGGACGGTCTGGTGCGTTGTCCTTTCGGGGGCTGCATGCGGCGGGTCCAGGCCTCGTGCTCGGGGCGGGCCTCAGTCTTGCGGTGTGGGCCTTCCGGCCCTGATCCAAC
>NZ_AUFR01000051.1 GCF_000426605.1 Propionibacterium acidifaciens DSM 21887
GGTCGGTGGCTCCCGTCCGGTGAGATCGAGTTCCTGGGGCGCACTGACACGCAGGTCAAGGTCCACGGGCACCGCATCGAACTCAAAGAGATCGAGCATGCGATCTCGACTCACCCCGAAGTCATGGAGGTCGCAGTTGTCGCTTCCGAGGGACGCACCCGTCAGATGTATGCAGCGGTCGTCACCCGTCCCGGTGCACGGCTGACCGTCGACGAGCTCGTCGGTTGGCAGGAACAGCAGATCCCGTGGCCGTGTACGCTGCTGTCCTTCTTCGACGAGTTGCCACTGAACCGCAACGGCAAGGTCGATCGCGAGGCCGTGCTCGCCAGGCTCATGGCAGAGTACCCGGACGGGGGCCCGATCGCCGGGAGTCCACTCGGTCCGCTCGAGGCTGCTGTCGCCGCGTACTGGTACGAGTACTTGTCCGTCCCGGTCCGCTCGGCCGACGATGATTTCTTCTTGCTCGGCGGCGATTCCCTGATCGCCTCCAGGGTCATTGCCGCAATGCGTCGCGAGGGCTGGACGACGAGTCTCGCCGAGGTCTTCACCCACCCGAGACTGGGCGATTACGCGAAAACCTGCGTTCCCCCGCAGGGGATCCGGGAGGATCAGGCGTCCGCACTCGCCCACGATGCTGATCACGCGTACGAGCCCTTCGGGCTCACCGAAGTGCAACGCGCCTACCTCGTGGGACGAGATCCCGAGCTGACACTGGGCGGCGTGGACTGCATCTTCTACCGGGAATACCGCGTGGAGGAGGTTGACGAGCAGCGCCTCGGCAGGGCCATCGACACGGTCGTGGCCCGGCACCCGATGCTGCGCACCGTATTCGAGGGGACGAGCCAGCGGGTTCTGGCCGAGGTGGGGCCTTACCGCGTCGTGCGATCCGCCGGCGCCGAGGCCGAGCGCATGCGCCGTGAGTTGTCCGGCCGCGCCTTCGAGCCCGACAGGTGGCCGCTATTCGATGTGCGAGTGCTCGAATTCGACGGTTCCCCGCACATCTGCGTGACCACGGACTCGATCGTCATGGATGCCGCCTCCGTGCTCATCTTCCAACGCGAGGTGGACGCGGCCTATGCGGGTCATGAGCTGGAGGCGCCGCCCGAGATCGACTTCCGCGACTACGTCGTCGGGTACCTCGAGGACGAGGCCCTCTCTGGTGAGCGCCGCTCGGCGGCCCTCACCTATTGGCGGGAGCACGCCCGCGAACTCCCCCCGAGCCCCGCTCTGCCCTTGGCGCGTAGTCCCGAAGAGCTCGGCGTGCCCGGCATCGAACGCCGTACGATCCAGATCGACGCCGGGCAGTGGGAGCTGTTGCGGGAGCGCTGTCGCCGGGAGGCGGTCACTCCGTCGGTTCTCGTCCTGGCCTCCTTCTGCGAGGCGATGCGCGCCTTCAGCGGGCAGTCGGCCGTCTCTGTTGCGGTTACCGTGTTTGATCGCCCTGAGGTTCACCCCCAGATCGATCGCGTGCTCGGCGACTTCACGTCGCTGGTTGTCGCCGCGTACCGTGCGAGCGGCGAACAGGATTGGGCCACCAGGGTGAAGGACGTTTCGCATGAACTGGCCCATGATCTCGAGAACTTCAGCGTCGGCATGGGGGCCATCGGGCGCCTCGCCCAGGAAGCCGGAGCCACTTCTGCCTTTCCGGTCGTGTTCACCTCGGCGCTGGGCATCGAGCAGACCTTCGGCGGGGACAGGGGCCTCTTCCGCGAATGCACCGGAGGAACATCCGCCACGCCCCAGGTCTGGCTCGACCATCAGATCAGCGACGACGGACAGGGCGGTGTGCGTATCAACTGGGACCATGTGGTCGGTCTCTTCCCCGAGGGCCTCATCGAAAGCGCCATGGCTCATCAGAAGGCACTTCTCGACTTCGCTTCGGAACAGAGCTGGGATACCAGCCCGCCTGCGGCCATCACTGAACGGGAGCGTGAGACCCGCCGATGCTTCGAAGAGCCGGCAGAGACGGAGCCCCGCCTCCTCCACGCGGATCTTGTCGCACTGGCCCGAACGGTCCCCGACGAACCGGCGCTTGTCGGTCCGGACGGGAGGATCCTCTCCAGAGGCGCCCTGATGGACCGTGCCTCACGCGTGTGCGCGGTGCTGAGTCACGAAGGCGTCGGGGCTGGGGAACAGGTGATGATCAGACTGTCCGATCCGGTGTCACGGGTGGCCGCGATCTACGGCGTCCTCATGGCCGGGGGCTCCTACGTACCGGTCAGTGCGGATCACCCGCGTCGGCGGGTCGACTCGATCATCGCCCAGACCGGGTTGCGCACGGTCATCGACGACGACTGGATGCTCCGTCTCGAAGGCAGTGCTGGACCGACTGCCACGTCGTGGGGGCCCGGTCCGGCCCGGCCCGAGGATCCCGCGTACACGATCTTCACCTCGGGCTCGACCGGCGAGCCCAAGGGCGTGGTCCTTTCGCATGAAGCCGCTGCCGCCACGATCGACGCGGTGCACGCCCGTTGGAAGCCGCGGGAGGGCTGGCGGGGTCTCGCTGTATCGGCCGTCGACTTCGACCTCTCGGTCTTCGACCTGTTCGGCTGCCTGGGCTCGGGAGGGCTGCTCGTACTGGTAGGGGAGCAGCACCGTCGAGACTCGCAGAGCTGGGCGCGGTTGGTTCGTGAGCATCAGGTGAATTACTGGAACACCGTGCCGACTCTGCTCGAGATGCTGCTCGTGTCGGCCGGGCCGGGTGATCTGACCAGCCTGCGTCCGGTCCTCGTCTCGGGCGACCGGGTGCCGCTCGATCTTGACAGCAGGCTCATCGAGGCGTCACCGCGGGCCATGCTCGTCGCCCTGGGCGGCGCCACCGAGTGCGCCATCTGGTCGAACTGGTTCGAGCCGACTGGTGATGAGTCCTGGCGCCAGCAGTCACCGGCTTGGGACAGTGTGCCGTACGGGCATCCGCTGCCGGGTCAGCGCTTCGATGTGCTTACTGCCGAGGGAGAGCCGTGCCCGGACTGGGTCGTCGGCGAGTTGACCATCAGCGGCTGCGGCGTGGCAGAAGGCTATGTCGGCGAGGACCAGGGCGGCTTCCGCGTCGACAGTGCGGGCCGGAGGAGCTATCGGACAGGCGACCTGGGGCGCTTCCGCCCCGGCGGTCTCCTCGAGATCCTGGGACGCCTCGACGATCAGGTCAAGGTGCGTGGCCATCGCATTGCCACGGGAGAGGTGGAGGCCGCCGCGGAATCCCTCCCGGGGATCGAACGTGCCGTAGCCGGTGTGATCGAGGGCGAGGACGGGGCGATTCTCGCCCTGGCCTGCGTGCCGACCACGGCAGCCCTCAGAGGGGAGACCGGTCGGGTCGAAGTCGATCCGGTGCACGCGGAAGGCAGCCCGAGTCATTTCGGTCTGCCTGCCAGGGCGATTCGGGTTGCGGCTGTGCTGCGTGAAGTCATTTCTCGCACGCACCGCGACGACGGCACCCTTCGTGTCCTGGAGTTCTGGGAGGCGTGGCTCGCCGGTCAGGAGATCGGCCGGCTCTTGGTCGAGGACATCCCGGTTGTCGAGCTGCTTGCCGATGTGCTGGCCCGGCGCCGTCCTCTGGCCGACCTCGGGACGGAGCGGGCCACGGATGTCATGGCTCAGATGAATGACCAGGAGGAGTCCGCATGCGCGCTGGAGTGGATGCTTCGCAGCGCCCGCAAGATCATCGATGGGTCCAGCGCGTCGTACGTTGGGTTGTGGGCGTCCACCGCCGTTGCCCATGAGCTGGCCGGACGCATTGGCGGCATCGAGGCGGATCGCGATCATCTGGTTCCTACCGGCGAGTCCGAGGTCTGGGCGGGCCGGGGGTTCGATCTGGTCCTCGCCCCGTTCAGCATGCACACCTTCGCCCGGCCCGAACGGGCCATGCGCCGCGCGGTGAGGGCCCTGCGTCCCGGTGGGCATCTGGTGATGACTGAGATCGGACGCCTGGCCCCCGAAGCCCTGCTCTCGGCAGTACTGCTCGAGGACGGATTCGGCCCCGACGGGAGCAGAGCGTCCGATCCGATGCGGGGGCACTGTCATGATCACGACGAGTGGGCCGAGCTGGCCGTCCGTTTTGGCTTGCGTCCGACTGCGGCGATCTCGGTGGAGGGGAGCACCGTGTACGGGCTCGTCCTGCAGCGTCCGGGCGAGGACGAGGAGCTGGACGGAGAGCGGCTCCGCGCTCAACTTGCTGAGCGTCTGGCCGCACCATATGTGCCCCGGCTGTGCGAGATCATCGACGCCGTCCCCATGACGCGCAATGGCAAGGTCGACCGGATGACCGTCATGGCCGCCCTGCGAGTCGGCGGCGCCGGAGCACTCGGCGGCGGGGAGGCCCCGGGCGCGGGCCTGGAATCATTGGTCGCCGAGTGCTGGCAGTCGCTGCTCGGTGCCAGCGGGATCAGCCGGACCGATTCCCTGTTCGACCATGGCGGCGACTCGCTCTCCGCAGCCCGGCTGGTGGTGGAGCTGGAACGTCGCACCGGAGTGCGGCTGTCCCTGCGCCGGATACTGGAGTCCCCGACCGTGCAGGGCATCGCCGAATCCTTGGCCATCGCCGGAGCCGATGACAACGGCGAGGGTTTCGAGGAGGGCGAACTGTGAGCAGGATCGGTGTGCTCGGTTCCTCGGGAGGGGTTGGGCGGTGCATCCTGGCATCGCTCAAGACCGCAGGGCATGAGACCTTGGCCGGGGTACGCCGCTCTCCTGGTCCCGGCCAGGTGAGAGTGGACGAGGATCTCGGAGCGGCCCTGGCCGGGGCCGTCGACGTGGTCATCGACGCCTCCCCCTCCCGAGCAGATAAATCCACCGTAGCCGCCATACTCGACGCCGGAACGCCGGTTGTCGGGGTCGGTCACGCACTGGTTGGAGGCAGGAGTCTGCACGTACGCTGCGCCGGAGCCCTGCCGGGCATCCTCACCGCTGCGCCGCTGCTGCTTGACCATCGGGGTGGTGGCGTCGAGTACCACGCGCTGCTGGCCGGCGCCCTGAGTCGCACTTCCGCCCGTGACATCCTCGAGGGCGCCCGCCGAAGCGTCGGCACCGAGGTCCAGCGGGACGCCCGCATGCCTGGTGTCGACGCGGAGGTTGATCTGGTGGCTTTCCAGGACGAGGACACTCGCGCTGTCGATGCTCTGTTCGGGGCTCCGATTCGCTGGCTGAACGCATGGGCCGGCCGTGCCCTCCGCGAGGCCCTCTTCCGCGCTGTCGGAATGGATGCTGAGGAAGCCTCGGCGAGTCTCGCCGCCGCCTCGCTCAGGCCCGTTCTGGAAGGCGGTTCCGAAGTCATCGTCCACGTTGCAGGGGCCGGTGAGAGGATCCTCATCGAGGCTCCCAGCATCGCCGGGATCTGCGCGTGGACGGCTGTTGCCTGTGCTGTGGAAGCAGTGGCCGATCCCGGCCCGGCGCGTTCGACGACCGCCGTCGAGTTGCTCGGGGAACGGGCCGGCGACCATCTGAAAAACATTCTCACGAGGGCGGGGGCCCGGCTGCTCGATGATGTCGAGGAGCAGGAGGAGGGCGAGCTGTGAATCGGGTCTTGGTGTGCGGATCGACCTTCGGGGCGGTCCATGCCTGTGCAGTCGATCGGGCCGATGATCTTCAACTGGCCGGGCTCTTCGCTTCGGGGAGCGAACGGTCGAAGACCTTGGCGCGTGCATACGGCGTCCCGCTCTGGACCGGAGTCGAGCATGTGCCGCGTGAGAGCGACGCCGTGGCCTCGGTCGTTCTACGCAGCGCCGCTCTGGGCGGTCATGGTACGGAACTGGCCGAGAAGCTCATGGACAGCGGCTGGAATATTCTTCTCGAGCAGCCCGTCCGAGCGGATGAGATCAAGCATCTGCTGGCCAGTGCCACTCGCAACAAGGTGATCCTGCACGTGGGGAATCTCTACCTGCGCCTGCCGGCAGTGGCAATGGTCACCAGGGTCGCCGGACGGATGCGCGGACGGATCAGATCGGTTCGCATCAGTGCCTCGTCCCAGACCCTGCTGCCGGCCGCGGCTTTGTTGCGTCGGCTCGTGCAGGGCGGGAGCCCGAGGATCGAGCATGTCTCGACTCACGCGGGTGTGACCACATGCATCGGGTGTTGTTCGGACACGGGCTTCACCCTCACGGTGCACAACGAGCAGGATTCCGTCAACCGAGACGACGGGCTGCTGGCCCTGTTGGGCGCCGAGATCATCACCGATGCCGGTGTGCTCGCCATGGCGGACTGCTCCGGTCCTGCGCTGTGGTACCCGAGGCTCGAAATGGGACGACTCGACGCCTTCGGTCTGCCTGCCGGGCTGCCTGGCAGCCCGCACCGGGGCCTTGTCCTGAGCTCCTCCCCCGGATGGTCGCTCGACGATTTCATCAGGATCGCCTGGACCGCTGCGATCGCTGAGGACATCAGGGCCTGCGCACGTGCCTCCGTCGGCTCGGGCTCCGACCGCAGGGAGCTGGCCCGGAGCATCGCCGATGCCACATGGTGGACCCTGCTGTCACGCGAGATCGGACTGCCGGCCCAGGCTGAGAGGGAGGCCTGGAGGCTCGATGCGGCATGGTTCGAGCAGGTGCGCGCGATCGCGGAACCGGAGTGACATCCGCCCGCCGCCATCGGTTCCTCTCCGAACCGGTCGAATCCTCGTCTCCGGTCCGGTCCGGTGCGGAGCGGGTCTGGGCCGCCCCTGTCCGCCTGCGGGGGCGCTCGTTTCGGGCCCGCGGGTAGCCTTGATCATGTGAGTCATGAGCCCCAGGGCGCTGAGGACGCCGTCCAGGACGCGTCCGGCGATGCCGTCGCCCTGCACGGGGCCGACGCCTTCGCTGGCGGTCCCGGCGCAGCGCAGGAGTGGTGGGACGATCCCGCCATGCCCTGGAAGCACCGGCCCGGCAGGTCCGACATCTCCTGTCTGGTCTGGATGGGCGCCCTCGGCGTCTTCAGCCTCGCCATGATGCCGCTGCGCGCCTGGCTGCTCGGTGCCCCCAGCCGCATCCCCGCGCTCGTCGCGGCGACCGGCTCGCGCACCGGCAGCGCAACTCTCGGCGCGCTGGTGCGCGAGGGCGACTACCGCCTGGTGATCCCATGGGTGCTCGTCCTGATGGCCGGAACCGTCATGAGCTGCAAGTTCGACTGGGTCTACTGGTGGGCCGGCAAGCTGTGGGGTCGCGGCATGATCGAGGTCTGGGCCGGTCGCTCGGAGCGCGCCCGGACCCGGTACGAGAAGGTCGAGCGCTGGGCCGACCGGGCCGGCTGGGTGGGCATGCTGCTCGCCTACCTGCCCGTTCCGCTGCCCCTCATGGCCGTCGTCTTCGTCCTGGCCGGCGCCAACCGGATGAGCGTCCGCCGCTTCGTCGCCATGGACTGCGCCGCCTGCTTCATCTGGCTGCTCGGCTTCACCGCCATCGGCTACCTGGTGGGCGCGCCCATCACCTCGCTGCTCGCCGGCTACGCGAGGATCGCCAACTACGTGTCGATCGCGCTCGTCGTGGTCGTTCTCGTCGCCGCCCTCACGAGCTCTTGGCGCAGGGCGAGGGCCCAGGGTGCCAGGAACTGATTCCCGCGTCCTCAGTCCCTCAGTTCGGCGAGCGCCCTCGTGCAGTCCTCCTGGGCCCGCCGGCCGTAGGCGACGAGGATCGCCTCGTCCACCTCCGTCGGCGTCGCGGCCAGCGTCCGCACCGCGATGCGCGCCGCGTCGTCCGGGGGCCACCCGTAGACGCCGGCGGAGATGAGGGGGAAGGCGACGCTGCGCGCCCCCAGTTCGTCGGCCACCGCCAGGGCGGCGCGGTAGCAGTCGGCCAGGATCCCCGAACGGTCCTCCGTACGGGAGAAGACGGGGCCGACGGTGTGGATGACCCAGCGCGCCGGCAGCCGTCCGGCCGTCGTCGCGACCGCCCGCCCGCGGGCCAGCCCGTCGGGCAGGCTCGTCGCCCGCAGCGCTCGGCAGGCCTCGAGCACGGCGGGCCCGCCGGCCCGGTGGATGGCCCCGTCCACCCCGCCGCCGCCCAGCAGCGAGGGGTTCGCGGCGTTGACGATGGCGTCGGCCGCGACGGTGGTGATGTCCGCGCGCACGATCCGGATGTCCATGGGCCCATTGTGGCGCGCGGCGCCGCCGTCCCGCGCGGGTTCCGGCGCCCGCACCGAGCCGTTCGTAATAGTGTGTGCCAGAGCGTCAGATGGGAGTGCCATGAACCTGGAAAAAGTCGTCTTCGGCTTCTTCGTCACCCTTGCCGCGGCACTGAACCTCGGCTTCTTCCTGGGCCGGATCGACGATCCGGCCCTCCACAACGGCTACGAGCTGGCGGCCGCGCTCGTCGTGAGTCTCATCACCACCGTCCTCAAGTTCGGCGACCGCACCCAGCTGGGCGCGGTCCACCTGGCCACCTCGCTCGTGGCCGATCTGCAGCTGGCCGTCGCCGCGGTCATCTGGGTGTGGGCCACCCAGGTCGTGGCGACGACGATGACGCCCGCCCACATCTCGCTCATCGTCTCGATGTCGGGAGGCGCCCTGCTGGCCAACCTCGTCTCGGTCGTCCTCATGATCAGCGAGATCATCCAGATCAGGCGCTGAGCCGCCATGCCCGCCAGCTCGACCCGGCAGCGACGCCAGGGGGCGCTCACCGACGTCTTCTACCTCATCCTGCGAAGGATGCGCTTCCCCCTGCTCCTGCTCATCGGCATCTACGTGGTGTGCACCCTCGGGCTGAGCCTCATCCCCGGTGTCGACGCGCAGGGCGGGCCCGCCGGCCCGATGGGCATGTTCAACGCCTTCTACGTCGTGAGTTTCACGGGCACGACGATCGGTCTCGGCGAGATCCCGCAGGCCTACTCCACCGCGCAGCGCATGTGGATGCTCGGCACGATCTACGCGACCGTCATCGGATGGTCCTACTCGCTGGTGAACATCCTCGCCCTGCTCCAGGAGGACGCCTTCCAGAACGCCCTGCGCCAGGCCCGGGGCACGCGCAAGATCTACTCGATCCGCGAGCCCTTCTACATCGTCGTCGGCGCCGGCGAGACGGGCATGCTCGTCTGCCACGGCCTCGACCGGCTGCGTCTGCGCTTCGTTGTCATCGAGCGGGACGAGAACCGCCTGGCACGCCTGCGCCTCGAGGAGTTCCACCAGGACCCGCCGCTCATCGCCGCCGACGCCTCCCAGCCCCAGGTGCTGTCGAACGCCGGGCTCGTCTCGCCGCACTGCCGCGGCGTCATGGCGCTGACCGACGACGACGAGAAGAACCAGGCCGTCGCCGTGACGACCCGGCTGCTCGCCCCCAGGGTGGCCGTCCTGGCTCGCATCCGCAACCGGGACGCCGAGACCCACATCGGGGTCTTCGGCGGGGACCTCGTCGTCAATCCCTTCCAGCGCTTCGCCCGTCAGCTCGCCTCGGCGATCACCGCCCCCGAGCGCTACCGCCTGCGCGAGACCCTCATCGGCTTGGAGGGGGAGTCGATGCCCGAGCCCCACCAGCCGCCGCGCGGCAAGTGGATCATGTGCGGCTTCGGGCGCTTCGGCCACGCCGTCGTCGACGAGCTGCGCGGCGCCGGGATCGACGTGACGGTCATCGACGTCGCCCACTACGACGAGGGCGGCGTGGACGTGCGGGGCTCCGGCATCGACTCCGAGTCCCTGCTGGCCGCCGGCGTCAAGGAGGCCGACGGCATCGTCGCCGGCAACGCCTCCGACACGAAGAACCTCGCCATCGCCGTCACGGCGCGCGACCTGAACCCCGGGATCTTCGTCGTCACGCGCCAGAACCAGACGGCCAACGCGCCCCTGTTCGACACCTTCACCGATGACCTGTGCATGGTGCCGAGCCACATCGTCGCCCAGGAGTTCCTGGCTCGCATCACGACGCCCCTGCTCGGTCAGTACCTCAGACGCATCAGCCAATACTCCGAGAAGGAGTGCAAGCTGCTGTGCGACCGTCTGGCCCGTTACGGACGTGGGCGCATCCCCGAGCTGTGGGACGTCGTGCTGCGCCGCAACGGGGCCGAGGCGGTCTGCGCGGTGCTCAAGCAGGGGGGCCCGGTCACGGTGGGCCAGCTGCTCACCGACCCGAGCTCGCGCGGCTGGCGCAGCGAGGCCGTCGTCCTCATGGCCCGCCGCGGCAACCGGACGATCGACCGCCCCGGGCCCGAGCACGAGCTGGCCCTCGGCGACCGGCTGCTCATCGCCGGCTCGGACCGCGGCCGCCGTGACGTCGAGTCCGTGCTGCGCAACCCGAATGCGTTGAGTTATGTGCAGACCGGGCAGGAGGGCAATGGGGGCGCCCTGTGGCGCTGGGCCAGCCGGCTCGCCGGGCGCTGAGCAGGGCCTGACGAGCCCCTCAGGCGCGGGCCCCGCGCCGACGTGGACCCGCCTGATCTCGGCCTTGCGAGCTCCGGGGCCCCGGAGTCGGCCGGGCCGTCACCGGCCCTCCCGGGGGACGGGAGGGCCGGTCATCGCCGATCATCCGGCTGATCGCTCACCCCTGCCGACCGAGGTACGCGTACAGCCCGGCCAGCGGTTTCGGCGCCCACCAGTTCCACTGGCCGAGCACGGTCATCGTCGCCGGCACGAGCAGCAGCCGCACGAGCGTCGCATCGGCGGCGACCATGATGGCCAGGCCCACGCCGATCTGCTTGATGGCGATCATCTCGCCCGAGACGAAGCCGAGGAAGACGGCGATGATGATCGCGGCGGCCGAGGTGATGATGCGGCCCGAGCGCTGCAGCCCGCGGGCCACGGCCTCGTCGTTGTCGTACCCGGCCCGCCAGTACTCGCTGATGCGGGCCAGCAGGAAGACCTCGTAGTCCATCGCCAGGCCGAAGCCGAAGGCGGCCAGGCAGGCCACGATGAAGGTCTCAAGTCCCGAGGTCCTCGGCAGTCCGAGGTGCCCGCCCTCGAAGAGCCAGGCCGTGGCGCCGAGCGAGGCGACGAGGGAGAAGCCGTTGATG
>NZ_AUFR01000052.1 GCF_000426605.1 Propionibacterium acidifaciens DSM 21887
TGGTTCTGATTATTCGGTGTCGGCGTCGGATGCTTATCGGTCTGCCGGTGATGCCGCCGGCGCTGGTGGCGGATTCGTTCCAGCGGTCTCCGAGGGGCCGGGCCGGCAGTGGGCCCCGGCGGCGGCCGGGGACTGGGCCCCCGCCGGCTCCGGTGGCGGGGGCGGTGGGGATGCTCGTGTCGAGGAGTGCCGCCGGCTCGTGGCCGATCCCGACCCGGCCGTCACGACCAGCTGCCTCTACCCGGTCTCCCGCACCACCGGCCCGGACACCCCAGCAAGTAGCGCCCCGGCCGCCGGCCCGGCCGTGGACCCCGCCGAGGCCGCCCGCCGGGCGATCGCCTCACTCACCCTGACCGAACCGGGCCTTCTCCTCGACCCGGACCCCGCCGCCAACGAATGGGGCGCCACCGCAGTGGGATTCCACACCTGGTTCCACGCCCCCGACCCCGGCGTCCTCCACACCAGCGTCACAGCCGACGGCCTGACCATCGACATCACCGCCACACCCGGCACCCTCACCGTGGACACCGGCGACGGCCGCCGGCAGACCTGCCACCATACAGTTCCGTACCGCAACCCGGACGGAGTCAACGCCCCATCCCCGTACTGCGGACACACCTGGGAACACACCGGCGAGTACACGGTCACAGCGACCCGTACATGGAACGTCTCATGGACCGCCGCCGGCCGATCCGGGACCGACACCGTCACCCGACCCGCCGGCACTCGTGCCATCACCGTCATCGAACTCGTCTCCGTCCTCACCGAACCAGACCGATGACAGGAGGAAGCTTATTCACAGGGCCCCTCGACAGAAGTGCCACTCCTTGTCACGATCGTCTCTGTCGACGCCGCGAATAAACCTCAAGGATTGTCCAAAACAAGCGCGCCATCAAGGGAAACACCCAGCCAGAGTCGGATTCGCCAAGAGCCTTGAATAAGCTTCCCGGAGTCCGCCGGGAGATTCCCGGGGTGGCGCTGACTGTGCGGAGATTGCGAATTGACGAGCGATCACCGCACAGTGAGGCTCATTCACAGCACGACAGGACAAAGATCTGACAAGGGGGAACGCTCCTGCGAGCGACTCCTGTGAACAAGCCTCAGTGAAGCGCCGGGCCCGGCTACCGCCCCAGCAGCTCGCTGGCCTCGCCGCTCCAGACGACGACCAGCTCGTCACGGGCGCGGGAGGCGGCGACGTAGAGCAGGGAGCGCTCGCGCAGCATGGCGTCGTCGTGCTCGGCCTCGTCGTAGTCGTAGACGCGCAGAGCGGCGGGGATCGAGCCCCGGGAGACGTCGAAGAGCAGCACCTTGGCGAACTCGGTGCCCTTGGCCCGGTGCATCGTCATGACGACCGGACGGCCGGGCCTGACCCCGCCCTGGTCGACCGGCGTCACCGGGACGCCGCGCTCGGCCAGCCCGGTGACCACGAGGTCACGGGTCCTCCGGGCGCGGACGAGCACGGCCAGGGTCTCGGGGGCGGTGTCCCCGGCGTCCCGCCAGGCCCGCATCGTCTCGGCGGCCCTGTCGAGCTCGTCGGTCAGCGTGTCGGCCCTGATGAGCCGCACCCGGGGCCCGCTGCGGGCCGAGCGGTAGCCCTCGACGCTGTCCTCGGCCTCGTCGAGGTCGAGGTAGCGGCCGCCCTCGAGCACGTTCGTGGCCCAGCCGAGGATCTGGGCGGTCGTGCGGTAGTTGAGCGTGAGTCGGCGCGACCGGCCGCGGGTGCCGATGCCGTAGCGCGACAGCACGAGGCGGGCGCCGTAGATGCGCTGGTGGGAGTCCTCGGCGATGAAGATGTCGTCGGCCCCGTCGGCCACGAGGGCACGCACGAGGCGCCAGTGGTTCGCCGAGAGGTCCTGCCCCTCGTCGACGAGCACGTGGTCGGCGAGCGGGCCGGTCCGCTCCAGATAGGCGGCGGCGATGGCCGCGGCCTCGGCGTGGCTGATCGTCCCGGCGAGGCGGGTGTCGGCGCGGTAGCGCTCCACGACGGCCCACACCGCCTTGCGGGCGGCGCGGTTGAGCCGCACCCCGCGGCCGGCGCGCCGCGCCCTGAGGTATCCGGCCTCGTCGGTGATGAGATTCGGCAGGACGACCTGCTCGTACTCGCTGCTCAGGAACGCCGTGTTGCGCAGCCGCGGGGCGAGCGCCTCACCGGCGACGTCCAGCGCCTCGCGCCAGGCATTCTGCTCGTTGGTGCGCCCGGACAGGTCCGTGCGGCCGGCGCCGAGCACCGCTGCCGTCGCCTCGTCCAGACTCTCCCCCGCGCTCCTGAGCACGGCGGTGGCGAGCGCGTCGATGCCCGACACGTAGGCGCCGGGACGGCCGAGACCCCTGGCGGGGGTCAGCCCGGGGTTGAGCACGCGCAGGCCGCGGCCGAGTTCGTCGGCGAGGTTGCGGGTGAAGGTGGTGGCGATGACGCGGGCATCCGGGTTCTGCCGCAGCAGCGAGTCGGCCCGGTGCAGCACGACGACGGTCTTGCCGGTGCCGGCGCCGCCGGTCAGCCGGAACGGCCCGTTCCAGCGGCCCTCCGCGTAGCGGCGCTGGGTGGGGTGCAGGAAGACGCGCCAGGCGCCGAAGTCGCCGCCGTCGATGACGGCGCGCAGCTCGTCGACCCCCTCGATGACGGCGAACTCCATCCGGGCGGCCGGGGCCCACAGGCTGTCGACGATCGCCTCGTCGGTGTCCTCGACGGCGCCGCCGGTGTCGAGCCCGAGGTCCTCGCGGACGTCGTCGATCGACATCCCGGCGCTCAGGTCGATGAGCGCGTAGGCGCGCCAGCCCTCCAATTCCACTGCCAGGGTCATGAGGGCGTCCTCGTCGGGCAGGGCGACGGCCCGGGCAGCGAGCTCGGGACTGAAGCCGAGCCCGTTCACGAGCTCGTCGACGGTGGCGATGATCGCCGGAGAACGCTCCTCCGCCCGGGCCGCGGCGGGCCGCTCCCGGGGCCCCGTGTCCCCAGAGGACGGGTCCTCCGAAGACGGGACAGCCGAGGACGGGCCAGCCGGGAACCGCTCCCCCAGCCCCGTGCCCGCAGAGGACAGGCCCTCCGGGAACGCGCCCCCCGGCCCCTCGCCCGCAGAAGACGGGTCCTTCGGGGACGAGCTCGCAGAGAATGAACCCGCCGCGAGTGAGCCCCCCGCAGACCGGACAGCAGAGGACGAGCCCGCTGAAGAGCACTCCCCCGAACGAACCGCCGCGGACCGCTCCCGAGGCCCCTCGCCCGCGCCGGCCGGGTCCGTCCGCTCCGCCGTGTCGAAGTCGGGCATGCCGTTGACCGGGTTGAGGCTCAGCCTGGTCCGCAGGGCGATGTCGATCGCGTCGTCGTGGTTGTAGATGCCGTGCAGCACGTAGTAGCGCTTCCCGTCGGCGTCGAGCTGGAAGAGCACCGCCCGGTACTTCCGGTCGACCCGCCCGGTGCGCACCCGCGGGTCGGCGGCCCTCTCGATGGGTTCGATGTGGAGGCCCGAGGTCGAGTCGTCCTTCCCGAGCTTCTCGAGGAAGGTGTAGGCCTTCTGCTTGAGCGAGTTGTCAAGCCTGGTGGCCTGCTTGCTCATAATGATAAAGGATTCAACCATGATGTTCCCCCATCGCCTTCAGGATCTGTGCGGCGTCGGCGGGCAGCAGCCGCCAGCCCTCGGTCGCGAGATCGCCGACGTCCTGCTCGCCGGGCTCGACCATGACGGCCACGCGCTGCTTCGGCCACGACAGGTCGACGGGGATGCCCGGGCCGAGCTCCTCGCCCACCTCGGGCAGCGGCAGCCCGGCGCCGGCGAGCCTGCCGAAGAACTCGGGCGAGAAGCCGGCCTCGGCGCCCAGCTCCTGCTGGATGTCGAGCCACTCGGGAGCCAGCGCCGCATCCGCCGCGCCCTGCGCGGCCACGGCTTGGGCGGGGACGGCTCCGGCGCCCGTCGCCGCCAGGCTGCCGGCCGTGGCGATCCACGTCGGATGCGTGGGACCGCGCAGCGCCAGCGCGTTCGAGAAGCCGAGCCAACGCTGCCAGGCGTCCTTGAACTCCGGCTGTTCGAGGGCCTCGGGACCGTCGTCGAGGACGAGCACGGCGCCGATGCGCACCTGCGACTCCTCGACGGCGCGCACGAGCACGCCGAGCGGGCCGTCGCGCCACCACCAGGCGTCGGGGGCCCTGCCCTGCGCCTCCGCGCCACCGGCCGAACCATGCGCCGCCTCACCAGCCGGACGCCGTGTTTCCGCGCCGCCGACCGGGCCCGGCGGCCGCGCACCATTGGGGCCCTGCGACCGCACGCCATCAGGATCCCGCGGCGGGCGCGCGGCGTCCGGGTCGGCCCAGCGGAAGGAGCCCTGCGACTGCGCACCGACGAGCAGCTCGCGGGCGACCCGGGGCATGGCCGCATCGTCGCCGACGGCGCACGGCTCGCCCCTGGTGAACAGGCACATGGGCGCCGCCGAGCCGAAGGCCTCGAGGTCGTTCTGGGCCTCGCCCGGCGCGGTCATCCAGTGGCGCAGGATGCCGAAGGGCCCGTCGAGCACGGCCTGCTGGGTGCCCTGGCCGAAGGTGAACGGGGGCAGGTTCTTCGCGCCGTCCATGACCCGCTCGTCGAACCAGAAGGGTCCCTCGGCCGTGGCCCGCTCGTCCGGGGGCTGTTCGAAGGCGTTGATGTCGTCCATGGTGACGGCGAGCACCGGGGTGCCGGCCTCGCGCAGGCCCTGCCGTTTCGCCGCGTCGTCGGCGAGCCGGTTGGCGTCCGCGGTGGCGTGGAAGGCGAAGCCGTCGGTGAAGATCGCCAGGTCGGGCCCGCCGCCGCCGCGGAGCACGAAGTCGGGGCGGCTGTCGAGCACGTTGACCTGCGGTTCGAGCCGCCAGGTCAGCGGGCCGAAGCCGGCGGTGATGATGTTGCCCCTGCCGGTCACCTGTTCGTGGCAGACGCCGCCGGCGGCCTCGACCATCCGGGTGAAGGCCCGGCGGAAGCGCTTCTCGAGGAAGGACTCGTCGTCCCGGTCGATGTGCGGGGGCTGGTCGGTGATCCGCCAGCCGGGCTGTGAGCCGGTCTCGGCCTCGCCGCCGAGCAGTTCGCGCAGGCTGCGTTCGGCGCTGGTGCGCGACACCAGGTCGAGGTCCTGGAAGTCGGCGAAGGGCAGCAGGCAGCGGTGGCAGGCCAGGCGGCCCTCGTCGCGGCAGGGGCAGTCGCGGACGGCGAGGTAGGCCTGCGTGAGGATCTGCCAGAGCTTGTCGGGGCGCGCCACGTCGGCCAGGTAGCCGGTGCCGCCGGGCACGAGGTCGTGGATGAGCAGGCCGTCGGCGACCGGCCGGCCCGGCCCGGCCGACGCGTTGACGCTCGCCACGCCGAGGTGGTCGGGCGAGCCGCCGAAGGCCCTCTGCATGCCGAGCCGCAGGGCGGCGCGCAGGCTCGGGATGGCGTAGAGGTCGCCTGCGGCGGTCTGCCAGGGCAGGGTCATGAGGAGGCCCTGGGTGGTCAGCGAGCGGCTGAGGACGATCTGGCGGGCGTGCTCGTCGAGGTCGTTGCGGTGCCGGCACCAGGGGTGGTGCTCCCGGGCGGAGTTCGAGTTGGGGTCCTGGTCGAGGTGCCCGCAGCTCTCGCAGACTCGGAACAGCGGCGCCTCGACCCGGTGCCCGCCGATCCGGCGGGTGGGGCCGGGCCTGCGCGGGCCCAGGTTGAGCCAGGCCAGGTCGAGCCGCTGGGCGTAGGCGACGCCGAGGCCGACGTCCTGGGCGTACCAGCGCTCGGTGACGTGCCGGGGGTCGATGTCGGCCATCGGCACGACGGTGAAGCCCGCCCTGGCTCGCTCCTCGTCGGTGTCGTCGATGCGCGAGCCGTCGCGGCTCACCTGCGCTGAGGCCCGGGACAGCTCCACCACCTGGTACTGCTGGCCGATGTCGGCGATGCCGGTGCCGGCGCAGCGGGGGCACCTGGCCGGCTGGGCGCGGCCGCCGGTGACGTCCTCGCGGTAGCCGCACTCGGGGCACAGCGCCCAGGTGCGCAGGTGCTGGCCCTGGTTGCCCAGGTCGACGCTGTCCACCTGGATGCGGCGGCCGTCGACGTAGAAGGTGGCGCCGGGCGCGAACTCGCGCAGGGCGCGGGCGGAGCCGCGGGTGTAGGTGTACGGCTCGTTCCTGACCTCGTGCGCGTCCTCGTCGAACCAGCTGATCTGCACGTCGAGTTCGACCTGGTCGTCGATGAGCGTGTAGTTGGGCAGCAGCCCGTGCAGCTCCAGCGGCTGGATCCAGTAGGCCTGGCGGCGTTCGGCGAGCTGCCTGCCCAGATAGCGGCGGGCGGCCTCGGCCTCGCGGACGGCGCTCTGCTCGTCGCCGCCCTCGCTCGCCCCGGCGGCGAGGGCGTGCAGGTGCGGCAGGGCCTCGTCGATGTCGGCGCGCCGGCGGTCGAGGTCGTCGAGCTCGGCGTCCCACCGGTCGACGGCCCGCTCGACGTACCGGGCGAGGCCGCTCGTCGCCGGGCCGCCATCCGGCCGGGCCCAGGCGCGGAGCTCGTCGACGAGGCCGTCGTCGAGGATTCCGTCGAAACCCGCCGCGAAGCGGTCGACGAGCCGGTCGGGGTCGGCCTCGGCGCGCTCGACGATGTCGGCGAGCAGGCCGCCCGGGGCGAGGGTCATCGTCTCGTCGGCCCGGCTCGGGCTCGTCCCCGTCTCGCGGGCGCGGGCGTCGGCGAGGGCGGCGATGAACTGGCGGCGCACGATCTCGACGGCGTTGAGATAGGTGGCGGGCGGGCGCACCGCGCCGTTGATGAGCGAGGCTGGGTCGTTGAGGCGGGGCAGGTGCTCGCCGCGGCCGGTGACGAGCGCCACGTCGAGGGCGTTGCCGTTGGCGCGGCCGGCGCGGCCGACGCGCTGCACGTAGCTGGCGACGCTGCGCGGCAGCGAGGCCAGGAACACGGCCGACAGGTCGCCGATGTCGATGCCCATCTCGAGGGTGGGCGTGGCGACGAGCACGTTCGGGGCGCCCGGGTCGGCGGAGCCGTTCTTGAACCCGCTCTCGTACTGCCTGCGCAGGGAGGCCTCGACCAGGGAGGTGTGCTCCTTGGCGACGACCCGCTCCATCCGGCCGCCCGTGTACATGCGGCGGTAGAAGTTGCCGGGGCCGGCGGGCTCGGCCGACAGGCGGCCCGGGCAGCGGCCGACGAGGCAGGGCCCGCCGGCGAGCTCGCGCACGCTGTCGGGGCCAGCGCTGTGGCGGGTGCGGCAGACGTCGCAGCGCAGCATCATCACCCGGTCGCCCCGGTCGTCGGGCGCGGCGGCCACGGCGATGCGGCGGGCGGGGACGGCGAGGGCCCGGTCGCCCGCTCCCCCGCCGGCGATGGCGCGGCCGACGACGACGCCCTCCTCCTCGAGGGCGCCGAACAGGGCCCGCATGAGCGCGCCCGCGTGGCCGGCGTCGACGCCGAGCACCCGGGCGGTCCAGCGGGCGTACCAGGACTGGGGGACGGTGACGGGGTCGAGCAGGCTCCTGGGCCCGGGCCTGCCCAGGCGCGGGAAGGCGGGCGTGGAGCGCCACGGGGTGAAGGCGGGCATGGCGTCCTTGGGGCGGCGCCCGCCCCAGATCTCGTAGGGGGCGCCGTCGCGCTCCATGAAGCGGCCGAACCACTCGTGGTCGATGGCGCCCTGCATGCGCATGCGTTCGAGCACGCCGCGCACCCAGCGCACGCAGGTGGCCTCGTCGAGGCCGACGAGGGCGCCGTTGAGCTGCTGCTGGGACGAGCCGGTCAGCACCCGGCGGGCGAGGGCGGCGATCGAGGCGGCCGGGCCGGCGTCCACCTGCGCCCAGGCCGTGCCGGTCTGCTCGAGGGTGCGGCCGTAGCGCGAGACGAGGCCGAACTCGAGGGAGGCGTCGAGCAGCAGCCGCTTGCGCACCGTGTCGGCGAGCCCCGGCGGCACGGCCGAGGGCGCCCCGGCCCAGTAGGGCCGGAACTTCTCGTTGTCGGCCATGGACGGCGGCAGCAGCCGGTGGCGGGCGCCCGGGTCGTCGCCGGCGGCGGCGATGACGGCGTCGACGAGCCGGTCGAGGCCGCACGGCTGCTCGCTCAGGCCCGAGCGCAGCATGGTGCGCAGGGCCAGGGCGCGGGAGCGGGCGGTGACGAAGCCGGCGCGGTGGGCGGCGTCCTGCACCGAGTCGGTGAAGACGAGGGCCTTCTTCTCGGCCTGGTCGAGGTCCCGCTCGCCGAACAGGGTGGACAGGCTCACCGACAGCAGGGTGGCGATGGCCGAGCCCTGGAATCTGATGGCGTCGTCGGCGCCGCAGCTGGGGCACTGGTCCTTGGCGGAGCGGGCGTCGGCGTCGGGGCCGGTCAGGGCGAGCACGGGCAGCGGCCGCGAGTCGGGGTCGGCGGCGTCGTCGGCGCCGGGGGCGGCCGTGAAGGCGCGGTTGCCCGGGTCGAACCAGGCCAGGCCGGGGGGCCGGCCGTCCTCGTCGGCGTCGAGGGCGCCCTCGCGGGGCGCGCTGATGAGGGCGCGGAAGCGTCCTTCGCGGCGGGCGTGGCTGCCGCGGATGGTCTTGTCCTTGTCGGGGGCTGCGAGGGCGGTGCCGGTGGTGGCCAGCAGCACGCCCCAGCCGCTGCGCCCGCAGCGGCGGCAGTAGACGGCGGGGAATGCGGGGGCGGCCTGCTCGGGCGCGCCGTCGTCGGCCCAGCGGAAGCGCGGCACGTCGGCGGCCTCGCGGTCGATGCGGGTGAGCTCGCGGATCCACAGGTGGGTCTCGGTGCTCGGGGCGACGCGGCCGAGGGCGGTGCGCAGGTGGGCGAGGGCGGCGTGCAGGTCGAGGATGAACTCGCTGCGGTCCGCGAGGGAGTCCGGGGCGCCGGGCAGCAGGGTCTCGGCGAGGTCGCGCACGGCGGTGGCCCGGGCCGTGGCCTTCAGGTAGGCGCGGACGAAGGGGTGGGCCTCGGCGAGCAGGAGCTGCTGCTCGCCGGTGTACCGGTAGCGCCGGTCCTGCACGTTCGGGTCGGTGTACTCGTACATGCCCGCGAGGAGCCGGCGGCAGCGGTCGGCGAGGGGCAGGTCGCGCACCTCGTCGGCGAGCCGGGCGGCCGTGACGGAGTTGACGGTGACGGGCCGCACGCGCATGCGGTCGAGCCCGGCGGCGGCGCCCTCGGCCCACTCCTCGTGGTCGAGGCGCCTCTCGCGCACGACCGAGTCCTCGTCGAAGTCCTCGCCGAAGACCTGCCGGGCGAAGTCGCGCATGGCCCGGTCGGAGTCGGCGCCGTCGTCGGCGCCGAGGGTGGCCGAGGTGCCGATGGGGACGACGGGCCGCAGCGGGTGGGGGCCGTCGCCGGCGGGCCGGGTGCGCCGGGCGTCGAGGGCCCAGGCCAGGCGGCGCAGCAGCATCGCCACGTCGGTGCCCTGGGCGCCGTCGTAGGTGTGGAACTCGTCGAGCACGAGGTACTGGAGCGAGTCGGCCGAGGCCTCCCAGAGGCGCTGGTCGCCGCCGCGCAGCAGCAGCTGGTCGAGCATCTTGTAGTTGGTGAGCAGGATGTCGGGCGGGTCGTCGCGGATGATCCGCCGGTCGCCGATGAGCCCGCTGTCGGTGACCCGCGTGCCCGAGCCCGTGGCGTCGTCGCCGGTGTAGAGGCCGGCCCTGACCCCGCCCAGGGCGGGTTCGGCGGTGATGAGGCGGGCGAGCCGGCCGGCCTGGTCGTCGGCGAGGGCGTTCATCGGGTAGAGGATGAGGGCCTTCATGCCGGTGACGCCGGCGGCGTTGGCGCGGATCACGTGGTCGAGGACGGGGATGAGGAAGGCCTCGGTCTTGCCCGAGCCGGTGCCGGTGACGACGAGGGTGGGCTGCGGGCCGCCGGGGCGCGACGAGTCGAGCCGCTCGAAGGCGGCGGCCTGGTGGGTGTAGGGCTGGAAGCCGGCGGGCATCCAGGCCAGCGCGTGCTCGGCGCGCGCGGGCGCCGGAGCGAAGGGCATGCTCGTGCGCAGGTAGGGGCCCTTGAAGATGCCGTCGGCGGGGTCGGTGAGGAAGGCGCTCAGGCCGGCCTGGGCGTCGTCGTCGGACAGCGCGAAGGTGGTGACGAGAAAGTCGGTGAGCGCGTCGCGCAGGTGGCCTGCGACCAGTGGCGGGCAGAGTTCGGTCATAGGATCACTTGTTTTCTTCGAGCGTTACACCGAGCTTGCGCGCAAGCGCCTTGGCCAGCCCGCTCAGCATGGGCGCGAACTCGGGATTCAACATGTCATCATAATTCCTCAGATTGTTACATTCTTCAGATATATATTTCTTCACTGACGACGACAGGGAAGCGTTGTACACCTTTCCAGAGTTCATGAAATCTCTTTTTATGCGGACAGCAAAAGCATCGCAACGCTCACCGAAATCATGGTCTGGCATCGAGAGAGAAACGTCAAATTTCTCTTCGATCAAAGGATTGAATATCTTCCAGTTTAACAAGTCTTCAATCGTTGCACTCTTATATCGTGCGTTCACGACAGAAGTGACGTTAGTTTCACTACAAAGAAGCTTATTCATAGGGATGATCTAAGCTGTTGTCGATGGTTTCGTGGAGGCGTGTCGCAGAAGACGAAGGGCGGCCTGCCCCGAGATAATTAATGCGTGACAAGAAACTATCAAGGAACAGGCCGCGGGCCCCATGCTATCACACGACTGACCCGAACCCAGATGCACGACCTGTGCCGGAGAATCCACGCGGCAACCGGCGGTGATCTGCCGTCGGCCGGTTCACGGCGGCTCGGCCCCCACCAGAGCGTCCGGCTCGTTCTGGCCAGTCTGCGTCACAATCTTGAACAGGAGCTCCTCGCTGAACTGTTCGGGATCT
>NZ_AUFR01000053.1 GCF_000426605.1 Propionibacterium acidifaciens DSM 21887
CGATTCCGACTCCTTCAGAGGCGTACAGGATCGCTTCTGCTTTCATCCGAACCAGCACATGATTGTCGGAACGCTTCTTCCACCTGATCAGGACGGCGGTTTCTTCCGGGGTGACCTCAACCTGCATGCTCCAATCATATTCGAAACAGCACAGGAAATCCACGAAAAATACGGTTTCGTTTCATGTCAGCCATACGCCTTCGACATCGCCCCGGGATTCTGGCGCTGGTTGGAGAACGCCCACAGTCGAGGCGTCGCATGCAGCATCGAGAGGGTCCGAGAAGAACTACTCGAAAAAGATGACGAGCTCTCCGACTGGTCACGAGACCATCGTGATTTTTTCTTTCCCCTGGATGGCAGGACTGCACAGGTTTTCTCGAAGCTGTCTGCCTGGGCTCAGTCTCAGGACTTCACTGACGATGCGCTGAATGCTTTCGCTGCAGGTACGGCCGACTTCATGCTCGTTGCTCATGCGAGTGCCCATTCCTGTACCGTCGTCACCCACGAGAAGGCGGGGACTGGTTCGCGCAAGCGGGTGAAGATCCCCGATGCGTGTGTGGCCCTTGACGTCCCATGCGTCGATACCTTCGACATGCTCCGCAAAGAACGCGCCTCGCTTGAGCTTGGGCCGTGATGTTAGATCCTGACCCTTGATGTGGATCCCGCTCGCAGCGGCAACGACGTCACGTCACGTCGGACCCGACAACTGATCGGCGGCCGAGATCGCCATGACGGTCCGACCCCACCCGCCCGTGATGCGTCGAAGGCCCCACCCGGCCCGCCACAGCGCCACCTGCGTGCGGCAACGCTCCCAGTAGTATTCGGACCATGCCTGATCTCGACTTCTACGCCCTCGTCTCCGGGCCGGTGCCAAGCCCTTTCGAGGACGGTTTTTACTACCCCGCCGGGTCAGTCGGGCTCACCGTGACTGACCTGGGGATGCTGCGGGTGCCCTCGGGGCGCCTGGAGGCCTGTGACCCCTTCGTCACCCTTGGTAATGGTCCGTTCTTCGCCGTCGAGCCGGGCGACTACCCGGTGCGGGTCACGGTCGCCGACGTCTCTCCGACGCAGGACGGCGCGCACCTGCGCGAGGCATACCTGTCCGTCATCCTCGCAGACGGCGAGGCCGCCTCCGTCGAGGAGGCCCAGACGGCGGACGGCAGGAAGTCAGGCGTTTTCGTGGACGCAGGAACGGTCGGTTTCGTCGACCATGACGCCGTCGCCACCGCCATGCCGCCCGATGACCTCGAGTGGGACTGTGAGGTCTTTGAATCCGAAGAGCCCGACTCGTGGTTCGATCTCCTGTACGACCCCGAGTACTACCGTGAAGGCTCGGCCAACATCGTCATGCCGCTCGCCTCGAACGGGGAGAACGTCGTGATCTCGAACTCCGGCTGGGGCGACGGCGTCTATCCGGTCGTGCTCACCCGCGACGCCGCGGGCGCGCCGCTGGGGCTGCACATCGACCTCGGGGTTGTGGGCAGCTTTCCCGAGCCGCAGTGACACTGAGGCCTGCGGTCTTGTGCGGGGCCTCGGCAGCCGGCCACCGAGGTGGTGACGCCCCGTGCACCAACCCCTCGATACGCTTCGCTTCGTCCGCGTCACGCTTGAGCCTGCGCCGTGATGCCGGAGCCTTCCGATAGGGTGACCTCGTCGCAGGGCGACTGTGCGAACCAAGCCAAGGGATGCGATGACCACCGAACAGCTCAACACGTTCACGCCCACAGGGTCTGCCTCCGTGCCAGAACCCGGCCAGGTCGTCCAGGTCCGTGGCGCCACCTGGGCGGTCACCGACGTCCGGGAGCAGGGCCTGCCGCGCAGCCCCGCCGACGAGTCGCGTGCCGGCCTCGAACACTTGGTGATGCTCCAGTCGCTCGCCGAGGACCGCATGGGCGAGGAGCTCACCGTCGTCTGGGAACTCGAGGTTGGCAACTCGATCGTCTCCGACCGCGGCCTGCCCGAGGTGATCGGCGCGGACTCCTTCGATGATCCCGACATCCTCGGCGCCTTCGTCGACGCGGTGCGCTGGGGCGCGGTGACCTCCGCCGACCCGAGGGCCTTCCAGGCGCCCTTTCGCTCGGGCGCCACCCTGGAGCCCTACCAGCTCGAGCCGCTGCGCCGCGCCCTGGAGGCTCCGCGCGCCAACCTGCTGCTCGCCGACGACGTCGGCCTCGGCAAGACGATCGAAGCGGGCCTGGTCATCGAGGAGTTGCTGCTGCGTCACCGGGCCCGCTCGGTCATCATCGTGTGCCCGCCGAGCCTGGCCCAGAAGTGGCGCGACGAGATGCGTGAGAAGTTCGGTCTGGAGTTCGTCATCGTCGACTCGGCCAGGATCGCCGCCGACCGGCGCACCTACGGGCTGGCCGCCAACCCGCTGCGCCTGTACCCGCGGGTCATCGTGTCCATGGCGTGGCTGCCGGGCGTGCGCGCCCAGCGGCTGCTGCGCGAGGTGCTGGCCGACGCCGGCAGGGCTGGGTCGGCGCGCCGCTACGCCTTCGACGTCCTCGTGGTGGACGAGGCCCACCACGTCGCACCGGCTGCCCCCACCGCCGTCGGCGGCGGGCGCGGCTACGCCGTCGACTCCCAGCGCACCCGCGCCCTGCGGCGCCTGGCTGACAAGTGCGAGCACCGGCTCTTCTTGTCCGCCACCCCGCACAACGGCTACACCGAGTCGTTCACCGCACTGCTCGAGATGATCGACCCGCGCCGCTTCGCCCGCGGCGCCGAGATCGACCGGACGGCCCTCGACGAGGTCACCGTGCGGCGCCTGAAGTCCGACGTCGAGGGGCGAGAGTTCCAGCGCCGCGAGATGAGGGTTCTGCCGTACGAGACATCCCCCGACGAGGAGGAGGCCTACGCCAGGCTCGACGCGCTGCTACGCGCCTCAGGCCGCGAGCAGGGCCGGAGCAGCCTCGACATCGCCGCCCTGCTCCTCAAGAAACGCTTCCTGTCCAGCCCGTGGGCCTTCGCTCAGACGCTCGGCAACTACTTGACCGTCCCGGTGGCCCCGGGCGAGACCTTCTACGACATCGACGACTACTACGCGGAGGTCATGGGCTCCGGCCAGTCCGACGAGGAGGAGGGCCAGCCCGAACAGCCCGAGACCGACACGCTGCTCGCCACCCGCACCGGTACTGCGCTCAGCGCCGCCACCCGGGGCGACCTCGAAGAACTGGAGGCCTGGGCGCGCGGCTACGAGGCGCGGGCCAACACGCGCCTGCAGGCACTCATCGACTGGCTCGACGCCATCTGCCGCCCCGACGGGGGAACCTGGACGAATGAACGGGTCGTCGTCTTCACCGAGTACGCCGACACCCTCCACTGGATCACCACCGTGCTCGGCTCGCAGGGCTACGACCGGGACCGGCTCGCCGCCATCCAGGGCTCCACACCATCCGAGGAGCGCGAGCGCATCAGGGCCCGGTTCAACGCCGACCCCGCCCAGGAGCCGGTGCGGGTGCTCGTCGCCACCGACGCCGCCGGCGAGGGCATCGACCTGCAGACCCACTGCCACCGCCTGGTGAACTTCGACGTGCCCTTCAACCCGTCCCGCCTGGAGCAGCGCATCGGCCGCATCGACCGTTACGGGCAGCGGTACGCCCCTGAAGTCCACTACCTCGTGCCCGGGCGGGGGTCTCCCGGCCTCTGGTCCGGTGAACTCGACTTCCTGAACCGCCTGGTCGAGAAGATCACCACCGAGACCCAGGACCTCGGCGCCCTCAACCCGCTCATCGACGAGCAGATCACCGAACGCCTCCTGCACCGCCAGGCCCGGCGCCGCGCCGCCGCGACACCTGACCAGCAGGCGGTCAACGAGGTGCTGGCCGGCAGTCGACGACTCAGCCGCAGTCTCACCGAACTGGGCCGCCGCTACACCGAGCGCAAGGAGCAGATGCACCTGACCCCGCAGGCCGGGCGGCGGGTGGTCGACACGGCGCTGCGCCTGACCAGCCAGCCGGCACTGGAGCAGGTCGAACCGCGCGCCGAGGTGCTGGAACTGGAGGAGCCCGGCGACGTGCCGGACTCCTCCAGCGACCCTGAAACTTTCAGGGTTCCCTCTCTGGACCACTCATGGGACGGCGCCGTTCAGGGCCTCGCGACCCTGCTCCACCCCGACCGGCCTCGCCCCGTCAGCTTCGACGAGCGGGCGGCCGGTGTCCCGGGCATCGTCCACGTCCACCTCGGCCATCCGCTCATGCGCAAGGCCACCCGCACGCTGCGCGCCAACCTGTTCAGCCCCCAGTCGGCCGTCAACCGCGTCACCGCCGTCGTCATGCTCGGCCTCGACGAGACCTACGCGGTGTCGGTGTCGCGACTCGTCCTCGTCGGCCGCGGCGGCCTGCGCCTGCACGAGCAGGTCTTCGTCACCGGCGTCCGGCTGCGCGGCAGCCGAGTCGCTGAGGACCGACTGACGAGGATCCTCGACCGCGTACTCGACCCCGATGAGTTCGCACTCGCCTCGCCCGCGGTGCGCGACCGGCTCGTCACCGACTGGCAGGCCAACGGCGCCCATCTGCGTACTCGTCTCGAGGAGGAGACCCGACGCCGCGCCGACCGGCTGCAGGGCATGGTCCACGACCGGCTCCACGACCGGCAGCAGGCCGACACCGGCCGAGTGCACGGCATCTACGAGGCCTTCCGCACCAACCTGACCGAGTCACTGGAGCGGATGCGCGCCGAGGACCAGACCAACCAGGACATGCTCGCCGCCTGGCTCGACGAGCAACGCGCCCAGCGCGAGCGCGACATGCGCGCCATAGCCGACCGGCTGGCCGTCCTCGACGCCGAGGAACGCCGCGAGGCCGATGCCGTGGCCCGCCGCTACGAGGACGTGCGGCCCTTCATCGCCTCGGTAGGACTCGTCTTCGCCGTGTCCGAGCAGGACGCCGCCGCATGGGAGGGGAAGGGCCGATGAACCGGCGGAGGAGCAGTGCCCGTGATGGGAGCGGCCGAGCGGGGAACGGCACGCGCCCGGTTGCCCAGACGCACCGCGAGTGGCTCGAACTGGTCGACGCCGAGGGTCCGTTCCTGTCCGTGCCCGTCATGACCGAGCTGTACCCGCAGGGCATGCGGACTCTCGACCGCGGCCCGAAGGAGGTCCTGCGCCGTGCCAAGCAGGCCTTCGACGCCGCCTGGGACGCCTGGGACCTGGCACAGGACAAGGGCCTGGAGCTGCAGGCGTACCGCCGGGCCCGCGACGCCTGGGTGCGCACGGTGCTCACCGAGGTCATCGGCTGGGGCCCGCACTACGTGTCCGCCGCCGACCGCCCCGTGCTCGCCGAGAGCCACCGGGCCCGCAGCGACGGCATCCACCCGGTCACCGTCACCCCGACCGGCGCGCTCGTCCGCGACACCGGCGGCACCACGACGGTCGGCGCCCTCGTGCTCGTCGTCGACCCGGTTGCCTCGCTGCGCGAGCTGTGCGACGACGGCTGGGCCGCCAGCCCCATCGACCGGATGGGCGCCATGCTGCGCGCCCCGGAGTCGACCTGCTCGATCGGCGTGGTCACCGACGGCCGCTGGTGGGCGCTGGTGAGCGCTCCGCGCGGTGCGGCGACCGCCTCCGGCGTGGTGGACGCCCAGACCTGGATCGAGGAGCCGGACACCCGCAACGCCTTCATGACCCTGTTGGGTGTGCGGCACCTGCTCGGCGGCAAACCCGGCGAGCTCGGCGGCAAACCCGGCGAGCGCCTGCCCCAGCTGTTCGCCGGCTCCGTGCTGGCCGCCGAGGAGGTCACCGAGGCGCTGGGCACCCAGGTGCGGCGGGCCGTCGAACTGGTCGTCTCCGCGGTCTCGCAGTCGGCCACCGCCGCCGTGCGCGGCGGGCGCCCCAGCCCGCTGCCCGATGACGCGGGCGAGGTCTACGAGGCGGTCGTCACCGTCATGATGCGCGTCGTCTTCCTGCTCTTCGCCGAGGAACGCGGCCTGCTGCCCACCCAGGACCTCTACCGCAGCGGCTACGGCCTGGCCGGGGTCCTGGACGGGCTGGAGGCCCGCGCCCGCGACGAGGGCGAGGAGCCGATGGACGGCACCTACTTCGTGTGGCACCGGCTGCTGGCCACCTCGGGCGCCCTGTTCGGCGGCGCCACCTGGGAGGACGTGCGCATGCCCGCCTACGGCGGCTCCCTGTTCGACCCCGCCAGGTTCGGTTTCCTCACCGCCACCGGCCCCGACGGCGCACTGGCCGTGCGCGTCTCCGACCGGGTCATGCTCCACGTGCTGCGCGCCGTGCAGATCGCGCACACCGGGAAGGAGGCCCGGCGGGTGTCCTTCCGCGACATCGACGTGGAGCAGATCGGCTACATCTACGAGGGCCTGCTCGGCTACACCTGCCGCCGCAGCGACCAGGTGGTGCTCGGCCTGAACGGCAAGGACGGCAACGAGCCCGAGGTGCCGCTCGACGTGCTCGAGGACCTGGCCGAGGACCATGTCGACGACGCCGGCCTCGCCGCCGCCATCCGCGACTGGGTCAAGACCGACCAGCCGTCCGCCGAACCGCAGGGCAAATCGGCTCTGGCCAAGGCGCTCGCGGCCGGGGACACCATGACGGACGCCGAACGCGCCCTGCTCGACGTCACCCACGACGCCGGGCTGCGCGAGCGACTGAAACCGTGGATCGGCGCCATCCGCCGCGACCTGCGCGGACGCCCCGTGGTGATCCAGCCCGGCGAACTACTGGTGGTCGAAACCCCATCGCGGCGCGACGCCGGCGCCCACTACACGCCCCACGCCCTGGCCGAGGACGTGGTGACCCACGCCCTGGAACCCCTCGTCTACAGCCCGGGCCCGCACCAGAGCGAGGACCGCTCCCAGTGGCAGCCCGTCGCCTCCGACGCGATCCTGCGCCTGCGCGTGGCCGACATCGCCTGCGGCTCCGGCGCCTTCCTCGTCGCCGCCGCCCGCTACCTGGCCAGACGGCTGGTGGAGGCCTGGGACCGCGAGGGAGAGGCCGGGCGCCGGGGCGAGCCACCGGAGGAGGTGGAGCGCCACGCCCTGCGCGAGGTGGTGGCCCACTGCCTCTACGGCGTCGACATCAACCCGATGGCCGTCGAGATGTGCAAGCTCTCGCTGTGGCTCGTCTCCCTCGACCCCCATCTGCCGTTCAGCTTCGTCGACGACAAGGTGTTCGTCGGCAACTCCCTGCTCGGCATCACGAGCCTCGACCAGCTGCGCGCCCTGCACATCGACCCGGCCGCCGCCCAGAGCAGGCTCTTCGACCTGGACGCCACCGGCGCCGTGGTGCCGGAACTCGACGTGGGAGCGATCCTCACCGAGGTCACCGACCGCCGCCGCCAGCTCGCCTCCGAGGTGAACAACGACGACCCGGCCCGCTCCACCACCGCCAAGCGGCGTCTCAACCGCGTCAACGACGAACGGCTCGCCACCCTCAACCGGCTCGCCGACGCCGTCATCGCCGCCGGCCTCGACCCGGCGGTGGCCGGCAAGCCCGGCAGGCGACTCAACGAGGCCTACGAGAACCTCGCCACGGCAGCGGCCAGTGCCTACCCGGCGGCAGGGGACGGCGACCCTGCCGAGCTGGAGGCGATCCTGGCGCGCGGCCTGACCCCGACGGTGCGCACCGACTACGAGCGCTGGCGGTGCCTGCACTGGCCACTGGCCGTCCCCGAGGTCACCGAGCGCGGTGGTTTCGACGCCATCGTGGGTAATCCGCCGTTCCTGGGTGGGCAGCGGCTCACGGGAACCATGGGCACGAATCTGCGCGACTGGTTCGTGCATGTGCTTGCCGATGGGAAACGCGGAAGTGCGGATCTTGTCGCTTACTTCTTCCTGCGCGCCCACGCCCTGCTGAATCCACGCGGCACGCTGGGGCTCATCGCCACCAACACCGTGGCTCAGGGCGACACCCGTGAGGTCGGGCTCGATCAGCTGGCGACGGCCGGTTTCACCATCACCCGGGCGGTGCAGTCGCGCTCTTGGCCCTCCAGCAGCGCCAACCTGGAGTATGCCGCCGTCTGGGGCACTCGCGCCCAAGTGGCGCCGCAGGTGCGGGCGGTGACCAGCGGGGACCAGGACGTGCTGGTGCCACGGATCAGCACCCTGCTGGAACCGGCCGGACGCGTGGAGGGCAAACCGGAGCGCCTGGCCGAGAACGCGGGCATTGCCTTCCAAGGGTGCATCGTGTTGGGCAAGGGCTTCATTCTGGAGCCGGAGGAGGCGCAGGCCTGGATCGCGGAGGACCCGCACAATGCCGAGGTGCTCTTCCCCTACCTCAACGGCGAGGACCTCAACTCCCGCCCCGACTGCTCCGCCTCCCGCTGGGTGATCGACTTCAACGTGAGGAGCGAGGCAGAGGCGCGCATGTATGCGTTGCCCTACGCGCGGCTACTTGAACGGGTGCAACCGGAACGGGCTCGTAATAAGCGTAAGCCTCGCCGTGATTATTGGTGGCGATTTGCGGAAAATGCGCCCGCCATGCGGGAGGCGATTGCCGGGCTTGACGAAGTATTTGCAATTGCGCAGGTTAGCCGGACGCTCATGCCCGCCCGTCTTCCCAATACGGGAGTGTTCGATGCGAAGCTCATTGTGTTTGCACTGAACTCGTACTCATCTCAGGCAGTGCTCTCATCTTCGGTGCACCAAATATGGGCGATCAAATACGGCACGACGATGCGTACGGATCCAACGAAGCTTATTCATAGGGATGATCTAAGCTGTTGTCGATGGTTTCGTGGAGGCGTGTCGCAGAAGACGAAGGGCGGCCTGCCCCGAGATAATTAATGCGTGACAAGAAACTATCAAGGAACAGGCCGCAGGCCCCATGCTATCACACGACTGACCCGAACCCAGATGCACGACCTGTGCCGGAGAATCCACGCGGCAACCGGCGGTGATCTGCCGTCGGCCGGTTCACGGCGGCTCGGCCCCCACCAGAGCGTCCGGCTCGTTCTGGCCAGTCTGCGTCACAATCTTGAACAGGAGCTCCTCGCTGA
>NZ_AUFR01000054.1 GCF_000426605.1 Propionibacterium acidifaciens DSM 21887
GGCACCAGGCCGGCGACCACGAGCGCGGGCGCGCCCGGCAAGGCCAAGTACGACATGGCCGACGGCCTGGCCGCGCGCGTCCACGCCGAGGCCGACGAGCTGCTCGGCGCCAACCCGCTGTACCCGGGCCTGGAGCTGTGACGAGCCTGCCGCGCCAGTGATCCATGAATGCGCGGCCGTCACAGCCCCCGCTGAGCGGCCGCAGCAGGCGGCCCGGGCCGGGGAGACGATGCCGAGCCCTCGAACCGGGCAGGGATTCCTCCTCGGCCCGGGGACCCGACGGCCCGGGTTCCCCCCAGGGCAGCGGCTCGTTCGGTTCGGCATCGGTGCCCAGCCGCCCGGTCTCGCGGATCGGCGCCAAGGCGGCCCCCGGAACCCGCGGCAATGCGTCAAGCTTCCGCACAGGCCATCGGACCACATGGGCGCCCCGTACCTGTCGGGGACGATGGCGCCGGCCCGCACACCGAGGGCACCCATGACCTCCCCGCAGGCCCTCACGGTGGCGTACTCCGACCTGCGGTCAGGGACGACGTCACCCAGTGCTGCCAGCTCATCCGGATGCAGGATCACCTCGTCAGGGTCAGTGCGGCACTCGCGGGACACTGCCCCGGGGGCATGAGCGGTGGGAGGAGCGGGGCGGACTTCCGGGGTGCGGCGGCGCGGGCGCTCACGTTCCCCCGGTGCTGTCAGCCTTCGTGCGCGGACACGATGGCGGTGACGAGCTGGGAGATGGTCACGCTGCCATCGACTTCCATGGCGCCCACGTCGAGGCCGTAGCGGCCCTCCACCTTGTCGAGCAAGGCGACGCGCAGCAGAGAGTCAACACCCAAAGCTGACAGGGGCACGTCGGGGTCTACCGTATCGATCTCCCCGGCCCCGAGCGCGAGCAACTCGTCGCAGAGTGCTTGGGTGATCTCCTGCGCGTTCATGCGCGTCCCATCGTCGGTACCTTCGTGGCGGTGACGAGGCGGAAGTCGGAACGCTCCATCATGGCGGCTGCCTGCCTGCGCTGTACTTTTCCGCTCGTCGTACGAGGGATTTGCCCGCGCGCGACGGCCACCACCTGGGTCGGGCCCGGATACAGGGTGGCGATCCTGGCCAGGGCGCCCGCGCAGTTGCGGGCCTCCTCTTGCTCGTCGACACCGCGTCCCGCCTCGTAGCAGAAGTACACGAGGCCGTCGGACGTCTGGAAGCATGCGACGACGGGAGTTCCATCCGTGGTGAGCCCGTCGAGCCCCGCAGCTTCCAAGTCCGGTGCGTAGAAGTTCTCACCGGCGTGGATCAGCAGGTCTTTCTTGCGTCCGCAGATGACCACCTCCCCGTCGGAAAGGAAGCCGAGGTCTCCGGTTCGCAGGAATCGACGACCTTCGAACTCGGTGGTGAAGGTCTCCCGGGTGGCGTCCGAGTTCTGCCAGTAGCCTCGGGCGTTGGAGGGGCCGCTCACACAGATCTCACCCACCCGTCCCTCGCCAGCGGGCACCGGAGCCTCGGGGTCGAGGATCCGGACCTCGCTGCCTTCGATGGGGCGCCCACACGCCGAGACGTCGACGCCTGGCTGCTCGGCGGCGACCTCGCGCACCACGCCTGAGGCCAGCTGCACGTTGTCCAGCCTGAGGCTCCGGCGAGGGGTGCCCGGGCTGTTCACCGACACGCACACCGTCGATTCGGCAAGACCATAGCCAGGTTGGAACGCCAAGCGACTGAAACCGTACGGGCCGAACGTGTCCTCGAACTCCAGCATCGTCGACTCTCGGACCGGCTCAGCGGCGTTCGCCGCGAAGCGCCACCCGCTGAGGTCCGTGGTGAACTCCTTGACGAGCCGCTTCGCCCGAACGCAGTTCCTGTAGGAGGAGTCCGGGGCCGCCGACCAAACGTCGCCGCGACCGCGCATCGCCTCCAGCCACAACAACGGCCTGCGGATGAAATCATCGGTCGCGACCCGGACCAGGCGAGCGCCACTCACGGCGGGCATGATCGTCATGGAGCACAGCCCCATGTCGTGGAAGCTGGGCAGCCACGCCACCACGTCCGTACCATGCCTCACGGCGCAGCGCCGCGACATCCCCTGCTGGTTGGTGACCAGGTTGAACTCGGACACCTCCACGCCTTTCGGGGAACCCGTCGAGCCCGACGTGTACTGCAGCAGCGCCGGCTGCATCGGGTCCCGAGCGACGGGGGCCTGAGCGCCGGCGAGGTCCATGGTCGCCCTCGCCGTGACGGGCACGACCGCCAAGCCGAACAGTTCCGACACCAGCTGCTGTGACTGTTCGTCGCCGATGACGACCCTGGGCGTGCAGTCGTCGACCACCCCTTCGATGCGGTCGAGCTTCTTCGACCTGATCTTCGGCATCTTCGGCAGCGGCACCGCGATCATGCCGGCGGCGACGGCTCCGAAGAACGCACGTTCGAAGTCGACACCGGGCAGGGGTGGGATGAACACCCTGTCCCCGGGATCGGCCACCGCGAGCAGCGCGTCGGCCATGTGCAGCGCGTCGCTGCGCATCCCAGCGGCGGTCACGGAGTCGACGACGTTCGCATCGGCGTCGACGGCCTCGTAGACGGCCGTGCTTGACGCGTCCAATAGGTCCAAGATGTTCACTGCGCAATCCCCCGATCGGAGCGGATGGTTTCCAGGGCCTGGGGCAGCTGCCCCAGATCCGATACGACAAGGTCACTGGTCGAGAGCACCGTCAAGTTCCGGACGTTGCCCGTCACGGTCACCACCGGTATGCCGGCGGCTTTCGCTGCGTACATCTCCATGGCGGTGCCCATGCTGAGCCCGGACCCCGGCAGGTAGGCGATGCACAGGGAGCAATCGGCGGCCGTGGCCGTCTCGGCGAGGAACTCCGCCGCCACGGCGCCGAAGCCGTCCAGGTCGTGGGCCGGACTGACGGGGTGTTCGCTACTCACTGTCGCGAAGGCGTCGACCCGTTCCGTCATGGTGTCCTGGCCGATCTGCGCCAACGCCCGGGTGGTGGCTGCGGCGGGGTCGTTGGACGCTCGCCCCGGGGAACGTTTCGCGGACGATACCGGCGATGAAGACTCGCAGCCCGCTCACTCGTTCTCCAGACGGTAGGGAGCGATCCGCACTTCTGGGTCGGCCACGTTCGAGTAGATCTCGAAGGCCTCCCTCAGGTGTGCTTCGACGTCGGCCCGATCCAGCCCAGCGGCCCGGTGGATGGCCCTCCACACGGGACTGGCCTCGGGCGAGCCGCCGCGGAAGACGCGGCCTTGGTTGTCACGCACGAACAGCGGCGCCGAGGACGCGGACAGGTGCTGCCAGTCGTGCAGGGGGAGAATCGCTTCCGCGAGGTCGAACTCGTCACGGCCGACCACGCGGATCGACAGGCTGGTCTGCTCTGGATGAGTCAGGAGGGAGTTCACCTCATCCTCGGACATGTGCTGGTTCATGAGGTGCCGCGAGTCGAGCTTGAAGTGCCGATTCAGCACCTCGGCCTGACGTGAGGGGCTGAACCGGAAGTAGTCCAGGGTCAGCGTGAACCTGTCGGAGGCGGGACGTTCGAAGTACTCGGCAACGAGCCTGCCGGTGACGTCGTTCCCGTCCCGGTCCTCGCGGATCGGAACGGCTGGGACCGTCACCACCCGGCCACCGGTTCCGCCGTCCAGCGGAACCACGAGGGGCACGGTGTGCAACAGGTAGGGGTCGAGCACGACGAGGTGGCCTTCCTCGCGGAAGACCGCCGCCACGTGCCGGCCGTTTTGCAGCAGTGCCGCCTTCGGCGCCCCTGCCGCCTCAGCGCGCTCCGTCACGTCCTGGCTTTGCAGCACGCACGCCACTCCGAACTCGGGTGCCGGTGGGTTGTGGGCCACGTAGGTGTGGAATTGCGACGCGCTGTTGTAGGGGACGCTAACGAGGCTCTCGAGCAACGCCATCTGGTAGGTGTCGATGTCGGTCACGGCGCAACCTCAGATGAAACGGCGGTCGGCTTCGGTGGGCTGCAGCTCGACGGAGCGCGCGACACGCTCACGGAGGCCGGCTCGCTTGATCTTCCACGTCGTCGTCCTCGGGACCTCCGCCATCGGCACCACCACGGGCGGCGAGAGCGGCGGGAGCCCGTCGACGACCTCACGCCAGCGCCCGTCGAACAATTCGCCGCCGGAGCGCAGGCACAGCACCGGCACCGGTGCGCTGCTGCCGTTCGGGATCACGACCACCTCCTCGCATTCCGGGAGCCGGTCCAGCAAGGCCGTCTCCAGCTCGAGGGCGCTGTCAGACTGCAGCCGATCTACGGAGCGGCCGAGGAACTTCACGCGGCCCAGCCGGTCCTGGTAGCCGAAGTCCCCCGTGTTCCACCATGACCCGCTCCATTTGCGCCGGTAGTGCTCGTCGCTGTTCTGGTAGCCGACGGCGATGGAGTCGGATCGCACCTGCAGCAGCCCGGGGACTCCCCTGGGGACCCTGCGCCCGGTGTCAGGGTCGACGACGCGCATTCTGACCAGACCGAGCCAAGGCAGGCCCAAGTGGCTCATCTGCAGCTCCTTGCCGGCCTTCGTCGCCCGGCGAAAAGAACCCTTGGTGAAGATCCCGGCGGCCATAGGGCCGACCTCGCTCTGGCCCCAGCTGTGAGCCCACATGACGTTGCGGTGGCTGGAGGCCAGCACGTAGGGGCGGGCGATGGAGGCGTGGATGGCGTCGAAGGTGTTGATGTAGAGGCGCACCTGCTCGAATAGCTCGGGGTGCGATTCGACGAGCGGCTTCCAGTGCTGGAATGATGGTGGGGCCCTCGGAGCGCAGGAGGCGCTCGACAGTGTCCTGTCCGTAGTCGCCGACGGCGATCATCTCGTCCGGCCCCCAGTAGAACTGGGCCGTCACCCAGGTGAAGGCACGGGAATGTACGAAGGGGATCGCGGTCAGGAACCGGTCCGATGGTCGGCTGACGCCACCGGGTACGGGGAGCAGCTCGACACGGGTTCCTGCCCACAACGAGTTCGCCGTGTGCATGACCAGCTTGGGAAGGTTCGTGGTTCCCGACGTGTGGGTGATGAGCATGACTTGGTCGTCCGCGACCGGGGCAACGACTGCTGGCCTGTCACTCGACAGGGTATGCCAGGAGATGGCTCCGGGACGTGCTTCGCCGTCCAGCTGGACCACGTTCGAGGCAAGCGATGACGCGTCGACCCCGGAGCGGGCGAAACGTTCGGCGACGGCCGACGACATCAGGAGCGCGTCGGACTGCAGTGATGCCAGCAGGTCGACCAACTCCTGCTCGGTGTTGGCGGCCGAGAGCGCGGCCGGGACGGCGCCGATTCGGGCAGCTGCGGCAGCCAGCAGTTGCACCTCGAGGTGGTTCTCCCGCACGATCGCCACACGGGCCCTACCGCCGACCCCCAAGGACGTCAGGCGGGATGCGCAGAAGTCGACTGCCTGCGCGTACTGGGCGATGGTGAAGGAGTTCCCGAGCCACGGGGCGGCCAACATTGGCGAGTCAACGACGATGGTCGTGTGATTGTTCCGTGTCGCGAACCCTTCGGGGATCAGCCCGATGTTCTTGGGGATCCTCCGACCGATGAGGCGCATCAGAGAGCCATCGTCAACACCAGTGACGCGACGGACAGCCCGAGCATGCCCAGACAGTTGATCCAGAACTCGGACTTGAGGAACCGCGCGCGGAAGTGGGCGGCGCAAGCGGCAATGAAGTATGCCACCACGCCGACGTTCGAGGCGATGCCGACGCCGGGGATCCAGAAGCCCACCGCCAAGCCGGCGGTGGCCACGATCTTGATGTAGACGAGAACCCACCACCAGTCTTCAGGGAAGTTGACCCCTAACAGGCACTTGCGGATGAATTTGGGCGGGTGGATGGACAGGAGCGCGTCGCCGAAGACGACGAAAGCCAGGACGGCTGTGGGCCACACGGGCCACGATTCCAGAATCATTTCGCACCGATCTCTCGTAGTACGTGCTGGACCTTTACCCGGAGGGCAGCGACCGCATCCACTGCCAGGTAAACCCCCGAGGCCCAGGCGAACAGGAAACCCAAATAGCTGATGTAAAGGTCTTCGGTCACCCGTTGGACCACCTCGCGCGGAGCATGGCCTTGCAGTACTCCCCCCACTTCGCCAACGAGTGCGTCATGCAGGTGCCGGAGCGTGTCCGCGTGACGGTCGTTGGTCAGCAAGGCGGCGCCCCAGGCACGAGCCAGCTCCGCTTGGCTGCTGATGAGGTCGAAGTAGCCGACCAGGATCTCCTCGACGACACGCGCAGGGGGAAGCCCTTGGTCTGGCTCAGCAGTTCCGAAGCGCTCGGCCGACAGCCGCTCGATCTCGCCGACAAAGCTCGACACGAGCAGGTCGTCCTTGCTACCGACCGCCATCACCGCGCCGACACTCACCCGCGCGGATGCGGCGATGGCCCGCACACTGGTGGCCTCGTAGCCCAGCTCACGGAACAACCGGGTCGCGGCGTCGAGCACAGCGGCCCTGGTCCGTTCCCTCGAGACGTCCCGCTTGATTGGATGAACATGTTCAGTGAACACGTTCAGTAACATACCCCCCGGAAGTTGCACTGGCAACGACGTCTCACTTCCCGGCATCTGCGGCTTCCATGGCGGCGGGCTACCGCCCCACAAGGCGTCACGCCAGCCGCAGGCGCTTCCTGCTGTGTCGTCAACCCGTCCTGGACATCCAAGGTCACCGGGATTTCACCTTTCGGACGATCAGTCGTCGCGCTCCATGAGCCGCGCTTGGAGCTCAAGCTGGAAATTCTTGGACGGCAAGACGTCGCTCGCCGACCTCGCTGGTCGGACTTCCCGAGCGGAGGTGGAGGCCGAGGACTGGGAAGTGGCGCTCCCACGGGAACAACCTGCTGGACCCTATGTGCCGCCAGACCTCCAGGACCGCCGCCGTCTTCATCACCGAAACCCTCGGCAGATCCTTCGACACCGTGGCACACCTGGCCTCCTACGCCGGGCTGGCCCCGTGGCCAGACGCCCAGGATCATCCATCCGGGGCGAGTACGTCTCGCACACGGGTAACAAGAGACCCGAACGGCGCCTGGTACACCTCGGGCATCCGGCTGGGCACTCCCGCGCTGACGAGCCGCGGCTTCTCCCCCGACGACATGGACAAGGTCGCCGGGCTCATCTGCGAGGCCCTGACGGGCACCAGGCCGGCGACCAC
>NZ_AUFR01000055.1 GCF_000426605.1 Propionibacterium acidifaciens DSM 21887
GGTCATGCAGAACAGCAGGACGAGGACCGCCACGACGATGATGAGCGCCGACCAGGGCGCCCGATCGAGCATGGCGTTGATGAAGTCGGTCTGCTGGGCCGCCGCCCCGCCCACCCAGAACGGGTGGTCGGCGGTCATCGCGCGGATCCGGTCGACGGCGTCGACGGCCTGCTGGCCGACCGGGTCGTCGACGTCCATGAGGACGCTGATGAGCGTCATGTCCTCGTGGCCGGGCAGCGGCGCGGCCGTCACATGGGTGACGTCGTCCATGGCCCGGATGTCGGAGACGAGTCCGGCCGCTCCGGTCGTGTCGGTCTGGGCGACGATGCTGATCGTCGGGGTGGCCAGGGCCGGGTAGTCGTCCTGCACGATGTCGTAGCCGGTGCGCACGGAGGAGTTCGCGGGCATGTACTCGGTGAAGTTGCTGCGCACGCGCAGTGAGCCGACGGGCGTGGCCATGAGGGCCAGCAGCGCCACGATGACGACCATGACGGCCCACGGGTGCGCCACGACCCGGCGCGACAGGCGGCTGAAGACTCCGTCGTCCGAGGAGGAGTCGCCCACGGCGGCGAGCACGCGTCGCACGCCCGGTACCCTGCTCAGCGCGCTGGGCCGCACGAGCCGACGGCCCAGCAGGGTGATGACGGCCGGCACGAGCGTGAGTGTGCACGTCACGGCGAGCAGGGTGACGACGACCGCGCCGGCGGCGATCGTCCTCAGCACGGGGGAGCGCATGACGAACAGGCCGGCGATCGAGCAGGCGATGGTGAGCGCCGAGAACGAGACGGTGCGCCCCGCGGTGGCGACCGTGCGCACGACGACCTGCCGGACGAGCCCGCCCATGACGGCGCCCCGCGGCGGCTCGGCCCCGGCGAGCCGGGCGGCCATCTCCTCGCGGTAGCGGCTCACGAGCAGCAGGCCGTAGTCGATCGACAGGGCCAGGCCGATGATCGAGATGACGTTGAGGGTGAACGAGTTGATGTCGAGGACGAAGGTGAGGCACCACAGCGCGCCCATGCCGACCAGGATCGAGACGATCGCCCCGATCAGCGGCAGTCCCGCCGCCAGAAGGCCGCCGAAGACGATCACCAGCAGGACGAGCGCCACCGGCAGGCTCACCGACTCGCCGCGCACCAGGTCCTTCTCCACGAGCCCGGTGATGGAGTCGGAGATCAGCGTGGCCGACACGGCGTGCGCGTCCGCGCCGGCGTCGTGGGCGCGCAGCGCGTCGAGGCAGGCGTCGCGGGCGGTCTCGGCCACCCGGTCGTTGGCGGTCTGCGAGGCGCGGTCGTCGAGCCCCTCGTCGAGCTCGACGAGCTCGACGAAGCCGTCGCCGTCGGCGGACAGCAGCGCCCGGGCCTGCTGGGAGGTGGGGTCGGGCATCGTGAAGGCGTCCGTCACGGATGCGACGCCGTCGAGGCCGGCCAGTTCGCCGCGGACCGCCGAGGCCGCCGCCGCGGCGCTCGCCGGGTCGCCCGCCACGTCGACCCCGCTCACGACGACGGTGATGCTCTCCCCGCCCTCCCCGTCCGTACGGGTCATCGAGTACACGACGTGGGAGTCGGTGTCCGGGGTGGTGGCCTCCGCGCTCGCCAGCCTCTCGAAGAGACCGCCGGCGCCCAGACCCTGGAACGCGAGCCCGGTCATGACGGTGAGGAGCAGTGCCCAGACGGCGAGGACGACCACCGGGTGCCGGGATACGGCGAGGCCGATGCGGGTGAACATGAGGGCTCCCTGTGTCTCGTTCGCCAAGAGTTTTGCCATGCATTATGGCAGCGGCCGCCGACCGGACCGGGGTCGGCTCGGGCGCGCGGGGGAGCCCCTTCCCGGTTCCTCTGGTCACTTGGTCTTCGGCGGGCCGGCTCGATGCGGGGGAGTCCGCCAGGACGGCCCCGTTGGAACGCGCCGGCGCCGGGGAGCTCGGAAGCCGGGGAGTTCGCGCGTCCCCGGGCGTCACCGATCCGACCGGGCCACGGCACGAGTGCCCACAGTGGGAATCCGTGCCCCGGACGTCACTTGGCCGACGAGGACCAGACCCATCCTTGCCGCGGGGAGTTCCGCGCGTCCGGACGTCATGGCGGGGCCGGAGGGGGGAGCCCCCGGAGGGAGTCGAACCCTCGACCCTTCGCTTACAAGGCGAATGCTCTGGCCGCTGAGCTACGGAGGCGGTGCCGGGCCCTCGGGCCCGGCGTGCTCGTGCGGCGGCGCCGACAGCGGGGCCGCCGCACGAGCAGGACCATTGTGCCGTCCCGGGGGCGGGGACGGCCAGTCGACGCCGGCCGGATGCTCAGCCGAGGTCGCCGGAGGCGGCGAGGAAGGCCAGGCAGTTGCCGCGCAGCACGGCCCGCTCGGAGGCCTCGAAGAAGACCGATTCGCCCTGCCTGATCCCGCCGAGCTCGGCGCCCTGCTCGTCGAGGATCGTGACGTGCCCCTCGATGACGAGCAGGATCCGCGCGCGCCCGTCGCCGGGCAGCACCGCCGGACGGTCGGGCACCAGCTCGACGCGCCACAGCGAGAACTCGGGCTCGGCGGTGGGGTAGTGGCACACGCCCGCCCCGACGGGCGAGGGCGTGATGATGTCGGGCTCGCTCGGCGCGAAGTGCAGCAGCGAGACGAGCGCGTCCACGTCGATGTGCTTCGGCGTCAGGCCGCCGCGCACGACGTTGTCGGAGCTCGCCATGATCTCGATCCCGGTGCCGCTCAGGTACGCGTGGAGGACGCCGGCCGGTACGTGCAGGCCCTGGCCCTTGCTCAGGTGCACGTGGTTGAGCAGGAGCGCCGCCAGGATCGTCGGGTCGCTGGGGTAGAACTCGTCGAGGGTGAGGGCCAGGCGCGCGAACCCGCCCACCTCGTCGCGGTCCTCGGCGTGATCGAGCGCCGCGCTGAGCACGCCGTTGATCATCGCCCGGTGCACCTCGTCGGGGCACAGGCACTCCAGGAAGACTTCCGCCAGGCCGGCCTCGGCGCCCCTGTGACGCAGGGGGCCGATGAGCGGCTCGAGGGACTCGCGCGGTTCGAGCGCGTCGAAGAGCTCGGCGGTGCGCAGCGGGTCGCGGAAGCCCCACAGGGCCTCGAAGGGACCGAGGGCGACGAGCATCTCGGGTTTGGGCCAGGTGTCCTTGTAGGTGCGCGTGGGGTCGTCGAGGGGGACGCCCCGGGCCTGCTCGGACTCGAAGCCGGTCCTGGCCTGGTCGCCCGAGGGATGGGCCTGCAGACTCAGAGGCTGGGCGGCTGCGAGGATCTTGAGGAGATAGGGGAACTGCCCGTCGAAGCGCTGCTCGGCCTCCCCGAGGATTCCGGGGCGGGAGATCACGAGGCGGTCCAGGGTCGTGCCGCCGATGGCCGCCGGCCCTCCCCGGTGGGCGCCGAGCCAGTACTCGGCCTGCGGCGTCCCGTCGGCCTCGGTGCCGAGGATGGCCGGTATGGCGTCGGGAGAGCCCCAGGCATAGTTCTTCACGGTGCCCGTCAGTGGTTGCATGGGTGTCCTCTTCACTCTCTCCCGCATGGGTGTGGTGCGCACGGACCGACCGACTCCGGGGTCGTCGTGCCGGGCACGATCGGATCCATCGTGTCACGGACCCGGGCCCGCCGCCATGGGAACGGGGCTCGGCAAGGGCATTACCCGGGCAGACCACGAATGACATCGGTGTCATTCCATGGGATAGGATCGGGGCATGTCCCAGCTGGTGCACGAGAAGAGTGAGTCGGGCGTCCTGTCCGGGCGCGATGCCGCCATCCTCGACTTCGAGAAGTCCTGGTGGACGGCCCGCTCCTCCAAGGAGCAGGAGATCCGTGACCGCTTCGACCTGTCGGCGGCGCGCTACTACCAGATCCTCAACGCGCTCATCGACCGCCCCGAGGCCCTCGAGCACGACCCCCTGCTCGTCAAGCGCCTGCGCCGCCTGCGTGAGCAGCGGCACCGCGAGCGCTCGGCCCACCGCCTGGCCCGCTGACCAAGCGGGTCGGTCCGCCCGGCCCCGCCCGTCCTCGCGGCAGTGGGCGGGTGCGTCCGCGACCCCGCGCGGTCCATCCCGCGGCACTGGCCGCCGAGGGGCGTCACGGGTTGAGCCGGAACCGCTCAGCCCGGTGATGAAAGACTTTTGCACTCCATGGGTTCGAGTGCTAAGAATGTGCTTAGCACTCGGTGTGGCTGAGTGCCACTCGGGGATCGGGGGTGAGGCTCGCAAGAGCCGTCCGTCGCGGGCATCGTCGATCCGCCTCACACTGACAATGAAGCGCTGGCTCGCCGGCGCGGACAACGAAGCGCCGGGCGACCGGCGCGGGAGGATTCCCACCGAACATGGCAAAGCTTATTGAATTCGACAGCGAGGCCCGTCGCGGCCTCGAGTCGGGCATGGACACCCTGGCCGATGCGGTCAAGGTGACGCTCGGCCCCAAGGGGCGCAACGTCGTCCTCGAGAAGGCCTGGGGCGCTCCCACGATCACGAACGACGGCGTCTCCATCGCCAAGGAGATCGAGCTCGCCGATCCCTACGAGAAGATCGGCGCCGAGCTGGTGAAGGAGGTCGCCAAGAAGACCGATGACGTCGCCGGCGACGGCACCACCACCGCCACCGTCATCGCCCAGGCCATGGTCCGCGAGGGGCTGCGCAACGTCACCGCCGGCGCCAACCCGATCGAGCTCAAGCGGGGCATCGAGAAGGCCACCGAGGCCATCAGCGCCGAGCTGAGCAAGCTGGCCATCGACGTCGAGACGCGCGACCAGATCGCCCAGACCGCCTCCATCTCCGCCGGTGATCCCGCCGTCGGCGACCAGATCGCCGAGGCCATGGACAAGGTCGGCAAGGAAGGCGTCATCACCGTCGAGGACTCCAACACCTTCGGCCTCGAGCTCGAGCTCACCGAGGGCATGAACTTCGACAAGGGCTACATCAGCCCCTACTTCGTCACCGACGCCGAGCGCATGGAGGCCGTCCTGGACGATCCCTACGTGCTCATCGTCGACGGGAAGGTCTCCTCGCTGAAGGACCTGCTGCCCATCCTCGAGAAGGTCCAGCAGACCGGCAAGCCGCTCCTGGTGATCGCCGAGGACGTCGACGGCGAGGCCCTCGCCGGGCTGGTCGTCAACAAGATCCGCGGCACCTTCAAGTCCGTCGCCGTCAAGGCGCCGGCCTTCGGCGACCGCCGCAAGGCCATGCTCGGCGACATCGCCACCCTCACCGGCGGCCAGGTCGTCTCCGACACCGTCGGCCTCTCGCTCGACACCCTGCCGATCGAGATGCTCGGGCGCGCCCGCTCGGTCTCCGTCACGAAGGACGCCACGACCATCGTCGACGGCGCCGGTGACAAGGACCAGATCCAGGGCCGCATCAAGCAGATCCGCACCGAGATCGAGAACTCCGACTCCGACTACGACCGCGAGAAGCTCCAGGAGCGCTTGGCGAAGCTCGCCGGCGGTGTGGCCGTCATCAAGGTCGGCGCCGCCACCGAGGTCGAGGCCTCCGAGCTCAAGCACCGCATCGAGGACGCCGTGCGCAACGCCAAGGCCGCCGTCGAGGAGGGCATCCTTCCCGGTGGCGGTGTGGCCCTCATCCAGGGCGCCGCCGCTGCCGAGCTGCCCGCCGACCTGACGAGCGACGAGATGATCGGCGCCCAGATCGTCTTCACCGCAGCCGAGGCCCCGCTGAAGCAGATCGCGGTGAACGCCGGCCTCGAGGGCGGCGTCGTGGCGGAGAAGGTCAAGGGCCTGCCCAAGGGTCAGGGCCTGGACGCCGCCACCGACGAGTACGTCGACATGGTCGCCGCCGGTATCATCGATCCCGCCAAGGTGACGCGCTCCGCCCTCCAGAACGCCGCCTCCATCGCGGGGCTCTTCCTGACGACCGAGGCCGTCATCGCCATCAAGCCCGAGCCGAAGCCCGCTGCTCCGGCCGGTGACGACGGCATGGGCGGCATGTACTGAGATCCTCGTCCGGGGCCCGCGACGGCGCCCCGGACGATGGTCCCGGGTGAGGGGCCGGCCGGAAGGCCGGCCCCTCACCCTTCTCATCCTCTTCGTCGGGGCCCGTTCCGTCGGGGCCGCGCTCGCTCGTCCCGGGCCCTCCGTGTGTTGCCGGGGAGCGGTCGTGCTCGTCGGGGCCCGGGGCCCCGACCGGACCGCTCGCTCGGACTCCGGGGGCGCTGCCCGTTCGTGGACCGTCGCTCCCGGGGCCGCCCGCTTCCGCGGTTCCCCTCGGGCCCCGCCGGATGCCGCCGTGGCCGTTCCTCGTGGGGCACCGTCCGGTTCCGGCCGAGAACGGACGGGCCCCGTCCGAGTCGCCGTCGTGGCGCGCGTGTCCGTCCGATCGGTCCCGTCCGGTCGCTGGAGAAGGGGCACGACCGCCTTCGTCGGCCGCTCCGCCGGGCGGTCCCGTCGCCGCAGGGCCACCCGATTTGCGCGTCCAGGTCGACGGGGGTAGTGTTTCTCGAGCTGCCGCACGGCGGCTGACACCTGAAGAGGGCCGTCGGAAACGGGCCCCATCGTTCTCGACGAGGGGGGCTTGACGCCGGTTCGGCCCTCGGACGCGGAGAGGATCCGGTTTTGATTCCGGGTCGGACCGGGTCTACAGTGGTCAAGCTGCCGGTCGGCGGTGACAAGAGAACAAGCGGTCGACGGGGAATCGCCGTGAGGCGTGCCCCCACTCCGCTCGAGGAGCCGGAAACGGTTTTAGGAACCGGAAACGGTTTTGATCCTGCGGGGAGATCGACTAAACTTGCTCGGGTCGCCGTTCAGCGGTGGCAGGAGAAGAAGTTGTGGTTCGGGTGGCCTGCTTTTTGGTGGGTTGTTCGGGTCGTGTGCGTGGCTGGGGCTTGTGTGGTTCTGGTTGTGTTGTGCGGTTGTTTCTTGATAACTCAACAGCGTGTTTTTCAGTCAGTGTTTCTGTGTTGGCCTGTTGTGGGCTGGCATGGTTTTTCTTTGAGTGGACTTTTCTGTCCTGTCCGTTTTTCTGGATGGGGTCGGGGTTGTTCTCTTGTTGTTTTTGTCGGGCCGGGTTCTTCGTGGGTCTGGTCCGGTGGTTTTTACGGAGAGTTTGATCCTGGCTCAGGACGAACGCTGGCGGCGTGCTTAACACATGCAAGTCGAACGGTAAGGCGCTTTCGGGCGTACACGAGTGGCGA
>NZ_AUFR01000056.1 GCF_000426605.1 Propionibacterium acidifaciens DSM 21887
TGCGGGTCGGGGTCACCTTGGAGGAGACCGTCGTCCTGGTCGGGTGGAAGAAGCGTTCCGACAATCATGTGCTGGTGCGGATGAAAGCAGAAGCGATCCTGTACGCCTCTGAAGGAGTCGGAATCGACATCATCGCGAAGATGGTCGAGCGCACCGAGAGGACAGTGCAGGAATGGCCGGCCGACTGGCAGGCCACCAGGATGTGCTCGGTCCTGACCGGCCATGCGGGGAACCAGAACGCGGCGAAACTCACCCGCGACCAGAAACAAGAACTCAAGAAAATCCTCGCCCAGCCGCCCTCCCAGACGGGCGTCCGCGCCGAGTTCTGGGACGTCCCAGCGATACGTGACGCCGTGAAGACCCTGTCCGACGTGGAATACCAGTCGGACTCCTCGTACCAGCTGCTCCTGCGCTTCTGCGGGCTGAGCTTCAAACTGCCCGACCCGTTCGACGAGCACCGCAACGAGAAAGCCGTCACCAGACGCATGGCCGAGGTGAAGACCCAGGTCAAGGCCCTGTTGGATCAGGGCTGGGAGGTGTACGCGGTCGGCGAGGTCCGCTTGGAGCACGAGGCCTGGACCCGCCGCATGCAGCCCCGAAAGGACAACGCACCAGACCGTCCGTGGACCGGAAGAAGACGTCCCAGTCCTTCTTCGGCGCCCTCTCCCCGACCAGCAAAAAAGTCAAACTGTACCCGATCGAGGGCAACCAGAACACCGAGCAGACGATCCTCGCGCTGGAACGACTCCAACGCGAAACCGAGGCCGGCAAGATCGCGGTCGTCCCGGACAACGCCCGATCCCACCACGCGAAAGCGTTGACCGGCCTCTACGAGCCCGGCCGGCTGCTGGAGCGCATCACCCCTGTTTTCCTGCCGCCGTACGCGCCCGACCACAACCCGGCCGAGCACGTCCGGAACACGGCCAAGAACAACACCACCACCATCCAGCACGAGACCCCGAAGAAACCCTCGGCGCGTCCGCCTCACACATCGCCAGCCGAACACTCGACCACGACTTCGAACACCTCCCACCCCGCGAAACCAGAAACGATTTTGTTTCATGACGGCCACAGAAACGATCCTGCTCCATGACAACCATACCTGAAATTTAACTGACCGTTCAAGAGGATGACGATTTTGTTTTCTTGCTGTCATACACGCCACACAAAACCTACGAGCAGCTCCTCGTTGCTTTCACACCTTGACACCAAGCCCACACCTACACCCTCGATTGTGAAGAGCCGTCAAAATGAGATGACTAGACGCATAACAAGCAAACCATCAATCACACGAGAACAAGAATTGATCATTTTATTCAAAATTTCAACACCTTCCTGAACACCGCAGTCATGTGTGATAAGTCTGTCAATTAGCGACTCAGAGCCTAAATTTTGAAGAAAAATTGACGCATTTTTAAGTCTCGTCGTACTAACACCTCTGTTTCCTGTAAGAACCGTCATCCTTCTAGAGTCGGAAAATACCACTCGGTTTGGCGGCCAGCTCCCGCCCGTGTTCACCATTCGAACTTGATGAAGGTCAACATCGGGAAATTCAAGACTAGTCGAGCCAGGAGGAAGTCCACCAACTAGATGGGCTGCCACCAAGCGTGCACCAAGAACGCGTGCGCTCTCAGTCAGAAGCGGCTCAGTCCCACCACGATGCGTCGCCGATAGAAGCGCGACGCTGTTCCCAACATATTTTGATGCTTCCCTCACAGATCGTACGTTGACCACATGAGGATTGAAGGATTGTGTCCATTCGAATCCAAGTTGATCTCTATGCACGACAGTAATTGATGCTATCGTTTTATTAAAAACATACGACGCTACAAGAGATGCAAGATTACCTATAAGTCCATCTCCAATTATGAGAAGGCTGTCTGGGTGTTCAAGTTCTAAACATTCCAGCGCATAGAACACAACAGCAAGCGGTTCTATTAGAGTACCGCGCGAAGCGGAAATCGATTGTGAAACATGAGTAACCAATCCCGCATCCACCGCGACGGCCGGAATCTTAACTCGTTCCTGCAAAAGCCCGTTGAGGTTATGCCCAAGAAGAAAATTGGGATTAGTGGGATCAGTTGGATTGATAATCACACGATCTTCTTCTTTAAACTCATGGACGCTCTGACCTCTTGCAACAACCTTTGATAATCCCTCATGACCAACTATTAAAGCAGGGTCATCACGTAATCGTCTAAGAATCTGGATATCAGTTCCACAAATACTTACTTTTTCAGGAGCAACGATCAAATCGCCCTTACAAGCACACTCCGATGGAACAGATTCAATGACACAGCGAGAACCATGTCTTACGATTGCCTTATGGAAGTACATATTAGATTCCATCATTTCTATTTCTGTATTTGGAATTTCTCAGTGATCAAGATCTGAGCCCCTATTTCAGGGGATACTTCATGATCTCCCACTATCATAATCCGAGTTGATCTGGTCCTCATACCATCGGCATAGGACGATTCGGCAGACAGCTGACGCATCAGTTCTTGCTTATATGCTTCCCCGATACCAGCTGGGACACCGCCGCCAATTCCGATGAGATCAGTATGGGGTTGCAGCGTACAGACACATCTCACAATCTGCGCGATCGGTTCAACAATAGTTCTGAGAAGCAGTCGACCTTCCTCATTATCATAAAATACGTCAAGCTCGGTGATCGGACAAACATTTTTGACCAATCCAAGAGCACATGCTACCCGAGGGATCGCGGGTCCAGATGATATAGCAGCAATATGACCTCGTCGCCCACAATCACATTTGAGAGAGCGGACTGTCTCTGGCGCAAAAGACGCAGCAGGGAGGTGCCCAACTTCACCTTGTAACCCCCCCAGCATCAACTTCAATGCAGCGTGTTGGTGCATGGGCAGTTCTCAATGCAATTCCGCTGCTGATCGTTAGATAAGTTACGTATCTATCGCTAAACCTTGCATACTTGCTCACAAGGTGAGCCAACCCTGCGGAAACATCGTTTACAATACTCCAACGAACATCGGGTCGTACACCCTCTAACAAGTGTCTAATCGGGACATCCCATTGCCCAGGGCCCCAAAGTGGCGCTGACCCATAAGCAATGCCAGTCTCTTGATCATAAGCAGCACCAAGTGAGACATATGCTGTACTATTGCGCGGGGCATGATCAGCAAGGAGACGGATTAATTCCTGAACGAGTTGGTCATGCGGTATCCCCTGGCGATGCAAAACGCTCGGTGTGGGTATCTTGTCTACTCCATGCGGGCTACTGATGCGAGTCCAAGTTCCGCCTACATCCATTTTTATAATATTCATTATACTTCAATTTCAACATATGATTTCATAATACGTATTGATAACCGACCATAATCCTTGACCGAAGCTATCGCTGACTTCCACCGACTGGGCGTGCTGCGACCTACCTCAATAATTCGTATGCCAGCGGCATCGAGTGCCTCAAATCCCAGAGCTGAGTCTTCAAACCCAATGCAACGATCCGGACGTACTGCCAATTGTTGAGCTGCGGCAAGAAACCCTTCTGAACTAGGTTTTCCAGAAAAAACATCCTCGGCACAAATCGCCACCTTAGGTGTTGGTAGCCCGGCACCGTGCATCCGTGCTTCCATGAGCGATTTTGGAGCTGCCGTAACGACTGCCCATTGCCAGTCGTTCAGTGAATTCAAAACTTCAGCAGCACCTGACATAGGTTCAATATTCACAGCAGATCTTATCTCATCCTCACGTACAGTCTCCAACTCGCGTTGAACTTGCTGATTCGTCAGTTGAGGACATACCAAGTTTATTATGTCCGTTCCACGCCGACCCGGTAGAAGCACTTTAATCTCATCAAAATCAAGGTGCATTCTCATCGCGAACTTCGTCCATGCAGTAATGATTGAGAACGAAGACCTAACAAGTGTCTCATCCAAATCGAAGAGCAGGGCTTCAGCCTGGAAAATCAAAATTCATTCTCCGTTTCGGAGCAATACCCTCCGACAGATCCGAAGCCCATTTTGACTCTCCGAGAGTAAGCTCATGCCCCCCAAGCTCAGTGATTGCTCGTGGCGGATTTTTATCAGAAACACCATGTTCGAACAACTCGAGATTTAGTCCATCAATTGCTACCATAGCCATCCGAGATGTCGAAGCAACATCGACACCAAACTGACGATAAGTAAAATCAGCATCAACAGATATTTCGGTTCTCAAGACAACCACTCCACCTGCAAGATCATTCAGGTTCATGATCGCCGACTCAAGATCTGATACACTATAACCAGCATGATCTAGTCCTTGAATTCCGTACAAGGCTCCTGGCCGTTGCACCGGATGTTCATGGTAAAGTCTGACCGATGAATTTGACATATAAGCAGGTGGGTTCGGCCATTCCTGAAGTTCGAACAAGGTACCCCACGGCGCTTTAAAATAAATCCATCGATTCCCCTCGATAGGCCCCTCGCCAGTATCGACAATATCACCCATCAAGCGTGTATCATCCAAAGAAATGAGTGTGTTAGCAACCTTTTCAATATTCCTTACACGAAAACAAAGATGGAGCGTCCCAAGATCGAATATTGATGGCAGTCCGAGTTCGCTTGACTTGCACTCGACCAGTTTTACCGTGACACTCGGATCAAACTCAAATAGAGCTTTTCCACTAGCCGGTGGCCCAACCACTTGAGTGAACCAATCTGCTGCCACTTTAATGTCCGGCACAGCCAGAGAAATGTAATTTAGAGTGTTCATGGTATTAACAACACCTTTCCACGAAGGCCTCCCTTTTCAAAATCACGGTGAGCGGCAGCCGCTTCTGACAGGGGATACCTGCTCCCTACCGTAACTACTAAAGAATGGCAGGCCACTTGTTCAGCGATTGTTGCAAGCCGCGCCCCATCTTCCTGGACGTAACTCTTTGTCGGGATAATCCCGCGCTGAGGTTCAGGCTGCCGGTTGTCTGCGACTGACACGAACGCTCCTTTATCGTGTACTGCCGCAATTGTGCCGGAGATGCCAGCAGTATCAAGCACTGCATCGAATGCATATCGCGGGATCTCTGCAATATCTGAGTAAACCACCGTGATTCCCAACCTAGTCAGATCGTCACGGTCAGAGGAACGTGCGAGACCCGCTACTTCATGACCTCTTTGAAGCAACCACTGAGCGGCTACACGACCGACTGCTCCTGCTGCACCGGTCACAAGGACTCGGGAAGCTTGGGTCAAGTTGACCTTGTCAAGAAGTTGCGCAGCGGCCATAGCAGCCAATGGTACTGCTGCAGCTCGTTCAAGAGGAAGTTTCTCCGGTACAGACGCAAATAACGTTTCCGGAGCAACTACGAACTCTGAGTACGTTCCGCGTCTGCGCACAGATTGAGCGATCATGCCCATGACTGCGTCACCAACCTTGAATTTTGTGACATCAGCACCGGTAGCCTCGACCGTACCGCTAACATCCCATCCCAAGATAGCAGGAAATGTGAGATCAATACCAAGAAATCCCGAACGAGTTTTGATGTCAACTGGATTGACCGCAGCAGCCGCCACTTTGATTCGAATATCACATGAATTTATTTCTGGTTCTGGAAGATCCGAGTATGTAAGTTCATCGGCAGAACCTGTTCGATTAATAACAACTGCTTTCATCTTCATTCCTTTCAAACACAAATATCTGTCTGTCGAAAGATTAATTTTTGGACAACGCTTTAGCATTTTCTTCGGCTGCCATAAGTAGTAGACCACCATCAACATACATCGTTGCACCGACTACATATGACGCTTCTGAACTTAGAAGCCAAGTCACCGCATTGGCAATCTCTGCTGTCTCACCTGCTCTACCACTCGGAATAGCAGGTCGTAGAATTATGGAATTTTGATTTTCTTCATCAATGCCGTTCATTGGCGTTGCCGTCTCTCCCGGAGCAACGATATTAAGTCGAATATTAAACGGCGCGAATTCTAATGCTAGCGCTCGAGAGGCAACTGCAAGTCCCCCCTTCGAGGCACAGTACAAGGCTCCACCTGAAATTGGAATCTTATCATGTACAGAAGTAATATTTACGATTGCGCCTTTGATTCCGTTTTTAACAAAATAACTCCCAGCCGCTGAGGTTAGAAGAAGCGGAGACTTAAGGTTGATTGTCAAGATCTCGTCTAATCTTTTCGCATCCAACGAAAAACCTGATGATCTGTCGTTGACACCTGCATTGTTGACCAAATACCCAATCGGGCCATGCTCAGCAATAATGTCATGAAAACGGTTATTCACGTGACGAGGATGATCCAGCCCAATGAATATGGGGGTAGCCTCAATGTTACATTCTCTCCTGATCTCGTTGCATAGTTTCTGTGCGCGTTGACTTCCGGAATTATATCCCACGAGTACACGGATTCCGGATCGAGCAAGTCGCCACGCTACTGCTTTACCAATCCCACTACTTGCACCAGTAATTAAAGCAGCCAAATTATTACACAATTTGAATCACCACTTTTGGACGATTGCGCTTCTTTTCAAGCCGTAAGAAAGCAACACTAACGTCATCAAGCACGTATACTTGATCAATTAGTGCTTGAAGCTCCATTTGATGAAGCTTATTCATAGGGATGATCTAAGCTGTTGTCGATGGTTTCGTGGAGGCGTGTCGCAGAAGACGAAGGGCGGCCTGCCCCGAGATAATTAATGCGTGACAAGAAACTATCAAGGAACAGGCCGCAGGCCCCATGCTATCACACGACTGACCCGAACCCAGATGCACGACCTGTGCCGGAGAATCCACGCGGCAACCGGCGGTGATCTGCCGTCGGCCGGTTCACGGCGGCTCGGCCCCCACCAGAGCGTCCGGCTCGTTCTGGCCAGTCTGCGTCACAATCTTGAACAGGAGCTCCTCGCTGAACTGTTCGGGATCTCCCA
>NZ_AUFR01000057.1 GCF_000426605.1 Propionibacterium acidifaciens DSM 21887
GGGGGGCTCGATGCGCGTCGGCCGGATGCACGGGGTTCATGGCCGGCCGCGGGGTTCTCCCGTCCGTCGGGCGGACCGGCAGCTGCTGTGGCACTGCCCTTGCTGAGTCGTTCAACGCGGTCTTGAGGAGGGAACTCGTGAACCGTGGGGTCCGCTCGGCCCGGGACCATGCGATCCGGGACGCGACGGCCCGGACCGGGTCACGATGCGACCGCGAGCGTCTCCACTCGGCGATCGACCACCGGACCCCCGACCAAGCCGACACCGGATGGAGACAACAGCACACGACAGCAGCCCGAGACCACCCATCAACCACTACCTGAAAAACCCACATCACTCCAACCATATCACTCCAGATCGCGTTGGCCCGCCTCGACTCGCGGGCCTCCAACGCCGGCCCCTCGATGCGTTCGGCGTCGCCCGTGGTGGTCCCGGGCCGTGCTCCCTGGTCGACCTCCGCCTGCCGCACCCGCGTGCGCAGAGCCTCCGAGTGGATGCCCAGCCCGCCGGCGATCCGCCGGATCGCCCCCTTCGACCTCGCGGGGTCAGCCAGGGCCTCCACCGTCATCCTCGTCGCCCGATCCCTCAACCTGATCGGGTACCTCCTCTGCCCCCATACGCAGCGATCCCCCTGCCACCACTGCCCCCACCAAACCCGGGGCACAACAGTGACATCTTCTGCCGTCACGGCCCCTGCCGTCGACCCGACAGTCCTGCGCGCAGCGAACCTGTCCCAACTGTTCACCCGTGTCTAGGACCCCCGCGAACCAGGACCCCCGCGAACCCAGAGGCCGCCGACACCGGCTCCCCGTGATCCTGGCCCTGCTCGGCCTGCCCGCCAGCGTGTCGAGCGGGGCCACCCTTCACCGGGTGATCGTGGCCCTGAACGTCGAGACCTTCTCCCTGATCTGCGGGGCATGGCTACGATGCCGTGCGCAGATCAACGGCGGCAGACTCGCCATCGTGCTGGACGGTAAGACCATCCGCGGGGCCCGCGACGCCGGCACGAGAGCCCCGCACCTGGTAGCAGCCCACAGTCACCACGACGGCCTGACACTGCGCCAGAGTCAGGTTGCGGGCAAGCAGAACGAGATCCCCGCTGCCCGGTGCCTTCTGGCCCTGATGGACTTGGAAGGGGCCGTGGTGACGATGGACGCCCTCCACACCCGGAGTGACACCGCCGAACAGATCACAGACCAGCACGGCGTCCTGACCGTGAAGGCCAACCAGCCGAGTCTCTACCACGCTCTGAAGCGCCTGCCCTGGAAACACGTCCCACGCGACTCCCGACCCGACCAACTCACACGGGCGGCGAGTCACGCGCACGGTCCAAGCGGTCGTGGCCCCGGCCTGGATCGACTTCCCCGGTGCCCGCCAGGTGGTCAAGATCCGGCGCACACGCACCACTAGGACCAGGACAGTGGTCACCGCCGACGCCATACACACCCAGGCGCGTACCGCCGGGTGGGGCACCAGCAGAGTCGTGGTCTCTCTCCATGCCACGTCGCGTAGTTGTGAGATGAGACTCACCAGGCTATTCATGTAGCGACCACTACATGAATGGTGCTACACTCAGCTTCGGATAGACCGAGGTCTGGCTCGAGTAAGGGGGATCAGCGCAGACCGGGTCAGCGGGGTCTATGGGGGTCCATCTGGCCCAGTGGCCTCATGTTCTGAAGATGGGAGTTAGGCATGATCGATGTTCAAGAAGCTGGTCTTGAACGCCACGTCACTCGTGAAGGATCAAGCAGGTGGACAGTACGTGCGAAGCGTGAGATCACCTACGATGTCATTGTTTCGCGACAGCTTTTTAGCGTTGGCAACCCGACACTGGCAACAATGGGAGATGTTCCTGCGGCCCTCCCAGGTTCGCGGCGGTTTGTGGTGATCGATGCGGCTATTGACAAGCTTTACGGGGTTGAAATTCGACGGTATTTTCAATATCATGACGTCACTCCGATCTATCATGTTCTTGAGGCCCATGAGGTAGTAAAGAATTGGAAATCCGTCGAAACAGTTATCAATGCCATGGCTACTGCGGGGATTGACCGCCGCAGGGAACCGGTCATTGGAATCGGTGGCGGCACCCTTCTCGACATCGTGGGATTCGCTGCGAGTATATATAGACGTAATACGCCTTACATCAGGATCCCTACCACCCTCATAGGGATAGTTGATGCAGGCATCGGAATCAAGACGGGTGTCAATTTCGGACTAGGTAAGAACAGAATAGGGACCTACGCTGCCCCTGTTGTTTCATATCTTGACCAGTCATTCCTATGCACCCTTGATCGTCGTCATGTCGCCAACGGAATTGCTGAAATCCTCAAGATGGCCCTTATCAGATCTGCAGATCTGATGAGCCTTCTCGAGCGTCACGGTAAGGCTGTGTTGAATGCTGATCTTGGTAGAACTGACCAGACATTGACTGTCGAGACGAACAAGATCATCACCATGGCAGTCCAGCTTATGCTTAAAGAACTTCAGCCTAACCTCTGGGAGGCAAATCTTGAACGGTGCGTCGATTATGGGCACACTTTCAGCCCAACGATTGAGATGAGAGCGCTCCCAGAACTTTTGCACGGTGAGGCCGTCAATATTGATATGGCGCTGAGCAGCGTGATCTCCTTCAATCGAGGCCTGATGAGCCGTCTTGATCTTGACCGCATCTTTAATGTTATGAGGGGCTTTGAGTTGCCAACGTGGAATTCTCTGCTTGAGAAACCGAAGGTTCTCAATGAAGCACTCACTGATACGCTTCGGCATCGCGGAGGGAAACAGCGTATTCCCCTTCCTGTTGGAATCGGTGAATACACGTTCATTAATGATCTTACTGAAGACGAATTAGCCTCGTCGGTTGCTCAACTAAAGGTTATTTCAAACACGTCTGAGAGCGAGAGCACCGGACTGCGCCCCTGGCAGAAGACACAAGGTTGAACACATGAAGTGGGAGGGACTTTATATTGGGGGTCTTGGAACTTATATTCCGAACACTCTTGAGTCATCTGACGAAGCATTGCGCTCAGGTCGTTTGACAAGAGAGGATCATGAGAAAACACAACAGATTAGCGCAGCGGCAGGAAAATCGGATGAGACGGCCCCAGATATGTCAGTGTGGGCTGGGAGCGAGGCATTTGCAGAGTTCAAGAACTATGTAACTGTTGACTCGAGTCCAGAAATTATTGTGCATGCTGTAGCTCTGCACACTGGACTTGAGGCGTGGAACGGCAGTGCCTACATAGGAAATAAGCTGGGACATCCTAATACGCTCGCAGTCGAAATACGAAATACTTGTGCTGGGGTAATAGTAGGTATAGATATCATGGCACGTTATATCGGCTCCAACGGTTATGGTCTCCTCACTGCTGCTGATATTTGGCGGTTACCGTTGTTTGACCGATGGGCATCTGATTCCGGACTGGTTTATGGGGACGGGGCTGCTGCGATGATACTAACTCGCGAAAACGGACCCTTCGAGGTGCTCTCAACTGTCTTGACGCAGAATTCGCGATACGAGAAGATCCATCGTGGAAGCGCCTCTATTGACCTTCCTGAATACAGGGAAATTCTTCCCTTCAGTATGCGTGCTAGGGCGAGCGACTATGCACGTGCTCAAGGTTTCGACTCATTCTGGGAAGCGAACTCGAAAGGGCTTCAGGAATCAGTCTTTCATGCATTGCAGTGTGCTGGAGTGAAACAGAATGACGTGAAGGTTTGGGCGGTTCCTCACTTCGGTCGGACTCTTCTTCAACGTCAGTGCCTTGATCCGTTGGATATTCATCGGAATCAAACGACTGCGAAATTTGGTGCTTTAATTGGTCATACGGGGGCAGCAGATCCTCTGCTCGGTCTTAGTTATCTCAGATCTGAACGACGAATTCGTCCAGGAGATTATATTGGTTTAATAGGGATAGGCGCAGGGTTTACATGGGGCTGTGCGATTCTCCACTGTACTGGACAGGAGGAATAGTGACTTCGAATATTAATACTTCACCTCACAAAGAGATATCCATGAATATCAATCTGCTCATCTTTTGGATGCTTCTTGGAGTATTTGGAGTCGGGACCATCGAATATCTTATTGCGGGAGTTCTGCCACAGATCGCCAGCGATGTAGCAGTTAGTGAGGCGACTGCTGGTTTGTTGGTTACTGTGTATGCTCTCACAGTGGTCGTAGGAGGGCCAGCCCTCACCATTTTCACGTCACGCGTGAAGAGAATCCCGCCTCTTATCGTAGGGTTGATGACACTGTTCATCACGGGTAATGTTCTTACTTCGGTAGCGCACAATTTCATCATTTTAATTATCGCGCGAATCATGACTGCTCTGCCACATGCAACTTTTTTTGCATTGTGCCTTGTCGTTGCGACGACGCTCGTTGAGCCGGAATTCCAAGGTCGAGTGATTTCTAGAATCACCTTAGGTCTCAATTTAGCGACTGTTCTAGGGGTACCCTTGGGTACCCTGGTGGGGAACCAATATGGATGGCGAACATCCTTTGTCATTGTTGCAGTCTTGCAAACGGTTGTGACAGTCGCTTTGGTTTTGACGATTCGCCGCGTCCCAGAGCGTAGTGGTGGGGGGATAGCTGCTGAAGTTAAAGTATTCCGGCGTGGTGAGGTGCTGAAGGCGCTTGGGTTGACGATGCTCAGTCAAGCAGGCTTATTTGTGCTGTTTACATTCATCTCACCCTATCTTGGACAGCACACGGGGTTCAGATCAAGTACCATTACAGTTCTCCTTTTCGTCTTTGGTATTGGATCGATCGTTGGGAACATGCTTGGCGGCTATTATGCCGATAAAAACATGAATGTTACTCTATACGGTGCTTTGGGTTCGCTCGTTCTATCAATGTTAATTTTGTTCTTCCTTGGAAAGTATCCTTGGTTCACAGGACCATGGATGTTTGTTGTAGGAGCGGCTGGGTTTTCTATAATCTCTCCGCTGACTTCAAAATTGATCGATGCTGCGAGCAGCGCACCAAATCTCGCTACAACCGTCAACATTGCTGGATTCCAACTAGCCAATGCCGTAGGTGCATGGATTGGTTCGATGTCACTTTCGCTGGGTCTTGGTCTCGGTGTTCTGCCTTTGTTAGGGGCCGTGCTCGCATTGGCAGCCGCTGCTCTGTTGTGGGTTGCCAATACCTTTACCTCAAATTATGAAACGAAGTAATGATATGAAAGCTGGAATGCTAACTGACATCAGATCTGTTGAAGTATACGAGATTCCTGATGTCAGGGTGCAAAGCAACAGTGAGACAGTCATCCGTGTCGCTTACGTTGGTCTTTGCGGAACCGACCTGGAAATTTATCATGGTACGTCGAATTATCTTCGCAAAGGACAAACGAGTTATCCACATAATTTCGGGCATGAGTGGGTGGGAACTGTTGAAGTGCCTCCAGCAGATGCTGGCGACACATATCTGCATCGTGGGTCAGTCGTCACTGGAAGCACCATGATACCTTGTCTTACTTGTAACGCTTGTCGTTCAGGGCACAGGAATCTTTGTAGTCATGTCAAGGAAGTCGGCCTTTATGATTATGCTGGTGCTGCAGCTGAACGAATTGTTATGCCAGCGCACATGCTTACTGTGGTTGATGAATCAGTTGACGCAATCCCAAGACCAGAGCATGTTCTAGTTGAACCTCTCGTGACGGTACTCGAAGGAATAGCTGCGAAACGGCCCAGGCCAAGTGACAAGATACTCATTATGGGGGGCGGGACGATTGGGAGTCTTGCCGCATTGGCCTTAAGGCAGTACCCAGTCGATGTTGAGGTTGTTGATCCTCTCCTTCCGTCTTATCTCGTTGATCTCGGTATCAGTACAGTCAGTAGTCTGAGTTCAGATAATTTTGATGCTTACGATATGGTGTGGGAATGCTCTGGTTCTGTTTCCGCTACAGAAAGCATCCAATCAACTCTTAAGACCGGAGGTACGGCTGTACTCGTAGGAGTTCCACCAGCAGATACCAAAATTAATGTATCTGAACTCGCGCTCAAAGGTCAGGGTTTGATAGGAATACGTCACGGGGTAGATCATTATCCGGTAGCGGTAAAATTTATTCGAAAACATCGAGGCTTATTCATAGGGTGTAGGTGAATATGATTCCGAGTATTGTTGTGATGGCGTCCGGGAGGGCGTCGATGGGGCGTCTATAACCGGTTTTGAGGGTTTTCCATGTTTTGAGGTGGGCGATGACTTGTTCGATCCTCCACCTGATCCGGTCGATGGCCCGGTTGAAGTTCTTGTCGGCCTCGGACAGGGGAAGACCCGGGAGTTTCTTGACAGGGGTGATCAGGCCCATCCCGACATACCCTTTGTCCGCGATGTGAGGCACGGAGGAAGAACCCGGATCGTGGGTCGTGGTCTCGCCCGGACCCTCGAGAAGGCCTGATTCGGTGAGGGCCCGGGCATCATGGACCCGGCCGGGCAGC
>NZ_AUFR01000058.1 GCF_000426605.1 Propionibacterium acidifaciens DSM 21887
AGGCCGAGGTCGGTGGCGATGCGGCCGAGCGTCTTGCCCTCGGCGAGGCCCCGGAGCACATCGACCTGCCGCGGCGTGAGACGGACGGCACCGGCCCCACCTGGGGAACCCCGCGTCCGCCGACCGGCCCGCCGCCACGTCCTCAGCGGGGATCTGTTCGACGCGCTCGTCGGTGACGAGGTCGCGGGCCTCGTCAATGCGCAATGCCTCGGTCTGGGTGGGCTCGACGACTCGGGAAGCTTGTTCAAAACTCTTGACAAACCCGGCTCTGACTAGGTATTTCCCCTTGATGGCGCGCTAGATTTGAACAACCATCCCGAAATGGTTCAAATCTAATGCGCGGCAGGTCCGTCGAAGCTCACCCCGATTCGTACTCATTGGCATCGGAGGCCGTATGCGCTGAGTCGTGCTGGGGACTCAAGTTCTGTCGACTCAAAAGCACAGCCGTGGCTACGGCCACGACCAAGCCAACCACTGAAGCGCACAGCAACACACTGGTCAAACCGCGGTAACTAGCCGTGCCAACAAAATTTCTGAGCTGGTTCTGTACGTCAACCGGCAGACCGGAAAGCGCATGAAGCCCTTCCCCGGAAGCAATTCTGTCCAAAAGCTCAGCGAGCAGCCCTCTGTCTTCAACAGCTCCCGCCGGCAATTGCAAATCGTTGGTCTGTGCAGTAGCGGTGTGCGAGAAGATGGCGCCGAAGACTGCAACGCCTACCGAAGCTCCGATCTGGCGCATTGTATTGATCACGCCAGCCGACACACCCGCTTGGCTCGGTGCGGCCAGGACAAGAGCGAGTCGTGAAAGACACACACTACCGATGCCCATGCCCAAACCAGCCAGCGCCAAGGAGAACATGGTCGCTGCGGCCGGCATCGACTCATCTGTCAGTACCAATGTTCCCAGCCCCAGGGAAGTCGAAGTCAGGGACAGCACTACTTGGGCTTTCAGCGGGATTGACACAAAAGGAGGCCGTCCACCGAATACACCTGCCAAAAATGCAAGTACACTGAGTGGCAAGAATCGCAGGCCTGCTGTCAACGGAGATTCCTCAAGCGTGTTTTGGAAGTAGAGCGCCAAGAGGGCAGACGCCCCTACCAGAAGACCATTGCTCAGGAACGCGGCCAAAGCCGCGATACGGAACGTCATCTGGTTGGTCAGTTCGCGTGGCACCAAAGGGTATTGACGGCGTCTCTCCATGTATATTCCGGACGCCAGAAACATCATGAACACAACGAATGCGATCATCACGTCGGCTGAGGTCCAACCCGCGATATTGATTCGAATGAAAGCAAAGATCAACGATGCCAAGGCGACACCGAGCGTCAACGCACCGGGGATGTCAAGAGGTCTGTATTCTCGGTCACTCCGCTGCTCGCCGCGAAGCCATCTTGCCGCCCAGACAAGGCATGCGATTCCGATTGGTACGTTGAGAACAAAAATTGCACGCCACCCGAAAATATTCGTCAGGCCGCCACCAACAAGCGGCCCAACGGCCGTTGCCAAACCTATGGACGCACCAAAAAATCCTACTGCCTTGTTGAGCTGGGCTCCCCTGAAAGTATGCCGCAGCATTGGAAGCCCGAGGCCAAGCAGTAGAGCGCCCCCAACTCCCTGGACCCCACGGGCAACCACCAGGAGTGCAACGTTCGGTGATATCGAGCAACCAAGGGAACCAGCCGTAAAAATGATCAGCCCAATGACAAACAATCGGTTTTGTCCAAACCTGTCTCCCGCCGCACCCGAAAGCAGCAAAAAAGTTCCCAAGGTGAGCAAATAAGCATCAATGACCCATTGCAGCTGAGCAAGAGTGACGCCCAAGCTGTTTTGAAGATCTGCCAGTGCGAGATTGACAACGGTTGTGTCAAGCAAAAGCATGAAGGTCGTAACACAGACAAGGACAAGGGTGACTTGGGGTAGTACTGAGGATCGATTCTCCGTTGTACCGGACATCGGATCTCCTTAACCGGAATACAATTGATGGGAACGAACAGTGGACTGACTAGGAACTAACTGACCGATTTGGCATAATTGACTCATGAGCATTGACAGACCTGTCACTGATGACGAAAGACGAACACGCAACCCTAGAGGGCAGGGGTGGCGCCTGCGAGACGACTTGTTGTTGGCAGTCAGCCAGCTGCTGGATGAGGGTGTCTCACCTGACGAGATGTCGTTGCGTGCTGTTGCTCGCAAGGCAGGCGTTTCGCCCATGGCACCATATCGTCATTTTGAGAATTTCGAAGAGCTTCTAGGCACAACCCTCAAGATGCGATTCGGATTTTTTGCTGAAGTGATAATGACAGGATTGTGCTTCGACTCCCCCACCGCTGATCAAGCTCATGAGCAACTCGTCATCATGGGTCACAGGTACGTCGAACAAGGCAAGGCCAATCTTGTGGCCTACCATGCGCTGTTTGACAGTTCTTTTGTGGTTGACGCTGAGGAATTACCTGGAGTCATGCTGTTCGAGAGCGCGGCAAAGCTTTTCGAAATTGTCCAGACCCCCATGGATCCTCAGGTCGCTACTAATATTTACTGGTGTGGATTACACGGTATCGTCTCACTTTCCAGGAGAGCCGTTCCCATTGGTTCATCAGCAACTGACGAACGACTGGTCTCTGAGCTGGCTGACAGCCTGATCGGACCTGACGCAAGGCGACAACTGTTGAAGCCCTCATGATCCAGCTGAGTTAACGTCCATGGGATCCCCTGTCACAGTCTCAGTTGCCGCAACATGAATGGGTCCTCAGTGGGCCTCGTTCACAGCAGGATGACGCGAAACGCCACTGTCCAACCTCGACCCGCCGGTGTTGTGAACTGACAGCCTTTGATCAATTACGTCCAAAACCTTCCCCACGGTCGCCACTGGCCTGCATTGAATCAAGTTTTTCACGTGCCTCTCGAGGAAGTGTGATGTCCGATGCAGCGATATTGGATCGTAAATGCATTGGATTTGCTGTACCTGGAATAGGGATGACATCGCTCCCTTTTTGAAGTACCCAGGCCAGGGCGGCCTGAGCTGAAGTGCATCGCAGTGAGTGGGCCACGTCACGAATCAGTTCAACAGCTGCCAGGTTTCGAGCCAGGTTCTGCCGCCTCCAGCGTGGTAAAAACCTTCTGACATCCAGCAGTGCTAGATTCGTCGTGGCTCGTGACGCCCCAGTCAGCATACCACGACCCAGGGGACTGTAGGCGACGACTGCTGCGCCTATCCTTTTTGCTTCTTGACGCGATCCTTCTTCAATGCCCCGAGTGAATATTGACCATTCCGATTGCATTGCTGCAATTGGATGAGTGGCGTGAGCGCGTGACAACTGTTCAGGAGTAACTTCACAGACACCAATTTCACGGACAAGCCCTTTTGAGACAAACTCTGCCATTGTTCCAATGGTTTCTTCGATTGGCACTGATGGGTCGACCCGGTGGAGATACAACAGATCCAAGTAATCGGTGCCGAGCCGACGCAAAGAATTTTCTACGCATTTCTTGACCCTGGCAGGACGTGCATTGAGCCCCAGTGGTACACCCAATCCAGGCATCGCGACAATTCCTAATTTGCTTGCGATGACGACATCCTTGCGGTGATGTCCGAGGGCACGACCCAACAAGCGCTCATTTTCTCCTGCACCGTACATGTCAGCAGTGTCGAACAGCGTTATCCCTTCAGCCAACGCCGTACGGACAGTGGCCATGGCATTCCTTGGGTTTGGCCGACCATAAGTTGTGGTAAGTGGCATGCAACCCAAACCAATTCGCGATACCTGTAACGATCTCAGCTGGACCTGTTCCATTCCAAATCCTTTCCAATTGAACTGACGGTGAGGCTTGTCCAGAAGAGTCCACCGAGAAGTGGATTTCCGTCAGCGGCTAGTCGACTGATGCTGTGAACAAACCTCGGTGAATCACTGCTGGTCAGCAGCGGTCGCCCGGCCAAGCAGGTCTCTCAGTTGCGGAAGAGAGGTGTCAGCATCGTTCCAAAGAATGGTATTCATACGAAGTGAAACGGCCATCTCGATATTTTCCGGAGAGTCATCGATGAGCAGCATGTCGTCATACTCGCAGCTGAGCCGATCCTTGAGTATCTCATAAATTTCAAGCTCAGGCTTCCTAGTACCCACCAGACAACTGTCGATTACGACATCAAATTGTTCCAGATCAACCATCTTGACCCATTGTGGACGCCACTCAATAACATTATTTGTGAAGAGTGCGAGGTTCACTCCGCGTTGCGCACACTCATTGACCATCGCCAGCGACCTCTGCTCAGCCCTCAAGCAGCTGAACCAAATCTCATGAAAAGGTTTTGTCAGGAGTAGGGTGGCGGTGGGTTCGGGAAAACCGGCAGCAATTTGTTGTTGAAATTCATACTCTGTTATTCTCCCACGCTCCAGTTCATGAAGCGGTGAGTTCTCACCATTGAACAGATCGAAGATCATTGACAATTGTTCTGGTTTGACGCTCAAATACGAGCAGAGGCTGCGAACTGCCTTCTTGATGGGAATCGTCAAGACTCCCCCGAAATCAAAGACAAACCATGAGTTCTGTTTCTTCATCATGCTTCAGCAATCCCAGTTGTTACTGTACCACTGGCGCATGTCCGTCCAGATTGAGTAAGTTGAACAGTCCAAGTCACACTGTTTTCCATGGGCGATGCAGATGCTATTGACTGCACTTAGTTTCGCTCGTTGCGCAATTTCACAAGAATCCAGGAACTCCAAAGAGAGCTGACAGGTCCTCAAGTCAGGAGAAATCCCGAAGACCCTTTGGGTGACAACCTATTGCAAGTTGTCGGAAGGCTTCAATTATCAACGTTCCTGGAACATGATCCTGAGGGTGGTCAAAATGTAGAGGATGTGACTGATCCACATGTAAGAATGCCCAATAAAATTCTGGTGTCTGTTGTATCCTGGTGATCGCCACATTTCCCAAGGCGTGATGCCCAACTGTCTCAGGAATTTCTGGTGGTACCTGACTCAAGGGTTCGGCAATCCTATTGCCTCGGCGTGCTGCAATGATCTGTTGCTGTTTGACCGTCAAGGCTGACATTGCACCACTTGCCCTTACCAGAAGAGCTCCTTGAATTGTTGAGACAGCGACATTGAATAGATAACCGATCGGCTTGGCTCCCTTGTTGGTGATGACTTCAGCTTTCAACGAGACGTCAAGGTCGATGGGTTCGTTTCCCAATGTTTCTGCCACGCCATCTCCAAGCCTCGTATCGAGTGTTTTGAAGACAAAAGCATTGTCGTACGGCACGTCATAGACTTCGTGTGCAGCCAAAATTGCGCTTTGCCTGGCAACCTCAACCAACAAGGCGAGTTCACAAAGCGAGTCATCCATCAAGACATGGGCATGCGGTAGCTGGGCAGCGATGCGAAGACCACCGGAGACCATTTGCCAGTCAGTCAGGAAGACCTCCGCGATGCTGGCACGGTGGACCAATCGGCGGTCTACGCAACGGTTCCTGGACAGGGCAGGAGCGCCAGAGGGCGCTGCTTGAGGGGCTATCGGTGCAGACATGAGACCTCCTAGGGGGGTGTGGCCTCTAAGCATACACCTGTCTATATACGCCTGTCTCACGACGCGAGACTCTTCCTGCCCGTCTCGGAGGACATTGCGTCGGCGGATTCTCCAAGGACGGTGCCGGCCCAGGCCACCGGCCCCCTGCCATCGGCGAGGGGCGGTGCTCGTCGGCCGGGCGTGGCCCGCCGGTCCGGCCCAAGGTGGTCCTGACCGCTCGGGGCCTGATCGCACGTAGTCGACAGCGGCTCCTGTGCGGTGCATTCACGGGCGAGCCGGCTTGCGCGCCTGGTTCCATCGCCGGGTGTGTCCCCAGCAGCGGATGCGTGGTCGAGCCGCACCTCGGACCACGAAGCACGTCGAGCCGATGACGGCTTCCCGTACGGATGGTGTCATGGGAAACGGAGCCGGCAGGGTCACTCTGTCGGGAGTGACCAGCTGATCGCCCACCCGGATCAGCCGAGACACACCCACCGGCATGAGTCAGGCGATGGTCGAGGGCGCGGTGACCGGGCCCATGGAGCGACGAGGAACAGCACGGCGCGCCGGCTGGGCCCTGCACAAGCCGCCGCACCTCGCGGCGGGGGAGTCCTTCAGCAGAAGTCATGTCCATGCATGGGAACCATTCGGGGACGAGGGGCGTGTGCTCCTAGGGGGATGATGGTGTTTCACTGAGAGATGGGGGTACAGAAGCCTGAACGGTTCCCATTTTCTTGGCATACGATCTTGTGAAGTGAAATTCCCCTCGTCATGACAGGTCCCGGGGACTGGACCGTCGATGATGCGGGTCAGATCATGCCGAGGGCCTGGCCCATGAGCACGGCCGAGGCCCGGTCGTGGACGCCGAGGCGCTTGTACATCTGCTTGGCGGTGGAGCGGATCG
>NZ_AUFR01000059.1 GCF_000426605.1 Propionibacterium acidifaciens DSM 21887
AAAGCCATCCGGCACACCGGCCTGCTCGACCACTTCCCCGACCCCCCGCCGATGGCCGACAAGGGCTACACCGGGCTGGGCATGATCACCCCGGAACGAAAACCTGCCGGCGGTGAACTCACAGAAACCCAGAAACAGTACAACAAGGCCATCAACACGCTACGCGCCCCGGTTGAACGAGCAATCGCCAACCTCAAAACCTGGCGGACACTCCACACCGGCCACCGAAGACCCCTGCACACCTTCCCCGAAACCATCACGGCCATCATCGCCCTAGAATTCTTCAAAAACAGTTTTGCATAACCCTCGTGGTCTTGGGGTGTTTCCTCTCCGGCCAGGGGTTTCGGGGTTGTCGGTGGGTTCCCGGGGGTGCTTCTTCTTCTGCCCCGACTGGTTGACGGTGGGGTTGTTCTCGTGGCTGCATTGAGTTGGTTCTGTCTGCCCGCCCCAGGGGGTTCTCTCGTGAGTGATGATCTGAGTCTTGATGATCTGCACGCGACGTCGGATGTCGTATGGGACTATGATGTCAGTGCTGATCTGGCCGGCAAACTCGACGCCGCGGCGACCGCGGTGAGCGGCCAGGTGGGGCCGCGCAACAGCCGCAAGACCACGTACGGGACGGAGTTCAGGGGTTATTACGCCGAGTTGTGGGCGGACAACATCGAGATGGCGAACCAGGACGCGAGGCTGCTCGCGGAGCGGCTGGGTCAGGTGGCGCAGGGCGTGCGGGATCTGGAGGCGGACGCGCGGGCGGAGCAGGCCCGGATCGACGCGGCGAGGGAGTGGAAGCGCGAGCGGGACGCGCGGTCGGGCCTGGAGAAGCTGGGTGACAAGGTCGACGTGCTCCACCTGTTCCATGGTGATGAGAATCCGCCGAAGGCCGACCCCGTACCGCAGATGAACAAAACCTACGACTCACCGGCGGGGGGCGAGCGCAAGCAGTTCGAGGGGACGAGGAGCGGCACGAGCACGACGTCGGCGCTGCCGGACGACCTGCGTGGTTTCACCTCGCAGGAGCGTGCCGCGACGGACGAGATCCGCGGGACCCCGGCGGCGCTGCGGGGCCTGGTCGCGGATTTCCGGGCCACGTGCCGGTGGGGCCAGTTGGGCTGCGACCAGGTGCTCACGGGATTCGACAACTACATCACGTCGAATGACAACGACTGCGCCCGTACTGACGTCGTCGCGGCCAACTTCGAGGCGGCCGGCGGCTCCGGCGTGATCTCGACGGTGTCCGATGCGGCGATCGGGGCGAGTCTGGAGGCCAACGGGGTGTCCGAGCGGCGCCCGAGTCTGGAGATCCCGGCGGTTCAGGCGGTCGGGAATCCTCCGACGTCGGGGTATGCGAATGATCCGGTGAACACGGCGACCGGGAATTTCGTGGAGAACGAGGAGGATCTGCGTTTCGAGGGCGGGACGGCACTGCTGGGTTGGGCCCGGTCATACTCGTCGTTGAGTGGGAGGACGGGCGGGCACGGCCCGGGTTGGGCGTCGTGGATGGTTGTGGCCTGCGGTTCGACTCCGATGGGGCCGTGTGGACGCTGGCTGACGGCCGCGAGGTCGTCTTCGGGCGGCTGGGTGCGGGGTTCGACCGGGCCGAGCACGACAACTTCTGGCTGTCGGCGGCCGGGGAGGGCTGGGTCGTCACGAACAACACCGGGGCCCGCTGGTGCTTCACCTCATCCGGGCGGTCGATGTTGTTCAGCGTGAATGACGGTGCCACCGTCCTGTTCGACTACGCGGGTGGCCGGTTGCGGCGCATCCGGCATGTGCGGGGGCACGAGCTCGTTCTCGAGTGGGACGGGGATCGCCTCGTCGCGGTGCGGGCCGATGACGGGCGTCGTGTCGAGTACCGGTATGACGGGGCGGGCCGGCTGGTCGAGGCCGCCGGGCCGGCGGGTTCGCGCCGGTACGAGTGGGGCGAGCAGGGTCTGATCGTCGCGGTGATCGACGCGGATGGTGTGGTCGAGGCCCGCAACGACTACGACGAGCGGGGCAGGGTGGTTGCGCAGCGTTCCCGGTTCGGGCGGCTGACGCGGTTCGCGTATCTGCCGGGCCGGGTGACTGCCGTGTCCGACGTGGACGGGGGCCGTTCGAATACGTGGGTGGCCGACGGGCGGGGGCGTCTGGTTGCCGTCACCGACTGCGACGGCAACCGGTCCCGGATGGCGTACGACCGGTGGGGCAACCAGGTGTGGGCGGCCGACCCGGAGGGCGGGCAGACGGTGCGGGAGTTCGATGCCCGGGGCCGTCTGGTCACCGAGGTGGTGCCGACCGGGGCGATGAGGCGGCTGGTCTGGGACGAGCAGGACCGTCTGACCGATGTGATCTCGTTGGAGGACGGCGCCGAGGTCGCCCGGACGAGCATGGCCTACGAGGGGGCCGGGCAGCAGCCGTCGGTGGTCACCGACGGCGAGGGCGGCCGCACCCGGATGGTCTGGGACGGCGGGCTGCTGGTGGAGGCGACCGACCCGACCGGTGTCACGGTGCGTTTCGCCTACGACGGCCACGGCGACCTCGTGGCCTCGGTCGATGCCGAGGGCAACACGACGAGGATTGTGCGTGACAGCTCGGGCCGCCCGGTGGAGATGGTCAGCCCGTCGGGCGCGGTGACGCGGTACGGGTACGACGCGGCGGGCCTGCTCGAGTCCCGTACCGACCCGGACGGGGCCCGGTGGGGCTACGAGTACAGCGCGGGCGGCCGCCTGACCGGGATGGTGAACCCGCTGGGCGCTCGTACGGGCCTGGAGTACGGCGGGCACGGCGAGTTGTGCGCGACGGTCGACCCGTTGGGCCGTCGGGTCGAGCAGGAGCTGGATGACCTGGGGAACGTGAGCCGGGTGCGGCTGCCCGACGGGGCCGTGTGGGAGTACACCCATGACGGGATGTCGCGGCTGAGGCAGACCGTGGACCCGACCGGCGGGGTGTGGCAGCGCCACTACGACCGGTTCGGCCGTCTCGCCGAGACGGTCGACCCGGCCGGGGTACGGGCGTTCTGGCGTCATGACAGCGCGCGCGGCGAGGTGACCGTGGGCGACGCCGCCTCGGCGAGCGTTGTGCGGATGGACCGGTGGGGCCGCCAGGTCGAGACGGTCGGGCCTGACGGCTCGCAGGTCTCGACCCGGTACGACCGGGCGGGCCGGCCGGTCGAGTTCACCGACGCGGTTGGCGGGCGCACGCTCGTCGAGCGCGACCCGGCCGGCCGTCCGACCCGGATCCGCCGGCCCTCGGGGGCGAGCGTCCGGTACGACTACGACGCGTGCGGGCGTCTCGCGGGGGTGCGCAACGAGCTGGGTTCGCGTACCCGGTTGGACTACGACGCCGATTCCCGGCTCGTCGCCGAGCACTGGCCGACGGGCGAGCGGGGCTGGACCCGCTACGACGCGTGCGGCCGTGTCACCGCCCGCCACGTGCCGGGTTCGGGGACCTTCCGCTGGTCCTACGACAGGGCCGGCCGCGTCGTGCGGGCGAAGGACCCGTACAACGGTGTCCGGGAGTTCGGCTACGACGCGGCGGGCCAGCTCGTGACCGCGGTGAGCGGGGCCGGCGGCACCACCCGGTACGGCTACGACGCGGCCGGGCGGGCGGTGACGATCACGGACCCGCTGGGCGCCCTGACGCGCCGCACCTTCGACGCGATGAACCGGTGCACGAGCCAGACCGACCAGCTCGACGGTACCGCGTACGCGTCCTACGACGCGGCGGGACGGTTCATCAAGAACGTTGACCCGGACGGGCGGGTCATCGAGATCGGCTACGACGAGACCGGCCGGCAGGCGTGGCTGCGGGCCGACGGGCGGCTGGTCTCCCGCACCAGCCGGGACCCGCGCAACCGTTGTCGCACCGTCGAGGACTTCACCGACCCGGACCGGCCCCTCACCCACACCCTCTCCTACGACCCGCGGGGCCTGCTGGTGCGCCACGAGCGCGGCGGGGCGTGCACCGGCTGGGCCTATGACCCCGACGGCCTGCCCGTCCGGGTCACCGCGCCCGGCGGGGCCGTGACCAGCCTCCGGCGTGACGCCGCCGGCGCCCTGGTCGGGGTCGAGCACCCCGGCCTGGCCACGGCCGTGCTGGAACGCGACCCGGCGGGCCGTCTCGTGCGGGCCAGTGCCGGCGGGATGGTCCACGAGTGGGAGTTCACCGACGGCTTCATCACCCGCCACACGGCAGCCGCCGGTGACGGCCGGGCCCGGGTGCAGGTGATGGAGCACACCGACGACGGGGCCCTGTCCGCTGTCACGATCGACGGGGAACGCACCCGCTACCGCTACGACCAGGCCGGCCAACTCATCGAGGCCGCCGGGCCCGACGGGGCCCACACCTGGGCCTACGACCCGGGCGGGCGCCTGACCCGCGAGACGGTCGACGGTGGTGAGACCTGGCAGCGCACCCACGACGCCGCCGGCCGGCTCCTGAAAGCCGCATGCGGGCACAAGACCATCACCTACACCCACGACCGGTCGGGCCGGCGCACCGTCGAGGAGCACTCCGACGGATGCCGCCGCGAGTACGAGTGGACCGGCCTGTGGACACTGTCCGCCGTCACCGACCACCACGACGACCAGGTCGTACGGACCACGACCGTCGTGGACGCCCTCGGGCAACTCTCCCGCGTCAACGACGAACAAGTGTTCTTCGACGACCTGACCGGCCGGCTCCTCCAGGCCGGCGGCCAGACCATCACCCACGCCGGCCCCTCACCGCCACCGTGCCGGGTGGCTGGCTCGAACCCTCATGGCGGCCCCACCGCGACACGGACCCCCGGGACCCCTACCAGCCGCCCACAGCCCGAACCGTGTTGCCCGGCGGTCTCGGGCTCGGGCCCGGCGGCGAGGCCCGCATCGCCGGCATCGAATGGCTCGGAGCCCGCGTCCTCGACCCCGCCAGCCACGGGTTCCTGTCACCCGACCCCGTCGAACCGACCACCGGCGCCGGCTGGGCCGCGAACCCGTACTCGTACGCCGGGAACAACCCGGCCGGCCTGTACGACCCCACGGGCCTGCACCCCATCACCGGCCAGGAGATGGACGCCTACCGCCAGGCGAACTCGCCCAAGTGGGGCACCGCCCTCGCGATCGTGGCCGGGGTCGCGCTCGCGTTCGTTCCCGGCGCCCAGGGCCTCGGTGCGGCTCTCGTGGCCGGGGCGGTGCTCGGCGGCGGGGCCAGCCTCATCGACCAGGCCTGCACCGGCTACCCCATCGACTGGGGCCAGGTCGGCAAGGACACCCTGACCGGCGCGGCCGGCGGCGCCCTCGGCTACGGGGCCGGCAAAGGACTCCAATGGGCCGCCAGAACCCCCGCCGGACAGGCCGTCACGGGCTGGGCCGGCCGCCAGACGGACAGGATCCCCGCAGTACAACGACTCACCCAGAACCTGGGCGCCAAGGGCGCCGGCCAGAGCACCCGGGAAGCCCCACCCCTCACCGGCGACGCCCTCGACTCCGTGGCAACACCAGCAAAAGCATCACCCGCCCCACAAGCGCCCCAGTTCCAGGGCTACGAGGCGGAGGTTCGCAACAGCACCTCGGCCGCGCGGCTGCCCCAGGACGCGAACGTCAACCCGAAGCCTCCTCCTGCGCTCAAGACGGATCGTCCGGTCAGTCAGAGCACCACTCAGAACCAGTGGGCCCAGGACAGGATTCGGACCCTCAACCAACAGGGTGTCGAAGAGCTTCGGGTCAACCAGCAGCAGGTCAATGCGCAGGGGCAGCGCGTGGGGATCAACCGGCCCGACCTCCAGTACACCGGAAAGGACGGGGTGCGGGTCTGCGAGGAGGTCGACACGTCCTCGTCGACGAGGGGCCCCGGCCATGCGGACCGTATCCTGGCGAATGACCCGGACGCCGTAGTGTACTTGTGGGACGACGTGGATTAGGAGCAGATGATGATGACCTCTCTCTTCGACGGGCGGCTCGCGCCGTTGACGTTTTCG
>NZ_AUFR01000060.1 GCF_000426605.1 Propionibacterium acidifaciens DSM 21887
GACTTGTTCCTTAAATTCCGCACTGTATTTCGGTGCCGACATGATCTAATTCTACCTCACGATCATTTCACCCACTGTCCGAAAAACACCAAGCACTCCAGCCCCCTGAACTCAGTCCCGTACGTGTCCCTGCGGCTGTTCCGCGGCCCCACCCGACCCCGCACCGTAGCAGCCGCCGCGTCGAGCCCGCCCGCCAGATCAGCACTGACCACGAAATCCCACACCACATCCGACGCCGCATGCAGATCATCAAGACTCAGATCACCACTCACAGAAGAACCCCCCGAAGAACCCCCCGGAGTGGGCAGACAGAACCACACCAATGCAGCCACGAGAACAACCCCACCGTCAACCAGTCGCAACGAGAGAAACAACACCCTCGACCCCACAGAACCGCTCCCCTCGGGGACGATTCAGGAACCCCACCCAGAACCCCCCGCCAACCGCCCAAGAACCTCAAGAGTGGCGACCGGGCGACCGAGCCTCGACCATCTCCAGCCAGGACAGGAACCCGACGGATCAGCCACGACGGGCCAGCGCATGGATCGCCGAGACCGCAAGCAGATTCGCGTCACGCTGCAGGAGGCGTCCACCGCCCCGGGGCCGGCGGCCCGCGCCGTCCAGGGGCGGTGCGGTCGTTCTGCGAGGCCGCCGCGGCATCCGCCCACGGGCGCCCAGCTGCCGCGAGGTCCAAGGGGCTCACCGCGTCCCCGCGGACGGCGGCAGGCCTAGGGTGGCTGGTGAAGCGAGCGCAGCCGTCAGAGCGACGAGCGCGGGCACGACGACCAGCGCCGTGGGGCGCGGAGAGGATGCCGGATGACGTACCGCAACGACTTCGACCTGTCGACGATCACCGCGGCGGTCGTCGTCATGAGCGACCGCGTGCTGTCGGGGGAGCGCCCCAACGGGGCGGGCGAGGCCTGTCGCGACCGCCTCCTGGCCGAGGGGCTCGGCGATGTCTCGCTGAGCGTCGTCCCCGAGCTCGCGCAGTCCCTCGACGAGGAGCTGCGCGCGGCCATCACGGCAGGACGGCGGCTCGTCGTCGTCCTGGGCGGCACCGGCTTCCGCCGCAACAACGACGCCCCCGAGGTCCTCCGCGGGCTCGTCGAGGTCGAGCTGCCCGGCGTCGCCGAGCTGATCCGCGCCCACGGCGCCGAGCACAGCCCGCTCGCGCCGCTCTCGCGCGAGGTCGTCGGCGTCACCGGCAAGGACGCCGACGCGGCCCTGCTCGTCTGCTCGCCCGGCTCCAAGGGCGGCATGAGCGACACCCTCGACGTGGTGGTGCCGCTGCTGCGCCACGTCTACATCCAGCTGGCCGAGAGCTGAGCGCGGCGGGCGCCGCCGATCCTCCGATCCGCTGATGCGGGTGATTCGGGTCGATCCATCCGATTTTGCTATGGTTCTTCCGTGCCAAGGCATCGCATCTCCGACATCAGCAGGCTGCTCGGCGTCTCGGACGACACCATCCGCCGCTGGATCAGCTCCGGCGCCGTGAAAGCCTTCCAGGACGACCAGCACGTGCTGCGCGTCGACGGCGCCTCGCTGGCCGGGCATCTGCTCGCCCAGCAGCACGACCACGTCGGCCTCGAGGACGGGTCGCGGTCCCAGTCGGCGCGCAACCACATCCAGGGCATCGTCACGGCCATCAGATCCGATCCGGTCATGAGCCAGGTCGACCTCGTCGCCGGGAACTCCCGGATCGTCTCGCTCATCTCCACCGAGGCCGTCGAGGCCCTCGGCCTCGAGGTGGGCTCCATCGCGGTGGCCCGGGTGAAGGCGACGAACGTCTCCCTCGAGCTGCCCGTCACCTCGTAGGCCCGTCGGGGCCATGGAATCAGGACCCCGCCGGGACGACGTCGTCCCGGCGGCCACGAATGCGTACGCCACGAACCCACAAGGAGCATCATGAGACTCACCCATCGCATCATGGCCGTCGGCACGGCCGTCGGCACGGCCGTCGCGCTGTCGGCCGCCATGGTCGGCTGCTCGTCGTCCAAGGGCTCGTCCTCCGACGCCTCGTCCTCGACCCAGACCACCGTCCTCACCGTCTACGCGGCCGCCTCGCTGACCGCCGGCTACGACGAGATGGCCACCGCCTTCGAGGCCGAGCACCCCGGCGTCGACGTCCAGTTCAACTACGCCGGCTCGCAGACCCTCGTCGACCAGATCAACCAGGGCGCCCCGGCCGACGTGCTGGCCACCGCCAACACCTCGACGATGCAGAAGGCCGTCGACGCCGGCACCGTCGGTGAGACCACCGAGTTCGCCACGAACGTCCTCACGATCATCACGCCCGCCGGCAACCCGGCCGGCGTCACGGGCCTCGACGCCTCGCTCGACAACGCCCAGCTCGTCATCTGCGCGCCCGAGGTGCCCTGCGGCTCGGCCACCCAGCAGCTCACCGAGAAGCTCGGCGTCACGCTCAACCCGGTGAGCGAGGAGCAGCAGGTCACCGATGTGGTCGGCAAGGTCACGAGCGGTGAGGCCACCGCCGGCATCGTCTACCGCACCGATGCGAAGGAGGCCGGCGACAAGGTCACCGAGGTGCCGATCGCCGGCGCCGACCAGGTCGTCAACCACTACCCGATCGCCACCGTCAACGAGAGCCAGCACGCCGAGCTGGCCCAGCAGTTCGTCGACTACGTGCTCTCCGACGACGGCCAGGCCACGCTCGACAAGTACGGCTTCTCCAAGGCCGCCTGAGCCGGTCCGATGAGCGCACGCGCCCGCCGCGCCGCGCCGCCGGCCCCGGTCCCCGTCTGGCTGGCGGCGCTGGCGGCGCTGGGCGTGCTCTACCTCGTGATCCCCCTCGTCGGCATGGGGGCGGCCGTCCCCTGGGGGCGCTTCGGCGAGCTCATCGGCGCCGAGGCCTCGCGCGACGCCCTGTGGCTGAGCCTGCGCACCTGCGCCGCCGCCACGGCCGTCGACCTGGTGCTCGGCGTGCCCCTGGCGGTGCTGCTGTCGCGGTCCTGGCGCGGGGTGCGGTGCGCGCGGGTGCTCGTCGCGCTGCCGCTGTCGCTGCCGCCGGTCGTCGCGGGGCTGGCGCTGCTGACCACCTTCGGCCGCCGGGGCCTCGTCGGCCAGGTGCTCGACGGGGTCTGGGGCGTTCGCATCGGCTTCACGACGCCGGCGGTCGTCATGGCGCAGGTCTTCGTCTCGCTGCCCTTCCTCGTCATCACGCTCGAAGCCGCCCTGCGCTCGCGGCCGGCGGGTCTGGAGGAGACCGCCGCCTCGCTCGGCGCCGGCCCCACGAGGGTGCTGCGCGCCATCACGCTGCCCCTCGTCGTGCCGGCGCTGGCGCGCGGTACGGCGCTGTCGCTGGCCCGCTGCCTCGGCGAGTTCGGGGCGACGCTCACCTTCGCCGGCTCGCTGCAGGGCGTCACCCGCACGATGCCGCTGCAGATCTACCTGGCCCGCGAGACGGACTCCGACAACGCGCTGGCGCTCGGCGCTCTCCTCGTCGTCGTGGCGGCCCTCGTCGTCGCGGGCACCGAGTGGACGCCCGGGGGGCGTGGCGGCGGGCCCGTCCACGAGGACGGGGCGGCGGCCGCCGAGCCCGTCTCCGCCGCTCCGGCGCGCGCCGTGCCCGCGGCGTCGATCGGCGTCGACGGCGCCCTGTCGGCCCGCGACTGGGCCCTGACGCTCGAGATCCCCGCGGGGCAGGTGCTCGCCGTCATGGGGCACAACGGCTCCGGCAAGTCCACGCTCGCCGAGATCGTCGCCGGGCGGCTGCGCCTGGACAGCGGCGAACTGCGCATCGGCGGCCGACTCGTCGACGGGCCGCGCGCCTTCGTCAGCGCCCACCGCCGCGGCGTGGCGATGCTCGGCCAGGACCCGCACGTCTTCGCCCACATGAGCGTGCTCGACAATGTGGCGTTCCCGCTGCGCTGCCGGGGCGTGCCCCGCGGACGGGCCAGGGAGGCGGCCGCGGAGCAGCTCGCCGCCGTCGGCTGCGCGCAACTCGCCGGGCGACGCGGCCGGCAGCTCTCGGGCGGGCAGGCGGCCCGTGTCGCGCTGGCCAGGGCGCTGGCCTTCGAGCCCGCCGTCCTCGTCCTCGACGAGCCGACGGCGGCCCTCGACGTCGAGGCATCCTCGCAGGTCGGCCGGGTGCTCGCCGCGCGCCTGGCCGACGCGGGCACGACGACGATCGTCGTCACCCACGACGTGCTCGAGGCGCTCGAGCTGGCCGACCGGATGATCGTCCTCGACCACGGTCGGATCGTCGAGCAGGGCGAACCGGCACGGCTGATCGCCCGCCCGGCGAGCACCTTCACCGCCCGGCTGGCCGGCCTCGACATCGTCACCGGGACGCTCGTCGTCGGCGACGACGGGCTGCCCGGCGTCGCCGTGGGGGAGCGCCGCCTCGTCGCCGCACGGCCGCCCGAGACCGGCGCGCCCGCGGCGGGGGAGCGGGTGGCCATGGTCTTCGCGCCGGAGTCGGTCGCCCTGCACGCCGCGCCGCCGGGGGGTTCGCCGCGCAGCGCCCTGCCCGGCACGGTCGAGGCGGCGGACGAGTCGGGCGGCCTGGTGAGCGTGCGGCTGGGCCTCGACGGCGGGGCCGTCGTCCGGGCCCGGGTGACGACGGCGGCCTGGGCCGAGCTCGGGACGCCGGTCGGCGGGCGGCTGTGGGCGCAGGTCAAGGCCACCCAGGTGCGGGTCGTGCCGCTGGCGTGAGCCGGTTCGATGACGAAAGGGGGAGCGGGCGCACGATCCGGTTCCGGGTGGCCGCCGGTCTTCCGCACGGGGTCGCCTCGTATGCGTCGCCTCGTATGCGACCGCGCCCGTTCGCCGGCCGGCTTGCCCGCGTCCTCCGGCCGCGACCCGACATGGGCGGAGACCCGAAGGCCCATGCAGGCCCGGCAACGACGTCCCTGGAACGCCGCTCATCGACGGGGCCCGTGCTCCTGACCTCACGCTCGGGCCGAAGAGCCGGGCTCACGGTCGGCGAGTCTTCGACGGTGGGCACCGTTCTCGAAGACGCAGCTGCCCGTGGCGGGCACCGGGACACCACGGATCAGGCTGGGATGATGGCCGCATGGACAGCCGACAGGGTGTGGCAGCCGGTCCGGGCATCACACTGGCGCCGCTCGAGCCCGATGACCGCGAGCAGTTCACAGCCGACAACCAAGAGGCGTTCCTCCACGGGGCGACGCAGGGGTTCGACATGCGCGACGACCACTTCGAGGAGGACGGGCAGATCATCTTCCGCGGGACCATCGAGCGCGCGATCGGCGGGGAGCACGCCGAGGCATGGCGCATCGTCGTGGGCGATCGCGCAGTCGGTGGAATCGTGCTGAACATCGACGGGACCGCGCGGAGGGGCGAACTGGAGCTGCTGTTCGTCTCACCGGATGCCCACAGCAACAGCAGGGGCATCGGGCAGGCGGCATGGCGCGAGGTGGAGCGCATGCGCCCCGGGGTGCGCACGTGGGGCCTGGTGATCCCGTACTTCGAAAAACGCAACATCCACTTCCATGGCCCCCCTGGGACGGGGCCGTGTTTCGTGGGTTTCCTGTGCTGTTTCGGATGCGGTGGGGGCGTGCGGGTCGGGGTCGCCCCGGAAGGAGACCGCCGTCCTGGTCGGGTGGAGGAGGCGTTCCGGCAGTCGCGTGCTCGCCGGGATGAAGGCCGAAGCGGTCCTGCACGCCTCCCGTGGCGTCGATGCGGGCGTCATCGCTGAGACGGTCGAGCGGGCGGAGAGGACGGTGCAGGAGTGGCCGGCCGACTGGCGGGCCACCAGGATGCGCCGGGTCCCGGCCGGGCATGCGGGGAACCGGGACGCGGTGGAACCCGTCCGCGTCCGGAAGCAGGAACCCGAGACCATCCTGGCCCGGCCGCTTGGAGCACGAGGCCTG
>NZ_AUFR01000061.1 GCF_000426605.1 Propionibacterium acidifaciens DSM 21887
GGCAAGCCTCTCGGCCGTTTGGGATCGGTCAGCTCCACGCCTCGCGGCGCTTCCACGTCCGACCCATCAACCCGGTGGTCTGCCGGGGGCCTTACCAGCACGGGGCTGGGGAATCCTCATCTTGAAGCGTGCTTCCCGCTTAGATGCTTTCAGCGGTTATCACTTCCCAACGTGGCCAACCAGCCATGCTCCTGGAGGAACAACTGGCACACCAGAGGTTGGTCCGTCCCGGTCCTCTCGTACTGAGGACAGCCCTTCTCAAGATTCCTACGCGCGCAGCGGATAGGGACCGAACTGTCTCACGACGTTCTTAACCCAGCTCGCGTGCCGCTTTAATGGGCGAACAGCCCAACCCTTGGGACCGACTCCAGCCCCAGGATGCGACGAGCCGACATCGAGGTGCCAAACCATGCCGTCGCTGTGAGCGCTCGGGCAAGATCAGCCTGTTATCCCCGGGGTACCTTTTATCCGTTGAGTTCTGGCGCTTCCACACGCCACCAGAAGATCACTAGTCCCGACTCTCGTCCCTGCTCGACGTGTCCGTCTCACAGTCAAGCCCCCTTGTGCACTTGCACTCGACACCTGGTTGCCGACCAGGCTGAGGGGACCTTTGGGCGCCTCCGTTACTCTTTGGGAGGCGACCGCCCCAGTCAAACTACCCGTCAGGCACTGTCCCTGAACCGGGTCACGGTCCGAGGTTAGACAACCAGAACGACCAGAGTGGTATTTCAACGACGACTCCACGGCCACTGGCGTGGCCGCTTCACAGTCTCCCACCTATCCTACACAAGCCGCACCGATCACCAATACCAAACTGTAGTGAAGGTCCCGGGGTCTTTCCGTCCTGCTGCGCGTAACGAGCATCTTTACTCGTAATGCAATTTCACCGAGCTCGTGGTGGAGACAGTACCCAAGTCGTTACTCCATTCGTGCAGGTCGGAACTTACCCGACAAGGAATTTCGCTACCTTAGGATGGTTATAGTTACCACCGCCGTTTACTGGGGCTTAAGTTCACCGCTTCGCCGAGAGGCTGACGGTTCCCCTTGACCTTCCAGCACCGGGCAGGAGTCAGTCCGTATACATCGTCTTACGACTTCGCACGGACCTGTGCTTTTAGTAAGCAGTCGCTTGGGTCAATTCACTGCGACTCCCGGCGCTGAGGGCCGCGCGGGCCCCTCACGCCTCAAGTCTCCCTTGTCCCGAAGTTACGGGAGGATTTTGCCGAGTTCCTTCACCACGATTATCTCGATCGCCTCGGTATTCTCTACCTATCCACCAGTGTCGGTTTGGGGTACGGGCGGCACAACAACTCGCTCACGAAGCTTTTCTAGGCAGCATAGGATCACTCGAACACGGACCCTGCTGACAGGGCCCCTCTCATCATCTCTCAGGCACACGACCAGCGGATTTGCCTACCAGTCACCCTACAGACTTGACAGCCTTACCATGACGGCTGTCGAGCTACCTTCCTGCGTCCCTCCGCAGCTTGTCTACTACAGACTCGGTTCACAGACTCGACGCCACCGGCACCCGAAAGCGCCGGAGACATCTCGCGTGCTTAGCATCACCCGATTCGACAGGACCGTTGCTGGGCCGGTACGGGAATATCAACCCGTCAACCATCGACTACGCCTGTCGGCCTCGCCTTAGGACCCGACTCACCCGGGGCAGATCAACTTGACCCCGGAACCCTTGGATATTCGGCGGACGGGTTTCCCACCCGTCAAAACGCTACTCATGCCTGCATTCTCACTCGCGCGCACTCCACGCCGGGTCACCCCGACGCTTCACGGCACGCACAACGCTCCCCTACCCATCCACACGCCCGGCACCGGACACAAGGCCCGGCGCCCGGCACACGCGCGGACGCCACAGCTTCGGCGGACGGCTTGAGCCCCGCTGAATTGTCGGCGCGGAATCACTTGACCAGTGAGCTATTACGCACTCTTTCAAGGATGGCTGCTTCCAAGCCAACCTCCTGGTTGTCACCGCAACTCCACATCCTTTTCCACTTAGCCGCCCCTTGGGGGCCTTAGCTGATGGTCTGGGCTGTTTCCCTCTCGACGACGAAGCTTATCCCCCGCCGTCTCACTGCCGTGCTCCAACTTGCCGGCATTCGGAGTTTGGCTGATTTCAGTAAGCTGATGGGCCCCCTAGACCATCCAGTGCTCTACCTCCGACAAGGAACACACGACGCTGCACCCAAATGCATTTCGGGGAGAACCAGCTATCACAGTGTTTGATTGGCCTTTCACCCCTACCCACAGCTCATCCCCCAGGTTTGCAACCCTGGTGGGTTCGGGCCTCCACGACGTCTTACCGTCGCTTCACCCTGGCCATGGGTAGATCACACCGCTTCGGGTCTAGAGCATGCGACTGGACCGCCCTGTTCGGACTCGCTTTCGCTACGGCTACCCCACACAGGTTAACCTCGCCACACACCACTAACTCGCAGGCTCATTCTTCAAAAGGCACGCCGTCACCCCCACGAGGAAGGCTCCGACGGATTGTATGCGACCGGTTTCAGGTACTATTTCACTCCCCTCCCGGGGTACTTTTCACCGTTCCCTCACGGTACTGGTCCGCTATCGGTCACCAAGGAGTATTTAGGCTTGACGGGTGGTCCCGCCGGATTCACGCGGAATTTCAGGGGTCCCGCGCTACTTGGGACGTGCCCAAGGAAGACGATGTCATACGTGTACGGGACTGTCACCCACTCCGGTACGGCTTCCCAGCCGCTTCCACTTCAACACCGCTTTGTCACTCCCCGCCCTCCTGACAGCTCGGGCAAGAACACTCCCACAACCCCGCACGTGCAACGCCTGCCAGCTGTCCACACACGCACGGTTTGGCCTCCTCCGCTTTCGCTCGCCACTACTCACGGAATCACTGTTGTCTTCTTCTCCTGTGGGTACTGAGATGTTTCACTTCCCCACGTTCCCTCACACCCCCCTATACATTCAGGGAGCAGTCGCCGGCCTCACGACCGGTCACCTTCGAGGTTCCCCCATTCGGAAATCCCCGGATCAAAGCTCGTCCACCAGCTCCCCGGGGCTTATCGCAGGTCACAACGTCCTTCATCGGCTCTTGGTGCCTAGGCATCCACCGATCGCACTCAGTAGCTTGTCGAACACACATGTCAATCGAAACTACAAAGATGCTCGCGTCCACTATGAAGTTCTCAACACACGCACGGAACCGCACGCCGCACGGGACGAACCCGCCCGACACACGACCGCCGACGAAGAAGCCACCGCACGGCCGCTCCCTCACAACCCAACAGCGTGCCCCCAGCCAGCCCTCCACAAAAAACAAGCCCGACCCGCACCACCGGCACGAGCCGGCGCACGGGCCCCGCACCCACCAGGAAACCCCAGCAGACACGAGAAGACAGGCATCCTTAGAAAGGAGGTGATCCAGCCGCACCTTCCGGTACGGCTACCTTGTTACGACTTAGTCCTAATCACCAGTCCCACCTTCGACGGCTCCCCCCACAAGGGACAGGCCACCGGCTTCGGGTGTTACCGACTTTCATGACTTGACGGGCGGTGTGTACAAGCCCCGGGAACGTATTCACCGCAGCGTTGCTGATCTGCGATTACTAGCGACTCCGACTTCATGGGGTCGAGTTGCAGACCCCAATCCGAACTGAGACCGGCTTTCCGAGATTCGCTCACCCTCACAGGCTCGCAACTCTTTGTACCGGCCATTGTAGCATGCGTGAAGCCCTGGACATGAGGGGCATGATGACTTGACCTCATCCCCACCTTCCTCCGAGTTGACCCCGGCGGTCTCCAACGAGTCCCCAGCCGAACTGCTGGCAACATTGGACGAGGGTTGCGCTCGTTGCGGGACTTAACCCAACATCTCACGACACGAGCTGACGACAGCCATGCACCACCTGTGAACCGGCCGAAAAGGCACGCCCATCTCTGAGCGCTTCCAGTACATGTCAAACCCAGGTAAGGTTCTTCGCGTTGCATCGAATTAATCCGCATGCTCCGCCGCTTGTGCGGGGCCCCGTCAATTCCTTTGAGTTTTAGCCTTGCGGCCGTACTCCCCAGGCGGGGTACTTAATGCGTTGGCTACGGCACGGATCACGTGGAATGCGACCCACACCTAGTACCCACCGTTTACAGCGTGGACTACCAGGGTATCTAAGCCTGTTTGCTCCCCACGCTTTCGCTTCTCAGCGTCAGGAAAGGTCCAGAGAACCGCCTTCGCCACCGGTGTTCTTCCCGATATCTGCGCATTCCACCGCTCCACCGGGAGTTCCATTCTCCCCTACCTTCCTCAAGTCAACCCGTATCGACAGCAAGCCCGAGGTTGAGCCCCGGGATTTCACTATCGACGCGATCAACCGCCTACAAGCTCTTTACGCCCAATAATTCCGGACAACGCTCGCACCCTACGTATCACCGCGGCTGCTGGCACGTAGTTGGCCGGTGCTTCTTCCCCCACTACCGTCACTCGCGCTTCGTCATGGGTGAAAGCGGTTTACAACCCGAAGGCCGTCATCCCGCACGCGGCGTTGCTGCATCAGGCTTCCGCCCATTGTGCAATATTCCCCACTGCTGCCTCCCGCAGGAGTCTGGGCCGTATCTCAGTCCCAATGTGGCCGGTCGCCCTCTCAGGCCGGCTACCCGTCAAGGCCTTGGTGGGCCACTACCCCACCAACAAGCTGATAGGCCGCGAGACGATCCCTGACCGCAAAAAGCTTTCCAACAACCCGGATGCCCGGGAAACTGAATATTCGGGATTACCACCTGTTTCCAAGTGCTATACCAAAGTCAAGGGCACGTTCCTCACGTGTTACTCACCCGTTCGCCACTCGTGTACGCCCGAAAGCGCCTTACCGTTCGACTTGCATGTGTTAAGCACGCCGCCAGCGTTCGTCCTGAGCCAGGATCAAACTCTCCGTAAAAACCACCGGACCAGACCCACGAAGAACCCGGCCCGACAAAAACAACAAGAGAACAACCCCGACCCCATCCAGAAAAAC
>NZ_AUFR01000062.1 GCF_000426605.1 Propionibacterium acidifaciens DSM 21887
GGTCAGGTGATTTGGAAGCTCTTCGCGAGAAACAGTGTAGCATGACGGCATGCTCGTCGGGGCGTGACGGTGAGGACGCCTTTGATTTGCCAGTTGACTACGAGATACGCAACTGCGAGCGGGTCGACCGGGTTTGTGTACTGAGACGGCTCTCGCATCAGATGATCATGGCTCCCGGGAGCATGGCGCAGCACGAACTCCCCAAGTGGGTGATCACTCTGGAATCGACCAGTTTCGAGGGGCCCAGATCGCACAGCAGGACTGAATCCTCCCCGGATTTCATGTTCTCCTCGAGCTCATGTTGAAGAATCGGTATCTTGCCCGGTGAACAGTCAATCATGAAGACGCTGTACTGCACTCGATGACCGAAACCCTTCAAGATCACTGATATTGTATGTCTTCGACGGTCGTCTGGGATGTCATATGCGATGAGAAATCTGTGGCTGTCGCGACGTGTCACCGTATGGTCATCCCCTTGTATTCGCTGCGGGTCCCGTCGATGACCCCGAGGAGGATCCTCGCCTGCACCTCGATTGCACGACGCCATGACGTTGTGTATCCGAATATCAAATGAGCTATCTCAGTAGTCGCCTTGTGTTCATAGGCGGTTGTCAATGCGTTTCTTCCTGCAGCTTTGAGTCGAGTGTCCCCAAGCGTTCGGGAGAACATTCCTGGGGTCAATGATCTGTTGTTGATGCAGGTGATGACCACGGAGTCGGCTATCGGTGCCCGAAATTCTTCCATCAGGTCAAGAGCCAAGGCCGGTTTGTTCCGGCTTGGTGAGTGAAGAAAACCTCCGTGCGGATCGAGCCCGCATGCCGTCAGCCCTCGGATGCAGTCAGCGAGCAGAAGACCGTAGCAGAAATTGAGGGCGGCGTTGAGCGGATCAGTGGCGCCTCTCCCGTGGCGCCCCGGCCAGGCTTCCAAGAATTCTTCGGCCTCGGTGCCCTTCAACATGGAGGGGAAGTCGGTGAAATAGATCTGCGCAGCCCTTCCCTCGAGCGCGAAGAGATCTGGAAGGCTGCTGACCTGAGTGGTCTGCCTGCCAAGGGCTCGAAGCTGGCTCGTTGTTGCCGATGTTCCGCCCCCGTTGCGGCGGAGCAGGGTTGCTTGATTCGAGATCTTCGCCTTGATCATGGCCTGAGCCAAGGGCAGACAACCGTACTCGGACATGGCCTGCTGGTGGATCCTGGCCTGCCCGTTCGGAAGCCGGGCGCTGGTGGCCCAACCAACCACTCGTCCTCTGCCACTGCACCAGACGATCGAGAGCCTTCTCCAGAGGAGTTCTCTGACGAGAGCACTGGAAAGATCCACGTTGCCGTGGACGACCATTCCACTGATTCTTTCAATCGGGCAGCTCGCCAGGGTTTCACCATTCTTGGCGATGACGACTTGACGCTCCTTCATGAAGGCCCGTGCGCCGGGAGTCATGACATGAACGATCTCTCCTTCCGGGTCCGACGCGGAGATGCGTCTCGTGGGTGATCCATTTGTGTGATGATGCTCGTCGGGAAGGCAGATTGTCGCGTGGGAACAGCTGGCGCATCGAGGGTCGTCCAGAAGCGGTTCAGGAGCACGTGAACCCCGGACCATCTCACGAGTCCGGCGAATCCATTCCAAGCATTCCTCTCTGCCGGCCGGACTGAGGGGCACGGGAATGCTCTTGTGGTGATTTATGAAGTGCACCTCGGCTCCGGTGACCGTGTACCCCATGCTCTCCAGGCACATGACCTCAGCCAATACTTGGATGCGCTGTGACTCCCTGATCTGGGGCTTTCTCCGGACCGGGGTCGACTTGTATTCCTGGATCGTCAGGGTGCCGTTCGGCTCTGAGTGGACGACGTCACAACGTCCGGTCAAGCCGAGCTCATCGCTGTGCACGAGCATCGCCCGCTCCGTTCCGGGACGTGATTCTGCCGGATCGTCAACACGAGTGTGTGCAACGGATCCTGCCGTCATGGCGAAGCTGTCGGCCTGCTCGCCCTGTGCTTCAAGCCATGCTCGACGCGGGCAGAAAACCATATGCACCAAGAGGCTTATCGGGATATTTTCAGTGGAGGTCATTGGGGACTCTGTTCAGGGGGTAAAAAGCGCCGCTCAAGATCATTTGTTCAGGGGCTTTCGAATTGTTCGTGGTGTAAACAGGAAATGTGCATATCCCAAGGACTCCTCTGGCCTTCAGATAGTCCGAAGCGGTTGCCATTGATGATTCGTCTGAATATGTGATATCGATGATTGCCCGAGTCTCCATGAGCGCTCGCCATGCGGCGGGGGATATTGGTTTCTCGGTGATCGGTATGACGAGGCTCCTTGGATGTCGACGCTGCTGGGGGACGGCGCCAGCTGTTGCGCTGATATCACTACCTGTTCCAGGTACAAGGGTGAAGCCACTGATGCCCCACAATCCGCACCAGGCCAAGGCGTCATCAACCGGGCCGGGAGGTGTCAGTCCGGTGGAAGTACGGGAATCAAGCTTGTCCTTGCCCAAGGGGTCAGAAATCTTTCTTCCGGTCAATCCGGCATCAATCGAATCCTTGTCAAAGGACGAGACGATTGAGGCGAGCTTCGACAGGCGATTTCCGACGAACTCTTCTCCATGATTCCTTGTCTTCATTTCCCAGCGCGACGCGGAGCTGTCAGGAAGCCTCGTATTGCGATCAAAAATCCAGTAGCCAGGCTCTCCGAGGTTGCTGATCATCAGATGGTCCAGAGCAGTCAGATCAGAGTCCAAGAACTCCTCTCGATGATCCTCGAATTGCTGAACCTCCGACTCCTTCTCGGGAAGGGGGAGTCGTGGACTGAACAGTCCGAAGGTTTTCTCGCCCCTTGGCGTGGTGAAGGACACCTTCGCCTGCACCCATGAGTCCTGGTCCGCGTGCCGCCGGGCGTGGGCGAGCACGGCCTCCGCCACCTCGGGGCCGTCCCAGGAGACCGTGGGTTCTGCCTTGGCGGAGTCCTTCCATTGAAGACGGACCCGGCTGGCGTCCGCCTCTTGGAGTATCTCGGCCAAGCCGATCATTGCGAAATGAGTGAGGGCGCTGTCGAGCCCTCCAGCAAGAATGATCCTCATGATCCCTCCCTCGACACTTGGCAGTCCGCTGCGCGCAGTACTGCCTCCAGATAGGCGCATGCCCATGGTCCGTAACGCCAACTCGTGCGGGTCATGATCTCGCACCACTCGCCCTCGAGGAAGAGTTCCTCTGCCCGCCTCCGGAGTTCGACGCTGTCGCCCTCATCGCACAGCAGATGCGCGTTCGCTTGGGGAAGAACTCGCCCGTGACCGTGACTCGTGCCGATGAGGCGCGCAATCAGTTCAGCGTCCTGCTCCCAGCTGATCGTGGGCCATGCGATGGCGACTGAACGCAATTCATGACGCCAGCCCCGGGGGAGGCCTCCTGACCATCGACGTCGAGAGATGCTCTGAGCGCTGGGGTCCAGGCTCTTCGCCAGCACCTGATCGGTGGTGTTGCCCAACCGGAAACGCTGGAACCGAGGGTCGGCTTTTCCGTCATCGTGGTGCAGCCCGGCTGTCGACAGATCCATGCGGATGTTCGAGGAGAGCCCGATGAGCTGTGCCAAGAGCTCCGCCCGCGCTGCGACGCCCCGCTGGTGGACGTCGAGCCCGACTGGGTGGTCTGCGGTCGTCCATTCCTGACGGATCGACTCGTCGTCCTCGACGGAAGCAGCGGTGGTGACGACGATCCACGACAGCGTGATGCCTTCGGTGAGGTCCGGCCCCAGGATCACCATGCCCTGCTCTCCGGCTTCCGTGAAGGTTCTCTGGGCGTCTTCACTCGACAGACCGCACAACTCGGTGAGCCATTTCGAGCCGCTCGAACCCGGAAAGATGATTCTGACGCTGTTCCCTCCCCAGAAGGACTGTCGGTGTTCGCATTCGGTGTTATCCGCTACGACGACGCCGTGGCGGGTGACGGGATGGTCGTTGTCGATGATGACGACATCACCGGGGGCAAGGAGGAGATCGCCGTTGTCTCCCGGAAGAGCGGGGCGGATCGATCCATCATGGCGGATGAAGGCTCGGGCATGGGTTCCCTGCCCTTCGATGATCTGCGTGGTGATCTTGCGTACCGTCTGCATCTCGGCGGGGTAGATCTCTTCATCGGTCGGTGGTGTCGCCTCGAGGAGCGGCAGAACCTCGTCCTCGCGTTCGGGCAACTCGTCTCGTACGACCAGCCCTGCCTGGAGTCGCTCCGGCTCGAGGGAGTCGCGGATCCACAACTCCAGTTTCTCCTCAGCGAGCATGTCGTCATCGGTCGCCTCCCACCGCATGACATCGCCCCTGTGGGGAAGCTTCACGATCTGTCGTTCCGGGGTCATCGGCGGCGGCGGGGAATCCATGAAGCTTATTCATAGGGATGATCTAAGCTGTTGTCGATGGTTTCGTGGAGGCGTGTCGCAGAAGACGAAGGGCGGCCTGCCCCGAGATAATTAATGCGTGACAAGAAACTATCAAGGAACAGGCCGCAGGCCCCATGCTATCACACGACTGACCCGAACCCAGATGCACGACCTGTGCCGGAGAATCCACGCGGCAACCGGCGGTGATCTGCCGTCGGCCGGTTCACGGCGGCTCGGCCCCCACCAGAGCGTCCGGCTCGTTCTGGCCAGTCT
>NZ_AUFR01000063.1 GCF_000426605.1 Propionibacterium acidifaciens DSM 21887
ACACCTGGCAGACGACCCTCGCACCGGACCCGCTCCAACACGAAGCCGAGGCCGGCAAGATCGCGGTCGTCCCGGACAACGCCCGATCCCACCACGCGAAAGCGTTGACCGGCCTCCACGGGCCCGGCCGGCTGCTGGAGCGCATCATGCCGATCCATCCGCCGCCGTACGCGCCCGACCACAACCCGGTCGAGCACGTCCGGAACACGGCCAGGAACAACATCGCGACCATTCAGCACGAGACCCCCGAAGAAACCCTCGGCGAGTCCGCCTCACACATCACCGGCCGCACCGTCGACCACGACTCCGAACACCCCCACCCCACGAAACCAGAAACGATCTTGTTTCATGACGGCCATAGCCGGATCTGGATACTTTCGCCCACCGGCACACGGGGCCTGACGGGGTGGTTGCCTTCTTCGCTGCGGATGAATCCGTACTTGGCGTTCACCGGGACTCCTGGGCGAAGAAGGCCGCCGCTTTTTTCTAGGGGCTCGGCTTCCATTCGGGCTTCGCGGAGCTCCGCCTTCAATCGTCGTGGCCTCCGGCGTTCTCCTCGCTCGATGAGTTCTCCGTCCCGGGTTCCGGGTGCTCCTTGCGCCATTTCGCGACCCAGTTGCCCACGGTCTGCGGGACCAGCCCGTAGGATCTCGCGACCTCGGCCACCGGCCGGGATCTTTGAACGATCTCGAGAACGACTTGTTCCTTGAACTCGGCACTGTACCTCGGTGCTGACATGATCAAATCCTATCTTACGCATCGGAAACACTGGTCTTTATCAGTGTCCGAAAAACGCGGAGCACTCCAGGCGGCCGGTTCACGCAGGCGCGGCCCCCACCAGAGCATCCGGCTCGTTCTGGCCAGCCTGCGACACGATCTCGAACAAGAGCTCCTCGCCGAACTGTTCGGGATTCCGCCGGCCAACCGTCTCCAGGACCCTGTCCGCCCGGACGCCCCTGATCGCCGGTGTCCTGGCCGAGAACGTCCCCACCGCCGACGGGCTCGACCCGGGCGCGCAGTTGATCGTCGACGGCACCCCCGTGCCCTGCTGGGCGTGGCGTGACAAGCCTGAACTCCACTCCGGGAAGCACCGCACCACCGGGATGAACCTTCAAGCGGCCTGCACCCAGGCCGGACGCCCGGGCCCTCACCGGATCAGGCCTCCTCGAGGGTCCGGGTGAGACCACGGCCCACGATCCGAGTTCCTTCTCCGTGCCCCACATCGCGGACAAAGGGCATGCCGGGCCGGGTACGACCGCCCCGGTCGCCGAACTCCCGGGTCTCCCCCTGTCCGAGGCCGACAAGAACCTCAACCGGGCCATCGAACGAATCAGGTGGAGGATCGAACAGGTCATCGCCCACATCAAAACCCGGAAGCCCTCAAAACCCGTTGCAGGCGCCCCGTCGACACCCTTCCGGACGCCATCACAGCAACACTCGGAAATAATATTCACCTACACCCTATGAATAAGCCTCACTGTTCGGAAATCTATATTACTCCAAATCACGTGGAACATCCGTTTCCCGAACCCTCCGGACACGCCGGTGTTATTCATGGTGACTAGCGGGGGATCGAAAAAACTCAGGGGCTGAAGCCGAGCCGGAATGCCCTCACAAGGGTTTCCAGTCGAGAGCGGGTGCCAAACTTGGTCATGAGGGAAGTCATGTAGGTCTTGACTGCGCTCTGTGACAGAAACAAAGCCCGTGCGATCTCCGCATTGGAACGGCCGGACATGAGTTGTTCCAGCACCTGTGCTTCCCGTCGTGTCAGTTCGGGAAGCCCCTCAAAGCTGGGGGGGAGAGTACGTCGGATAGAGACCATCTCCGGGGAGATTACTAACAGTCCGAGGTACACGGCTCTTATACTGGCGACAAGTTGTCCTCCGTTTAGATCTTTTAGGAGATATCCGCTTGCTCCCGCGTTGAGGGCCTTGGCCATCAGCTCATGGTCGGGGGTTGAGGTCAACATGATGACAGCGGTCGTAGGTGAGCCCTCGTGGATACCTTGGGTAGTTCGGATGCCGTCCATCCTCGGCATGTCTGCGCCAACGAGGACTACGTCGATTTCGTGACTTACCGCGTAGCTCACGGCGGCTTGACTGTCGGCCATGACAGCCGCCACCGTTAGGTCGCGAGAAACCGACAGATACGCGCATATCGCTCGTCGTGCCATTGCATCATCATCAACGACAAGCACTGTTGGGGAAATCGGGGCGCTGCTGGTCATATCTGTCTCGACGGGTTCGCGTAAGATAGTGCCTCGTGAGGGATGCGGGGCGCTGCTTTAAAGGGGGTAAGGCACGAGAAATCCGTTGCAACGCGATCCTGCTCGATCCATACGTCAGATGTCGGTGTCATCCCGGCTCCTAGGTTGTGGTGCCTCGTGCTGAGCTCGCTCGAACTGTTGTGCTGATCGTCCACGCATTGGGTCACGGAGCAAGCTAACTCACGTTCTGACGGTTTGCTCTTCTCTCAAGCTCGGAAAAACTTTAGTAGGTGAGTAGTGAGGATGGTGTCAGCTGGTGGGTACCTCGCCTGCTTCGGCGAGTGGTTTGTCGAGGACTACTTTTGGTTTGGCGAATTCGAGGGTTTGTCGGGGGCGGTTGTTGAGGAGGAACGCGATGTTGTCGAGGTCGGGCCGGGTGTGGGTGGACGGGCTGGTGCCCTTGGGCGGGTACTGGCGCAGGAGGCCGTTGGTGTTCTCGTTGCTGCCGCGCTGCCACGGGCTGCGCGGGATCGCAGAAGAACACCGGGATGCCGGTGGCCACGCTGAACTTGGCGTGGCGGGCCATCTCGGTGCCCTGGTCCCAGGTCAGCGACCGGTTGCGGCAGGCCCGGCAGTCGGCCCATGGCCCGGCCCCGGCGGCCCGGTCGGCGCTGTGTAGTCGTAGGACACGCGCTGGAGGATGAGGAAACGACTGGTGTGTTCGACCAGGGTGATAACCGCCGACCGGTTGCCCGCGCCCAATGACAAGGTCGCCTTCCCAGTGCCCCGGCACCGCCCGGTCGGCGGCTTCGGCCAGTCGCTGGGTGATCAGGACCTTGTCCGGGATCGCTTCCCGCCCCGGTGGTCATCGCCCGCCGCTGATCCCGGCTCACCCGAGCCGTGCCACCGGGGCGCAGGCTCCCGTTCAGACGCACTCCGGGCTGTCCGCGGGCCTGGCAGTACAGGGCTCGGCAGTGGATCGCTTCGGCCCACACCTGCCAGTTCGACCGGTCAGGGTGCTCGCGCCCCTGGTCGCCCGCTGATCCGGGTGTGGCGACCAGCCCTGTTCCAACCCATCGGACACCGCACGGGCCAGTTGCGGGCTGGCCTCCACCTGGCGCGGTTTGGGTCGGGAGCGTTGTTGCACGGGCCCGCTGCCGGGGCCGCCCGGGCCCGGCAGACCTCACGGCCTCCGCACCGGGCGATCTCCTTGTTGATCACCGAGCCATCACGGCCCAGCAACCGCCCGATCGCCCGGCCCGACAACCCGGCCGCGAGGCCCCGCGAGATCTCCTCACGCTCACCAGCACTCAACGCCACACCACGCACCCGAACCATCCCCTCACCAAGGACCACACACCCTACCCCGGCGAGGCACTGACCCATTTACATCAAGGAGGCTATCGCTAGCAATGTATGTGTATACCTGTCGCAAGTGGGTTTGTCCATAGCTTGCGGACAACCCCGGGGCAAGTCTCGTTACGTCAGGGTTGACCCTTAGGGGTCTGTCAGAAGACGGTGTAATTGACCCGATTGCCCTAAGGGGCAGAGAGGCCCTGATAACCGAGATCACCACCGGCACTGTCGAGCTGGTCGAGGGATCAGCCAGAGGGGGCTACGACCGAGCAGCCACTACTCCTATCACCTGAGTCGGCCGAGTTGGATAAGGCCCAGCGAGAGGCGATCGTCCAGCTGGTGTGTCAGGGGGTAGGGGCGGCGGTACCGCCTTGACCGGTCTCGGGCGGGTTGACGTGCATACTGCTTTCTGGACAGGTGCTTGAGAGGAGTGATAGTGAATTCTGAGGTGTCGAAAGGCCGTGAGCGACATCGGTACACGGTCGAGTTCAAGGATGATGCGGTGAAGATGGTGATCGAGCTGGATAAACCGATCGTTCAGGTCGCCCGTGATCTTGGTATGGCTGGCATGAAATGAAACCGTATTTTTTGTGGATTTCCTGTGCCGTTTCGGATGCGGTGGGGGCGTGCAGGTCGGGGTCGCCCCGGAGGA
>NZ_AUFR01000064.1 GCF_000426605.1 Propionibacterium acidifaciens DSM 21887
GCGATGAAGTCCTCGGTGGAGGCCATGGCGTACTCGTCGTGGCGCTGCTCGGGCGGGGACTTCATGAAGAAGGACGACGGCGACAGCAGCGGGCCGCCGATGCCGCGGTCCAGGCCGATCCTGGCGGCGCGGATGGCGTCGATGACCACGCCGGCGGAGTTCGGGGAGTCCCAGACCTCAAGTTTGTACTCCAGGGAGACCGGGGCTCCGCCGAAGTTGTGGCCCTCCAGTCGCACGAAGGCGAACTTGCGGTCGTTCAGCCAGCCGACGTAGTCGGACGGCCCGATGTGAATGTCCTTGTCGGCGAACTCCTTCTCGACGTTCGAGGTGACGGCCTGGGTCTTGGAGATCCTCTTCGAGACCAGCCGCTCGCGCTCCAGCATGTTCTTGAAGTCCATGTTGCCGCCGACGTTCAGCTGGTAGGTGCGGTCGAGAGTGATGCCGCGCTCCTCGAAGAGCCGGGCCAGCACACGGTGGGTGATGGTGGCGCCGATCTGCGACTTGACGTCGTCGCCGATGATGGGCAGGCCCGCGTCGGCGAACCTCTGCGCCCAGGCCGGGTCGGAGGCGATGAAGACCGGCAGGCAGTTGACGAAGGCGCAGCCGGCGTCGATCGCGCACTGGGCGTAGAACTTGTCGGCCTCCTCCGAACCCACCGGCAGGTAGGAGACGACGACATCGGCCCGTGCGTCCTTGAGGGCGCGGACCACGTCGACCGAAGGCTCGGCGGACTCCGTCACGGTCTCGCGGTAATACTTGCCGAAGCCGTCGAGGGTGACGCCGCGCTGCACCCGCACCCCGGTCGGGGCGACCTCGGCGATCGTGATGGTGTTGTTCTCGGACGCGTTGATGGCGTCGGCCAGGTCGAGGCCGACCTTGGCGGCGTCGACGTCGAAGGCCGCCACGAACTCGATGTCCGAGACGTGATAGTCGCCGAACCGGACGTGCATGAGCCCGCCCACCGTGCTGGTCGGGTCGGCGTCGGCGTAGTGGGTGACGCCCTGCACCAGCGACGACGCGCAATTGCCCACGCCGACGATGGCGACACGAATCCTGCTCATCCGTCCTCCTGGCCGGTCACCGGTGACCGCTCGGGGTACCCGTTTCGCGCGATTCTAGCGCCGGCCCACGGGCAGGGCATCCCACCACGGTCCGAGAATCGGCCCGGCCCGATGGGATCGTGCGGTCGCGCCTCCGCGCCCTTCCCCGGCGGCGGACGATGCGGGGACGGCCCGCTCAGTCCCCGGACCACCTGCGGGGCAGCCCCGGGAGGGGCACGAACCACAGTCTCAGGGACGAGGGGCCCATCAGGGAGAGGCCCGCGAGATCATCGGGGATCAGTCGTCTCGGCCGGTAGCAGCCCCTCGTCTCGCGCAGCGCCCGGCGGGGGCGGTTCGCCCACCACCAGTCCGGGACGGTGCCCGGCCGCCCCCTGCGGGGGGCCGGCATGACCCGCTGCGGCGAGTAGAGCTGCCTGGCCGCGGGCTCGGCCTGCTCCCGGGCGGCCAGGTCGCGGACCCCTCCCGGCCCCCATGCGCGCAGACGCCTCTTCCCGGAGGCCGTCTTCCCGGGGGTCGTGGCATCGCCCGTCCCCGAGGCCGCCGCCCGCGCGGGATGGGACCCGGCCGACTCATGCCCCGCGTGCCGCGCACCGTCCGTCTCCGGCCCGTCGACGTCGCCGGGACCCTCCGGCTGCGGCTCCTCGCCACGACCATTCACCGCGCACATTCCCACCAGACTCCTGTCGAAACCCACCGAACAGATTACGGCGCCCGGAGCCCCGGGAGCGGTATCCGGATCGGGGGGTCGCGGAGTCCGTCGCGCAGTTCCCGGGCGGGCCCGTCAGCCCGCCGTCCCGGCGTCCCGCCGCTCGGCCCGGCGCCCGAGGTCCTCGCCCTCGATGGCGGCGGCGATGAGCTCGGGAAGGCGTCCGGCGTGCAGCCGCGGGCGCGCCCATCCCCGCCAGCTCGGCGGCCGCCTCGTGGTCGGAGTGTGCGGCGCCGGCGAGCGCGATCGCCGCACTCGACGCCTCCCGGCTCCATCGAAGAGCCCCGTCAAGGCTATTGTCGGCTCATGCCAACCGGTCATCGCCCCGGCGCCGAGCAGGTCTGGCCGACGCGTTCTGCACGGATCCGGAGCGGGGCGCATGAACCGGGGCCGGAGCCGTCCTCCGCCCGTCCAGGCGGGGCCGGGCACGACTACTGGAACCACAACGTCGCCTACCACCGATGGATCATCGATGCGGTGGCGCGGCACGGCCGCTGCCGTGTGCTCGACGTGGGCTGCGGCGAGGGGCTCCTGCTGCAGCACCTCGCTCCCCTGGTCGCGAGCGCCACCGGCGTCGAGAAGGACGAGATCTCGGTCGGTCGGGCCCGGGCCCGTCTGGCCGGCGAGGCGAACACGCTCCTCGTGCACTGCGACTTCGAGCAGTTCGTCCCGGATGAGGACGGTTACGATCTCATCACCTTCGTGGCGAGCCTGCACCACATGGACCCGCGCGCCGCCCTGACCCGCGCGGCACGGCTGCTCAGGCCCGGCGGCGAGCTGCTGGTGGTCGGTCTGACCGCCAACCGGAGCCCACTCGACTGGGCCTTCAGCGCCCTCACGCTGCCCGTCGCCAGGTTCGGCTCGCTCGTGCACCACGAGACCCGCGACATCGGCGCGCCCGTCGCCGGGGCCCGGGAGGACCTGCGGGAGATCCGCCGGATCGCCCGGGAGGTCCTGCCCGGCGCACGGATCAGGCGGGGCCTCTACTACCGCTATCTGCTGCGCTGGACCGGGCCCGCCGGATGATCCGCCCCCGGGCCCGCCCGCCGGCGCCCGTGCGGGGAGCGGGGGGACGGGCCTGAGCAAGGTGGCGACGGACGTGAAGCGGCGCCGGACGCGAGCGCCGCGGCACCCGGGGCGGCTCCGGGCATGCGTCCGGCGGAGAGAAGTCCCCGGCGATCCCCAGGGCACGGGCCGGCCTGATTCGCACACGCGCCAGTATGACGCCTACAACCGGGTTCCCCCGGACACGGGCCAGCCACTGCGGGCTGCCGACCCCGCGGCCCCTGGCACGAACCTCTGGGCGGTTCTCGGCGAGGAGCCCGGCAGCGACGGCTACTCCTCCAGATGCGCGAAGCCGACCGAGCGGTCCCCGGTGGGCAGCAGATCCTGGTTGGCGGTGAGCGTCATGACGGCCCGGCTCGGCAGTTGCTCGGGATGGCCGGGCACCGCGTCGAGCACCCAGTCGTCGTCCGACTGGACGGTCAGATCGCGCGGGGCCACGTCGACGACGTAGGTGTGGCTGGCCCGGCAGACCTGCACGACGATCTCGTCGCCCACGTCGAGCGAGAGCAGGCCGGCGAAGGGCCGGCCGTAGCCCGCCCGATAGCCGGCGACGGCGAAGTTGCCCGTCCGACCCGGCTCGGCGCTCGCGGGGTACCAGCCGACGGCTCCGCGCAGCGACTGGCCCCCGACGCCCTTGCGGATCGGCACCTCGACGCCCAGTGAGTCGATGGACAGCGAGCCGACGACCTCGCCGTCGGCGGCCTCGCCGATCGTCCTGTCGGTGCAACCGTTCCGGTAGTCGGCGAGTGCAGCGGCTTGGCGCGGGCGGGCCCAGACATTCGAGCCCCAGCCGATCCACACGGCGCCTGCGGCGACGGCCACGACGACCAGGACGAGAGCGGCGATCACCCAGAACCGCCATGCCCGCTTCCCCCTCCGGCTCTTCCGAGGAGCGGGCTGCTCGGGCGCGGACTGCCCGGACGGGTATCCGGGCTCGGCCCGCCCGGATGCAGTCTCGAACCATTCCCGCCCCGGGCTGACCGGTTCGAGCCCAGCCTCACCGGGCTCGGGTTCGGGCCGTTCTCGCTGGGATTCACGCTCATGCCGCTCGGGCCGGGGCCGCTCCTCCGGGGATTCGGCCTGCTCGGCCCCGAGCTCCTCCTGACCGGATCCGTCCTGCCCCCGCTCGAGTTCGGGCTGCTCGGGCTCGGGCGCGGGCTTCTTCTGGCCCGCCCCGGGCTCGGGCCGCTCGGGCGTGGACTCGTCCTGCCCCTGACCCGCCTCGGGCTGTCCGGCCTCGTCCTG
>NZ_AUFR01000065.1 GCF_000426605.1 Propionibacterium acidifaciens DSM 21887
TTAATTATCTCGGGGCAGGCCGCCCTTCGTCTTCTGCGACACGCCTCCACGAAACCATCGACAACAGCTTAGATCATCCCTATGAATAAGCTTCAACGAAAGCGATTACGGATGGAGGAGTTGAGACATCGGTCGTCTCCAGCACAACTCCGGCTTCCTTAACACCTCGCCGATCGCCGCCCGCCACGAGAGCGGCGGCACGAAGTCACGATCGGACGTCTCCACCAGATCGTGGAGCCTGTCGCGCACCGAGGCGGGCACCCGCCCTGGCTTGTATCCCATCGGCGTACTTCTCCTTCTCGACGTGCCGCGGCCGCCGCCCCGGTAGCACTCAAGTCCTCGGGCGACCCGACCGACCAGAATGATAGTCTCTCACATATGGAATATGCTGGTGGTCTCGGATCCGAGTGACGCATCGGATCGCCGTCGCGGCCGGGCAGGGCGTCCGGGGTGCTGCGACCGAGAGGAAGTGGGACGTTGTGGGTGAGGACACGGGCCGGGCCCGGGCATCCGGGCAGGAGGCCTCCGGCCGCTGGGCCGGGCTGGTGTGTCTGTCGGTGGGCGTTGCGATGCTGTTCGTCAACACTGCCGCGGTGAACGTGGCACTGCCTGACGTGAGTGCGAGTCTGGACGCGTCGATGGCGCAGCAGCAGTGGGTCGCCTCGGCCTACAGCCTGGCCTTCGTCGTGGTCCTGCTGATCGCCGGTTTCGGGGGAGACCGCCTCGGCCACCGCCGGGTGCTGCTCATGGGGCTGGTCGGCCTGCTCGTCGGCTCAGTCCTGGGCACGGCGAGCCCCGTCGTGGGGTGCCTCATCGCGGCGAGGGCCCTGATGGGCGCGGGCGCGGGGATGTTCATCCCGATGAGCCTGGCCCTGATCGCCGATCTGTTCCCCCGCATGGCGGACAGGGCGCGAGCGCTCACCGTGTGGACCATCGCCGGGACCCTCGGCGCTCCGCTCGGACCGGTGATCGGCGGCGGGCTCACCTCGTTGGCCGGGTGGCGGGCGATCTTCGCATTCGACGTCGTCGCATTCCTGGTGGTGATGGTGTGGAGCCTGCGCGTGATCCCCCGGTCGAGGCGGCCGGTCGCGTCCGCCACCGGCCTGCCGTGGCGGGGCGGGCTGCTCGTCACCGCGGGGCTCGGTCTGCTCACGGCTGGGCTCATCAACGCCCAGCGCGCCTGGATGAGCCTGTCGGCCTGCGGCTCCGCCCTGGCAGGAGTGGTGCTCGTCGTGGGGTTCGTGGTGTCCGACCTGCGCACCGGGCGTCCGCTGACCGATCTGCGCCTGTTCGCCTCGACCCCCTTCGCGATCGGGGGGATCGTGCTGGCCACCGTGAACTTCGCGGTCTTCGGGCTGATCTTCGTCCTGCCCGCCTATCTTGAAACGGTCCTCGGCCACAACGCGCTGGTGGGCGGGCTGCTGCTCATGCCGTTGGTCGCCGGCGCGATCCTCGGTTCGTTGCTGAACGAGCACGCCACGCGTCGGCTGAGCCCCGCCGGCGCATGCAGAGCCGGCCTGACCCTGCTGGCCCTGGGCGCTGTCATCATGGGCGCCGCGACCGTCCGAGGCGGACTCGTCCTCATGGGCGTGGGCGAAGCGCTCGCCGGCCTGGGCATGGGCGTCTGCCAGCCCGTCGCGCTGTCGTGGGGACTCTCCCAAGTCGACAGCGACCGGCGGGGCACCGGGTCGTCCCTGCTCAGCGTCCTCCAACAGCTCGGCTCGGTGCTGGGCATCGGAGTGCTCGGCACCGTCGAGGGCTCGATCTACAGCACTGGCCTGACTGCCTCAGGTGTTCACGCGACGCCCGAGGCCACGAGCTCGGTGACGATCGCCTTCCAGCAGGCCGCCCGCTCGCCGGACGCGGCCGGACAGGCCCTCCGAGAGGCAGCCGCCCGCGCATACACCACGGCGACGGACTTCTCCCTGCTCACCTGCTGCCTGGTCGCCGTCGGCGCACTCGTCGCCGTCGTGGTGCTCGTGCGCCGCGGTGACACCCGCACCGGGTGATGATGCGACTGTGACCGACACCGATGCGCAGAGTACCGCCACGAGGCCGTCCGCTGCGCCGACTGGCCGCGGCACGTCGACGAGGACCGTGGCCGCGCGCCGGGCCTGGCAGGAGCAGAAACGTCGTACCACGAGGGACTCGATCCGCCGGGCCGGTCGCTCCCTGCTCGCCGAGCACGACTACGACGCCATCACGGTGGCGCAGATCGCCCAGCGCGCCGGGGTCTCGCAGATGACATTCTTCCGGCACTTCTCGACGAAGGAGGACTTCATCATCGGCATGATGATCGATGACGAGACACTCCGGATGATCCGGGCCGTCATCGCCGAACAGCCACCGGGCACGCCGGCACTTCGCATCGGGCAGGACATCGCCCACGAACTCGTCCGGCGCCTCTCCGCCACCGAGCTGTCCCAGATGGCAAACTGGGTCCGACTCATCGCCTCGCACCCCTCGCTCCTCGCCGCGCTGCACGGGCACCGCACCCGCTGGGTCGACACCATCGAGACCCTGCTCCGCCCCGATTCGCCCCCGGGGCAGGACCTCGGCCGTCGGATGACCGCCCTCCTCCTCCTGGACCACCTCGTCGAGACCCTTTCCTGGTGGGCCGCCCGCACGGACCCGGACGCGCCCAGCCCCACCGAGCTCGCAGACCTCGCCGCCGAGGCGGCCCGCGCCATCCTCGACGCCACGCGGCCGAGCTGATGGCGCCCCGCACGGTACTTGTCGCGGATGCGGGCGAGGTGGGTGATGACCGTGTGACGCGACAGGCAGAGCTCCCGGACGACGACGTCCGAGGCGTAGCGCGCCGGGACGCGCGCCACCATGGCCGACAGCAGGCAGCGGGGGACACGGAGCATTCTCCCCAGAAAGGGCCTTCTCAGGAGCAGGTCTGACTCATTGGACAGCTCAATGATCTCTGCGGGCCCCGGCCATCGGCGTCCGGGCCCGCTCAGCCGACCGCGTCCGCCCTCGAGCCGGCTCGGGGCCGGAGCCCGCCCCGTCGGGCCCGTCTCCGGCGGCGTCGACCTCCGGGACGGCCGCAGCGGCGGGGGCGGCCAGCTCCTCGAGGATCACGACGCCCTCGACGGAGACCCGGTCGAGATAGGCCATCGTGTCGAAGACGAGCTCGCGGGCGTTCTCGGGGTCTCTAGCACACCGCGAACACCGCTGTCCTCGCCGAAGGCAGACGCCTGCTCATCGCGGACCCGGCCCGCCTTGATGGTGTTCGCGTCATCGGGGTCGATGAGCACGTATGCGACACACCCGCCGGGGAGACAAGTACGTCACCGTCATCACCGCATCTCACCGGCGTGCATGAGGAAACCGGCCCGGCCAGGCTCCTCGACATGGTTCAAGGACGCTCCAAGGCCGTGTTCAAGACCTGGTTCGCCGAACAACCCCAGGTCTGGAGAGCTAGCATCAAGACCGTGGTCATGGACGGGTTCACCGGGTTCAAGACCGCCGCCGAGGAGATCTCTGAGGCCGTGCCAGTAATGGACCCCTTCCATGTCGTCCGCCTGGCCGGCGGACGCCCCGGACGAGTGCCGCCGACGCATCCAACAAGAAATCCACGTCCGACGAGGCCAGGCCGGGGACCCGCTCTACCAGGACCGACGTACCCTTCACACCGCGCCGGCCTGCTCACCGACAAGCAGAAAAACCGCCTAGACGCCCTGTTCGCCGATGACCGGCACGTGCAGGTCGAGGCCACTCGGGCCATCTATGGCCCCCCTGGGACGGGGCCGTGTTTCGTGGGTTTCCTGTGCTGTTTCGGATGCGGTGGGGGCGTGCGGGTCGGGGTCGCCCCGGAAGGAGAC
>NZ_AUFR01000066.1 GCF_000426605.1 Propionibacterium acidifaciens DSM 21887
CTGCTCGTCAATCACCGCGACCCGACCAGGATCAGCCCCCGCCACCTCGAAGAACCGCCCATGAAGACAACACCCCCCACCACCAACAAACGAGGGCGATTCCGCACGCGCCATGCCGAGCGCCCGACCGTGCATGGCTTCGCTTCCCGAGAGGGTCTCGCCGGCCTCTCCCGTCAACCAAACGGTGAAGCGCTGGAACATCGCGTCGACGACTGAGGGCTCGATCGTGCCATCGCGCACATCCCAGTTCACGCACAGGCAACCGCCGAGCACCGAGACCTGACAATCGATGAACACCTGAGGGGTCTGTGTGATGCCGCCGGTGATGCGCCAGGCCAGTGACTGCCCGGCGCGACGGCCGGACGCTGTATCGATGGCAGCTGTGAAGACATAGGGGAATGTCAGCTGTGTGCCACCCAACAGACGAGCGAGATCGCGCATGACCGCTACACCGGAGTAGGCGCGATGGTCGAGCACATCAGCGAGTTCCTGGGAAATGGTGCGGGCGCGTTCTGCATCTGTCGTGTCCGTCCGACTGACACGCACCAGGCCCGTGGAGGTGAAGTCTCCGACCAGGGCATCAATGTGGGGGTGCAGGGCCTGGCGGTCCAGCAGCGTGGCGACGAGCGTGAACTCGGGATCCTGTGCCCACTCGCCGAGCACCTTCGCGTAGCCGCTCATGGCCAAGGCGGCGGGGGAGACGTTGATGCTGCGGGCCAGATCCATGAACCTGCACGTGGCATCGACGTCCAAGGCGTGCGCGTGACGAGTGAAGGAGACGGGGCCGTCGAGTCCGGTTGCGGTCGGTGCTGGCAGTTCCGGGGCCCTGGGGATGTTCTTCAGTCGATCGGCCCAGAACCGGTGGTCCTGCGTAGCCCGGGGGCTGTCCTCGTCCAGCTCCGTCGAGACGACGTAGTCCCGGAAACTCGGGCCCTCGGGGCCCAGGTCTGCGTGCGGATCAGCGTGCAGGGCGACGAGCTGATCGATCATGAGGGTCATGCTGGTCCAGTCGGCGACGAGGAAATCGATCGACAGGTGGAGTCGATCATCGGTGGGGCGTTCGCCACGGCTGATCGCCAGCTCCATGAGAGGGGGATGTTCCGCGTCGAGGATCTGGTGCGAGAGCCGATCGCGCAGTCGGGGGAGCTGCGCGGTGTCAACGACGGTGATCGGGCGGCGTCGGATCTCATGGCGGGGATGGGTCTGCTGATAGCCGGACCGGTGGAAGCTGGTCCGTAGCATGCCGTGACGCTCGATCAGCCTGTCGAATGCATTTTCCAAGCTGGCGGCGTCGATGGGGCCCATGTCGATCTCGAGATAGGCGTGGCAGGCGATGCCGCCGCCTTGGAAGCTGCTCGACCTGCCGAGCAGGTAGGCGGTTTGGATGTCGGTCAGGCTGAAGGGCTCGTACTGATGCTCCGGGTCCCCGCGGAGGACGGGCGCGTTCTCCGCGCGTAGTGTGTCGATGATGGCCTTCCTGTTGGCCTTGATCCGGTCTCTCAGCTCGGTTGTCATGGCGCCCGCCGGGGCCCTGAACCGCAGCGAGCCGTTCTCCTCCCAGAGCTTGATGCCGGACGCCCGGGCGGCGGCTACGAGGTGATCGATCGAATGCGTCATGGAGAGCCCTTCCTTCGGGAGGATTCATCAATTGTTCAAATACATGGACGAGTCTTACCTGCTGCATACTATATTAGGACAGACTTCCCTAATCACTTTTGTACACCGATACCGAGGAGTCCCCGTGGGTGATCATCCCGTGCCTCTTGAAGGACTGATCCAAAATGCTTCTGACAAGGTAAGAGAGTTGCTGGCGGGCAAGCTGGACGCGGACCCGGAGGAGATCGGTTGGGACGATGAGTTGACGGCCATAGGGGTCGACTCGATCGCCCTGATGGCGGTGCTCGAGTGGTTCCTGGCGGTTTCCGGCGTGCGGGTCCCCTATGCGGATGCGGTTGCCTCGCGCACCGTTGCGGGCTTGGGTCGGCTGCTGGCCTCGTACGGTTCCGAGCCCTGCCGGGTCGATCCTGGGAGGGCGCCGGCCCCCGTGCCGGCGCAGGTCGATGATGCACAGCCGTTCGCCCTGTCCGTGATGTCGCAGGCGTACTGGGCGGGCCAGCACATCGATGAGGGCGCGGAGTCGGTTGTCGCGCATTTCTACCACGAGTTCGATGGCGCTGCCATTGATCCGCGACGCATGGAGCACGCCTGCCGGCTGCTGTATGAGCGCAACCCGATGCTGCGTGCGGTGGTGACGGCCGACGGTGCCCAGTACGTTCGCCCGCTACCCGATGACTGGGCCCTGCCAGTGGATGACCTGCGCGATTTCGACGAGGCCGGGCTCACCGCCAGGCTGCAGGAGATCCGTGAGCAGAGGGCGCAACAGAACATGCGTCCTGACCGCGGCGAGGTCTTCCAGGTGTGGCTCGCTCTGCTGCCGGAGGGGCGGAGCAGGACCTTCGTCAAGCTCTACATGGGGGTCGGCGATGCGCTGAGTTTCAAGATGGCGCTCGAACAGCTCGCCGCACTTTACAAGGACCCGGATGAGCCGTGGGATGAACCCGGCATGACCTATGCCCAATACATCACCGCCATGGCGGCTGGCGGTGATCCCGTGCGTGAAGCCGACAGGCAGTGGTGGCTCGAGCGCCTCGACAGGATGCACGAGGCGCCCTCGTTGCCAGCTGGTGACCTCGGTGCCCCGTTGCATTCGCGCCGACTGGCCCACCGTTTCGAGGCTGATGAGTGGGCAGCTTTGCAAGGGCTCGCAGCTGACTTGGGCGTGACCCCCACAGTCCTGCTGCTCACGGTTTTCGGTGAGGTGATCGGAGCCTGGAGCGAGAACCGCGATCTGGTCATCAACATGCCGGTCTTCCGCAGGGAGGAGTTGCACCCGGATGTCATGCGTATCGTGGGTGATTTCACGGGCAGCCTACTGGTCGACCTGAGCACCGGGGGCGACGAGTCGCTGGCTGAGAAGGTGCGGATCAACGCCGTGCAGGTTGCCGATGCGCTGGGCCACAGCCATTACTCGGGCGTCGAGGTGCTTCGTGATCTCAACCGCTCCAGTGTCGAACGGCGCACTGCGCCGATCGTCTTCACTTCGGCCATCGGTATCGGCGAGTTGTTCGGGCCGGACTTCATGGAGGTCTTCGGTCCGCCCAGCTGGGTCGTGTCGCAGGGGCCGACTGTCCTCGTCGATTGTCAGGTCTCTGTGCTCGGCGGTTGCCTGTGCGTGAACTGGGATGTGCGCGAGCACGTCATCGATGATTCGGCCGTTGATGCCATGTTCGCCGCCTTCACCACGTGGCTCGATTCGATCGCGAGGAATGGTGCTGCCGACGGGTCTGCGGTGGTTCCTGAGACTCAGCTGTCGGTTCGTCGCGACCGCGTCGCGGCGTTGAACCGTGTTTCCGGGGATTCGAGCTCCTCGTTTGTTGGTGGTGGGGGGTGTTGTCTTCATGGGCGGTTCTTCGAGGTGGCGGGGGCTGATCCTGGTCGGGTCGCGGTGATTGACGAGCAG
>NZ_AUFR01000067.1 GCF_000426605.1 Propionibacterium acidifaciens DSM 21887
CCAGAACTCGGCGTGGATGCCCGCCTGGGAGGGCGGCCGGGCCAGGATGGTCTTGAGTTCTTCCTTCTGGTCTCGGGTGAGTTTCGCCGCGTTCTGGTTCCCGGCATGGCCGGTCAGCACCGAGCACATCCTGGTGGTCTGCCAGTCGGCCAGCCATTCCTGCACTGTCCTCTCAGTGCGCTCAACCATCTTCGCGATGATACCCACATCAACGCCACGGGAGGCGTACAGAATCGCTTCTGCTTTCATCCGAACCAGCACATGATTGTCGGAACGCTTCTTCCACCTGATCAGGACGGCGGTTTCTTCCAGGGTGACCTCAACCTGCATGCCCCGATCATATCCGAAACAGCACAGGAAATCCACGAAAAATACGGTTTCGTTTCATGTCAGCCATATTATTTAAACGGGTTTGGAACGGATACGCCTTCCTTCCAGAGTTGAAGGTCCGGGAAATCATTACTGTAAATCTGCAACAATTCCCAGTCCGTTGCCACTCCCACCCCTCGCGAGGCGCGCATTTCCGCAGAAAATGGGCTGTCGATACCTGTGAACGGTTTCTCTGCGGCCCGCAATGGCGGCCCTCCACCTGATCCTGATCCACAAATATCCCCTCGCTCAGCGGGCAACTGGACGTCCACCGGTCATGAGTCAGTGAGGAGAAGTCAGGGTCACTCTCGTCTGTCACCGCCGCAACCGCACACAGGCCGAACTCGCCGAATCCGTCGATGTCGGCCGGTCCTCCGTTCCTCCTGGGTCATCCGCCGGTGGACGCCTCGCTTGGGGCGAGGCCTCCGAGGACTTCATCCCCACCATGGATGACCCGGGCCTACCCCTGACCCCGCTCGTCGACGGAGCCCTCGTGCCGTGCTGGAACTGGCGGGACCAGTCCGGCCTGTACTCGGGCAAGCACCACCGCACCGGCCTGCTCGACCACTTCCCCGACACTCCACCGATGGCCGATAAGGGCTGCACCGGGCTGGGCATGATCACCCCGGAACGAAAACCCGTCGGCGGTGAACTCACAGAAACCCAGAAACAATACCACAAGGTCATCAACACACTACGCGCCCCAGTCGGACGAGCAATCGCTAACCTCAAACCCGGAGGATACTCCACACCGGCTACCGAAGATCACTCTGCACCTTCCCCGAGGCCATCGCGGCAGTCATCGCACATAAATTCATAAAAATTAGGTTTGAATAAGAGTCAAACCATCGATTGTCAAATTGCTCTTCGCATTCCGCCATTTCGAGCTAACTGCATCGAGCTGTTTCTGAGTGCCTACAAGAATCATGTGGAACGGAAGCGCTGGACGATCCCACCATTCTCCCAAATCAATCTTCTCTCCCCACTCTGTAGCAGCATTGATCAGACATGACAGGAACAATTCCAACTCAATCTCAAGTTTGGGTGAATTCATCAAGATTTGATCAGGTTCCACCACAATGAGAGCGATACCCTTTCCAGGATCTTGATTGTCTAGACTCGACAAGCATTCATCGAATGCCATCAAGTTTTCCCCAAAATACAAAGGGAATTGACAGGCGGAAGAAAATTCATCGTACAGATCGTTCATCGTACGCATTTTGCGGCCCCGCAGAGCCCGGGTGTACATTCCAAGAGAAGCGCAATCGATGATTATTTGCTCGGCTCTTGATTCACTCGCAACAAGCGACAAGATGAAGCGATCTGGTTCTACCTCTGATATCCTTTCGCAGAAATCTTTCGAAGCTGTCATCGTGGACTCTCTCTTACTTCAATAAAACTTTCATAGTGATCAGTAGTGTAATAGGCTGAACCATCATCACCCATGACAACTCTCTTGGCGTCGCGAGGGGTTCCTTTTACATTTGGGGAGACATCATATTCTCGATAGGAGATTGGGTTGCCTGCCCTGTCGGCCGACGGCAGCTGATTATTCGAATTCATCCATGGGCGACCTCCTTTATGTCCGGGAAGCGGTGTACCTTTTTGGTCTACATGGTCAATGGTCTTCCAGGCATCCTCTTGAACGGGTCCGATGGGTTGATCATATTGCGAGCCTGGTTTGGGTGTGCAGCTGTTGTGGACTGTTGTCCATGTGGTGCCGGCTAGGACGTGGTAGGTGTGGAGGTCTTCGATTTCGAGGTTGTGGACGGTGTGTGCCTGCCCGGTGGCTTCGATGCTCTGCACTGTGACCCAGGTGTTGTCTGGGGTGTGGAGCTGGTCGCCTGGTTTGAGGTGTCCTGCGGGGGTCCAGCCGTGGTCTTTGGTGAGGAAGGGGTGTCCGGTGGTGGTTTCGACCTGGCCGCCGTCTTCGAGCCTCACCACGAGGGTTTCGGTGTTCTCGTGGGTCCAGGTGCGGGTGACGGTGCGGGGCTGGGTGGTGTCGGTGTCGGGGTCCCAGGCGGTGACCTGGTCTCCGGGTTGGACGTCCTGGATGGGTTTCGAGCTGCCGTCGGCCATGAGGACGGGGGTGTCGCCGGTGAAGCAGGCGGCCCCGTTGCAGGCGTCGTGGGCGACCCGGGCGGTGTCGTCGCCGAGGTTCTCGGCGGCGTCCGTGCCGATGGTGGACAGTTCGCGTTCGCCCGTGGTGCGGGCGGCCTGCTCGGCTGCTTCGCGTCCGGTGGTCTCGAGGGCTTCGCGGCCGGCTGTGGCGGCTGCTTCGCGTCCGGCCGCGGCTCCGCCGCCGCCGGGGATGGGGATGGCGCCGATGGCGGCCTCGACGCCGACGCGGGCCCAGTCGACGGTGCCGTTGTCGTGCTTCTGTTGGGCGGTGCTGATCCCGCCGGAGGTGAGGGCCCCGGACAGGCTCATGAGCGCGAGGCCGGCGGGTCCGCCGACGCCGGTGAACATGAGGGCGACGCCGGCGGCGACCGCGGCGCCGGCGGCGATGTACTCCCAGTTGTCCTTCAGCCAGTCCCCGGCGGCCGCGAGGCCGGTCTTGTGCTGGTCCTTCCACTGGTCGAACTCGGCGTCGGTGAGGGGGTGCAGGCCGGACGGGTCGGTGAAGGCGACCGGGTTGTTGGCGGCGTACGCGTAGGGGTTGGCGGCCCAGCCGGCCCCGGTGGTCGGCTGTTGGGGGTCGGGGCTGAGGAAGGCCCGGGTCGCGGGGTCGTAGACGCGGGCGCCCAGCAGCTCGAGGCCTCCGGGCAGGACCAGCTCCCCGGCCGCGCCCAGCAGCATCCCGCCCCCGGCGGCCGGCCCGGCCGGGGTGTCGGGTGGGGTGCCGGCGCCGACGGCCCACACGTCACCGCCGCCGCTGCTGGTGGTGCGGGTGGTGCGCCAGCCGGGGGTCCGCCAGCCGCCGCCGGTGGTGGCGGTGAACCCCGGCACGGACAAGGCGCCGGCACCGGCGGCCGACACCGGGGACGGGAACCCGGCGGCGCTGTCCCAGTCCAGGGGCCGGCCGTCGAGGGCGGCGAGCTCGCCGAGCGCGTCGGTGAACAGTGATGTGCGGGCGTGTTCCAGGGCCGAGTCGAT
>NZ_AUFR01000068.1 GCF_000426605.1 Propionibacterium acidifaciens DSM 21887
GAGAAGCGTACAGGATCGCTTCTGCTTTCATCCGCACCAACACATAATTGTCCGCGCGCTTCTTCCACCTGATCAGGACGGCGGTTTCTTCCGGGGTGATCTCTACCTGCATGTCCCAATCATATCTGAAACAGCACAGGAAATCCACGAAAAATACGGTTTCGTTTCATGACGACCATACTTCGGTGCTGACATGATCGAACTCCTACCCCACACATCGAAAACACTACTCTTCATCAGTGTCCGAAATACGCGGAGCACTCCAAATCGAGATCCCCTCGGCAAGGATCCGATCCTCGACCAACCTGACACCCCGGTCCTTGGCGTCCTGATCAAATTTCTTTGGCATACTCCAGATTTTCCCATCTACTCAAACGGAAGAAAACCTGGACCATTTCACTCACGACAGTGATCCTTCCGTGCGTTCACTGCCCCCCACCAAACCCGGGGTGCAACACTCTGTCCTCGCGGCGGGTTGACACTGTCGCCCTACCTCATATAGTGCTCTTTTGACAGGATTTTCATGTGAGTCGGTGTGGGAATTTGTTTGTGGTGATGAAGGTTTCGAATGCGGTGCGGGTGTCCTCGAAGGTGGCGCGTTGGTGGTTGCTGATGGAGTCTTTCGCTTCTTTCCAGACGTGTTCCATCGGGTTCAGGTCGGGGCAGTAGGGCGGTAGGTTGATCAGGTGGACTCGTTCCAGGTTCTTGACTGTGGCCAGTTTCCGTCTCGGTTCCTTGGTTTTGTGCCGGCCGGCGTTGTCCCAGACGACCACGGTGTTCTTGTCGGGGTGTTCAAGAGTCAGATCGATCAGGGCGTCGGAGACGGTGCCGGTGTCCTGCCAGTCCAGCCGCATGAGGTCGACCGACCCGTCGTCCTGGTGGCAGAACCCGATGCAGTTCTGGGCCTTCCGTTCCCGGTCGACCGTGATCCGGGTCTTGGTGTTCCTCGCGTACCAGGCCCGGCGCATGATGGCCTCGTGCTCGATCCGTACCTCGTCGGCGGCCACGACCAGCGCATCATCGCCTGACCAGTCCCGGTCGAGCTCCCGACGGATCTCGGCCATGCGGGCCTCGACCGTGGCCGGGTCGGCTCGGCGCCGGTCGACGCCCTCGGGCCGGTGGAACGACAAGCCCGCCATGCGCAGCAGGAAGTGGTAGGAGGAGTCCGACTCGTAGACCACGTCGAAGCGGTCCCAGATCCACTCGGACAGGCGAGGCACGTCCCAGAAGCCGGGCCGGTAGCCCCGCCTCGGACGGGGGCCGGGACAGCACGTCCGGGACCTCTCCGCGTTGTTGCGCGGTGAGCAGGGAGGCGTTCAGGTTTCCCGCGTGGCCGGTGTGAACGGACGCCAAGCGGGTCCGGTTCCAACCCCTCGCCCAGTTCCGCACGGTCGTGGCCGTGCGTTCGACCACGTCAGCGACCGTCTGCACGTCCACGCCCCTGGACAGCAGAATGATCGCCTCCGACCTCAATTTCATCAGCACGCACGGGGCTGTTTTCTTGTAGCCTTGCAGGACCCGCCATTCCTCGTCGGTCACCAGAACCTCATCCATGACCGTACTGTACGATGAACACCACCGGCCCCACCGAGAAACACGCCACACCACCAACAAAAATTTTGTTAAATGAAAGCTATACCTCATATTTACCTGGTCAACGATCTGCAGACAGGATCACAGCATATTCATAAGTATGAATCCATATTCATAGGTCTGGTGAAGCTTATCCATAAGGGTTAGATTATGGCCATCGTCCCTAGGCGGAGCACTCTCGGTGGATTCTGTGAATAAGCTTAGATCCTACCGGTAGGCCTTGACAAGGACCAAGAGCTAAGGTCCAAGCTGTGCTTGTCTTAGATATGAGAACGAAGGCCATGATGCACACATCCAGCAAGCACCCAGGAGGGAATCTGTAACCAACCGCACACGCTTGCCAGTAGTAGCGGGAGGATTATTCAAAAGTATCCTTCTAATGAGATAGGATCCCTTGTCAGGGACTGGTCTATCAAGGCTTCTAAATAAGTCTCTTTAATCACCTGCCCAATTGTTCTCATGAATTGTAAATGAATTTGCCGTTTCAGCAAACGCGTTTACTCTATAACTATATTTTATTCTCGAAATTTATGGATTTAGGTTGGATATGGTAGATAATTCTTCTGAGGTTAAAAATGATCAGCGATTGTTTCGGGAAAGGTGTGTATCCGCTCACTCTAAAACAGCATGTATTCAAGGATCTCTTCCCAATCTTTGGCGGCCAGAATCTTATGACAGTCAACGAGGAAAATTGATTCCTTCGCTAGCTGAGCTTTATACTGCTGCAGCCGAAATCGTCCGGGTAAGCGTTCCAAATAACCTGGATTCGTCAGTGCTGGATTTGGGTGCTGGTACAGGATTGCTTGCAAAATCAGTGCGCGCATCGATCCCATTATGTCAATTGGTATTAATAGATCATTCTCCAGAAATGCTCAATAAGGCACGAGAACGTTTCAGGAAAGATAGTCTAGTTTCATACGTCATTTCTGATTTTTCTTCATTTGAAGATACAGATAAATATGATGCTGTGGTATTTGCACTGGCAATTCATCACCTTGAAGATCAAGACAAGAAAGCTCTATTCGCACGTATTAAGAACTCTCTTCGTCACGGCGGCGTATTTGTCAATGTCGAGCAAGTCTGCGCTCCACGTGATGATGCTGAACAGCTATATGATAATATGCATGTCGTACACGTTCAGCGAGCTGGAACTACAAATCAAGAGTGGATGGCAGCGCGAGAAAGAATGAAGTACGATAAGCCTGCATCGCTGTACTCACAATTAAAGTGGTTAGAGGAAGTGGGATTCCACTCAGTTGACTGTTTATACAAAAATTTTCGTTTTGCAACCATTGTCGGATGGATTTAAGTCATGTTATACCGCATTCTCACTTACTCCGCACAGCGCTACCCTAACCAACCTGCACTCACCATACCCGGAGTCAATACCCTGAACTATTCAGAATTATTAAGGCTAACGGATAATGTTGTGAGAAAACTTCATGGTTTCGATCCCGGTGATCTTCTTGCTGTCCGGTGTTCAAATTCAGCCGCATATGTCGCGCTAATATTTGCAGTCGCAAAGCTTAAGCTTTGCTATGTTCCTATCATGTCGAACTTCACGAGCGCGCAAGTCGACGAGGTGGCACGGATGGGGCCACGAATGTATGTTCATGATTCAAGGAGGGTTATGCAAAACTGTTTTTGAAGAATTCTAGGGCGATGATGGCCGTGATGGTTTCGGGGAAGGTGTGCAGGGGTCTTCGGT
>NZ_AUFR01000069.1 GCF_000426605.1 Propionibacterium acidifaciens DSM 21887
AGCCCGCCCACCGTGCTGGTCGGGTCGGCGTCGGCGTAGTGGGTGACGCCCTGCACCAGCGACGACGCGCAATTGCCCACGCCGACGATGGCGACGCGAATTTTACTCATCTGTTCTCCTAGCCGGTCAACGGCGCCCGCTCGGGGCGATGCTCCCGACTCTAGTCGTTGGGCGGCGGGTACATCGTCCCAATCCCGACCCGATTCGCCGCCCCGATCGCGGTCGGGGCCGGTCGCGGCGGGTTCGGGCTGGGCGGCGGGCGTCCGGACCGGCGGGCTCGCCCCGACCGGGGTCGCGGTCCAGCGCGGCGTCACCCTCGACGGCTCCGGCCCCCAGGCGGGAGGGCTCGTTGATGGCCCACATGAGGGTGTGAGTGTCCAGCAGGCAGTCGCTCACGCCCCCTCCCAGGCGTCCAGCTCCTCCTCGGGCAGCTCGTCGAAGAAGCTGTCCGGCAGTCGGTAACCGCCGAATCCGAGTTCGCGCTCACCGGAGTCGGCCGGAACCAGGTGCGCGATAGTCCGCGGTCCCCGGGCGATGGCGATCGTGGAGCCGCGCTCCACCTCCGCCAGCAGCGCGGACAGGTGCGTCTTGGCCTCCTGAACCTTCACCGTTCTCATGCGACCAATGATCCTTCATCTGACTTCGGTTGGTCAACCGCCTTGGTCGACCGCGCGGCGGTCCGGGCCGGACCGATGCGGTGCCGGCGACTCCGGCCCCGCCGCCGGTTCGTCCGCCCGCGTCCGCGGCGGAGCGGGGGCGCCGTCATTCGGGGATGTCGATGGCCTCGCCGTCGGCGAGCAGGGCGGATCGGGCCGCGCCCTCGCCCCGCAGCGAGTCGACCACGCGGCGGGCCACGCTGAGCCCGTCCGCGTTGAGCAGGCCGTCGTGGACGCCGACGACGAGTTCGGGGCGCACGGCGCGCACGTAGCGGATCAGGTCGGCGGCGCGCAGCCACGGGGCGTCGGCGGGGGTGACCAGGGCCGTGAGGCGCCCCGGCGGGGCGGGGTGCTCGTCGCCGGTGACGAGCACCCGCTCGTCGATCAGGTAGGCGCGGTTCTCCGGGCCCGGGATGGTCGGGTGCACCTCGGCATGGCGGCTGCCGGACACCTGGACGGTCAGGGCGCCTATGCGCAGCGTCGCGCCCGCAACCGCCTCGTGCAGGTTGTCGCCGACCGCGCCGCTGGAATCGCCGAGGTCGCCGAATGCATCCCCCGGCATCCAGACGGGGACGCCGCGGCCCAGGGCCTCCTCGACGAGCTCCGGGTCGAAGTGGTCGAAGTGCCGGTGGGTGATGAGCACGGCGTCGATGCCGTCCAGGTCGGGGCGGGGCCCGAACCGGCCCGGGTCGAGCAGGAGCCTCGTGCTCCCGTCGTCGACCGTCAGGCAGGCGTGGTGGATCTTCGTCACTCGGATCGGGGTCGGCACCCCGGCAGGCTACGCCGCCCGGTCCGGGGCGGCGCGGCGCGACGCCGCATTGTCCTCCCGGCGAACCGCCCGGGCGCACCGCCGCGGATGCGGGCCGGGCGCGACCCTTGGGCTCGGGCCGGTCCGCCCGGGGCCGGGTGAATGACGGGGCGCGACGGGATCGGCCCCCGGGCTCAGGCCGGTCCGCCGTTCAGCCGGGCGATGGTGGCGGGCGTGATCGCATAGGCGCCGACGGCGTCGCCCGCCAGGTCCGCGACGGCGCCGGGCCGGACGAGGACGGCGCCGACGGCGGCCAGGGCGGGCACCAGGCCGGGAGGGTCGCGCAGGACCGGGGTGAGGACCTCGCGGCTGCCCCGCAGGGGTCCCCGGCCGCACAGGGCGCGGCCCAGTGCCCCGACGACCGCCCGGCGGGTGCCCCGCGTCTCGGCGGCCCCCAGCGCGAGCGCCATGGTCGAGCGCGTGCGCACCCCCGCCCGGGCGATGAGCGGCGCGCGGGGCAGCGGCCCGCCCGTGGCCAGGGCGATGGTGAGGGACGGCAGGTCGACGCCCGCCGCGGCGGCGTTGCCGGGCTCGGTGGTGCGGGGGTTGCACTCGATGAACAGTCTGCGCCCGCCGCGGTTGGCGAAGTAGTCGCAGGTCAGGCCGCCGTGCCACTCCAGCTCCCGGCCCAGGCGGACGACGGCGTCGACCGCGCCCGGGTCCGCCACCGACAGCCGGGACGCCGCGGACCCGCCCGCGCCCAGGCCGATGCGCTGGGAGCAGGCCGCCGCGATGAGCCGGCCGCGGTCGAACAGGGCGGCGACCTGCCGGTAGGCCCCGGCGGCCGGCGCCTGCACCATGACCTTGACGGGAGCCCTCTCGGGAGTCCTCCCGGTTGCCCCGGCCCGTGCTTCCCCGGGACCGTCTCTTCCGGAATCGTCGGAGGCCCCGGCGGTCCCGATGCCCCCGGCGGTCCCAGCGGTCCCGGCGCCCCCGAGGGCCCGCCAGGCCGAGACCGCCTCGGCGCGGGTGGCGGCGCGGCGGACGCCGCGGCCCGCCGTCGAGTAGGCGGCCTTGACCCACACCGGGTACCCGACCCGGTCCAGGTCCGCCTCGCAGCCCACCTCGTGCCAGGCGGGCTGGGGGATGCCGAGCTCGTCGCACAGGGCCGCGAAGGAGATCTTGGACTGCACCCGCTCGAACGCCCCGGCTCCGGCGACGGCGAGCCGCCCGCGGGCGTGCGGCAGGTACCGCTCGCCCGCGGCCAGCAGCCACGCCTGCTCGTGGGTGGCCAGCAGCGCGGTGCAGCGCCCCGCGGCGAGCAGGGCGTCGAGCGCGCGCAGGTAGCCCACGGGGTCGTCCCCGGGGGCCGGGACCGGGCGCACCGCCCGGCACCACCTGCTGAAGGAGGCCAGCGGGCGGCGGGTCGGGGAGGCCACCTCGACGTCGATGCCGCGAGCGCCCAGCACGGCGACGAACTCGCGGGCCGTCAGGCTCGACCCCTCCGACAGCAGCACGCGCTCGCGCGGCGTGCGGGGATTCCGGCGCGTCCGCCCCCGGGGTCGGCCGCTCAGCGCTCGACCCTGCCCGCGATGAAGTCCTCGGTGGAGGCCATGGCGTACTCGTCGTGGCGCTGCTCGGGCGGGGACTTCATGAAGAAGGACGACGGCGACAGCAGCGGGCC
>NZ_AUFR01000070.1 GCF_000426605.1 Propionibacterium acidifaciens DSM 21887
CGGCGCGTTCGCCTCATACATCGCCAGCCGAACATTCGACTACGACTTCGAGCACCTCCCACTCCGCGAAACCAGAAACGATTTTGTTTCATGACAGCCATACCACCGCACACCCAACGAAATCGACACCGAACCCAGACACCACAACAAGACAGCCTGAACCAGACATTCACCACTGTCCGAAAAACCTACTCCACTCTAGGACCTCGATCCCTGTCACCGCCCGCCCCCGGCCACCGACCTACACCCTCATCTGTCAAGAGTCTCTTTGGTGTTCTCTCGTTGACCAGCAGAACAGTCAAGCTGTACTCGATCGAACCGAACCAGAACACCGAGCAGACAATCCTCGCACTGGACCGGCTCCAGCGAGAAACCGAGGCAGAGAAGATCGCGGTCCTCTTGGACAACGCCCGATCCCACCACGTCAAGATGCTGACCGGTCTCTACGAGCCCGGCCAAATGCTGGAGCACATCACCCCTGTTTTCCTGCCACCGTACGCACCCGACCACAACCCCGTCGAACACGTCTGGAACACCGCCAAGAACAACACCGCGAACATCCAGCGCGAGACCCCCGAAGAAACCTTCGGTGCGTTCGCCTCGTACAGCATCGGCCGCACCTTCGACTACGACTTCGAACACCTCCCACCCCGTGACACCGAAAACGATCTTGTCTCATGACAGCCATACTCACCGAAGCAGGCGAGGTGCTCACCGTTGATACCGCCTCCACTTCTTGACGCGATCGACGTCGCTCGTGGTGGCCCCGGGTCGTGTTCCCTGGTCGACTTCCGCCTGCCGCACCCACGCACGCAAAACTTCCGGGTGAATGCCCAGCCCGCCGGCGATCCGCTTGATCGCCCCCTTCGACCTCACCGGGTCAACCAAGGCCTCCAACGTCATCCTCGCTGCCCGATCCTTCAGCTCGATCGGGCACCTCCCCTGTCTCACGCGCAGTGATCCCTCCTGTCATCACTGCCTCCAATCAAACCCGAGGCGGTACAGGTCCCCATTTGATGAGCCATTTTGATTCTTCAAAATATTTCTCTAATGATTTGTAGTCGGGGACCCAATCATCATACCCCTCGCTATCTCTAGAAGTAAATATATAATAACCACCGGTCTTTTGGGTGTCGTATTTTATTTCAACCGTCCAGCCAACCTCGTCTCCTGATATGATTAATCCTGGTATGCCAATAGGGATTTCCATGCCCCCTCCTCAAAATTAAGGTGTGCTAATATATCGAGGCTTATTCATGGGATCAGCTGACTAGTTTCCGTCTGGGAAACTCACTTCTGGGTCCTCCTACCAAACAACCCAGTGAGGCACTGACCCATTTACACCAAGGGGCTCACTCTGAATTAACCTCATTATATTAACGGAATATGATTATTAGCGAATGGTTTAGTCGCTCCTGGGGCAAGTCGTTCGAGGTGGAAGTGTGGAACCCAAGGGGAATGTGATCCAGCCAAGGAACTTGAATCAATTCTAAATTGTCTGGTGCCATCGGTGCTTTTGAATACGCCTGAACCGGGTTTTCCGAGTTCTTTGTAGCCATTCCCGAGCCACTTTTCCCCCGCTTCCAGCGCCTCATCCTCAGTGAGGGTGTACTTACTGGTGAATTTTCCTGTATTTTGTTGGGTTTCTTGGATTACCTTGTCGACGGTGCAGCTGTTGTGGACTGTTGTCCATGTGGTGCCTGTGTGGACGTGGTAGGTGTGGAGTCCTTCGATCTCGAGGTTGTGGACGGTGCGTGTGTGCCCGGTGGCCTGGACCGCGGTGACGGTGACCCAGGTGTTGTCGGGGGTGTGGAGCAGGTCGCCTGGTTTGAGGTGTCCTGCCGGTGTCCAGCCGTGGTCTCTGGTGAGGAAGGGGTGGGTGGCGGTGGTTTCGACTTGGCCGCCGTCGGCGAGCTTGACCACGAGTGTCTCGACCTGTTCGTGCACGTACGTGCCGGTGACGGTGCGGGTCTGTGTGGTGTCGGTGTCGGGGTCCCAGGCGGTGACTTCGTCTCCGACCTGGACGTCCTGGATGGGTTTCGAGCTGCCGTCGGCCATGAGGACGGGGGTGTCGCCGGTGAAGCAGGCGGCCCCGTTGCAGGCGTCGTGCGCGGTCCGGGCGGCGTCGTCGCCGAGGTTCTCGGCGGCGTCCGTGCCGATGGTGGACAGTTCGCGTTCGCCGGTGGTGCGGGCGGCTTGTTCGGCTGCTTCGCGTCCGGTGGTCTCGGCCACTTCGCGGCCGGTGGTCTCGAGGGCTTCGCGGCCGGCTGTTTCGGCTGCTTCGCGTCCGGCCGCGGCTCCGCCGCCGCCGGGGATGGGGATGGCGCCGATGGCGGCCTCGACGCCGACCCGGGCCCAGTCCACGGACCCGTTGGTGGCTTTCTGCTGCGCGATGCTGATCCCGCCCGAGGTGAGGGCCCCGGACAGGCTCATGAGCGCGA
>NZ_AUFR01000071.1 GCF_000426605.1 Propionibacterium acidifaciens DSM 21887
CACCTCCCACTCCGCGAAACCAGAAACGATTTTGTTTCATGACGGCCATAAGAGGTGTTACAAACTGATTGCCAATTACCCTGACAGATGTTTCCAGATGTGGAAATATCAAGTGACTCACGGTTCACTCCTGATTATGGCTGACATGAAACGAAACCGTATTTTTCATGGATTTCCTGTGCCGTTTCGGATATGATCGGGGCGTGCAGGTCGGGGTCACCCCGGAAGAAACAGCTGTCCTGATCAGGTGGAGGAAGCGTTCCGACAATCATGCGCTGGTGCGGATGAAAGCAGAAGCGATCCTGTACGCCTCCGAAGGAGTCAGTACCAGCATCATCGCGAAGATGGTTGAGCGGGCCGAGAGGACAGTGCAGGAATGGCCGGCCGACTGGCAGGCCACCAGGATGTGCCCGGTCCTGACCGGGCATGCCGGGAACCAGGACGCGGCGGAACCCGCCCGCGCCCAGAAGGAAGAACTCAAGGCCATCCTGGCCCAGCCGCCCTCCCCGGCGGGTGTCCGCGCCGGGTTCTGGGACGTCCCGGCGATACGTGAGGTCGTGAAGATCCTGTTCGACGCCCGGTACCAGGCGGACTCCTCCTACCAGCTGCTCCTGCGCTTGTGCGGGCCGAACCTCGAACCGCCCGGACCCGTTCGACGAGCACCGCGACGAGAAAGCCGTCACCAGACGCATGGCCTGGGCGACGACCCAGGTCAAGGCCCTGTTGGACGCCGGCTGGGAGGTGTACGCGGTCGGCGAGGTCCGCTTGGAGCACGAGGCCTGGACCCGCCGCATGCAGCCCCCGAAAGAGGGCAGCGCACCAGGCCGGTCCGTGGACCGGAAGAAGACGTCCCAGTTCTTCCCCGGCGCCCTCTCCCCGACCAGCAAAAAGTCAAACTGTACCCGATCGAGGGGAACCGGAACACCTGGCAGACGATCCTCGCGCTGGACCGGCTTCAACGAGAAACCGGCACCGGCAAGATCGCTGTCGTCCTGGACAACGCCCGCTTCCACCACGCCAAGATGCTGGCCGGCCTCCACGGGCCCGGCCGGCTGCTGGAGCGCATCACGCCGATCCATCCGCCGCCGTACGCGCCCGACCACAACCCGGCCGAGCACGTCCGGAACACGGCCAAGAACAACACCACCACCATCCAGCACGAGACCCCCGAAGAAACCCTCGGCGCGTCCGCCTCATACATCACCGACCGCACCGTCGACTACGACTTCGAACACCTTCCCGCTCCGCGAAACCAGAAACGATTTTGTTTCATGACGGCCATTGGTACCATCAGCACAGACGCCGCCAAAAACATCAATACTTACCGTACGCCGCGCCGCGGAGTCGGTGACCGTGAAGCACTCGATGGTTTAGATCCCGCAGATTTCCAAGTCGGCGACAAGAGCGCATACGCCGGCGACGAAGCGGCGGCACGCACGTTCGCCGATCCACGAATCGGAAACTACGAGAACGGGTACACCCGATTCGACATGCACCCCGACTTCAAGAATGAATTCGCGCAATATAAATCACCTTACACCGAGGGAGGTCCCAGCAGTGTTCAATATGCAATACCAGCAGGCAAGATAGATCGTTTCAACGAACTGACCATCAACCGAGAATGGGTCTCGTACGACAAGATTTCGGGTAGTTGACCAACTGGGTCACTGACACTGGAGAAAGATATGAAGAAAACAGAAAAAATAGAAGCCCCATGGCTCGGTCCCATTGAGTGGTGCACAGTCATCGGGCACCATCCGTGGGGCCTGGACGTGAGGACCGACGACTCGGACATCATCGGTGTCATCGATCTAAGATTCATCGGGGATGACATCCTCTGCATCAATCCCGAGAACTGGCCTCCCGTCGGTGCGCGGCTGAAGGTTAGGCATCAAGTAGTCATGCCGAGCGGCCAGATTCGATACACGGCACGAGAAACTGATCTGGCTCTCCCCTCGACTAGACAGGAGTGGCTGGACAGTCCCGCAGGTAAAGCCTGGCTCGCCGATCAGAACAACGACCCAGAGTCAGCCTGACATCTGCAGTGCATCCAGGCCCCTCTGGAGTGATATAGGTTTTTCAGACAGTGGTTAATGGTTGGTTTTAGGCTGCTGCCTTGTGTTGTTGTCTCCATTCGGTGTCGGCTTGGTTGGGGGTCTGGTAGTCGATCGCCGAGTGGAGACGCTTGCGATCGCATCGTGACCCGGTCCGGGCTGTCACGTCCCGGATTGCATGGTTTCGGGTCGAGTAAACCTTACGGTTCACGAGTTCTTTCTTCAAGATCGCGTTGAATGACTCGGCGGCGGCATTGTCATAGCGGCTACCGGTCCGCCCGACGGACGGGAGAATCCCGCGGTCGGTCATGAATTTCGTGTATTCGGCCGACGTGTATTGAGCTCCTCGATCCGAGTGAAAGACCGTG
>NZ_AUFR01000072.1 GCF_000426605.1 Propionibacterium acidifaciens DSM 21887
ACGAGAGCCTGTGGGAGGACTACGATCGCCTCGGCCGGCGGGCCTGTTGCACGATCCATGCGAGAACCCGTCCTGAGAACATGGGATGCTGGATGACCCGATTGTCCCAGCGGCAGGTCCTCACCTTCCACCAGGACACGCCCGTACCGGCAGAACAGCCAAAAGAATCAACCCCCCCCCCCCAAAAAAAATCAGGGTTTTGAACAACCCTCTGGCCAAGGTTCATTCGTCTTCTGATAACAGGAAAGGGGTGAGGACCAGTGCCTGTAACCGTATCCCACGTCGGAGTGACATTCAAGAACACGACTGTACTCACCGACGTCACCACCGAGTTTCCGGACAAGGCCATCACTGCGCTCCTCGGTCCCAGCGGATCCGGGAAAACGACGCTGATCCGTTGTCTGGTCGGGGCCATCCGTCCAACGACTGGAAAAGTGATGATCAACGAGCTTCCAGTGCCCCATCGCAGTCTGCTGGAAAAAGTGGGCTACATGCCTCAGTCAGACGCCGTCTACACCGATCTTTCCGCGCGCGCCAATCTTGAATTCTTCGCCGGCCTGCACCGACTCTCCGGAGCGAGACGACACGACCGCATCGCGAACGTACTCGAGATCGTCGGCCTCGGGGAGCATGCAGACGAGCGTGTGGGGAATTTCTCGGGCGGCATGCGACGACGCCTTTCACTCGCCATCACCTTGTTACCCGAACCGAGTACCCTCATTCTCGACGAACCCACCGTAGGAATGGATCCGGTTCTCCGTCGCTCCGTTTGGGGGTCCTTGCGGCGGCTCGCAACCGACGGGCAGACCGTTCTCATCTCAACGCACGTGATGGAAGAGGCCCGCAGATGCGATCGGGCCGTGCTCCTCCGGGACGGAGAAAAAATAGCGGACGGCACGGTCTCCGCGCTCGAGGCGTCCAGCGATGGCGAAGGCCTGGAGCATTACTTCTTTCGAAAGGTGCACTGATGGGAACAATGGCCCGCCGACTGATCCGACAGATCAAGAATGATCGGCGTTCGCTTGGGATGATGTTCATCTCCCCACTGGTGATCATGACCCTTCTTTATCTTCTCATGGGAGAGCCGCGCATCGACATCAAGATCGGAGTCGTCGGCCACGTCGCGCCTTCAACAGCGACAGCCCTGCAGCAGGCGGGTACTGTCACTCAAGAGGGCGCCGGACTGGACATTGACAGATCGCTGGACGACGGAATCTATGACGCAGTGGTCGTCGTGGACAACCGTGGCACATCGATCCATCTTCTGCAGGAGAACACCGCCTATGAGAATAAGATCCGGAGCGCCTTGGTGTCCGCACAGCAACAGCCCCCGACCACGGAGAGCATCAGCACCTTTTATCTCCATGGAACCTCCTTGGACACCACATTCAAGCGACTCGCGCACACCCTGTTGGGTATCATGTCATTCTTCCTGACATTCATTGTCGCCGGTATCTGGTTTGTTCGCGAGCGCACACAAGGAACTTTGGAACGGATGATACTGACCCCCATCACCCGACTCCAAGTAGCCATGGGCTATGTGCTGGGGATCGGTCTCTTCTCCGTTGTGCAGGCGGTTCTTCTGCTGTTCTTCACCCGTTATGCTCTGGACGTTCAATTCATTGGGGGCTGGAATTTCGCGCTGGCCCTTCTGATCATGGTGATGCAGGTCGTTGTTGCGGTTGAGATCGGTGTGTTTGCCTCAATCTTCGCCAACACGGAATTCCAGGTCGCACAATTCATCCCCGTAGTCGTCATCCCGCAGGTCTTCTTCTCGGGCATCATTCCCGTGGAGACGATGCCGTGGGGGTTCGACAAGGTCGCACTGGTCATGCCCATGTACCACTCCTGCTCCGGGCTGCAGCGCACCCTGGTCTATGGACAAGGACTCGGATCAACACGGATCAACCTTCTGGTCCTGCTCGGCATGCAGCTGGTTCTCATGATCGCCAACGCTCTGCTGCTGAAGCGTTATCGTGCATTGTGAGGAGTGCCTGGTCCACGACGAAGATGCATGCAACGCCCATCGCCCTGAACACCCGTCGCCCTGGAGGCGCCGAGCGGAGGATTCGGCGGCCCCCATCCCCCTGGCAGGAGATCCGGTGAAACACCCTGCGACGTGACCTCCGGACGGACCCGAGGCGACCTGCTTCCGGGCGCGACATCATCATCGATCGCCACCGAGGCGCACTGCTCATGCCCCTCTCCGCATCACCCGCCAGCAGCCGGCGCCGGTACCCGGTCAGGGCTCCTCCGCCGCGCGGATCTCGTCCTCCCAGGCCCGGGTGGCGTCACGGACCGCCTGGTCGATGTCGACGCCGCTGGCCTGGGCCC
>NZ_AUFR01000073.1 GCF_000426605.1 Propionibacterium acidifaciens DSM 21887
TGGGCCTCCACAGCCGACCAACGACTACTCCTCGACGACGACGGCGCAACCTGGATCCAACCCTCCGGCCGCCACATCCTGTTCCCGAGACTCGGCAACGGCTGGGACCGGGCCCACAACGACACCTACTGGCTCCACCACACCGGCCCCAACAGCACTGCTGGCGACAGCGGCACTGCCGCCGCTGGCGAGGCCATCCCCACCACCGACAACACCACCGGCGAGGCCGGCCCCACTGGTGACAGCAGCCCTGCCGGCGAAGCCGGTATCGGTACCGGCGCTGCCGGCGATGCGGTCGGCGGAGTCTCCACCACCGCCTCCGTGGCCGCCACTGCTGCTTCTGCTGCCGCTGCTGGTGGGTTCGTGGTGTCGGACAATGCGGGTGGCCGGTGGGTGTTCGATGGTGCGGGCCGGCCCGTGTCGGTGTCCCGGGGCGCGGGCACCAGGGTGGGCTACCGGTGGCACGACGGCCGGCTGGCGGGCCTGGCGCACGAGCGGGGCCGGGCCATCACCATCGAGTGGAACCCGGAGGGCACCCGGGTCACGGCCCTGGCCGCGTCGGATGGGCGGCGGGTGGGCTACTCGTACGACCCGGCGGGCCGGCTGGTGGAGGCCGCTTCCGCGGGCGGGGCCCGCCGGTACGGGTGGGACGAGGCCGGCCTCATCGCCCGGGTGGTGGATCCGGATGGTGTGGTCGAGGCGGTCAACTCCTACAACGGGCGGGGGCAGGTGGTGTCGCAGCGGTCCCGGTTCGGCCGTACCTCGCACTACACGTACCTGCCGGGCGGTGTGACGCAGGTGGCTGATGGGGACGGGGGCCGGGCGAACACCTGGGTCCACGACCAGCGGGGCCGTCTTGTGGGGATGGTGGACGCGGACGGGAACCGGCAGAGCATCGGCTGGGACCGGTGGGGCAACCGGACCCTGGTGACGGGCCGCGACGGGGCGGTGACTGTTTTCCGGCATGACGGGCGGGGCCGGCTCGTCACGCGTCTGGAGGCGTCCGGGGCCCGCACCGACTACGAATGGGACGGCCTGGACCGGGTCGTGCGGGTCACCGTCACCGACACCAGCGGGGCCGATGGTCCCAGCGTCGGTGACCGGGGCGCCGGCAGTGGTGGCGGCACCGGCACCGCTGGTAGCGGCAGCGCCGGCGGGGCTGGCGGGTCGGGGCTTGCGGTCACGACGTACGGGTATGCGGGCGGGGACCGGAATCCTTCGACGGTGAGGGACCCCTGCGGCGGGGTGACTCGGCTGGTGTGGGACCGGAATCTGCTGGTGCAGGTGGTGGACCCGGCAGGGGTGCGGGTCGGGTTCGGTTATGACGGGTACGGGGATCTGGTGTCGGTCATGAACGCCGTGGGGGATGTGGCTCGTCTGGTCCGTGATGGGGCGGGTCGGGTTGTTCGTGCTGTTGACCCGTGCGGGTCGGAGACCGGGTTCGGTTACGACAAGGCGGGCCGGTTGGTGTCGCGGCGGGATCCGGACGGGGCGGTGTGGGGGTTCGAGTACACGGCCGGGGGCCGTGTGGTTGCTCGTGTTGATCCGACGGGTGCGCGGACGGCGGTGGAGCTGGGTTCTGCGGGCCAGGAGACGGCCGGTGTCGACCCGTTGGGGCGGCGTCTGGAGCGGGAGTGGGACGATGCGGGCGATGTGGCCGGGGTGCGGCTGCCGGACGGGCGGGAGTGGTCGTACGTCCATGACGGGCTGGGCCGGCTGACCGAGGTCGTCAACCCGGAGGGGGCGGTGTGGCGCCGGGAGTACGACGTCAATGGTGCGCTGGCGGCGACGGTGGATCCTGCGGGGGTGCGTCGGGGGCTGGCGTGGGGCGCGGACGGGTCCGTGACGGTGTCGGACGCGTCGGGGACGGCTCGTGTGGGCGTGGACGGGCTGGGACG
>NZ_AUFR01000074.1 GCF_000426605.1 Propionibacterium acidifaciens DSM 21887
GTGCAAGGATGGACGCATGGCCCACGCGCACACCGAAGACCACTTCGACATCTGCATCATCGGCTCCGGGTCGGGCAACTCGATCGTCGACGAGCCTCGAGCCGGGTCGCGCCGGGGCAATCGTCCTGCTTGCGGATCGTCTGACTGCTCATGACAGCATCCTTCCACGCGATGCGCTGTCCGCCGGGCCTCGAAGAGGCCCCGGCCGGTGCCGGCCGGACAGCCGGTGTGGGATCATGATGGCCGGCGACTCCCGGCGGCAGGAGAGACACGTGACGGCGCCCCGACCGACTTCCCGGGAACGTTTCGAACGCGCCGTCGAGGGCCTGAGCCGGCTCCCTCCGGCCGGTGCCGTCACCTTCTGCGGTGTCACCAGCGCCCCGGGTGCCGCGCCCGGTGTCGTGGTGACCCGGGGCATCACCGCCACCAGCCGAGACCTGGTCGTCGCCACCGCGGCGCTGACCAGCCCCGGCATCGCCGTCGTCCTCGGCCGCACCGGACGGGACGTGGCGCCGGTGTCCGCGGCTCCCGACGCCCAGGAGGTGGCGCTGCTGCCCGGCACGGTGCTGTCCGTGGGCCGGTTCATCCAGGTCGCCGGGCTCGCCGTCGAGGTCATCGAGGAACTCACCCGGGCCGGCGACGGGCAGTGGGCCACCAGCCTCACCGAGCAGGCCATCGCGAGACTCGCCGCCGTGGTCGCCACAACCCTCGGCAACGCCCGAGGCGTCCCGTGCCCCGTCGAGGCCGGTTACTGCGGACGCTTCGCCGCACCACTCGTCTGAGTCCCCGACGGGTGGCGACCCGCTCGGGCCTCACTCGTCGTCGGCGCCCGTGAGGACCCGCACAGAGCAGTCGCCGGAGCCGCACGTCAGCGATCGGCGCACCGATCCGGAGCCATGCCTCGACCCGCGGCCCCACATCCTCCACCAGACCCGGAGCGATCCGGTGTGATGCCACACGTGCTCGTCCGTGCCGATGACTGTCACGTCGTCGAGGCGGCCGAGTTGGTCGATGAGCAGTCGTCTGTCTTCGGCCGGGGCCGTGTCGTTCGTGGTGCTCCACGCCCACGCCGGGCGCGGCCGTGATCGCGTTCATCGGCAGGTGGTTGACCGCCAGGGCCTTGAGAGTCCACCGCAAGGCCGCGTTGGGCAGGCGGGAACGTGCTGGTGAGGTCTTGGCCCACACGTATGCTCGCAGCCGTCGTGCTGGTACCGGCGCAGTCTCGCCCGGAGGATGGTCGGTCTCCAGTCGGACGGGGCATGAGCCAGCTCGTGGACCACGCTGTCACGGACATGGCCGTGACAGCTGCAGCGATGACACCAGTCATCAGGCTCGACCGGGCGGCACAACAGAACGGCCCGCTCAGGGGCCAGGTGCTGACCAGTCGCCCTCAGGCCGAGGTCATCAAGGCGTCAGAACGTGGTCAGATCAGCAGGGGTGAAGGTAGCGTTGTCCATGTCGAGGTCTTCGGCGGGGGCCGTGTGAGAACCTCCATCATCCACGGACCCCGGACCCTCGTCCGCACCCGGGCCCGTCCTACCGACCCACACCCCCACCCGTGAAAAGCCACAGTGAGGTGCACCGTGATTGCCAAGCTCTACCATGCGAATTTCTTGAAATGTCCAAGGGTCAGCGATGTCGATATCAGTCACAATGCCGAGTGCAATTTTTTGAGACTCACGGTGGGTGCAATTGGAGAGCAAGAAAGAGAGTCATTTGACATCATGGAGGCTTATTCATAGGGCTGGTTCGGGTTGTCGTCGATGATCTCGCGTGGGGCGTGTCGCAGAAGATGAGAAGGCGGCCTGCCCTGAGATGGTCAGTGTGTGAAAAGAAACA
>NZ_AUFR01000075.1 GCF_000426605.1 Propionibacterium acidifaciens DSM 21887
CGCTCCCTTCCGGGAACCCGTTCCCCACGCGGGCCTCCCGGAGCCCCGCCCTCAGCCGCCCGATCCCGGCGCGCCCCTCCACGGTCACGGCATCAGCGCCGAGGCCGGGGCGCTCCCTCCGCCATCCTGCGACCCGGCCCCCGACCGCCTGCGCCACAGGACCGTACGATCCGGCCACCCCGGCCACCGGCCCGGACCCCCGGACGATCCCGAGAACGACCCGCCCCTCAAACCCTGCACCGCATCCCGGCACCGACACGACCCAACCCCACCTCGATCACTTCACCCACCGCCCGAAAAACACCAAACACTCCAAACCACCTCCCCGGCTCCGCACTCGGCCTCCGAAACCCGACCCACCACAGCGCCAAGAACCTGTTCGAAGCCGGTAGACTGAGACCCCAACCACACCCCCGCTGCGAAGAGCCATCCATTGTCTCGGGGCAGACCTCCTTTCGTTTTCAATGGCACACCCACGCGGGATCACCAAACACCGAACAAGCCCTATGCGTAAACCTGAATGGAGACACTTTGTCACAGAGTGCTGACCCAGAGATCTCTTGCGCTTATTGGATCGGGCCCGAGGATATGACGATTAATCCTTCCCTCGAAGACCTCAGTTAAAATGTCATCACGACAAGACAATTCGGAGTTTTCGATATTTTTTACCTGTATCACAGTAATAGGAAATGGCCATGGGATAGACATGAGATCGTCATTTGCGAATAGGAGTGGGATTTGTACACCTAAAAACCCAATATCCTTATCGTTTGTGCAAAATGTTATCCAATTTTCTCCTACGTCGGTATCCCTGTAGGTCTGTATTTTTAAATAAAGAGTCGCTGTCCAGCTCACGATGGATGCTGCTTGTTCTGACCAGCGCCTCCGGGTCGTATGCGCCTCCCAGAGGGGGCGTGAAATGTCTTGACTCATTCTAGTTTACCTATATCAAATTTACGGCCGTCATGAAACAAAATCGTTTCTGGTTTCGCGGGGTGGGAGGTGCTCGAAGTCGTAGTCGAATGTTCGGCCGGCGATGCATGAGGCGAACGCGCCGAAGGTTTCTTCGGGGGTCTCGTGCTGAATGTTCGCGATGTTGTTCTTGGCCGCGTTCCGGACGTGCTCGACCGGGTTGTGGTCGGGCGCGTACGGCGGCAGATGGATCGGCGTGATGCGCTCCAGCAGCCGGCCGGGCTCGTAGAGGCCGGTCAACGCTTTCGCGTGGTGGAATCGTGCGTTGTCGAGGACGACCGCGACCTTACCGGCCTCGGTTTCGCGTTGGAGCAGGTCCGGTGCGAGGATCGTCCGCCAGGTGTTCCGGTTGCCCTCGATCGGGTACGGCGTGACTGTTCTGCTGGTCGGGGGAGGGCGCCGGAGAAGGACTGGGACGTCCTCTGCCGGTCCACGGACCGCTCTGGTGCGCTGCCCTTTCGGGGGCTGCATGCGGCGGGTCTCGGCCTCGTGCTCGGGGCGGGCCTCGTCCGCCGTGCAGACCTTCCGGCCCTGGTCCAACAGGGTTTTGACCTGGGTCGTCGCCTCGGCCGCGCGTCTGGTGGTGGCCGGCTCGTTGCGGTGCTCGTCGAACGGGTCGGGCGGTTCGAGGCTCGGCCCGCACGGGCGCAGGAGCAGCCAGTACGAGGAGTCCGACTGGTGTTCCACGTCGAACATGATCTTCACGACCTCACGTATCGCCGGGACGTCCCAGAACTCGGCGTGGGTGCCCGTCCGGGAGGGCGGCTGGGCGAGGATTTTCTTGAGTTCTTGTTTCTGGTCGCGGGCGAGTTCCGCCGCGTCCCGGTTCCCCGCATGCCCGGCCGGGACCGAGCACATCC
>NZ_AUFR01000076.1 GCF_000426605.1 Propionibacterium acidifaciens DSM 21887
GCACCGTCCAGACCGTCCACAACATCGAAGTCAACAACACCCACACCTACCACGTCGCCACCACCAGAAGCTGGCTCCTCGTCCACAACGGATGCCGCTGGGACAGCACCGCGAGCAGATGGCGCGACACCGAAACCGGACAATTCCGCACAATCCCGGAAGACCCCACCGAAACCATCGTCAACGGCAGAGCCGACTACGAAAGCCTCCACCAGATGCGCGTGCAGAAGAACCTGCCCGACACATGGCAGCCAGACTCACAAAGATTCCCCGGCGGTGGCGAAAGATTCATCGATGGAGACAAAGATGTTCATCTGCACAGCCCCGACCAAGAAGCCCCCACAGGATCGAACTCAGCGACCGGACCGACCGCCATCATACGAGACACGCCTTCTAACAAGACGTTACGAGTGAACGGAACGTGGGGTCGCAACGAAAGGGCAAACTCAGCCCATATCCCCATGGACAACTCCCCCTACAAATGAATCGACGTGGTCAAAATGACAAAACTGGAAGACTTCGACGACCATCCCACTATTATGTGGTTCTTTCAAGAATTAGACATCATTCGCGCCCTCATGGCCATGCCGAAAGATTACCTGCGGAAGAACGCCCAAAAACTGAGGGATCTAGTGGGTGAACTAGGTTATTCACATATGGAGAACGTGGGGTTTATTCGCCCTAAAAATGAAGGACAGTTCTTACGCTTCGGGGAATGGGTTGACCACACTTGGAAAGAATTCGAAATGGCCTATGGCGAGAATTTCTCAAGTGCATTTAAAGTCACTTTTGACGATGTAGCAGAAGAATATCCTGGCTGGAGGGAGGAAGCAAGAGATCGCGACATAGATTGCGCTATGATGATGGCCACAATCCGTGATTTGTGTAGCGCCCATGAGGTTTTATATCCCGTAACCAAGAATGAGCTCTATGAGAAGGAAAAAGAAGGCGAAGTCCCCCCTGAAAGATTGGTAGGACTTGTGATTGAACAATTGGGGTCGTACACCTCCGATGAAGAGGAAGAGGTTCAGGAGATTCTCGACCGATTGGGCTCAACCGTTGCGAGCATGCGTACGACCGCAATCGCTGAAATGACAAAGAATTGCATCAAAGTGACACTTTCCCAGATGGGGGAAGAGCGAACTCGACTAGAGCGATTTTTGCCTGACGCATTGAGAAAATAAAAGACGAATACCACACTGAAGAAACTCAGCCACAGAACAATTTCGTATCCACCCGGACACATTCACGGAAATAGTCGACAGAACAGACGTGTCAACTTCTCAAGCATCGACTAGATCGCCACCCAAAAGGACTTGCCAAACGAATGGAGGCCCTCCCCGAACCCAGACAAGTTCCAAGACGGTGGAATCAAATATCGATCAGGCGGAGAGTCCATACACGGTCATGGAGAAAACATCGATGCACCACCGGATTCGTACGCCAGGAACAACCCCACGGCAACAATATCCAGGGGGCGCGAAGTATATCGACGGGACGGCACTTGGGGTGGACTTAGGGATGACCCGGGCGCAGCCCATCTTCCATTCGACGACTCACCTTTCAACAGGTAGTCCCACCCTTGAGGTTCCCATGGAAATCTTGGATAGAATCAACTCGACGATAAATAGATCCACCGCACTCGAACTTGAGGATGAAATAGCCATAATGACCGATCTTATGACCTTGAGGGTTATGCAAAACTCCTGATTTTAATCTTCGGTGATTCCCGCTCCCGGGCGTGTCGGAACAGACAATGAGGACCTGCCCTGAGACAATAAAGCAACCAATGGCCGAA
>NZ_AUFR01000077.1 GCF_000426605.1 Propionibacterium acidifaciens DSM 21887
ACCGACACCACCTCGGTGACTCGCCCGTCCGGGGTGTGGAGGATGTCGCCCTCATGCAACTGCTCGGCCGGGATGTAGCCACGATCCTCAACATATGGCCGTCATGAAACAAGATCGTTTCTGGTTTCGCGGAGTGGGAGGTGCTCGAAGTCGTAGTCGAAGGTGCGGCCGGTGACGTGGGAGGCGAGCGCGTCGAGGACTCTTCAGGGGTCTCGTGCTGGATGTTCGCGGTGTTGTTCTTGGTCGTGTTCCAGACGTGCTCGTCGCGGTCTTGTCGAGCGGGTCGGGCGGTCCGAGGCTCGGCCCGCACAGGCGAAGGAGCAGCTAGTAGGAGGAGTCCGGCTGGTGTTCGGCGTCGAACAGGATCTTCACGGCGTCACGTATAGCCGGGACGTCCCAGAACTCGGCGTGGACGCCCGCCGGGGAGGGCGGCCGGGCGAGGATGGTCTTGGGTTCCTGCTTCCGGACGCGGGCGGGTTTCGCTGCGTCCTGGTTCCCGGCGCCCCCGGTCGGCGCCGAACACATCCGCGCGCCCTGCCACCCGGCCAGCCATTTCCGCACGTTCCTCTCCGCCCGTTCGACCCTTTCAGCGATGATACCCACATCGACGCCACGGGAGGCGTGCAGAATCGTTTCGGCCTTCATCCCGACGAGCACGTGACTGCCAAGCCACTTCTTCGACCTGATCAGGACGGCAGTTTCTTCTGGGGTGACCTCAACCGGCATGCCCCAATCATATCCGGAGCGGCACAGGAAATCCATGGAAAATACGGTTTTGTTTCATGTGGCCATATACTTCTACTCAAAGCAATTTGAATGCAGATTCAAGCATCGTCGCAGCATCAGACTCAATCTGCTTTAACTCATGATACAACCTCCCAATAAAGTTGGCGATCGACGTGAATATTACTTCTCGCTCGTACGGTGCGCTGCTGACGGTTGGATTGAAACAGGAAGACACCACCCACTTATTATTATGACTTTTGATGGAAACTACCCCTATCTCTTCGTAGTCAAGTGATTCAAATTCGAAATCGTGCAGCGGAGAAGAAGCCGTCCAATGACCTAGTGACCATGCCAATTCAAGCACCGGAAAAGTCGGCTCGTTTAGTATGACAAGTCCATGATCAGAGATTACCAAAGAAGCCTCAACGCCAATCAGATACCCGACTTCTGAACGCTCTGGAATTTGCGTAGTTGATAAATCGAAAAATTTAAACTCCACAATCATACCCCTTTTACAGGGAACGCGTTTATAACTCTTCCATCAATAGACAAAACAGATCGTATTCGAGTTTGACCCTTTGTTCCAACTTCTCTCCCCAGGTCAGAAACCACTCGGAACGTATCATTTGGATGATTTGGATTTGGCACCACTTGCGAATCTCCAGACTTCAACTCTTCTGCAACCCATGATTGCGCTTCAGAGATATCATCAGTGTCAAATTTTGCTTGATTTCCAGAAGCGCTCGCAAGATGCTTATTCTTAATAAAGATATCATCAGGATTACTTGCCGCCTTTTCTATTGCACCCTGTTGCGTCTCGTTTATACCGCATCCGCTGGGGCCGTTGTTGTTGTGGACGAGGATGGCCTGTCCGGTGTCGGTGACCACGTGGTAGTTGTGAAGGCCACCGATGGCTAGGTTGTGGACGGTTTGGGCGTGTCCGGTGGCCTGGACCGACAC
>NZ_AUFR01000078.1 GCF_000426605.1 Propionibacterium acidifaciens DSM 21887
CGGACTCGTCGCCGAGGCCTCGGTCATGGCCGCGCCGGGCCTGTCCACCGATCCGTGGTGTCACGGTCTTTCACTCGGGTCGGGGGGCTCGATGCACGTCGGCCGGATGCACGGGGTTCATGACCGACCGCGGGGTTCTCCCGTCCGTCGGGCGGACCGGCAGCTGCTATGACAATGCCGCCGCCGAGTCGTTCAACGCGGTCTCGAGGGAAGAACTCGTGAACCGTAAGGTCCACTCGACCCGAAACCATGCAATCCGGGACGTGACAGCCCGGACCGGGTCACGATGCGATCGCAAGCGTCTCCACTCGGCGATCGACCACCGGACCCCCGACCAAGCCGACACAGAATGGAGACAACAGCACAAGGCAGCAGCCCGAGACCACCCATCAACCACTGCCTGAAAAACCTACATCACTCCAGTGGTGTCGATCCAGGCCACCGGACGAACCGAGACCGTCCACAACCTCGCCATCACCGGCCACCACAACTACCACGTCACCACCACCACCGGACAACCCATCCTCGTCCACAACAACACCAACCCCAACAGATGCGGACCAGTGGAGCCCTACGAAGTAGGGACCTACAATGACCTGAAAGCACGATCGGTCACTGGTGATGGTCTCGACATACACCATGTTCCTCAAGCTCACGCAGCCGAACAGGTAATCGACGGCTACGACAGAAAAACAGGAACCGCGATCGCACTTCCCAAGAAAAAGCACATGATAATCCCCACTAAACGTGGAAACGTTAACTGCACCCCCGAGCATCAACTGGCAGGTGACATACAAGATCTCACAACTTACACAAGGGCCCCATCTTCAGCGATTCAAGATATTGATGAACTGGCGAGTAAAACCTATGGAATTGGAGGAGATTAATGACTGGTCGTGATTATACTCAAGTCGAAGAATTTATGGAGATGATTGTCAAGTGGGTATTCAGACCAGCCATTTCGGATGCCATTGAATTGATCGAGGATCCCCCGGGGAGAAAGCCACATACTTCACTTGTTTCCTTAAACGAATGGTATTCGATTCTCTCCGCCCAAGAGAAGGAGTTGGTCCGTAAGGTCGCAACCCAGGCTGCCGATGCCGCCCTTTTCGGATTGTTTTGTGCTTTTGATGGGGTTCGGAATATCGGTCTCAATGGTGAAATTAAGATTGTCGAGGACGGGCATGTCTTGAACGACAATCTTAATCTGCATGAGATCTACAGATCAATCGCTACCGACATTTTCGAGTGACAATGAGGCTTATTCACAGAGTTCACCGAGGGGGCTTCGACCAGGGACAATGATCATAATCTAACTCCTGTGAACATACCTCAATTTATTGACAATTGGATAATTGTCACCTGACGGCGCAGGACAGTTGGGCACCTGGGAAGCTTATTCAAAACTCTTGATAACCCCAGCTCTATGGCCGGCATGAAACGGAACCGTGTTTTTCGTGGGTTTCCTGTGCTGTTTCGGATGCGGTGGGGGCGTGCGGGTCGGGGTCGCCCCGGAGGAGACCGCCGTCCTGGTCGGGTGGAGGAGGCGTTCCGGCAGTCGCGTGCTCGCCGGGATGAAGGCCGAGGCGGTCCTGCACGCCTCCCGTGGC
>NZ_AUFR01000079.1 GCF_000426605.1 Propionibacterium acidifaciens DSM 21887
TCGCCGACAACTTCCGCAGCGGAGATCCGAGTGGCGGGCATGTTCGTGACGTAGTCTTTCAACCCGACCAGTCGACGAGCCCGATCGAGGGCCTTCTTGCCGCGCAGTGTTTTCACGAATCGCGAGCTCTTGACCGTCTCGGCGCCGTTGATGACAGCAACAGCCCTGTCGGTCATCTTCGCCAGGTTGCGGGTGTCCCTGACAGCCCGCTTCCCGGAACACGCCCAGACCGCCCGCCACGACCCCGAATGAACCGCCGGGCCCCGGACAGGTTCATCACGAAAACGCGGATCCGAAACGGCTTCGCGGCAGCCGCCGCGCCGGGAAGTGGCCGGGAAGTGATCGTGTCGATGATCCGGCCGCCCTCGAACGCGTCACCGCGCCAATGGAAATGTGATTCCAGATCGATGGGCGCTTTGACCTGCCGGGATCCGACAATGAATTTCAACCCGGCCCCATCCAGAGCGGTCAGGTTCGCCGCTGACAGCGCACCAGCGTCAGCAGCGACCACGAGATCACGCAGATCGTGGCGGGCGAGGAAGTCCATGACCTTCGGCAGCATCGTGAGCGTTTCGGTCCTGTCACCTTTCCAGCAGGTCAACCCCAGCGGGAACCCGGCCCTGTCGGTGAGCAATCCGACCACGATCCGCGGGTCGACACGACACTCCTCGGAGAAGCCGACTTCGCGGAGCCCGTCTTCATGCTCGGCCTCGAAACACAAAATCGTCACATCGTAGAGGACCAAGGTCAGGTTCCCATCAACACGGGCATTCTCGAAACACAGCTGCGAGATCTCCGAACGATAATCCTCGGCCCGGAACCGGGCCGAGCAACGGAACACGGAGCGCAACCCGGCATGCGGGATGCCCAAAGCATCAAGCTTGCGGATGCTACCGGCCTTCGAAGTCGGCTTGATCACCCGCGCCAGCACCAGCTGAGCGAACGCGTCGTCCGCGAGGACCTCGAAACCAAGATCGGTGTGGACGCGGCGCAAGCTGCCCCACAACGCGATCGAACGCCTGCCAGTGATGGTCACCGACCGCGACGCCGCAGCCGACGGCAGGAAGTCCAGCTCGTCCTGCAGCGGCGCAAGCCTCTGCCTTGCCGCGGCGACAAGGGGAAACAATTCCTCGGAGGTATGGGCCGAACCGAGATGCTCCAGCACACGGTCGCGCCCATCCCGATGCTCCGCGATCTGGACGGCCGTCGCACCCGAGGCCGTTCTCACCTTCCGAACGTAAGCCACAACGCCCCCTCCCACAACCCGATTAGCGCGTGAAACACACCACCCAACTCCGCCCTGACCAGGCAAAACACCCACACACGCCCACCCACCGCCAAAAATGACACGAGTCAAGTCCGGATGCGCCCGCCCGGGACGGGACGCCGGAAGTCTGCACGGGCTGGTCGGCGGGCGTGCTCACACTGTCGTACAGGCCCTCGTTCTGGTCGCTC
>NZ_AUFR01000080.1 GCF_000426605.1 Propionibacterium acidifaciens DSM 21887
TCGACCATCTTCGCGATGATGTCGATTCCGACTCCTTCAGAGGCGTACAGGATCGCTTCTGCTTTCATCCGCACCAGCACATGATTGTCGGAACGTTTCTTCCACCTGATCAGGACGGCGGTTTCCTCCCGGGTGACCTCAACCTGCATGTCCCAATCATATCCGAAACCACACAGGAAATCCACGAAAAACACAGTTTTGTTTCATGGTGGCCATAATGTCAGCTGATATAAAACTTTCCTCAACCGGTGTAAAAACTTTCCGGTAGAGTGAATGTTGAATGTGCTATTTTTCCGTTGTTGATGAATAAATCTATCTGATGAGTTTCTTCATTATCGACTGTTGCGTGAAGTAGATTTCCTGATGCTTCTCCGAGTGAAACCCCTTCAAGGGCAAGTCGATGACTTCTCCATCGAACTCCATTTTCGTCCAGGCATAGAATCCTCAACGGAGTGGTAACGACCACGACATTCTCTTCTGGATAAGAGCGAATATCCTGGATTGATCCGCTAGCTGCTATCTGTTCAAAGCTTGCTGGGTCATCCACGTTGCCGAGAAAAAGAACTCCTCGGATCACCGCTGCTAGTCTTCTTGGATTGGGCATGGCGACAAGTCTAGTCAGTGTCTTTCTTCCCATGTCTGGGCATATGAAAGTTGCAACCCAAGTGTTCCCGCGATGGTCGTCGATGAGAACGCTACGTCGAGTGGAGAATGGTGACTCAGTGCCAATAATATATTCGGTTCTACCGTCGGCGAAATCGATAAGTGTAGCGTCGAAATCAGAGTCAAAATTTTTTTCGTTCATCGATTACCTCGTATTGAAAAATCGGTGCATGATAACTTCGGTTCTCTCGCTTACTGATGGCCTTGTTGCAATTTCATATATTCCTGGATGGCCATTAATCTCTCCGCTTAATCGATACATGACATTGTCATTACTTAGGTTGGGTACATCTTTTTCCCAGAAACCTGGGGTTACTTTTCTTTGACCTTGCAAAATGATTTCTTCATCGAAACTCTGAGGGAAATTATGAAATGAATCACCCGCTTCAGCAGAACGATTAAGAACTCGACTCGAGTATATGTAATTCGTCTGACTGGCGTGCTCACCCACGTTTTCGGCGGCGTCTGTGCCGATGGTGGACAGTTCGTGTTCGCCGGTGGAGCGGGCGGCCTGTTCGGCTGCTTCGCGTCCGGTGGTCTCGGCCACTTCGCGTCCGGTGGCCTCGAGGGCTTCGCGGCCGGCCGTTTCGGCTGCTTCGCGTCCGGCCGCGGCTCCTCCGCCGCCGGGGACGGGGATGGCGCCGATGGCGGCCTCGGTGCCGACGCGGGCCCAGTCCACGGACCCGTTGGTGGCTTTCTGCTGCGCGATGCTGATCCCGCCCGAGGTGAGGGCCCCGGACAGGCTCATGAGCGCGA
>NZ_AUFR01000081.1 GCF_000426605.1 Propionibacterium acidifaciens DSM 21887
ACATCACCGGCCGCACCTTCGACTACGACTTCGAACACCTCCCACCCCGCGACACCGAAAACGATCTTGTTTCATGACCGCCATAGTTGGGGTTCAATCGAGGGTGTAGTTGGGGTTGGCGCGTCGGTGTGTGGGTAGGGGTCGAGGTCTCCCGATGATGGAGGTTCCTACGCCATCAACACGGAAGACCTCGACGTGCCTGACGCTACCTTTACCAGCCCCGATTCGTCTCATGTCAGTCATAGTCTTCGAATTCCCAGGCGCCAATCTCACCGAGCTCGGTTGCCAATTCTGTCCATGTTTGAGCTCGTTTGTTTTCGATGACATTTCGGAGAAAATCAGTTGCTTGATCGATGTTCAGTCTGTTGACAATTAAATGATGGCGTCCAAACATTGGGCCTTGTGAGCTGACTTGGCCCTTAAGCCAATCAGTCGTACATACACAAACATCAAAAGATTCTTCACCTCGGCCGCCATGGGGCCCCACCAGCAAACGAAGCCAGAAAGCGCCCCTGTCAAGCCTCTCTCCTTCGATTAAAAAGGCCGACTTCACCACTGCTGCCATTTTTCCACTTAATTCATGTGCACTTGAGGGTCGCCCCATGCGAGACAGTCGATTCACCAGCGTTGGCCAATCATCCGCTTGCTGTCGCTTGATTCTCTCTGATGTGAAGGCCCTCGCGACCTTTGTACTCATGTACTCGACAATAAGATGATATCGACCCAGCTCAGGACCATTCTTTGCTACGTGACGAGCAAGCCAGTCTGGCGTGCACACCGTAACATCAAATGACTCTCTTTCCTGTCCTCCAATCGTACCCACTGTGAGTTTCAAAAGGTTACACTCGCTGTCATGGCTGATACTAGTGTCATCAGTCCTCGAACATTTCAGAAAATTCGAATAGTAGAGCTTGGCGATCATGGTGCGTCCTCAATGTCCAAGTGTCCATTGTTCTGCCATCTTCCCGATGAAACATTCCGCGATTCAAAGTTTGATTGAGTAATACCTAGCCTTTGTTTATAAGAAGGAGGTCGCCATTGCCTCAATCCATCCTCTGAAACCAAGGCTACACCTCCTGAAGATACTCGTGAATTTGGTCCAGTCCATGCCTGTCCAGCGAGCTCAGCCTCTTCATGCGTAGCAGAACCTAACCCAAAATTACCTTTGCCTTGTGCTGCGTCTCTCAGTATTCCGCTGATATGTGCCCAATCATCGGGCACAGCTGGTGTTGATTTGAGGCTTGCGAGGGTGTTCTTGGCGATGGTGGACAGCCCGTGGCCTGCTGCGCCGCTTGCGCCGCCGAGGAGTCCGCCTTCGACGGCTCCGGTGGCGGTGCTGGTGAGGAAGCCGCTCACTGTGTGGGGGCCGGGGCCGGTGAGGTAGCCGT
>NZ_AUFR01000082.1 GCF_000426605.1 Propionibacterium acidifaciens DSM 21887
CCTCCACGGGCCCGGCCGGCTGCTGGAGCGCATCATGCCGATCCATCTGTCGCCGTACGTGCCCGACCACCAACCCGGCCGGGCACGTCCGGAACACGGCCAGGAACGACACCGCCACCATCCAGCGCGAGACACCCGAAGGAACCCTCGGCGCGTCCGCCTCACACATCACCGGCCGAACATTCGACCACGACTCCGAACACCTCCATTCCGCGAAACCAGAAACGATCCTGCTCCATGACAGCCATAGAAACGATTCTGTTCCATGACAGCCATAGCAGCATTTCACTTACCCCAATGCAAAGAGTTATGGACATCTATACTATACTTGCCCACAGCAGGATTCATAAGCTAAGAATAGATTCCAAAACAATGAAATTTCAACTATAGAAGGAAGTATCCGCCTTCAAACAAGTTTTGATATGTCAGCATCTCACCGAGGGGGATATTTATTGATGGCTGGGGTACGTGGCCAAGGCAGACAGTTCGATATTGATGATGCCTTAGACAAGGCTATGGATATTTTTTGGCGAAATGGATATGAAGGAACTTCCATCGCCAAACTAACGACAGGAATGGGGATTACCGCTTCAAGCCTTTATGCTGCATTTCAAGATAAACAACATCTATTTGATCAAGTTGTCGAGCACTACCTGAATACAGAAGGTCGTTTCACGGACCTTGCCTTCAATGAAGAAGAACACGCCCTCCCCCTTATCCGACGAATCTTGTTTGAAGCTGCGGATAAATACTCCGACAAAAGTGGTCCGGGTGGCTGCCTTATTGCCTGCGCGGCAACTTGTGTTACAGATGCAAACCGGGACATCGAAAAAAAATTAGAGAGTCATCGAATCTCTAACATCAAGCGTATTAAAAATATAATAGATGCAGATCTTGAAAAGGAAGTCATCGTCTCGAATGTGAATGCTGAAAATATAGCGGAATTCATCGGAACTGTCCTGCAGGGCATGGCGCAGCGCGGCAGAGATGGTGCCTCTCTTCGCAACCTTCAATCGACTGCAAGAATAACATATATTTGCGTTGAATGTACGTTTAACGGATTTGATTATTGGAATTTAAACGATTCATCGCAAAGTAGGGTGGGGTCTGAACACGTCGGCCTCGAGGAGGCTGCGGGTGACGTATGACCGTAATGAAACAAGGCTGCCAGCCCAGGTTTATGGCCCCCCTGGGACGGGGCCGTGTTTCGTGGGTCTCCTGTGCTGTTTCGGATGCGGTGGGGGCGTGCGGGTCGGGGTCGCCCCGGAAGGAGACCGCCGTCCTGGTCGGGTGGAGGAGGCGTTCCGGCAG
>NZ_AUFR01000083.1 GCF_000426605.1 Propionibacterium acidifaciens DSM 21887
CTCGGTTTCTCGTTGAAGCCGGTCCAGCGCGAGGATCGTCTGCTCGGTGTTCTGGTTCCCCTCGATCGGATACAGCTTCACCTTCTTATTTGTGAGGGACAGGGCACCGAAGAACGACTGGGACACCTTCTGCCGGTCCACGTGGAACTTGGTGCGCTGACCCTTGGGTAGCCACATGCGGCGGGTCTCGGCCTCGTGCTCCAGGCGCACCTCGTCGACCGCGTACACCTCTCAACCGACCTCCAACAGGTCCTTGACCTGGGCCTTCACCTCGGCCATGCGCCGGGTGATGGCCTGCTCGTCACGGTGCCCGTCGAACGGGTCGGGCAGTTCGAGGCTCGGCCCGCACAGGCGCGGGAGCAGCTGGTACGAAGAATCCGCCTGGTACTCGACATCGAACATGATCTTCACGACCTCACGTATCGCCGGGACGTCCCAGAACTCGGCATGAACACCCGCCTGGGAGGGCGGCTGGGCCAGGATGGCCTTGAGTTCTTCCTTCTGTGCGCGGGCGGGTTCCGCCGCGTCCCGGTTCCCGGCGTGGCCGGTCAGGACCGAGCACATCCTGGTGGCCTGCCACTCGGCCAGCCATTCCTGCACTGTCCTCTCAGTGCGCTCAACAATCTTTGGAGTGCTTGGTGTTTCTCGGGCGGTGGGTGAAAGTGATCGTGAGGTAGAATTAGATCATGTCGGCACCGAAATATAGAGGATTATGCAAAACTCCATTCCATAGTCCCGCTGACTAGGTGTTTCAGCTGTTTGTGCCAAGGTTTTGCATAAGCCTCATAGTGCGGAATTTAAGGAACAAGTCGTTCTCGGGATCGTCCAGAAGTCCAGGCCGGTGGCCGGGGTGGCCGGATCGTACGGTCTTGTGGTGCGGGCGGTCGGGGGCCGGGTCGCAGGGTGGCGGAGGGGGCACCCCGGTCTCGGCGTTGATGCCGTGACCGTGGAGGGGCGCGCCGGGATCGGGCGGCTGAGGGCGGGGCTCCGGGAGGCCCGCATGGGGAACGGGTTCCTGGAGGGAGCGGTGGTCTTCTTCGCCCGGGGGTCCGGGTGGGCGCGGAACACCGCCGCATCCGCCGCGGAGGAGGCGACCGCCTCGTCCGGTCCGTGTGCCGGTGGGTGGAGGTATCCGGGTCCGGCTGCTGCGCCCGGCGGAGCCGACCCGGGTCCTCGACGGCCCGGCGGGGGGAGGACCCGGCGGCCATCATCGTCGGGTTCTTCGACGAGTCCGAACGGGCCTGCGGTTGCCGCCGGGTCCGCGCGGGGCCGGCCCGGAGCGGCGTCGAGGCCTCTCGCTCGGCGTG
>NZ_AUFR01000084.1 GCF_000426605.1 Propionibacterium acidifaciens DSM 21887
ACCTCCCACCCCGCGAAACCAGAAACGATTTTGTTTCATGACGGCCATATGCAGCGACTCGCCTCGATGGACCAGATGGTCCGATTGAAGTTTTTCGCTCTAATAAAGACTGGCACGCCGAGCAGGGGGCTGTCAAACAATATGGTGATCGAATTGTCGAGCTGTACACTGAACGTCAACCCTGTTCGTCTCGATGTGATCCAATGCTCCGAGGAAGAAATATCGATACAACGTATTCTTATCCGTGGACATCAGGAGCAAATGAAACTGCACAAGCAATTAGAGATACGACAAATAGCGCACTTGGCGATGCCGTACGAAATCTGTTCGGGAGGTAACAACTGTTATGGTAGCGATGATCGACAGAAGCCCATGGGGGTTCAGGGCTCAGGATATTTGGGGAAAATTTTGCCCCGACGAAACTCTTAGAAAAATTCCTAAAAGGGTATATGGCGTTTTCGATCGGATTGACGAGCCTGTGATCCGTGGAGATTTTCCAGATAGATTGGTGATTGGAAATCCGAATCGTTGCATTTATATCTGTGAGGGGGATGGATCTGTTATGAGAAGTGGCATCGATAGCCCCGAATTCATCAATTCGGATGTAAATAAGTTTATTTGGTCACTCGAAACTTTTGCCCAATTTTATCCATATTATACAGACGACACTGAAATAGAGTCCATACGCAGAAAAGAAGGTGAAATCAAGAAAGCTTTAGTGAGTATCGATAAAGCTGTTTCTCGCGATACAGATTTTTGGTTTGGGCTCCTAGAGGACTTTGAATCGTATGGCGAATTTTCTACAGAATTTCTTTTTGATGAATATGGGGTTGACGCCGCAACGGACTAACCCCCACCGGTCTTGTAATGGATTGGGGAGTTATCCAAAACTATGGTTGACATGAAACGAAACCGTATTTTTCGTGGATTTCCTGTGTTGTTTCGGATATGATTGAGGTATGCAGGTCGGAGTCATCCCGGAAGAAACAGCCGTCTTGATCAGGTGGAAGAAGCGTTCCGACAATCATGTGCTGGTTCGGATGAAAGCAGAAGCTGTCCTGTATGCCTCTGAAGGAGTCAATATCAGCATCATTGCGAAAATGGTTGAGCGCACGGAGCGGACAGTGCTGGAATGGCTGGCCGAGTGGCAGGCCACCAGGATGTGCTCGGTGCTGACAGGGCATGCCGGGAACCAGAACGCGGCGAAACTCACTCGCACCCAGAAGGAAGAACTCAAGGCCATCTTGGCCCAGCCGCCCTCCCGG
>NZ_AUFR01000085.1 GCF_000426605.1 Propionibacterium acidifaciens DSM 21887
GACGCCCGGGCGCTCACCGAATCAGGCCTCCTCGACAACAACAACGACCCCTCGAGCAGTGATCCGACCAGACACCCTCCCACCCGGCACATCGCGGACAAAGGGTATGTCGGGATGGGCCTGATCACCCCTGTCAAGAAACTCCCGGGTCTTCCCCTGTCCGAGGCCGACAAGAACGTCAACCGGGCCATCGACCAGATCAGGTGGCGGATCGAACAAGTCATCGCCAACCTCAAAACCTGGCACACCCTCAAAACCGGCTACAGACGCCCCACCGACACCCTCCCGGACACCATCACAGCAACACTCGGAATCATATTCACCTACACCCTATGAATAAGCCTCCATGTTCCATGGCGGCCATGAACCTCCGTGTCCAGGCAACACGATCAAGCAGCGTGAACCAAGTGCTCGTCGTTGCCTGAAGAACCTATTTCATTCAACATTGTGAGCCAAAAACATCTCGTGCAAGCACGACTCTGTCGGCGCATAGATCGGCGTAGCGTTCATTCCACGTCTCCAGTCCATTAATGGCCCTCAATGCCGCTTCGAAGGTGGCCGCCGAGATGCTCCTCCGCGCAGTAATTAATTTTGTGTTGCGTATAGCATTCCTGTTGTTGACAATGGCATTAAAGGCCGTGGCTTCTTCATCTGGCGAGGCAGGGCGACTTCTTTTGCGATAGAAGTCTTCTATGATCTTCTTGCCCCGCACGCTTGCAAAATATGCAGGAAGAAAGCGATCGGCATCTCGGCTGGTCAGTGGACGATTCATTATTATTTTCCAAGTTGGTCTTACCTTGAATGGGGTAATGGTTAGTCCAGCCAAGAGTGGGGATGACGACAACGCTTCATCCACATGTCGTGCAGCATCTTTTTCATTCGCCAAGAAATCGAATATCACAATATATGTGTTTGCGTAGTTGGGGGTGGCTATCACCTGACCAAGGTAGGCTTTCCCATTGTCAAGGGGAATCATGAAGACATCGCCATCGCGGGAAGATGTCTCGCCGGGTTTGCTGTCACCTTTTTTGATGCGTTTGTTTCTTTTGGTTGCGTCAGGGTTCATAGGGATTTCCTCCAGCGTCCTGATATCTCTCTTCGCTCATCTGGTGTCGCTTTGACTGGCATGAAACGAAATCGTATTTTTCATGGATTTCTCGTGTCGTTTCGGATATGATTGGGGCATGCAGGTCGGGGTCACCCCGGAGGAAACCGCTGTTCTGATCAGGTGGAAGAAACGCACGGACAATTACGTGCTTTG
>NZ_AUFR01000086.1 GCF_000426605.1 Propionibacterium acidifaciens DSM 21887
TGCGCCGCCGAGGAGTCCGCCTTCGACGGCTCCGGTGGCGGTGCTGGTGAGGAAGCCGCTCACTGTGTGGGGGCCGGGGCCGGTGAGGTAGCCGTAGCCTGATCCGCCGGCGCCGGACGCCGTACCGGACGCGGCGCCGGTCGTGATCGCGGTACGCAGCCCGGTGGCGCCGAGTTCGGTGGCGAGTCGGCCGCCACCCTTGAGGAGAGCGCCGGCGGCGCCTCCGCCTGCGGCGCCGAGGAGTCCGGAGACGGCGACTTGTCCGTAGTTGACCTGGCCGGTGGTGGCGCGTTGGATGATCGTGTCGGCTCCGGCGCCGATGAGCATGCCGCCGAGGGGTCCGCCGACGCCGGTGGCCATGAGGACGCCGCCGGCGATGACCATGGCGCCGCCGATGAGGTAGTCCTTGTGGTCGGCGATCCAGCCGCCCAGGCCGCCGTGGTCGTGTTTGTAGGCCTCGAAGTCGGTGTCGGTGAGGGGTCTGAGGCCTGTCGGGTCGGTGAAGGCCAGTGGGTTGTTCGCCGCGTAGGAGTACGGGTTCGTGGCCCAGGGGGCCAGGGGCGGCTGGTCGAGGGGGTCGGGGGACAGGAACGAGAAGGTGGTGGGGTCGTGGACGCGGGCCCCGAGGATCTCCAGGCCGCCCAGGGTCAGGGCGCCGCCGGCGCCCAGCCGGGCTCCGTCGGTCTCGACAACCGGTGGCGGGGGCGCCCACGGGTCGTCCGCGCCGGTCGGGCGGGCGGGCCGCCAGCCGGCGCCGGTCAGGGCGCCGTCGATGGCGAGGGCCCCGGGCAGGCCGGTCACTGTGTGGGAGCCGAACCGGGTCAGTGCCGGTACGGGCCCGGACAGGTCCCAGGCCAGGTCGACCTCCCCGACCCGGCGGGGCAGGCCGAGCCCGTCACGACTGATCCGCCACGTGCGGGCGTCGTGCGGGGTCCGTCTCGTGACGGCCGTCAGGTGCCCGGACGGGGCCCACGAGTAGGACCAGTGCCCGTCGGGCCCGTCCTGGCCGGTACGGCGCCCGGCCGCGTCCCAGGTGTACCGGACCGGCCCGCCGGGCCCGTCCGTGG
>NZ_AUFR01000087.1 GCF_000426605.1 Propionibacterium acidifaciens DSM 21887
CAGTGACCCCTCCATGCATTCACTGCCCCCACCAAACCCGGGACGCAGCATCACTCCAGGCTGGTTGTCGGGTTCGGTTGGGTCTGCGGGGGTGGTCGGCTGGTGGGCGGTGGGGTTTTCCACAGGTCTTCCGGTGGGGGCATGGGACGATGGCGGTGTCGTGTGCTTCCCGCCCCCTGTGGAGGTTGTTCCGTGAGTCGGCGATGGTGCCGGGCTGTGGTCCTGGGTGTGTTCTGCGTGGTGGTCGTGGTGTCGGCGTGCGGCCGGCGGGGGTCTGCCGGCCCGGCGTCGTCGGCGTCGTCGGTGTCGGTGTCGGCGTCGTTGTCTCAGGACGAGTTGTACGCGGAGGCCGAGCGGGTCTACCGGGCGTATTTCGAGTTGGAGCAGCGGGCTTTTCTCGAGGGCGGGGTCAATGGTGTCCCTGTCGAGATGAACCAGTACATCATGGGTTGGTACGCGAAGTCGGAGAACACGGTCCTCGCCCAGATGGCCGAGCGTCGTGTGCGGATGCAGGAAGGGACGCGGTCGCAGTACACGGTCCTGGAGCAGGTGCCCGATGACCCGCCCTCGGATTCCCTCGTCTCCCTGAGCGTGTGCATCGACTCCACGGCGAATCCCCTCGTCGACGCCGACGGGAATTTCGTGGCCGGCGGATACGACATCAACAACGTGTTCTTCAAATATGATGTCGACGACAAGATTAAGATCTACTCCAGTACTGCGAGAGGAGCTGATTCATGCACCGCCGCGTGACTATTTCTTGTTTGGCCGCGTCATTTCTTTGGCGGCCCCTATTGCAGTCCAGGATTCCGCCCACGCATGCGATGTGGCATCAGGCGCATGTGACAGCCAAGGGAGAAGTATGGCTGACATGAAACGAAATCGTATTTTTCGTGGATTTCCTGTGCCGTTCCGGATACGATCGAGGCATGCAGGTCGGGGTCACCCCGGAAGAAACAGCCGTCCTGATCAGGTGGAAGAAGCGTTCCGACAATCATGTGCTGGTTCGGATGAAAGCAGAAGCGATTCTGTACGCCTCCCGTGGCGTTGATGT